>JAIXLP010000097.1 GCA_026954015.1 Burkholderiales bacterium | reverse complement strand
CAGCGCCTGAAGAATCCGTGGTTCACGGTTCGTCGGCCCCGCCAGCGCCCACCACCGCCACCCCACAACACCTGCCCGCGCTCGACCGGCTGCTGCGCGAGCCCTCCGTTGCGGCCCTCGCGGCCGAGCACGGCCACACCCTGGTCGCCAGCAAAGCGCGCGCGCTGCTCGCCGACCTGCGCGCGCAAACGCTGGCAGGCGCGCTGCCCGCTGCCCGCGTCGCGCCGCAGGCGCTGGCCGAGGCCGTGGCGCTGCGCGTACACCAGCGCCTGGCGCCGCGCATGCGCACGGTGCTCAACCTCACCGGCACGGTGCTGCACACCAACCTGGGGCGCGCGCTGCTGCCCGAAACCGCCATCGCCCACCTGCAGGCCATGATGGCCGCGCCCAACAACCTCGAATTCGACCTCGCGACCGGCCGTCGGGGCGACCGCGACAGCCTCGTCGATGGGTTGCTGTGCGAGCTCACCGGCGCCGAGGCGGCCACGGTGGTGAACAACAACGCCGCAGCCGTCCTGTTGCTGCTCGCCGCGCTGGCGGGCGGGCGCGAGGTCATCGTCTCACGTGGCGAGCTCGTGGAGATCGGCGGCGCATTCCGCATGCCCGACGTGATGCAGAGCGCGGGCGCGCGCCTCGTCGAGGTGGGCACCACCAACCGCACGCACCCGCGCGACTACGAAGGCGCGATCGGCGAGCACACCGCGCTCCTGATGAAGGTGCACACGAGCAACTACCGCGTGCAAGGCTTTACCAGCACCGTGGCCGAGGCGCAGCTTGCGCCCATCGCCCGCGCGCACGGCCTGCCGCTGGCAACCGACCTGGGCAGCGGCGCGCTCATCGACATGGCGGCTCTCGGTCTGCCCGCCGAACCCACGCCGCGCCAGATGCTCGCCGACGGGTGCGACCTCGTCACCTTCAGCGGCGACAAGCTGCTCGGCGGCCCGCAGGCGGGGCTCATCGTGGGCCGCAAGGCGCTGATCGAGCGCATCAAGCGCCACCCGATGAAGCGCGCGCTGCGCATGAGCAAGCTGCCGCTGGCGGCGCTCGAAGCCACGCTGCGCCTGTACCTGCGCCCCGAGCGCCTCGTGCGCGACCTGCCCACGCTGCGCCTGCTCACCCGCCCGCTGGCCGAGATCGAAGCCACTGCGCAGGTCGTACTGCCCGCGCTGCGCGACGCGCTCGCGCCCGGCTACCGTGTGGAGGTCGTGGCACTGCAGGGGCAGATCGGCTCGGGGTCGCTGCCGGTCGAGCGCCTGCCGTCCAGCGGCCTGGCGATAGCGCCGATTGAAAAAAAGGCCGCGGGCCGCGCGCTCGACGCGCTGTGCGAGGCGCTGCGCGCACTGCCCGTGCCGGTGATCGGCCGCATCCACGAAGACCGGCTGCTGCTCGACCTGCGCTGCCTGGAGCAGCCCGCGGATTTTTTAAGCCAAATCAGCCTCTTGCGATTGCCAGGCAAGCGCGGGCAGCTATCAAACGAATAGTCCATGATCGTCGGCACCGCAGGCCATATCGACCACGGCAAGAGCACGCTCGTGCGCGCGCTCACCGGTGTCGATACCGACCGCCTGCCCGAGGAGAAGCAGCGCGGCATCAGCATCGAGCTGGGCTATGCCTTCCTCGACGCGCCCGGTGGCGAGCGCATCGGCTTCATCGACGTGCCCGGCCACGAGCGCCTGGTGCACACCATGGTCGCGGGCGCGAGCGGCATCGACTACGCGCTGCTGCTCGTGGCCGCCGACGACGGCCCCATGCCGCAGACGCGCGAGCACCTGGCCGTGCTCTCGCTGCTGGGCATCGCGCGCGGCGCGGTCGTCATCACCAAGACGGACCGCGCACCCGCCGGCGGGGTGGCGGCGCTGCGCGAGGAAATCACCACGCTGCTCACGGGCACCAGCCTGGCGGGAGCGCCCATCGTCGCCGTCTCGGCGCAGACCGGCGCGGGCATCGCCGAGCTGCGCGCGCTGCTGTTCGCCGCCGCCAGCGCGCAGGCGCACGCCACCACGCACGACGACACGCCCCACGCGTTCCGCCTCGCCATCGACCGCGCGTTCACGCTGCAGGGTACCGGCACCGTGGTGACCGGCACCATCCACGCGGGCCGCGTGCGCGTGGGCGACGAGCTGGCGCTCTCGCCCGCCGCACCCGGCGCGGACGCTGTCGTGCGGGTGCGCAGCCTGCACGCGCAGAACCAGGCCGTCGAGCAGGCGCACGTCGGCCAGCGCTGCGCGGTGGCGCTCGCGGGCCTGGCGCGCGATGCGGTTGCGCGCGGGCAGTGGCTCACCACACCGTCGGTGCGCCTGGCCACCCAGCGGCTTGACGCCACGCTCACGCTCTGGCCCGGCGAGGCGCAGCCGCTGCGCTCGGGCGCGCACGTGCAGGCGCACATCGGCGCGGCGCACGTGAACGCCACGGTCGCACTGCTCGACACCGACCTGCTCGCGCCTGGCGCCACGGCGCTGGTGCAGCTCGTGCTTGCGGGCGCGGTGGGCGCCTGGCACGGCGAGCGCGTGCTGCTGCGCGACAGCTCGGCCAGCCGCACGCTCGCGGGCGGGCGTGTGCTCGACCCGTTCGCGCCCACGCGCTACCGGCGCACGCCGCAGCGCCTGGCCGAGCTGGCCGCGCTGCAGCAACCGGACAGCGCCGCGCGCCTGGCCGCGCTGCTCGCGGTGGCACCGCACGGCGTCGATCTGGCGCGCTACGCCGCCGCGCAGGGGCTGGCCAACCTGCCAGAAAACTATGTGCCTGATACGGCTCTGGCGCAGTCTGGACAAGCGCTGGGCGCTACACAAACCGAAGAATACGGCCAGATGGCACTGCAAGCGCTGCGCGCGTTCCACGAACGCCAGCCCGATGAACTCGGCCCCGACAGCGCGCGCCTGCGGCGCCTGGCCGCGCCGCGCCTGCCGCCCGCGCTCTGGC
>JAIXLP010000051.1:92573-109874 GCA_026954015.1 Burkholderiales bacterium | reverse complement strand
CTTAAAATCCGCCGCCTTCCTGCAAAGGGGCGTGCCGGTTCGACCCCGGCCCGGGGCACCAAAGAAGGTCTTATGTCTGAATACAACGCTCCTTTCGAAATCCACGTCCACGGTGAGGTGCAACTGCGTGCCGACGTCGATTTCGCGCAGTTGCAGGACGCGCTGCGCCCGATGTGGCGCTACGCCGGAGCCCGTTCGCTCGCCGACGGTGCCACCAGCGTCTACGAGGAAGAGCCCGGCATCCAGTTCGAGGCGCGCGAGCACATGCTGCAGATGTGCTGGACGGTGCAGGGCGACGAAGATTTCCGCCAGGTGCTCGACGAGGTGTGCATGAGCCTCAACGAGATTGCGGAGCAGGGTGCCGCGATCGAGGTGACGTTCTACGACACCGAGTTCGACGAGGACGAGGCGGATGACGACGCCGAATCGCGCGACGACTTCGTGATGCTGTTCGTCGGCCCCACGCCTGCGGCGATCATGCAGGTGCAGCGTGATCTGCTGGTGCAGGATGTGATCAACGTGATGGAGCGCCACTTCGACGCATCCGAGCTGAGTGGTGTCGTCGCCGAGGTGGACAAGCTATTTTCCGAGCGGTTTGATGCGCTCGTGAGCTCGCTCGACCTGAGCAAGCGCCCGCGTGGCGCTGGCGGTGGCCGTAGCGGCGGCAACCGCCGCCCGCGTCATTTGCACTGAAGGCTGGCAGCCGCTCCGGGTAGCGCGATGGCCGCGCAGTCGCGGGCCGGCAGGTCGAGCCAGCGCTCGGCCGCGGCCTCGAGCGCGCCGAGCGCTCCGGTGGTGTAGAGCGTCAGGGGTGCTGCCAGCGTGTTTGCGTCGGTGTGCAGCGCCTGTACTTCGAGGATGCGCCGCGTCTGGCGCGCGACGGCCGCCCCTGTTTCAATGATGCGTACCCGCGGGCCGATCAGCGCCTGCAACTGCGCCTGCGCGAACACATAGTGGGTGCAGCCGAGCACCAGCGTGTCGATGGCCCCGTTTTCCGTGCCAAACAGGCCCATGGCGTTGATGTAGCGGGCGCAGAGTGCTTCTATTTTTGCAGTTGATTGCGCGGCGGGCAGGGGTTCCTCGGTGCTCTGTTCGATCGCGTGCGCGAGGCCGTCACACGCTTGTACCGAAAAGCGCGTGTGCGCTGGCTGCCGCGCCATGAGCTGGGTGAACCGGCTGCTCAGCGTGGTGCCGCGTGTCGCGAGCACGCCCACGTGGTGGGTCTGGCTGGTGAGCGCCGCAGGCTTGAGCGCGGGCTCGACGCCGACCATGGGCAGCTCGGGCAGCGCAGCGCGCAGGGGTTCGATCGCGGCCGCTGTCGCGGTGTTGCATGCGATGACGAGCGCCTTGATCGCGTGATGCTCGCGCAGGTGTCGGGCAATGGCGAGGCTGCGCACGATGACGAAGGCGTCGCCTTTTTCGCCATAGGGCGCGTGGCCGCTGTCGGCGAGGTAGATGAAGCGCTCATGCGGCAATTCCCGGCGCAGGGCGCGCAACACGCTCAGGCCGCCGATACCGCTGTCGAAGACCCCGATCGGCGCGCTGCTGGAAAAAGTGGGCGTGGACATGAGAAAACCGCAACCGCGCGAGCATAGCGCCGACCGGGCGCATTCGCGCAGGCGACACGCGCCGCGTCGCCGCGCGCGCCACAATCAGCGGCTGTAACCACAGGAGGCATGACGGATGGCACGCACCGTACAACAGCTCTTTGATCTCTCGGGCAGGACCGCGCTCGTGACCGGTGGCTCGCGCGGGCTGGGCCTGCAGATGGCGCACGCGCTGGGCGAGGCGGGGGCGCGCATCATGCTCAGCAGCCGCAAGGCCGACGAGCTGGAGCAGGCCACCGCCGAGCTGCAGGACGCGGGCATCGATGCGCGCTGGGTGGCGGCCGATTGCGCGCAGCCGGATGACATCGAACGTCTTGCGAGCGAGACGCTGCAGCGCCTGGGCGACGTGGACATCCTTGTGAACAACGCCGGGGCGAGCTGGGGCGCACCCGCCGAGGAGCATCCGCTCGGTGCCTGGGACAAGGTGATGAACCTGAACGTGCGCGGCTATTTCCTGCTCTCGCAGGCGGTGGCTCGTGCGAGCATGATTCCGCGCCTGCGCGGCGCCATCATCAACATCGCGTCGATCGCCGCGCTCGGCGGCAACCCGATCGGAATGAAAACCATCGCCTACAACACCTCCAAGGGCGCGGTGCTCAATTTCACGCGCGCGCTGGCGGGCGAGTGGGGGCGCTACGGCATCCGCGTGAACGCGATCTGCCCCGGTTTCTTCAAGACCAAGATGGCGGCGGTGCTGATTGAGCAGTTGGGCGAGGACGCGATGAAGGCGCATGCGCCTTTGGGGCGGCTGGGCGATGACGAAGACCTCAAGGGCACCGTGCTGCTGTACGCAAGCGACGCGGGCAAGCACATCACCGGGCAGTGGATCGCGGTCGATGGCGGCGTGAGCGCGATCGTCGCAGGATGACGCCGATGGCCGAGCCGGGCTTCGATATCGACATCCCCTTCGTGCAGGCGCTGGGCATCACGCTCGCGCATTTCGGCGGCGGGCGCTCCGAACTGCACTACGAGGCGCGGCCCGAACACCTCAATTCGTGGCGCATCACGCACGGCGGGGCGCTCATGACGCTGCTGGACGTGACGATGGCCATGGCCGCGCGCAGCGAGTCGTTGCGCCAGGGCATGGGCATGGTGACGGTGGAGATGAAGACCAGCTTCCTGCGCCCCGCCGCCGGGCGACTCGTGGCGCGCGGGCAGTTGCTGCACCGCACGCGCAGCCTGGCGTTCGTCGAGGCCACGGTGTGCGACGCGCAGGGGCTCGCATGCTGCCATGCTACGGGCACGTTCAAGTACCTGGCGCGCCTGGGCGACCGGCGCTTGGGCACCGAGCCAGAAAATCAAGACAAATCAGGCTGAACCCCTTGTGGGGCAACCGCGAGCAGCTCTTTTTTCAATAGTTTTTAGGGACATTCCCATGCCACGCAACCAGCAGATCCTGCTCGACAACCGCCCCCGGGACGCCGCCACGGCGGAGAACTTTCGGCTCGTCACCGTCGATACCCCGCCGCTCGCCGAGGGCCAAGTGCTGGTGCGCCACCACTACCTGAGCCTGGACCCCTACATGCGTGGCCGCATGAACGACAGCAAGAGCTACGCCGCGTGCCAGCCGCTGGGCGAGGTGATGCTGGGCGGCACCGTGGGAGAGGTGGTCGAAAGCCGCCATGCGCGCTTCAAGGTGGGCGACAAGGTCGTGGGCATGGGCGGCTGGCAGGAGTACAGCGTCGTCGATGGCGATGCGCCCGGCGCGCTGCGCGTGGTGGATGCCAGCGTCGTGCCGCTGTCGTACTACCTCGGCGCGGTGGGCATGCCGGGCGTCACCGCCTGGTACGGCCTCACGCAGATCATCGAGCCCCAGCCGGGCCAGACGCTCACGGTGAGTGCGGCCACCGGCGCGGTCGGCAGCGCGTTCGTGGCGCTCGCCAAGGCGCGCGGCTGCCGCGTCGTCGGCATCGCGGGCGGGCCGGAGAAATGCCGTTACGCCACCGAGGAGCTGAGGTTCGACGCCTGCATCGACCACCGCGCGCATGGCGACCTCAAGGCCCTGTCGCAGGCGCTCAAGGCGGCGTGCCCCGACGGCATCGACGGCCATTTCGAAAACGTCGGCGGGTATGTGCTCGATGCCGTGCTGCTGCGCGCCAACCCATTTGCGCGCGTGGCGCTGTGCGGCATGATCGCGGGCTACGACGGCCAGCCGCTGCCGCTGGTGAACCCCGCGCTCATGCTCATCAACCGCATGCGCGTGGAAGGCTTCATCGTGAGCGAGCACATGCAGTTGTGGCCGCAGGCGCTCAAGGAGCTGGCGGCACTCGTGACCGCGGGCACGCTGCGTCCGCGCGAGAGCATCACGCAGGGCCTGGCGAGCGCACCCGAGGCTTTTCTTGGGCTGCTGCGCGGACGCAACTTCGGCAAGCAGCTCGTGCAGCTCGTTTGACGCACTGGGGACCACCGTCATGATCGAAGATTTCGCGGGCAAGACCGCCGTGTTGACTGGCGCGGGCTCGGGCTTCGGCCTGGAGTGCGCGCGCGTTGCCGCGCGCCGGGGCATGCGCCTCGTGCTCGTGGACGTGCAGGCGGATGCCCTGGAGCGTGCGGCGGCTGAGTTGCGGGCGCTGGGCGCCGAGGTGCTCGCGCGCCCGGTGGACGTGGCCGACGCGGGGCAGATGCAGGCGCTGGCCGACGTGGTGCGCCAGCGTTTCGGCGTGCCGCATCTGGTGTTCAACAACGCGGGCGTGGGCTCGGGCGGGCTCGTGTGGGAGAACACGCTCGCCGACTGGCAGTGGGTGCTGGGCGTCAACCTCTGGGGCGTGGTGCACGGCGTGCGCTTGTTCACGCCCATGATGCTTGCGGCCGCGCGTGCCGATGCCGCGTGGCGCGGTCATATCGTCAACACCGCGAGCATGGCGGGGCTGCTCACGCCGCCCAACATGGGCGTCTACAACGTGAGCAAGCATGCGGTGGTGGCGCTGACGGAGACGCTGTACCAGGATCTGCGGCTCGTCACCGACCAGGTCGGCGCGAGCGTGCTGTGCCCCTATTTCGTGCCCACGGGCATCACGCACAGCGAACGCAACCGGCCCGACGATCTGCGCGATGCCCCCGTTACCGCAAGCCAGCGCATCGGTCAAGCCATGTTGGACAAAGCCGTGGCCAGCGGCAAGGTGTCCGCGGCCGAGGTGGCGGCGATGGTGTTCGACGCCGTGGCGAGCGACCGCTTTTACATCTACAGCCATCCGCAGGCGCTGGGCAACGTCAAGAGCCGCATGGAGGCCATCGTTGCTGCGCGCAATCCGCCCGACCCGTTTGCCAACCGCCCCCAGGTGGGTGAGCAATTGCGGGCCGCGCTGCGCGGGTGAGCGCCCGCAGGCGCTATGCTCGCGACCACCATGGGACCCTTGGTCGATTCGTTCTGGCGCGCGGTGGGCTATTGCCTGATGCCGCGCGTGATTGCGCTGTCGCTGCTGCCGCTGGTGCTGATCGGCCTGGTGACGGCGGCAGGCGGCTATTGGCTGTGGGCGCCCGCGGTGGCGTGGGCGCAGACGCTGCTCAATGGCACCGCGTGGCTGGGCACCGTCTGGGGCTGGCTCGCGCACCTGGGCGTGCGCGACCTGCCGTCGGTGCTCGCGCCGCTGTTGGTGGTGCTTGCAACGTTGCCGGTGGTCGTGTTCGTGTGCGTGCTTGCGGTCTCGGTGCTGATGGTGCCGGCCATCGTCGATCTCGTGGCCAAGCGGCGCTTCCCCGAACTGCGCCGCGAGCATGGCGCGGGCTGGATCGCCAGCCTCTGGTGGTCGCTGTCTTCGACGGTGCTGGCGCTCGTCGCGCTCGTGCTGTCGATGCCGCTGTGGCTGATTCCGCCGCTCGTGCTCATCCTGCCGCCGCTCATCTGGGGCTGGCTCACCTACCGCGTGATGGCGTTTGATGCACTGGCCGAGCACGCGAGCCGGGCCGAGCGCAAGGCGCTGTTCGTGCGCCACCGGGGCGGCCTGCTGCTCATCGGCATTTTCTGTGGCTTCCTGGGTGCGGCGCCGGGCATCGTGTGGGTGTCGGGCGTGGTGTTCGTGGCGGCGTTTTTCGTGCTCGTGCCGGCGGCCATCTGGATCTACACGCTGGTGTTCGCGTTCTCGTCGCTGTGGTTTGCGCACTATTGCCTTGCGAGCCTGGAGCAGCTGCGCGCGCAGCAGGCGGCGGCCGTGCCCGCGCCCGGCCCGGTGATCGACGTCGTGGCCACCCCCGCGCTGCCCGGGAGCGACGCACCGTGATACCGGCGTTCGGCCTGATCATCGTCGGCGATGAAATCCTCTCGGGCAAGCGCGTGGACAAGCACCTGCCCACTGTCGTTCGCCTGCTTGCAGAGCGCGGTCTGGCGCTGGCGTGGGCGGAAATCGTGGGGGACGATCGCCCGCGCATCACGGCGGCATTGCAGCGTGCGTTCGCCACGCGCGACGTGGTGTTCAGTTGCGGCGGCATCGGCGCGACACCCGACGACCACACGCGCCAGTGCGCGGCGGCGGCGCTTGGCGTGCCGCTGCTGGCGCACCCCGAGGCGCAGGCGCTGATCACCGAGCGCATGCGCGACGTGGCGCGCGAGAAGGACGAGGCGTTCGACGCCGCGCGGCCCGACAACGTGCAGCGCCTGCAGATGGGCGTGCTGCCCGCGGGCGCGCGCCTGATACCCAATTCGTACAACAAGATCGCGGGCTTTTCGTGCACCGGCCCCGGTGGCGGGCAGGTGCACTTCGTGCCCGGTTTCCCGGTGATGGCATGGCCCATGATCGAGTGGGTGCTCGAGCACCAGTGCGCGCAGTGGTTCCACCGCGCGCCGCAGCTCGAGCACTCGGTGGTGGTCTTCGGCGCGGCGGAGTCGGCGCTCACACCGCTGATGCAGCGCATCGAGGCCGGGCACGCGGGCGTCAAGGTATTCAGCCTGCCCAGCGTGGACCATCCGGTGCACGGTGCGCACATCGAGCTCGGCGTCAAGGGCGCCGCCGATCGCGTGCCCGCCGCGTGGCAGCAACTGCTCGCCACGCTGCACGAGATGCGGCTTGCGCTCGGGCCGGAAATCGAGCGTCGCCAGTGATTCCATCCCGGACGTCGCTACCCGGCGCGGGGGTAGGGCACCGTAGAATCGCCCCCTTACGCCCGCGCCATTCGGGGCGCGCGGCACACGAACACGGAGTTGCCTGATGGCCAAGACCGCCGCAGATGTGATGCAGATGGTGCACGACAGCGAGGTGCGCTTCATCGATCTGCGCTTTACCGATACGCGCGGCAAGGAGCACCATGTCACGGTCCCCGTCTCGCATTTCGATGAGGACAAGTTCACCAACGGCCATGCGTTCGATGGCTCGTCCATGCCGGGCTGGAAGGGCATCGAGGCGTCGGACATGCAGCTCATGCCCGACCCGGCCACGGCCAACATCGACCCGTTCTTCGAGGAAACCACGCTGATCCTGCAGTGCGACGTGGTCGAGCCGGGCGACGGCAAGGCCTACGACCGTGACCCGCGCTCGATCGCAAAGCGCGCCGAGGCGTATCTGAAGGCCTCCGGGCTGGGGGATACCGCCTACTTTGGCCCCGAGCCTGAGTTCTTCCTCTTCGACAATGTGCGCTGGGGCAGCGACCCCGGCCGCGTGTTCTTCGAAATCGACGAATACGAGGCGCCGTGGAACAGCGGCACCAAGTTTGAGGGCGGCAACCGCGGCCACCGCCCCGCGACCAAGGGTGGCTACATGCCGGTGCCGCCCGTGGACAGCGCGCAGGACATGCGTGCCGAGATGGCGCAGATACTCGAATCGCTCGGCATCCCCGTCGAGGTGTTCCACCACGAGGTGGGCGGCGCGGGGCAGAACGAGATCGGCACGAAGTTCTCCACGCTGGTGCAGCGCGCCGACTGGACCCAGCTCATGAAGTACGTGATCTGGAACGTCGCCAATACCTATGGCAAGACGGTCACCTTCATGCCCAAGCCCTATGCGGGTGACAACGGCTCGGGCATGCACGTGCACCAGTCGATCTGGAAGGGCGGGAAGAACCTGTTCGCGGGCGACGGCTACGCGGGGTTGTCGGATTTTGCGCTGTACTACATCGGCGGGCTCATCAGGCATGCGCGCGCGCTCAACGCGATCACCAACCCCGGCACGAACAGCTACAAGCGGCTGGTGCCGGGGTTCGAGGCGCCGGTCAAGCTCGCCTACAGCGCGCGCAACCGCTCGGCGTCGATTCGCATACCCTACGTGGCCAACCCCAAGGGGCGGCGGGTCGAGGCGCGTTTTCCCGATCCGCTGATGAACCCCTATCTCGGGTTCGCGGCGTTGTTGATGGCGGGGCTCGACGGCGTGGAGCACAAGCTCCACCCGGGCGAGGCCGCGACCAAGGACCTCTACCACCTGCCGCCCGAGGAAGACCGTCAGGTGCCCACGGTGTGCGCGAGCCTGGAAGAGGCACTGGCCGCGCTCGACGCCGACCGTGGCTTTCTCACGCGCGGGGGGGTGTTTTCCGACGGCATGCTCGATGCCTACATCGAACTCAAGTACGGCGAGGTGCAGCGCATGCGCATCACGCCGCACCCGGTGGAATTCGACATGTATTACGCGTTGTAACGGCCTCTTTGCATGGCCGTGTCCGTCAGGGCGATACTTGCCCATCCGCGTCTGCAACCGAGTCGTACCAGGTACCGCATGAAATCCACCCTGTTCGCCCTGACCTTCCTCGTGGGCACGCTGGTGCTGCAACCGGCCAGCGCCCAGGATCGCATCTACCGCTGCGGCAACGAATACACCAACAACGTGCAGCAGGCCAAGGAGCGCGGCTGCAAGCTCGTGGAGGGTGGCAACGTCACGGTGCTGCAGGCGAACAAGCCGGCCCCTGCAGCCGCGGCACCGGCGCCGTCCGTTGCCAACGGTCCCAAGGTCAGCTCAAGCGACCAGAAGGCGCGCGATGCGGACGCGCGGGCCATCCTGACCGAGGAGCTGCGCAAGGCGCAAGCGCGGCTGGCCGATCTGCGCAAGGAGTACAACGACGGTGCGCCCCAGCGCTCGGCGCTGGAACTGCGCAACGTTCAGGTCTACCAGGAGCGCACGGCCGAGCTCAAGACCAAGGTGGATCGCGCGCAGGCGGACGTGGACGGCATCCGCCGCGAGCTCGACCGCCTCAAGTAAGCCGCAGGCGGGCAAGCAGCCCGCGGCAGCCGTCTTCCACGAGGTCGAGCACCTGCTCGAAGCCGTCTTCGCCACCTGGATAGGGGTCGGGCACTTCGCGCGCATCGTGCGCGGTGCAGAACGCGGTGAACCGGTGGATGCGTGAGCGCAGCTCGGGCGGGCACAGGGTGCGGGCGTAGCGCTCGTTTTCCGCGTCCATCACCAGCACGAGATCGAATACCTTGAAATCGGTGCGCGTGAGCTGGCGCGCGCGCAGCGCTGCAAGATCGTAGCCGCGGCGGCGCGCGTGTTCCTGCGCGCGGCGGTCGGGCGGCGCGCCGACGTGGTAGTCGTGGGTACCGGCCGAATCGACTTCCAGGCGGCTCTGTACATGCGCGTCCAGCACCATTTTCTGTAGCACGCCGTGTGCCGTCGGGCTGCGGCAGATGTTGCCCATGCAGACCATCAGCACGTGCACCGGCGCGTGCTGGCGGCCTGCGAGCTGCGACAGGTCGGGCGCCATCGGCGTGGCGGATGCGCGCTCAGGCATCGAGCGTCGCCACCACGGGGGCGTGGTCGCTTGGTTGCCTGTTCTTGCGTGGTGCGCGGTCCACGGTGCAGGCGCGCGCCACGGCCGTGAGCGGCTCGCTCAGCAGGATGTGGTCGATGCGCAGGCCGCGGTTCTTCTGGAAGCCCAGCATGCGGTAGTCCCACCACGAAAAGCTCTGCTCGGGCTGCTCGAAGAGCCGGAAGCTGTCGGCGAGCCCCAGCGCCAGCAGCGCCCGGAAATGCGCGCGTTCCTCGTTGGTGTGCAGGATGGTGCCCTGCAGGCCCACGGGGTCGTAGGAGTCGCGGTCCTCGGGCACGATGTTGAAGTCGCCCATGAGCGCCAGGCGCGGGTGGGCGCCAAGTTCGCGCTGCAGCCAGCCTTGCAGCGCATCGAGCCAGCGCATCTTGTAGTCGAACTTGTCGGTGCCCGGCGCCTGGCCGTTGACGAAATAGCCGTTCACCAGCCGCAGCGGGCCGCTCGGGGTGTCCAGCGTGGCGGCGATCACGCGCGCCTGCGCGTCGTCGAACCCGGGAATGTTGCGTACCACGTCGCGCGCCGCGGTGCGCGTGATGAGCGCCACGCCGTTGTACGTCTTCTGGCCGAAGCACACGCTGTGGTAGCCCGCCAGCTCGAACGCATCGTGCGGGAATTTGTCGTCGGTGAGCTTGAGCTCCTGCAGCGCGAGCACATCGACCGGGTGGGCCTGCAGCCATGCGAGCACCTGCGGCAGGCGCACGGCGAGCGAGTTCACATTCCAGGTGGCGATTTTCATGGGCCCGATTGTGACGGGGTACGCATGTGCCTATGGCGTGGCGCACCACGGCGCCTGGTCGTGCGCCAGCCCCATCCAGAGCGCCCAGGTGGCCGTGAGCAGCAGCGCCAGGCCCGCGAGGCGCATGCCGGTCGAGCCACGCCCGTGCCGCCCCAGCCTGAGCACGAGCCAAGGCCCGGCCCAGAGCGCCGCGCCGGAGCCCAGCGCGAACAGCGCCATCACGCCCGCGCCGCCCGGTGCGCCGTCGGCGAGCGCAGCCACCATGACCGCCGAATACAGCAGGCCGCAGGGTAGCAGCGCCCATGCCGTGCCTATGCCCAGGGGCGCGACGAGCCCCAGGGACTGCGTGGCCGTGCGCACGCGCAGCCACACGCGCCGCGCACCCCACTCCAGCCAAACGGGCTGGCGACCGAGCACGAGCAGCGCAAGGCCGAGCACGGCTGCGGCCACGTGCACCATGCTCCAGAGCGGCCTGAGCGCCGCCGAGTGCACGGTGAGCCACCCCAGGCCCTGCATGGAAGCCCCCGCCAGCGCGCCCAGCAGCGTGTAGCCCAGGAGCCGCCCGACCTGGAACAGCGCAATCGCGCGCGTGCTGCGCGGCGCGGCGGCCTGCCCGATGCCGGCGCATGCGGCGCCGCACATCGCCACACAGTGTGGGCTGCCCGCCAGACCCATGAGCAGGCCGGTGAGCGCGAGCGAGAGTTGCATGTGCCGATTTTATGAAAGCACTTCATCGCCCAAGCCGCTGCAGCGCGGGGTTTGACCTGCCTCAAGAACCCGGCGGGATGCGCGGGCCCACGGGTGATTCACCGCTAGACTCGCAGGGTTATTTTTTTGCAGGGCCGTACACGCCCGCACGTGACCGCGCAATGCAGGGAACCCGAGCGTTAGACCCGCGACCCTGGCCGCTGCCGGGACACGCTGACCAGCCGCCATCGGCGGCCGCGTCCGCCGATACCGCCTTGCTCGACGACCGGGACGAGTGGCAGGCGTTCAGCCGCGCGGTGGACGGGGCGGCGGGCGCCGACGCCACGGTGTGGGAGTCGAACGTCGCCTTCGAGGGCATGCACTGCGCGGCCTGCGCGGTGACGCTGGAGCAGTTGATCGGCCGCGTTCCGGGGGTCTTGCGCGTGGAGGTGAGCGCGGCGGCGCAGCGCGGGCGTGTGGTCTGGGACGAGCGCCAGACGCTGCCCTCGCGCTGGCTGCGAGCGCTGGCGGGTAGCGGCTATCGGGCGCTGCCCGTGCACGACAGCGCTGCGGGCGCGCGCAGGCAGGCGGACAGCCGGCGCATGCTGTGGCGTCTGGGCGTGGCGGGCATCTGCATGATGCAGGTGATGATGTACGCCGTGCCCGCGTACGTCGCGGGACCCGGCGCCATCAGTTCGGACCTGGAGCATCTCCTGCGCTGGGCGCAGTGGGTACTGTCGCTGCCGGTGCTGCTGTTTTCGTGCTCACCGTTCTTCACCGCCGCGTGGCGCGACCTGCGGCAGGGGCGCATCGGCATGGACCTGCCGGTGGCGATCGGCATGGCGCTCACTTTTGTCGTCAGCAGCCTGGGCACGTTCGAACCCGAGGGCCCGCTGGGTCATCAGGTGTATTTCGACTCGTTCACGATGTTCGTCTTCTTCCTGCTGGCCGGGCGCTGGCTGGAACTGCGCCTGCGCGACCGTTCGGCCGGCGCGCTGGAAGCGCTGATGCACCGGCTGCCCGAGAGCGTGGAGCGCCGCCAGGACGACGGTACGTGGCGCCGCGTCGCGGTGCGGCGCGTGGGCGTGGGTGATGTAATCCGCGTGCCGGCCGGTGCGGCGTTTCCGGCCGATGGCCAGATAGTCGCGGGCGCCACCGCGGTGGATGAGGCGTTGCTGACGGGCGAATCGCGGCCGCTGGCACGCGGTGTGGGCGAGGCGGTGATCGCGGGCAGCCACAACCTGAGCGGAACCGTCGAGGTCCGCGTGCGCTCGGTGGGTGCGCAGACGCGCTATGCCCACATCGTGGCGTTGATGGAGCAGGCGGCGGGCAGCAAACCCGACCTCGCGCGTCTGGCGGACCGCGTAGCCAGGCCCTTCCTGATTGCGGTGCTGCTCGTCGCGGCGCTGGCCGCAGCGTGGTGGTGGCCGGTGGACCCCGGGCGCGCGCTGATGGTGGCGGTGGCGGTGCTCGTCGTGACGTGCCCGTGCGCGCTCTCGCTGGCCACGCCTGCGGCGATGCTCGCCAGCGCGGCGGCGCTCGCGCGGCGTGGCCTGCTGGTACGGTGCCTGCAGGCGATCGAGACGCTGGCGGGCGTTGACACGCTGATCTTCGACAAGACCGGAACCCTCACGAGCGACGCCTTCGTGCTCACCGACGTGCGGGTGCGCCCCGGTATCACGCGCGAGGCGGCACTTGCGCTTGCGGGCGCGCTTGCGTCGCACAGCCTGCACCCGGTGTCGCGCGCCATTGCGGCGGCCGCTGCCCTGTCGCGGTGCGCCGCCACGCAGGTGCGCGAGACGGCCGGGCAGGGGGTGAGTGGCCTGTTATCGGGCGCTGGCGCGGCGGGTGAGCACCGCTTGGGCAGCGCTGCGTTTTGCGGTGTCGAGCCGCCTGCGGAAAACGATGGGGGGCATGGGCCGGTCAGCCATCTGGCCGACGAGCAGGGGTGGCTCGCGAGCTTTCATTTCGAGGAAGACCTGCGCCCCGACGCGGCGCAGACGGTGCGCGCGTTGCGCGCGCGTGGGGTGCAGGTGGGCCTGTTGTCGGGCGACGCCGCCGCTGCTGCGCAGCGGATCGCGCGCATGGCCGGTATCGATCAGGCGGTGGGCGGTTGCACTCCCGACGACAAGCTGCGCCATGTGCAGGCGCTGCATGGCGGGGGCCGGCGCACCGCCATGGTGGGCGATGGCCTCAATGACGGGCCCGTGCTGGCGATGGCGCATGTGTCGTTCGCGTTCGGCCGTGCGGTGCCGCTCGCGCAGGCCCGCTCGGATTTCGTCGTGCTCGGCACGGCGCTCGGGACCATCGTCTGGGCGCGGGACCATGCCGTGCGCACGCTGCGCGTCGTCCAGCAGAACCTCGCCTGGGCGCTCGTCTACAACCTGGCGGCGTTGCCGCTCGCGGTGCTGGGTTACATGCCCGCCTGGGCAGCCGGACTGGGCATGGCCGCCAGCTCGCTGCTGGTGGTGGCCAACGCCATGCGTCTGAACGTGCCTGCACAGGCGAGGGGACGCTGATGGACATCCTTTACCTGCTGGTGCCGCTGTCCGTGGTTCTTGCCCTGCTGGTCATAGGCGCTCTGGCCTGGGCGATCTTTCGGGGGCAGTTCGAAGACCTCGAACGCGAGGGCGCACGCATTTTCGAGAATGATTGATCCAGGTCAAATTGACCATGCAGCGGCTATGGATAATCCGCCGCTGCATTAGAGGAAACCCTGATATGAGCCCTGTGAACAACCCGGGACTGACCTACAACGACAAGGTAGTTCGGCAATTCGCCATCGCCACCGTCGTCTGGGGCGTGATCGGCATGCTGGTCGGCGTGATTGCCGCGGCGCAACTGGCCTGGCCCGACCTGACCTACGGCGTCTCGTGGCTCAGCTACGGACGTCTGCGGCCGCTGCACACCAACGGCGTGATCTTCGCGTTCGCGGGCAGCGGCCTGATCGGCACCTCGCTGTACGTGGTGCAGCGCACCTCGCAGGCGCGGCTTTTCGGTGGTGACGGGCTGGGAGCGTTCGTCTTCTGGGGCTGGACGCTGGCGCTGGTGGCGGCGGTGATCACGCTGCCGCTGGGGCTGAATTCCTCCAAGGAATACGCCGAACTGGAGTGGCCCATCGACATCCTGATCACCGTGGTCTGGGTGGCCTATGCCGTCGCGTTCTTCGGCACGATCGCCCGGCGCGCGATGAGCCACATCTACGTGGCCAACTGGTTCTACGGTTCGTTCATCATTGCCATCGCGCTGCTGCACATAGGCAACAACGTCGAACTGCCGGTGGGCTGGTTCAAGTCGTATTCGGCCTATGCGGGCGTGCAGGACGCGATGGTGCAGTGGTGGTATGGGCACAACGCGGTGGGCTTCCTGCTGACGGCGGGCTTCCTCGGGATGATGTACTACTTCATCCCCAAGGCGGCCGAGCGCCCGATCTACAGCTACCGCCTGTCCATCGTGCACTTCTGGGCGCTGATTTTCACCTACATGTGGGCGGGGCCGCACCACCTGCACTACACCGCGCTGCCGGACTGGGTGCAGTCCGTGGGGATGGTGTTCTCCGTCATCCTGCTGGCGCCGAGCTGGGGCGGCATGATCAACGGCATCATGACGCTCTCGGGCGCGTGGCACAAACTGCGCACCGACCCGATCATCCGTTTCTTGATCGTGTCGCTGTCGTTCTACGGCATGTCCACGTTCGAGGGCTCGCTGCTCTCGGTCAAGACCATGAATGCGCTGAGCCACTACACCGACTGGACGGTGGGGCACGTGCACGCGGGCGCGCTGGGCTGGGTGGGCTTCATCACCATGGGGTCGCTGTACTGGCTGATTCCGCGCCTGTACGGTCGCACGAGCATGTACTCCACGCGCGCGATCGAGCTGCACTTCTGGATTTCCACGATAGGGATCGTGCTCTACATCGCCTCGATGTGGATCGCCGGCGTGATGCAGGGCCTGATGTGGCGCGCGGTCAACGACGACGGTACGCTCACCTACGCCTTCGTCGAAAGCGTGAAGGCCACCTTCCCGTTCTACGTGGTGCGCCTGGCCGGCGGTGTGCTGTACCTCGGCGGCATGCTGGTGATGCTCTGGAACACCGTCAAGACCGTGAATGCCGGACGCGCCCCCGTGGTCCGCGTCCCGCCGATGGTGGCGCCCGCCTGATGAAAGAGATCTGACGACATGGCTCAAGAAGAAATCCGCGGTCACGCCCGCGTGGAAACCAACAATTTCCTGATGATCGTGCTCGTGCTGCTCGTGGTGGCGATAGGCGGGCTCGTGGAAATCGTCCCGCTGTTTTTCCAGAAGTCCACGACGCAGCCGATCGACGGCCTCAAGCCCTACACAGCCTTGCAGGTGGTGGGGCGCGACATCTATGTCCGCGAGGGCTGCAACAACTGCCACTCGCAAATGATCCGCTCGCTGCTGCACGAATCGCTGCGCTACGGCCCCGTGTCCGTCGCCGGGGAGTACGTCTACGACCACCCGCACCTGTGGGGCAGCAAGCGCACCGGGCCGGATCTGGCGCGCGTCGGCGGGCGCTACAGCGACGACTGGCACGCGGTGCACCTGCACAACCCGCGCGCCGTGGTGCCGGAATCGAACATGCCGGCCTACCCCTGGCTGGAAAAGACCAGGGCCGACAGCACCACGGTGCAGGCACACATGCGTGGCCTGCGCACGCTGGGCGCGCCCTATACCGACGAGGAAATCGCCCAGGCACCGGCCGAGGTCGAAGGCAAGACCGAGCTGCAGGCGCTCATCGCCTACCTGCAGGTACTCGGCATTCACCGCAAATGAGAAGGCAGGGAAGGACACCATGGACATCCACTTCTTGCGCAGCATCTACACGGTGCTGGCCCTGGTCGCTTTTGTCGTGATCGCGCTGTGGGCGTGGTCGGGCAGCAACCGCGACCGCTTCGACGAGGCTGCGCGGCTGCCGCTGGCCGACGAGCCGGCCGTCTCGGGAGAGTCGTCATGAGCGATTTCACGAGCGGTTTCTGGTCTCTGTACGTGGCCGGCATCACGCTGGCGGGCGTGTTCGCGTGCGTGGCGCTGCTGTGGTGGACCTTGCGCATGAACGCCGCGGTCAAGCCCGACGAATCCACGGGGCACGTCTGGGACGGCGATCTGACCGAAAGGAACAACCCGCTGCCGCGCTGGTGGGTGGGCATGTTCGCGATCAGTTGCGTGTTCGCGCTGGGCTACCTGGCGCTCTATCCGGGTCTGGGTACGTTCAAGGGCATGCTGGACTGGACGCAGGGCAATCAGTACGAGAGCCAGGTGCGCGCCTACGACGAAAAGATCGCGCCCATCTACGCGGCGTTCGCGTCGCAGGGCGTGGAGCAACTGGCCAAGGACCCCAGGGCCATGGCGATCGGCGACCGTCTTTTCATGAACAACTGCGCGCAATGCCATGGCAGCGACGCGCGCGGCAGCAAGGGCTTTCCCAACCTGGCGGACGCGCACTGGAACTGGGGTGGCACGCCCGAGCGCATCGCGCAGACCATAGCCGAGGGCCGCACCGGCATGATGCCGCCCATGGCCGCGGCCGTTGGCGGCGCCGAGGAGGTGCGCGCCGTGGCGCAGTACGTGCTGGGCCTTTCGGGCGGCAAGCACGATAGCGCGCTGGCCGCACAGGGCAAGGAAAAATTCGTGGTCTGTGCCGCCTGCCACGGGGAAGCCGGCAAGGGCAACCCCATGCTGGGTGCGCCCGATCTGACCGATGGTGTGTTCACGCACGGCGCGGATACCGAGGCGCACATCGTCGAGATGATCGACAAGGGCAAGACGGCGCAGATGCCGGCGTGGAAGCACAAGTTCTCGCCCGAGCAGCTGCGCGTGCTCACCGCCTACGTCTGGGGCCTGGGCGGTGGCCAGAGCGCGCCGCCGGCGCAGCAGCAGTGATGGTCCAGCGCGCGTTGCGCCAGCGCCGGTAGCGCGGCATGGTCGCGTCCGGCCTGTCGGCACCCAATCCGCGGGGTGGCGCGCCCCGGCGCCAGAAGGTCTACCCGCGCACCGCCAGGGGCATCTACACCCGCTGGCGGTGGTTTTTCGTCTTCGCCACGCAGCTCTTCTTCTACGGCATGCCGTGGCTGCAGTGGGGCGCGCGCCAGGCGGTGCTGTTCGATATCGAGGCGCGGCGCTTCTACATCTTCGCGCTGGTGCTGTACCCGCAGGATGTGTTCTACCTGTCGGCGCTGCTCATCATTTCGGCGCTGCTGCTGTTCCTCTTCACCGCGGTGGCCGGGCGCCAGTGGTGTGGCTACGCCTGCCCGCAGACGGTCTATACCGAGATCTTCCTGTGGGTGGAGGAACGGCTCGAGGGCAACCGCGCCCAGCGCATGCGGCTCGACGCAGCGCCGTGGTCTCGCGACAAGCTCCTGCGCAAGGCGGGCAAGCACCTCGTGTGGATCGTGATCGGGCTGTGGACGGGCTTCACCTTCGTCGGGTATTTCACGCCGATACGGGAGCTGGCGATGCATTTCGCCACCGCGTCCGTCGGCCCGTGGGCGCTGTTCTGGACCTTGTTCTACGGTTTCGCCACCTGGGGCAACGCCGGCTTCATGCGCGAGCAGGTCTGCAAGTACATGT
>JAIXLP010000051.1:0-91139 GCA_026954015.1 Burkholderiales bacterium | reverse complement strand
AGGGTTTACGCATGCAAGAGTCTCCACGCCCGGCACCGGGCACGAAGTTCACCAGCCGCCAGGGCACGCGCGCCATCAAGGATGGCGTCAAGCCCAGCGAGCTCACGAATATTCCGAACGCCGAGCGCAAGCCGTCGTGGCTGCGTGTCCACGTGCCTAACGGCGCCAAGTACCAGCAGATCAAGGAGATCGTGGAGTCGCACAAGCTCTCCACCGTCTGCGCGGAGTCCAAGTGCCCGAATATCGCCGAGTGCTGGGGGCGTGGCACGGCGACGCTGATGCTGATGGGCTCGGTGTGCACGCGCGCCTGCAAGTTCTGCTCGGTGAGCACGGGCAACCCCAATGGCTGGCTCGATCCGCTGGAGCCGGTGAACGTGGCGGATGCCGTGGCGCTGATGCAGCTCAAGTACGTGGTGCTGACCTCGGTGGACCGTGACGACCTCAAGGACCTGGGCGCGGGCCACTACGCCGCGTGCATCCGCGAAATCCACAAGCGCATGCCCGATACCGCGGTGGAAGCGCTCACGCCCGACTTCCAGGGCCGGCACGAGCTGGTGGCCAAGGTGATCGACGCGGGCCTGGCGACCTACGCGCAGAACCTGGAGACGGTGCGCCGGCTCACACACCCGGTGCGCGATCCGCGCGCGGGCTACGAGCAGACGCTCGACGTGCTCAAGTTCGCCAAGAGCTATGCGCCGCAGACGATCTCCAAGACCAGCCTCATGCTGGGCCTGGGCGAAACGGATGCGGAGATCGACGAGGCGCTGGACGACATCCGCGCCGCCGACGTGGACGTCGTGACCATGGGCCAGTACATGCGCCCGACGCAGAACCACCTGCCGGTGCAGCGCTATGTGTCGCCGGACCAGTTCGCCCGGTACCGCGAGATGGCGCTGGCCAAGGGCTTCGTCGAGGTGGTGGCCGGGCCGTTCGTGCGTTCGAGCTACCGCGCCGAGCGCGTGCTCGAGCACAACAACGTCGGGCTCGACGAAGACGTGCTCGAGAGCCTGCGCAACAGCGCCGCGAACGCGATGCGCTGCTGATGCCGCAAACGGGCGCGAAGGCCGCGCCGTTCACCTGGCTGGGCGTGGCCGCGATCGTCGCCGGTGGCGCGCTGGCCGCGGCGATCGCCCACCGGCCGGCGCAGAACCTCGTCTGGCTCGTGGCCTACCTGGTGCTCGTCGTGGGCGTGGCGCAGTACGTGCTGGGCGCGGGGCAGGCGGCGCTGGCGCGGCGCGCGTTGCCCGCGGGGGTGCTCTGGGGCGAGTGGGCGCTGCTGAATCTGGGGCATCTGGGCGTGATCGGCGGGCGGCTTGCGGAGCTGTTCACCGCGGTGCTCGTGGGCACGCTGGCCTACGCGGCGGCGCTCGCGTGGTTCGTGCTGGCGCTGCGCGGTGGCGTGGCGGGTACACGCCTGCTGCTGTACCGCCTGTTCGCGCTCTTCCTGCTGCTGAGCTCGCTCGTGGGCGTGGCGCTCACGGTGGCGCGCCACTACAGCTTCTTGGCGTCGTAGTTCCAGGGGTCGGCGGCTCGCAGGAGCTCGCGCAGCGCCTCGTCGGCGAGCGCGGCAAGCTCCTCCTCGGCCTGGGGCAACGTGTCCGCCGCCATGGGGCGCTGGCGGATGTCGCCGCCCGAAAGCGGGCTGAAGACCAGCATCATCTGGCCGTACGAGGCGTCGAGTGGCGCCACCTGCCAGGTTGCGCCCTGGGCATCGTCGAACTGTCGCATGGGTTGATTCCGTGAAGTGGGGCTGCAGACTAGCCGCGGCGTTCGTAACGCGCAAAACGCAACGGCAAACCGGTGCTGCTCGCGTGGTCGTGGTGGGCCACCAGCGTCCATTCGGGCCCGAGCGGCGGCGCCCAGGTGTCGCCGTCGAACGCCTGCCCGATCTCGGTGACTTCCGCGCGCGTGGCCAGCGGCAGCGCCTGTGCGAAGAGTTGCGCGCCGCCGATCACCCAGCCGGTCGCGGCGCCGCTCTGCTCTGCCTGTGAGAGCGCCTCGCGCAGGCTGCAAGCGCGCTGGGAGCCGGTTTCATACCAATCTTCCTGGTGCGTGACGACAATGTTCAACCGCCCCGGCAGCGGCCGAAAGCGCGGCGGCAGCGACTCCCAGGTCCTGCGCCCCATGATGACCGGCGCACCCTGCGTGAGGGCCTTGAAATGCGCGAGATCCTCCGGCACATGCCAGGGCAGGGCGCCGTTGCGCCCGATGACGCCGTTGGCCGCGCGGGCGTAGATCAGTGCGATTTCCATGGGGAGCGTGTTGCGGTGCGTGCGGTGCGGCGAATATACCGGCGCTCTACCATACGGGCCTGGCGCCACGGCGTTGATGCATGTTCAAGATTCCGCTTTCCGTCCTCGTCGTGATCCATACCGCAGACCTGCGGGTGCTGCTGCTGCGCCGCGCCGACGCCACGCAGGATTTCTGGCAGTCTGTCACGGGCAGCAAGGACAGCCTCACCGAAACCTGGCGCGAGACCGCGCTGCGCGAGGTGCGTGAAGAGACCGGCATCGACGGCGCGGCGGCGGGCTGCGAGCTCGCCGACTGGGGGCTGGAAAACGTCTACAGCATCTACCCGCAGTGGCGCCACCGCTATGCGCCGGGGGTGATGATGAACACCGAACACGTGCTGGGGCTGTGTGTGCCGGCGGAGGTGCCGGTTCGCCTCAACCCGCGCGAGCACACCGCGTTCGAGTGGTTGCCGTGGCGCGCCGCGGCCGAGCGGTGCTTTTCGCCCTCCAACGCCGAGGCCATCCTCTGGCTGCCGCGCTTTGAGATGCACGCATGACCACCGTGCTGCCGCCCGCAACGGATTTCGCACCGACCGAGCTGCCGTCGCCACCCGGCGGCATCCTGCGCGTGGCGACCTACAACATCCACAAGGGCGTGCAGGGCCTGGGCCCGGCGCGGCGGCTGGAGATCCACAACCTCGGGCTTGCGGTGGAGCAGCTCGACGCCGACATCGTCTGCCTGCAGGAGGTGCGCCGCACCAACCGGCGCGAGGCGGCGTATTTCGAGCGCTGGCCGCAGGTGGCGCAGGCGCAGTACCTCGCGCCCGAGGGCTACGAGGCGGTCTACCACACCAACGCCTACACGCGCCATGGCGAGCACGGCAACGCGCTGCTCACGCGCTGGCCGGTGCTCGCGAGCCAGCACGAGGACATGTCCGACCACCGCTTCGAGCAGCGCGGCCTGCTGCACGTGCAGGTGCGCGTGCAGGGCCGCGTGGTGCATGCCATCGTGGTGCACCTGGGGCTGGTGCCGGGCAGCCGCATCCGGCAGGTGGCGCAGTTGCAGCGCTACATCCGCCGCGAGGTGCCCGACGACGTGCCGCTGATCGTCGCGGGCGACTTCAACGACTGGGGCAACCAGCTTGCGCAGATGCTTGTGGGCTTCGGCCTGCTGGAGTTCAGCGGCGCCTCGCCGGTTTTCACCTACCCGTCGCGCCTGCCGGTGGCGCAGCTCGACCACGTCTACGCGCGCGGGCTCGTGCCGCTGTCGCTCACGGTGCCGCGCGGGCGCATCTGGTGGCGCATGTCGGACCACCTGCCGCTGATCGCGGAGTTCCGGCTCTGAGCCGCTGAGCGACAGCCGTGCCGCTGCCCGCGTACGCCGGATCGGACCACCGCATACGCCTGCTGCAGGGCGCGCAGGAGCTGTTTCCGGCGCTCGTCGCCGAACTCGACCGCGCACGCACCGACGTGCAGTTCGAAACCTACATCTTCGACGTCGCGGGCGCGGGCGCGGCGGTGGCCGGTGCGCTGGCACGCGTGGCGCAGCGCGGCGTGCGCGTGCACCTGGTGGTCGATGGCGTGGGCACGGGCCGCATCGCCGAGCCCTGGGCCACGCGCCTGGCTGACGCGGGCGTGCAGGTGCAGGTGTATTCGCCGCTCGGGCCGCTTGGACTGCTGCTGCCCCGGCGCTGGCGCAGGCTGCACCGCAAGCTTTGCGTGGTCGATGGCCGCGTGCTGTTCTGCGGCGGCATCAACGTGCTGGGCGACTACGAAGACCCGAACTGGGGGCCGCTTGCGGCGCCCCGGCTGGACTTTGCGGTGCGCGTGGAGGGCACGCTCGTGGACTTCGCGAGCGCCGTGATGGAGCGGCTGTGGCTGCGCACGCTCGCGCTGCACGACGTGCGGCACCGGCGCCTTGCGCAGGCGCTGGCCGATTGGCGCGCGGTGCGCGCGCTGCACCAGCCGCCGCGGCGCCGCACGCGGCAGGGGCAGGGCGTGCGCGCGGCGCTGCTGCTGCGTGACAACGTGCGCTTTCGCACGCGCATCGAGCGCTCGTACCGGCGCGCCATCGCGCGGGCGCGGGAGGAAATCATCATTGCCAACGCCTACTTCATCCCCGGCGGCAAGCTGCGCCGCGCGCTGGTGCTGGCGGCGCGGCGCGGCGTGCGCGTGCGCCTGCTGGTGCAGGGGCGCTACGAATACTTCATGCAGTACCACGCGGCGCGGCCCGTCTATGGCGCGCTGCTCGCGGCCGGGGTGGAAATCCACGAGTACGCGCCGAGCTTTCTGCACGCCAAGGTGGCGGTGATCGATGCCGACGGCGCGCGACCCTGGGCGACGGTGGGTTCGAGCAACCTCGACCCCCTGAGCCTGCTGCTTGCGCGCGAGGCCAACGTGATGGTGCGCGACGCGGGCTTCGCGCGGCGGTTGCGCGCGCGCCTCGTGGCGGCGATCGCCAGCGGCGACGGACCGCTCGACCCGCAGGCCTATGCCGCGCGGCCCTGGCGCGAGCGCGTGCTCGACCGCATCGCGTTCGCGCTCATGCGCGCGGCGCTCTGGGTGACGGGCAAGAACTATTGAAATTATAGCTGTTTGCGCTTGCTGCATAAGCGCTAGAGGCCAAAAACACTCATATTCTTGCGATCCGGGTTCGCTGGTACGATGCACGCATGAGTGAACAGACCCGCCCCGCGCCCGACGAGGGCACGCCCGTCTCCGTCAAGATCCGCGAGCGGCTCGCGGCCGCCGGCCGGCGCTTCAACGCCAACGACAACATCGCCGAATTCATCGAGCCCGGCGAGCTCGCCGCGCTGCTCGACGAGGTCGAGGCCAAGATGCAGGGCGTGCTCGACAGCCTGGTGATCGACACCCAGCACGACCACAACACCCGCGCCACCGCGCGGCGCGTGGCCAAGATGTACCTCACCGAGGTGTTCCAGGGCCGCTACGTCGAGCCGCCGCGGATCACCGAATTCCCCAATGTCGAGCGGCTCAACGAGCTGATGATCATCGGCCCGATCACCGTGCGCAGCGCCTGCAGCCACCACCTGTGCCCGGTGATCGGCAAGATCTGGGTCGGCGTGATGCCCAACGAGCACACCAACGTGATCGGCCTGTCCAAGTACGCGCGCCTCGTCGATTGGGTGATGGGCCGCCCGCAGATCCAGGAGGAAGCCATCGTGCAACTGGCCGACCTCATCATGGAAAAGACCCAGCCCGACGGCCTCGCGGTCGTGATGGAGGCCAGCCACTTCTGCATGTCCTGGCGCGGCGTGCGCGAGATGGACAGCAAGATGGTCAACTCGGTGATGCGCGGCGCCTTCCTCACCGACGCCACGCTGCGCCGCGAATTCCTCTCGCTGATTCCCGGGCGCCTGTAGCCCTTGCGGCGGCGTGCGTGGCCGTGCTCATCGGCGTGGACTTCACGAGCCGCCCGACGCGGCGCAAGCCCGTGGTGCTCGCGATGGGGGAGCGCGATGGCTCCCGGGTCGTGCTGCGCCACCTGCACCAGTTCGACACGCTGCCCGGCCTGGCCCGCTGGCTCGCGCAGCCCGGCGACTGGGTGGGCGCGTTCGACCTGCCGTTTGGCCTGCCGCGCGAACTTGCCCTGGCGCTGGGCTGGCCCACCGACTGGCTCGCCTGCGCGCGCCACTATGCGGGCCTTTCCAGAGCGGAGATCCGCGCGCGGTTCGCGGCGTTTTGCGCCGCCCGCCCTGCAGGGCGCAAATTCGCCCACCGCGCAACCGACGGCCCGGCGGGTTCCAGCCCCTCGATGAAGTGGGTCAACCCGCCGGTGGCCTGGATGCTGCACGCGGGCGTGCCGTTGCTCATCGACGCGGGCGTGCACCTGCCCGGCCTGCACGCGGGCGACCCGCGCCGCGTGGCGCTCGAAGCCTACCCCGGCCTGCTCGCGCGCGAGCTCATCGGGCGCGTGAGCTACAAGAGCGACGAGCGCGCGCGCCAGACCCCTAAGCGCACGGCGGCGCGCGAGCGCATGGTGGCCGCGCTGCAGCAGGGCGCCACGCGGTTGGAGCTGCACCTGGTGCTCACGTCAGCGCAGCGCGCGGCGCTCGTGCAGGACGCCAGCGGCGACAGCCTGGATGCGGTGCTCTGCCTCATGCAGGCCGCGTGGGGCGCGCGGGCGCATGCGTGCGGCGATGCGTGGTACGGGCTGCCCACCGACCTCGACCCGCTTGAAGGCTGGATCGTCACCGCGCTGCGCGGGCCGCAGCGTTGATCAGTCCACTGGAACACTGAAATCGGATCGGTGCTGTCCGCCCGGTACGGGCACGCTGCGGTGTCGCAAATGCTCGCAACAGTACCGGCTGTTGCGGCGCCTTGCGCCTTGCATCGCCTCCCGTCTCGGGCGCCCCTCACCGCCTATTGCACTGTATCAGTGGACCAGCGCCAGGTAGGCCGCGCGCGTTTCGGGCGTGACCGCGGCGATCGCCTGCGCCCACGGCGTGTGGTGGCGCGTGATGAGCCGCGCCGAGGCCACCGCGCGCGACTTGCAGTACCAGTGGCAGGTGTGCTGCAGCAGCAGCAGTTCCGCCGTCACCGTGAACGCGCGCTCGCGCGCCGGGAGCTGGGCGGTGTTGTCCAGCGCGCGCGCTATGCCCGCAGCGTGGATCGCGAGCGCGCGCCGCAGGTCGAAGCTGGCTGCGGGCAGCACCTGCGTGGCCCAGGGCAGGGCGATCGGCAGGCGGCTCACGCGCGCCTGCGCGGGCGGGGTGCGCTGGAACTGGTCGGCCAGGCGCTCGACCTGCGAGCGCAGGTCCGCCTCGCTCGCCTGCAGCGAGCCGAGCACCTGCGCGCGCCGCTCGCCGTCGTGCTCGCCCATGGCCCGCAGGTAGCCCTGGATCAGCGTCTGCATCAGCCGCTCGATCTGCAGCGGCTGGAGCGCGCGCGCAAGCAGGGCGATGCGCTGGCGCTGCTGCTGCGCGTTGGCCACGGCCAGCGCACCGTAGGCGAGGACCAGCAGGAGGAACCAATCGGACGGCATGGGTGGCGTCGATTGTGCCGGAGCACCGCGCTCAGGCGGCCGTGGGCTGCGCGCCGAGCGCGACCGAGATGCGCTCGCAGGCGCGGCGCAGCGCCTGCGCCGCGGCGCCGTGCGGGTCCGCCTGCAGCGAGGCCGCCGGGCCCACGAGCGTGAGCGCAAGCAGCAGATGGCCGTGGGCGTCAAACACCGGCGCGCCCAGCGCGTTGATGCCTGCCGCATATTCGCCCTCGACCACCGTGAGCCCGGTTTCGCGGATGCGCGAGCGCAGCGCCGCGGGCAGCGCGCCGGAGGGTGGCTCGGACCACGCGCCGAAAACGCGGCCCGTGGCCGACGTCGGCACGTCAAACAGCGCGCCCTGCGCCACCCCGACCGAAACGCCCTGCGCCGGCTGGCACACCCGGATCGCGGTGATGCCCGCCTCGGCCTGCACCGCGACGAGGCAGGTGTTGCCCAGCTCCAGCGCGAGGGCGCGCGCCTCGGCGGCGGCGAGCTCCACCCAATCCTGGCGCGCAAGCCACGCCAGCGCCAGGTTGCGCACCGCCGGGCCGACCTCGTACAGCCCGCTTTGCGCGTCCTGCCGCACCCAGCCTGCGCGCGCCAGGCTCACGAGGTAGCGGTAGGCCTTGGCGCGGTGCATCTCAGCCTGGCGCGCGAGCTCCGAAAGCCCGCAGGGCCCGGCCTGCCGCGCCAGCAGGTCGAACAGTGCCAGCCCGATCTCCAGCGACTGGATGCCCACTGCGGCAGGGGCTTGCGTGGCGGTTTGCGTGGTTTCAGGTGTGGTGGCGGTGGGCTGGTCCATGGGTGATCCTGTGGCGGTTGGCGGCGTGTTCTGCGGGTGTGCGCGGCAAACGCTTGACACGTCAACGAGTATGCCTTACATTTCGTTTGTTACGTTAAGTGTAACGACGTTATTATTTAAGCAACACCCCTGGAGATGATCGATGAAGAAGTACATCAGTTTTCCGTTGCGTGAAGGCGTGCACAGCCGCCAGGCGCACTGTGACATTCCCGACGGCCTGTACGAGCGCGAACACGGGCGCAACGGCTTCTTCGGCCCCGCAAGCCACATCCTGCACAAGCACAAGCCCACGGGCTGGACCAAGTGGGAAGGGCCGCTGGAGCTCACGCTGCTGGACCTGAACAAGCTCGAAGACAGCGCCCCCTGTCCCTGGAAGGCGCGCCGCTTCATGCACAACGCGCAGACGCAGGTGCATTTCTGGAAGTTCGGCGCCTCCATGCCCGACCTGGCGCGCAACGGCGACGGCGACATGATCCTGTTCTTCCACAAGGGCGAGGGCGACTTCTACTGCGACTACGGCCACATGAGCTACCGCGAGGGCGACTACATCAACATCCCGCGCGGCACCTCCTGGCGGCTGGAAACCAAGGTGCGCAACGAGGTCTTGAGCATCGAGGCCACCGAAGACCTCTTCGTGCTGCCCGAGCGCGGCATCCTAGGCCACCATGCGCAGTTCGACCTGGCGGCGCTGGACACGCCCAGGATCGACGACGCCTTCAAGGCCCAGTACAGCGACACGCGGGAAACGCGCGTGCGCGCCAAGCGCCGCGGCCAGGTGACCACCGTCACCTTCCCCTACAACTTCCTTGATGCCGTGGGCTGGCACGGCGACTGCGTGCCCGTCAAGCTCAACTGGCGCGACATCCGCGAGCTGCTCTCGGACCGCTACCACCTGCCGCCCACGGTGCACGCCACGTTCCTGTCCAACACCATCATCGTCTGCACCTTCGCGCCGCGCCCGATCGAGAGCGACCCCGGTGCACTCAAGGTGCCGTTCTTTCACAACAACGACGAGTTCGACGAGTCGATCTTCTACCACCAGGGCAACTTCTTCTCGCGTGACAACATCAAGCCCGGCATGTTCACGCTGCACCCCTCGGGCTTCCACCACGGCCCGCACCCCAAGGCGTTTGCCGCGGCGGCCGCCAACAACCAGGGCGAGCGCAAGTACACCGACGAGGTGGCGGTGATGATCGATTCGCGCTACCCGCTGGAGCTGGACGACGTGGCCGCCGTGAAGGTGCCCAATTACATCGATTCCTGGAAAGAGTAAGCGGCGTACATCACAAAAAGCGCGGCAAGGTCGCCCGCCTTGTCGCGCTTTTGTTTTGAGAGCTGCTGGCGCTTGCTGGGAAAGCGCTGGAGGCCAATCTGGGTTAAATTTCAGTGCTGCCAAGGGGCGGGCGGGCGCCGCCATCGGGTGGCTGCGGCCATGGTGGCAGCGGTGCGCGCAGTTGCTCGTATGCATGCGCCACCTGCAGCACGCCCAGGTCGTCGAAGCGCTGTCCCGCAATCTGCAGACCGATGGGCAGGCCGCCCTTCGTCATGCCGCAACTGAGCGACGCCGCGGGTTGCTCCGACATGTTGAACGGCACGGTGAACGCGATGTGCTCCAGCGGGCGCAGCGGATCGTCGGTGGGCGAGGGCAGCGCCGCGTCGAATGCCGTGATCGGCGCGGTGGGCGAGAGCACGTAGTCCACCTGCGAGCACGCGAGCACGGTGGCCACGCGGGTCGCGTAAAACTGCTGGCTTGCGCCGTACACCTCACGCGCGCTCAGGCTGGCGGCGCTCTCGGCCCAGGTGCGGATGTAGGGCAGCACCCTGGCGCGCGCCGCGGGCGTCAGGCCGCACAGATCGGCGTACGAGCGCATGCGCCAGTAGTGATCCATGCCGTCGAGCATCTCGCGCGTGAGAAACGGCTGCATCGGCACGACGATCGCGCCCGCGGCCTCGAACAGCCGTGCGGCGGTGGTGATCGCCTGGCGCACCTCGGGCGCGACCGGCAAGCCACACCCGGCATCCAGGAGCAGCCCCAGGCGCAGGCCGCGCAGGTGCTCGACGGGCACCGCGCAGCGCTCCCAGGCGATCGCCTGCGCGGGCAGGCTCATGCTGTCGCGTACGTCGGGCTGCGCGAGCACCGACATCATGAGCGCGGCGTCGCCTGCGCTGCGCGTGATCGGGCCCGCGGCGCGGCCCACGTAGGGCGGATCGATCGGCACCCGGCCCAGACTGGGTTTGAGGCCGAACACACCGCACCACGCGGCGGGCAGGCGGATCGAGCCGCCGATGTCCGTGCCCACATGCAGCGGCGCATAGCCCGCGGCAGCGGCGGCCCCCGCCCCGGCGCTGGAGCCGCCCGGCCCCTTGTTGAGGTTCCACGGGTTGCGCGTGAGCGGGTGCAGGCTCGACACGCCGGAGGACAGCATGCCGTAGTCGGGCATGGTCGTCTTGCACAGCAGCACCGCGCCCGCTTCACGCAGGCGCTGCGCGGGCGGTGCGTTCACGCGCGAGGGCACGAGCCGCGTCGCGGCCGTTCCGAGCGGCGTGGGGTCGCCGAGCGTGGCGATGTTTTCCTTGAGCGTCATCGGCACGCCGTCGAGCGGGCCGCAGGGCGCGCCGCGCAGCCAGCGCGACTCGCTCGCGCGGGCCTGATCGAGCGCCCGCTCGGGGCGCAGCAGGTAGCTTGCGCGCAGGTGCGGCTCCCAGCGCTCAATGTGGGCCAGCAGGGCCTGGGTTGCCTCCAGCGGCGAGAGGCTGCGCTCGCGGTAGGCGTGCAGCAACTGCCGCGCGCTGAGCTCGTGCACCGCTGTCATGACGCGGGCGTGTTGATGCGCTGCGTGGCCTTGTCCATCGCGCCGTCGAGCAGCTCGGGCGTGCAGGCAAGCGCGTGGTCGATCGCGCCCTCGATCAGTTGCCGGTCCTGCGGCGCGGGGCGCCCGAGCACCCAGTGCACCACCTCGGTCTTCACGCCCGGATGGCCTATGCCCAGGCGCAGGCGCCAGTAGTCGCTCGCGCCCAGTTGCGCGTGGATGTCGCGCAGGCCGTTGTGCCCGCCATGGCTGCCGCCGTGCTTGAGCTTGACCTGGCCGGGCGCGAAATCGAGCTCGTCGTGCACCACGAGGATTTCCTCGGGGGCGATCTTGTAGAAGCGCGCCAGCGCGGCCACCGAGCGGCCCGACGCATTCATGAAGGTCTGCGGCTTGAGCAGCCAGAGCGTGCGCCCCTGCACGCTGGTGCGCGCCATCCAGCCTTGGCAGCTGCGCTCGGGGGCGAGCTGCACGCGCAGCTGGTTTGCAAACGCGTCGATCCACCAGAACCCCACGTTGTGCCGCGTCTTCTCATACTCCGGGCCAGGGTTGCCCAGGCCCACGAACAGTCTGATCATGGTGTTCGATTATCGGATCGCCAGCCCGTGTGATGGCCGCCAAAAAAATGGCCCGCGTGCTGCGGGCCACGGTGTCGTGCGCGGCAGTCGCCGCGGGTATCACTTCTTGGCTGCTGGCGCAGCGGCCGGTTCCGCCGCGGGCGCGGCGGCTGCTGGCGTGGCGGTGGCATCCGTGGCGTCTTCCTCGATCACCTCGGGCAGCTTGACGGAGACGAGCGCGGGGTTCTTGTTGGAGCCGCGCACCACCGCCTTCACACCCGCGGGCAGCGAGATCGACTGCAGGCCCGGAATGACCTTGGAGGTCAGGCCGCTCAGGTCCACGCTGATGTGCTCGGGCAGCGCCGCGGGCATGCACAGGACGTCGAGTTCGTGGATCAGCGGCGCGACGGTGCAGCCTTCGGTGACCACGGCGGGGCACCGCTCGATGCCCTCGAAGTGCAGCGGCACCTTCATGTGGATGCGCGTCTTGTCGTCGATGCGCTGGAAATCCACGTGCAGGATCTGCTGCTTGTAGGGGTGGTATTGCACGTCGCGCAGCAGCACCTTGCTGGTCTGTCCGGCCAGTTCCATCTCGAGGATGGTGGAGTGGAAGGCCTCCTTCTGCAGGGCGTGCCACAGCGCGTTGTGATCGAGCTCGATCATCGTGGGCTGCCCGCCCGCGCCATAGACGATGCCGGGCGCGCGACCCGTGATGCGCAGACGGCGGCTCGCACCCGTACCTTGCGCGCTGCGCTCAAAAGCGACGAATTTCATGTGAAAACTCCAGTGGTTGGGCGGCCGCGACCAGCCTGCCCGCCTTTTGAAAAACCCCCGTGCACCATGCGGCGGGGGTGGTACTGTTCTGCGGCAGTGTCTAGCTGAACTCCGAGAACAGGCTCATCACCGACGCTCCGCTGGCGATGCGCTGTATCGTTTCGGCGAACAGCGGTGCCACGGAGAGCTGGCGAATCTTGGAGCATCCCCGGGCGGCCTCGCTCAGCGGGATGGTGTTGGTGACGACCACCTCGTCGAGCACGTCGCCTTGCGTGATGCGTTCGATCGCGGGGCCGGAGAAGATCGGGTGCGTGCAGTACGCATAGACCCGCTTGGCGCCGCGCTCCTTGAGCGCGCCCGCGGCCTTCACCAGCGTGCCGGCGGTGTCGATCATGTCGTCCATGATGACGCAGTTGCGCCCGTCGATGTCGCCGATGACGTTCATCACCTCGGACACGTTGGGCTTGGGGCGGCGCTTGTCGATGATGGCCAGATCGCAGCCGAGCTGCTTGGCGAGCGCCCGTGCGCGCACCACGCCGCCCACGTCGGGGCTCACGACGATGAGATCGTGGTACTTCTTCTCGTTCAGGTCGCGCAGCAGCACGGGCGACGCGTAGATGTTGTCCACCGGGATGTCGAAGAACCCCTGGATCTGGTCGGCGTGCAGGTCCATCGTGAGCAAGCGGTTCACGCCCACGGCCTGCAGCATGTTGGCCACCACCTTGGCCGAGATCGGCACGCGCGTGGAGCGCGGACGCCGGTCCTGGCGGGCGTAGCCGAAATACGGGATGACGGCGCTGATGCGCTCGGCCGACGCGCGCTTGAGCGCGTCCACCATCACCAGCAGCTCCATCAGGTTGTCGTTCGTCGGCGCGCAGGTCGATTGCACGATGAAGATGTCGCGCGCACGCACGTTCTGCTTGATTTCGACGTTGACTTCGCCGTCCGAGAAGCGCCCGACCTGCATCGCGCCGAGCGAGATGCCGAGCGCCTGCGCGATCTCGGTTGCGAGCACCGGGTTCGCATTGCCCGTGAAAACCATGAAATCGGTGTGATGGGCTTGCATGGGTGTCTCGAATCTCTGGCGATGGGTAGCGCGGGGCCTGGCAGGTGGCAGGGGAGGAAGGATTCGAACCCTCGCATGCCGGAATCAAAATCCGGTGCCTTGACCAGCTTGGCTACTCCCCTACACGGGCCGCACGCCGGGGCGCTTGGCCTTGCAATCATTCATCCCGTGCCCATTCCGCAAGCGGATGAAGGCCGAGATTTTCACACACTTTGACAGTCCAGCCCTCAGGTGCGCCGGCCCTATCTGGCGTGTGCTTCACCGGTGCGAACACCGCGCTGCCGGACCCCGTCATGCGCCCCGTGTACCCCCGATCCCGCAGCCAGTTCAAGGCCGCGGTCACCTCAGGGCAAAGCGCTTGCGCGACCGGCTGCAAGTCGTTTCTGCCAAACAGGAACGGCTCACGTGTCTGCATTTCAGCGAAGCCTGCAATTGTAGCAGCTTGCGTGTCGCGCCCGAGGGCTGGATGTCGGAAGATTTCACCCGTATCCAGGCCCGAGGCGGGCTTGACGACGATGAAGCGCTGGCCGGGCACAAGCACCCCGTCGGGCAGCGGTGTCAGCACCTCGCCCGCGCCTTCGACCCAGGCGTTGCGCCCGCCGATGAAGAACGGCAGGTCGGCGCCCAGCGGCCTGGCGATTGCATGCAGTTGCGCGCGCGTCAGCTTCAGGCCCCACAGCCGGTTGAGCGCAAGCAGCGTGCTGGCACCGTCGGACGAGCCGCCGCCCAGCCCGGCCTGCGCGGGGATGCGCTTGGCAATGCGGATGTGCGCGCCCTGCGTGCATCCGGTGGCCGCCTGCAGCGCGCGCGCGGCGCGCAGACACAGGTCGTCGGCCGGCAGCGGTGCCGTGAGGTCTTCGCGGCTCAGCGCCGCGTCGCCGCGCCGCTCGAGGTGCAGCGTGTCGCACCAGTCGATCAGCATGAACACCGACTGCAGCAGGTGGTAGCCGTCGCTGCGCCGACCGGTGACGTGCAAAAAGAGGTTCAGCTTGGCGGGTGCCGGAACGTCGTAGAGCGCGCGCATGGCGTCACCGATCGAACACGACGCGCAGCACCGCGCGCGGCAGCGGCGCAAGGCGCGTGGCGGTGATGCGGCCCGCGGGCAGGCTGCTCAGGTCGGCGTACCAGCCGCTCGCCTCGGCCTCCTCGCCGTGCAGCCAGGCAAACAGCGCCGCGATGGGCAGGGTGCTGCCGGCAATCGCCTCGGTCAGCGCCGCGATCGACGTCGACCGACGTATCTGCTTGCCGTCGTCCAGCGTCGCGCTTCCGGGTTGCCAGCGCACGCGGGCGATCACGTTGCCCAGGGGATTGAACAGCGCAAGCTCGCCACGCCCGGCGTTGCCCTGCAATTCGAAGCCCGCGGAAAACGACTGCGCCGACGTGTCCTCGACGAGCAGCGCGAGGCGGCCGCTCCAGGCGTCTTCGGTGTGCGGCGCGCCGCGCGGCGGCTGCGCGCATGCCGCAACCAGCCCGCTGGCCATTGCGGCAAGCCACAGCCGGCGTGTCGTCAAAGGCGTACTCCGAGGCGGCGCAGCGTGTCGAGCAAGGTTGCGTTGTCGGGCTTGAGGCGCAGGCCCTCGCGCCAGGTGCGGCGCGCTCGCGCGCGGTCTCCGAGCTTCCAGAGCACCTCGCCGAGGTGGGCCGCGATTTCCGCATCGGGCTGCTTGCGCATGGCCGTTTGCAGCAGTTCGCGTGCGCGCCGGTGGTTGCCAAGGCGGTATTCCGCCCAACCCAGGCTGTCCGTGATGTAGGGGTCGCCCGGCGCGAGTTCCAGCGCCTGCTCGATGAGCGCCTTGGCCTCCTTGAGCCGCACGCCGTGGTCCGCCAGCGAAAATCCCAAGGCGTTGAGCGCGTGGTAGTAGCGCGGGTTGCGCGCGAGGATGGAGCGCAGCAGTTGCTCCATTTCGTCCAGGCGTCCGAGCTTCTCGGCCAGCATGGCCTGGTCGTACAGGTAGTCGTCGTTGTCCGGCTGCAGCGCGATCGCCTGCGCCTGTACTTCGTGGGCCCGCTCGTACTGCCCGACCTCACGCAGCACCAGGGCTTCGCCGCGCAGCTTGCTGGCGGCGGCCTCATCGTCGGCGGCAGGAACGTTCTGGATCGCGGCCAGCGCTTCCCCGAGCTTGCCTTGCTGCGCGAGCAGCGCCGCTCGCCGCTCCTGCACCGGCAGACGCTCGCCCTCCGGGTCCGCCTGGTCCAGCCAATGCACCGCCTGGTCGCGGTCACCGCGTGCCTGCGCGATTTCGGAGCGCAGCAGGTACATGCGCTCGGACGCCGCGCGCGGCTGGTCCGACACCGGCATCTGGTCGTACAACGCGGCGAAATGGTCGAGCGATTTTTCTGCCGCGTCGAGGTGCCCGGCCTGCAGTTCAAGTGCGCTCTGGATCAGCCAGGCCTGGATATGGTCGGGTTGCGTGCTCGTGAGCGGGCGCAATTGCGCAAGCGCGCGTTCGGGCTGGTTCTTGTCCGAGAGGTAGCGGGCATAGCCCAGGCGGATCTCGGGCAACGGGTGCCCCGCGAGATAGGGCGCGAGCAGAGGCTCGGCCTCGGGGACGTCCTCTCCCATCAGTTGCAGCGCGAGTGCCGCCATCGCGTCGTTGGTTGTGCCGGACTTTTGCGCCAGACGCGCGGCCAGCAGGGCACCGCGCTTGTCGCCCGCGGCCAGGCGCATGCGGCCTATCGTCGTCCAGGCGTTGGGCGTCGTGGCGTCGTTGGTGAGCGCATCGGCCAGCGCCGATTCGACCACCTGCGCGGCGCGTTCCTTGTTGCTTGCGTGGGCGTAGAGCAGCGGGATCGCATTGATGACGGCAATCTTGTCGTTCGCTGGTGCGTTGGCCAGTTCCCGTGCGAGCGGCTCGGCGCTTTCCTCGATCTGATTGAGCGCCACGAGGATGCGTAGCACGAAACGGTTGGCGTCGCGCGAATCCGGCTGGGCGCGCTGCCACGCCCGTGCGGCGATCAATGCGGACTGTGCCGAGCGCGATTGCAGCGCGATCTCGGTGGTGCGGCGGTACAGATCGCCGTCGTTGCTGCGCCGCGCCGCATCGAGCAGCAGTGCGAACCCCTGCCCGGGGTCGCCCGAGCGTGTGGTGAACTCGCCGAGCAGGACTTCATACATGAGTTCGGCGGTCTGCGCGGCCTGGGAAGCGTCGCTCGCTTCCTGCACTGGTGCGGTGGGTGGCGCCGTCGCACCCGGCACCGCTGTGGCCATGCTGGAGATAGTGAAGGCGCTGAGCGCGAGCAGCGTGGCGGCGGGGCGGTATTTGCACGGCATCGGCCCATAATAATCGAAGGCTTTTGGCGTGGTGCCCGTGCCCGTGCCGCGCCGCGAGAGCACCGTACACATGCCTGAATTACCGGAAGTCGAAGTCACGCGGCGCGGGTTCGCCGATCGGATCGCTGGCGCGCGCATCGTCTCCGTGCGACTGGGCAAGCCGCTGCGCTGGCCGCTTGGCGTCGAGCCCGCGGTGCTGGTCGGGCGGCGCGTGCTGCAGGTGCGCCGACGCGGCAAATACCTCTTGCTCGATCTGAGCACAGGACTGCTGCTGATCCACCTGGGCATGTCGGGTAGCTTGCGGTTTGCCGATGTGCTTCCACCCGCAGGCGTGCACGACCACTTCGACCTGGTGACCGCTCGGGGCACGCTGCGGCTGCACGATCCGCGCCGCTTTGGCGCGGTCGTCTGGGTGCACGACGAGGCGTCGCCGCTGGCGCGCAAACTGCTGGGCGGACTGGGCGCCGAGCCGCTTTCCGACACGTTCATGTTTCCGGCCTTCCTTGCAGGGCTCAAGGCGAGCCGCCAGTCGATCAAGCAGGTGCTGCTCGCGGGCAAGGTGGTGGTGGGCGTGGGGAACATCTATGCCTGCGAGGCGCTGTTTGCCGCGGGCATACGCCCGACGGTGGTGGCGGCGCGGCTGAGCGCGCGGCGTGCGCTGCGTTTGCATGCGGCGATACGCGAAGTGCTGGCGCGTGCCGTGGAGCGCGGCGGCAGCACGCTGCGGGACTTTTCTGGTGCCGATGGCGCCGCCGGGCATTTCCAGCTTGAAGCCAGGATGTATGGGCGCGCGGGCCAGCCGTGCCCATCGTGCGGCACGCCCGTGCGTGTCATGCGCCAGGGGCAGCGCAGCACGTATTTCTGCCCGCACTGCCAGCGCGCCTGATGCGTGCCGCGGACTTCGCCGATCGCGTGGTGCGCTGGCAAGCCGCGCACGGGCGCAACGACCTGCCGTGGTCGGGAACGCGCGATCCCTACCGCGTGTGGCTCTCCGAGATCATGCTGCAACAGACGCAGGTGGCGACGGTCCTCGACTACTACCCGCGTTTCCTCGCGCGGTTTCCCGACGTGCGCGCACTTGCGCGGGCGCCGCTTTCCGAGGTGCTTGGGCTCTGGAGCGGTCTGGGCTACTACGCCCGCGCGCGCAACCTGCACCGCTGCGCGCAGGAGCTGGTGGAGCGTCAAGGGGGCACATTCCCGCGCTCGGCGCTGGAGCTGGCGAAGCTGCCGGGCATAGGTCGCTCGACCGCCGCGGCGATCGCGGCCTTTTGCTCTGGCGAGCGTGTCGCGATTCTCGACGCCAACGTGCGGCGCGTGCTCACGCGCGTGTTGGGTTTCGGCGCGGACCTTGCGGTGATCGCGCACGAGCGGCAGCTGTGGGAGCAGGCCGAGGAGCTGCTCCCGACGGCGGATCTGGCGCGCGCGATGCCGCGCTACACGCAGGGCCTGATGGATCTGGGCGCGACCGTGTGCCTTGCAGGCAACCCCGACTGTGCCCATTGCCCACTGGCGGACGTGTGTGTGGCGTACCGGCAGGGGCGCGTGCGCGACTACCCGGTGCGCACGCGCAAGCTGCAGCGGCGCAGCGAAAACTGGTGGTTGCTGCTGTGCGTGGATGACGCGGGCCGCTGCTGGCTGGCGCAGCGCCCGGCGCGCGGCATCTGGGGCGGGCTGCAGTGCCCGCCGGTGTTCGCGAGTCGCCGTGCGCTTGACGCGGCGCTGCCGCACGGCGCGGCACAGGTGCGCGAATGGCCTGCGTTCACGCATGTGCTTACGCACCGCGACCTGCTGTTGCACCCGATGCTCGTGCGCACGGCGCAGGCGCCTGCGGATGTGCCGGGAGCCTGGCACGCGGCTGGTGCCTGGCGCTCGCTCGGCTTGCCCGCGCCGGTACGCAAGTGGCTCGAAGCGGTGGACAGCGCGGGTCGCGGCTAGGCGTGACCGGCCGCCGCGTATTCAGGGGGTTGCCGGTGTGCTCGCCTGCTCGCGATGGCGCGCAAGCGTCGTCCACTGGCGCGCAAAGTGCTGTGCGAGCCGCTCCACGAGATAGACCGAGCGGTGTTGCCCGCCGGTGCAACCTATGGCCACGGTGACGTAGCTGCGGTGGTTGCGCGCGAGCGCGGGCAGCCAGCGTTCCAGGAACCGGGTGATGTCCTCGAGCATGGCGCCTACGTCCGGCTGCTGCCGCAGAAACGCGGCCACCGGCGCGTCCTTGCCGGTGAGCGGGCGCAGTTGCGGGTCGTAGTGCGGGTTGGGAAGCATGCGCACGTCGAAGACGTAATCCGCGTCCATCGGGATGCCGCGCTTGAACGCGAACGACTGGAACACCAGCGTGAGCCGCGCGGGCGGCACCGCCATCAACTGCTTGACGTAGTCCAGCAGCTCCGAGTTGCGCAGCGTGCTCGTGTCGATCACGAGCGACTGCTCGCGCAGCTCGGTGAGCAGCTCGCGCTCGACCTCGATCGCCTGCACCAGTGCCTGCTCGCCGCCGAGCAGCGCTTCCCTGGAGAGTGGGTGGCGCCTGCGTGTTTCGGAAAAGCGTCGCACCAGCGTGTCGTTGCTCGCGTCGAGAAAGAGCAACCGAACCTTGACGTTCTGCGCGCGCAGGTGCTCCAGTTGCCGTGGCACCACCGGCAGCGCCGTGGCGCTGCGCACGTCAATGGCCAGCGCGACGCGGTTGGCGTGGTCCCGGTGTTCCAGCGCGGCGAACGACACCAGCAGCTCGGGCGGCAGGTTGTCCACGCAGTAGTAGCCCGCGTCCTCCAGCGCGTGCAGCGCCACCGACTTGCCCGAGCCGGACATTCCGGTGATGAGCACGAGTTCCAGCACCATGGTTCAGTTTCCGTGGGCGGTGGTGCCCAGCATTTCGCTGGCGTGCGCGAGCGTGGTCGGCGACAGGCGCTCGCCACCCAGCATGCGCGCGATTTCGCGCGTGCGCTCGGGCCCGTGCACCGCGTGGACGGTGCTCTCGGTCTGCGTGCGCGTGCTGCTCTTGGCCACCACCCAGTGCTGGTCGCCGCAGGCGGCGACCTGGGGCAGGTGCGTGACGGCCAGCACCTGCCGGTCCTCGCCGAGCTGGCGCATCAGCCGGCCCACGGTTTCCGCCACCGCGCCGCCCACGCCAGAATCGACTTCGTCAAAGATCAGCGTGGGCACCTCGCCCAGGCGGCTGGTGGTCACCGCGATCGCGAGCGCAATGCGCGACAGCTCGCCGCCCGACGCCACCTTGGCGATGGGCCGGGGCGTCATGCCCGGATGGCTCGTGACGAGGAACTGCACCTGGTCGGTCCCGTGCGGGCCCGGTTCGGCGGCGGGCGAGAGCGCCACTTCGAAGCGTCCGCCCGTCATCCCGAGGCCCTGCATCGCCTGTGTGATCGCCTGTGCCAGGCGGGGCGCGGCCTGGGTGCGCGCGCGCGACAGTGCGCGCGCGGCGGCGGCGTACGCGCGGTGGTGCTGCTGCTCGGCGGCTTGCAGTGCCGCGAGATCGGTGGCGGCGTCAAGCGTGCGCAGCCGCGCGTTCCATTCGCCCAGCAGCGACGGCAGTTCCTCGGGTGTGCGCCGGTAGCGCCGCGCCAATTGCAGCCACAGCGACAGGCGCGCATCGAGCGCTTGCAGCGCGCCGGGGTCCGGCTCGGTGTGGCGCAGGTAACTGTGCAGCGTGTGCGCGGCGTCCTCGGCTTCGGCCACACAGGACGCGAGCGTCGTGGCCACCGTGGCGAACTGCGGTTCCACGGCCGTATGTTCCTGCAGTGCGTCCAGGGCTCGTGAAAGTGCATCCAGTGCGCCGCTGCCGTCCTCGGGCTGCAAGGCATCGAGGGCAGTCTGCGCTCCCGTGAGCAACGCTTCGGCGCTTGCCAGGCGCGTGTGCTCGGCGTTGAGTTCGTCCCACTCGCCCGCTCGGGGCGCGAGCTTGTCCATCTCGGCGATCTGCCACTGCAGGCGCTCGCGCTCCTGCTGCAGCGTCTCCTGCGCGGCGCGTGCCTCAGCGAAGGCGTGGTGCGCGCCGCGCCATGCGTGCCAGCGTGTGGTGGCGTCGTGGTCGTTTACACCTGCATACGCGTCGAGCAGCGCGCGCACCGCGTCGGCGCGCATGAGGCTTTGCCATGCGTGCTGGCCGTGGATGTCCACGAGGTGTTCGCCGAGCGTGCGCATCTGCGTCGCCGTCGCGCTGCTGCCGTTGATCCATGCGCGGCTGCGTCCCTGGGTGTCGATCGTGCGGCGCAGCAGCAATGTGTCTTCGTGCGGGAAGCCCGCTTCGTCGAGCCATGTGGCGAGTGCGTCGCTCGGGGCATCGAATTCGGCGCCGACGTCGGCCCGCTCGGCGCCCTCGCGGATCACGCCCGTTTCGGCGCGTGCGCCCAGCAGCAATTGCAGCGCGTCGATCAGGATGGACTTGCCGGCGCCGGTTTCGCCAGTGAGCACCGTGAAGCCGTCCTGAACGTCGAGTTCAAGCGCCGGCACGATCACGAAGTCGCGCAGCATGATGCGTCGCAGTGCCACGGTTACGAGCCCCCTTCGTTCCAGCGCAGCTTGTTGCGCAGCGTGGAGTAGTAGCTCCACCCCCGTGGGTGCAGGAAGCACGCGCTGTGCGGTGAACGGTGCACGACGACGCGGTCGCCAACCTTGAGCGAGGCGAGCGATTGCATGTCGAAATTGGCGCTCGCGTCGCGTCCCGCGACCAGCTCGACGGCCACGCTGGAAGCGTCGGAGAGCACGATGGGGCGGTGCGTGAGCGTGTGTGGTGCGATCGGCACCAGCACCCACCCGGGAATCGATGGGTGCAGCATCGGCCCGCCGGCGGACAGCGCGTAGGCGGTCGAACCCGTGGGTGAGGCGACGATCAGGCCGTCCGCGCGCTGGTTCGCGACGAAGCCGCCGTCCACTTCGATGCGCAGCTCCACCATGCCCGAGGTGGAGCCGCGATTGACCACCACGTCGTTGAGCGCGAGCGCCTCGAACACGCATTCGCGCCCGCGCAGTACCCGCCCGTGCATCAGCGGGCGCACGTCCTCCTCGTATTCGCCCGCCAGCATGGGCGCGAGCGTCGCCTCGTAGGACTCTAGCGGAATGTCGGTGATGAAGCCCAGTCGCCCCTTGTTGATGCCGATCAGGGGGGTGCCGTGGCTCGCGAGCCTGCGCCCGACGCTGAGCATCGTGCCGTCGCCGCCGACCACCAGCCCCAGGTCGCAGTTCCGGCCGATGTCGTCGAGATCGCGCGCCGGGTAGTCGCTGAGCCTGGTGTTTGCCGCAGTCTCCGCTTCGATGGTCAGGTCGCAGCCCTGCGCGTGCACGAATGCGGCGATCGTGCGGATCGCCTGGCACAGCGTATCGGGGGCGCTGCGATGGCGCGATGTCTGGTATTTCCCGATGACGGCGATGCTGCGAAAGATGGGCTGCATGGCGTGATTACATCATCAAGGAGCGCGTTTTGGGGCCCCGGTGGCGCTGTGCGTGCAATCGTAGGCCCTCGCTAGAATGGGCCGATGCTGGACGAGCGCGCGAAATTGTTGCTCAAGGCGCTGGTGGAGCGCTATATCGCCGACGGGCAGCCCGTGGGCTCGCGCACGCTTTCGCGCTCGTCGGGGCTGGAACTCTCGCCCGCGACGGTGCGTAACGTCATGTCCGATCTGGAGGATCTGGGCCTGATCGCCAGCCCCCACACCTCCGCTGGCCGCGTGCCGACCGCCAAAGGCTACAGGCTCTTCGTGGACACCATGCTCACGGTGCAGCAGGAGAAGCTGCCGCAGCTCAGGATCGAGCCCGAGCAGCCGCAGAAGGTGATTGCGCACGCGGCGCAGATGCTCTCGAGCCTGTCGCAGTTCGTCGGCGTGGTGATGGCGCCGCGGCGCGCATCGGTGTTTCGCCACATCGAATTCCTGCGCCTGTCGGAGCGGCGCGTGCTGGTCATCATCGTCTCGCCCGACGGCGACGTGCAGAACCGCGTCATCTTCACCGAGTCGGATTACGCCCAGTCACAGCTCGTGGAGGCGGCCAATTTCCTCAACGCCCATTACAGCGGGCTGGCGATCGAGCAGGTGCGCGAGCGGCTGAAGACCGAGGTGGACACGCTGCGCGGCGAAATCGCCCAGCTCATGCAGGCCGCGGTGAGCGCGAGCAGCGAGGCCATGAGTGCGTCGCAGGGCGAGGTCGTCATTTCGGGCGAGCGCAACCTGCTCGCGCTGAGCGATTTTTCCAACGACATGGACAACCTGCGCCGCGCGTTCGCGCTGTTCGAGCAGAAAACGCAAATCCTGCGCCTGCTGGATATTTCAAGCCGCGCCGAAGGCGTGCGCATCTTCATCGGCGGCGAAAGCCACGTCGTGCCGTTCGAGGAGCTTTCCGTGGTCAGCGCGCCTTACGAGGTGGACGGTCAGGTCGTCGGCACGCTCGGCGTGATCGGCCCCACGCGCATGCCCTACGACCGCATGATCCAGATCGTGGACATCACGTCCAAGCTGGTGTCGAACGCACTGAGCCACCGGGCCTGACCCCTGCACCTACAATGCGCCGCTGTCCGCATGCCGCGCGGGCGCACGTGCGGGCCGTTAGCTCAGTTGGTCAGAGCAGGGGACTCATAATCCCTTGGTCGTTGGTTCAAGTCCAACACGGCCCACCAATCAAATCAACGACTTGGTCGATCCCACAAGGTCGGCTTGGTGCTTTCGGGGGCGTCTTGCTGCATTTCTGCAGCACTTGCCACGCGCTCCCCGCTGCGGTGTCGCTATACGTTGCTTTCTGGAGCAAAAGCGATGGCAAGCACCGCCGAACGTGGCCCCTACCAATTCCAGGCCACTGAACCGCCCGTGCAACTGGTACTTTCGGACTATGGCGCCTTGACGCGTCCAGGCTGCTGCCATACAGTTGCCGCTCGCGCCGATTTATTCATTCACTTGCAGGGCGCGTTACAAAACCTGCTAAAGCGATGCAACCCGCTTTGGCGTTGATGGAAAGCCCCTTGGCAGCTGCACGCAGCCGCAAGCCGTTTTCTCTCAAGGATCAACGCGGGTTTTTTGTTCTTGCCGAGGGCTGGGCCCTCGTCGCCGGATTTGATCGACATCTTGCCGGGCGACTCACAAATGCGGGCTAAAGCGGCGGCTCTGCGGGCAACCCGGGGCCATTTTCGGAAACGACTTTGACTCGGAGAGCCAGACCATGAGCCAGACCATCCTGCAGCGCATGCGCCGCTGACACCCCCTCCCGTTTGAAGACTGAACTGACACCGCGCCCGCGGTGATGCGCCTTGCTGCGCCCGTGATCTTGCGAGGTCGGGGCAACGACAGGACTTGCATCACCCAGGCGGCGCGGCGGGGGACTGCTGTCTCCTGCCGCACCCTGGCGCGCGGTGTTGCCCATCACGCAACAGGAGCACACCATGTCCAAAACCACTTTCATCGAGGCGCAATCCCAAGACCCCGTTGAACAGGCCCTGGCCCGCAAGGCCCTGCGCCTGCTCAATGATCCCAGCCTGCAGCGCAAGCAGCGCATCGACCTGGTGCGCCAGGTCCAGTGCGAGCTGCTCCAGCACCGCCAGCGCCAGCAGCATGCAACGCTGCTGCGCGAGCAGGTCCGAGCCCTCGCCCTGCCGGAGGGCTACCGCGTAGTCAACGTGCAGGTGAGGGACGGGCGCGTGCAGGTCGCCGCCTCCAGTCGCAGCAGCTTCACCTGGCTGGACGCTGGTCCTGCCCCCGCAGGGGCGCCCGCCCGCAGCACCGAAGGCGACCGCCTTCCGCACCACACCCATTGACTTGCAGGAGAACCAACCATGACCGCAACCCTTGCCGAACGCCTGTCCGCACTGCCGTACTCCATCGCGCTCTCGCTCCATGTTCCGGTGCGCCGCCCATTCACGCTCAAGAACTGGACGCCATCCGCGGTGCGCTCGGCCGACGACCTTCCGCCGTACCTGATGCTCGGTCCACTGGATGCGGTCAGCTTCACCCAGTCCGAGGAAGGCTGGTCGGCCCGGTGGCAGGGAACGGAGCCGGACACGCACGTTGATGTCACCTACGAGGCCGAAGTTGACCAGTGGGAGATCCGCCAGACGTGGTGTGGAATAGACGGGGGCATCGGCTACTACTCGGCGCAAATCCCGCTGGAGCGGGCCGTCGCCACCCTGTACGCAAAGTTCCCCCCGGCGTGGCATGAGGGCATGAAAACACGCCTGGAGTCCACCTACCAGCTCACCGTGGTGCCGAAGCCCAAAGGGGGCTACACCTTGTGCGGGATTCCCGACGGAGCGCTGCACACCATCGTTTTTCCGGTCGCGGTCAAGGATCTGCGCGCTACCGGGGAGCGCATCGCCCGCCTGGCCGAAAGCGCCGGACTGTGCTATCCCCTCGGCGTCGAGGCCAGGAAGATCTTCCAGGCCATCAACTACGTCGAGGGCAAGGCTCCGGATTGGACTTCCCAGGGCTGGCTCGTGTTCATTCAATCGGCGGCCGAGACCGGGCTGCCACCGCAGGGGCAGCCCGTGCGCGAAGCGGCTGCAGACGGATCGGCTGCATGGACCTTGCGGCGAGAAACCTATTACCTGTTCATCACGCTGCCGTTCGCCGCGCTGACCGACTTCCTGGCGCGCCTGGCGTCCGAGGACGGTCCGATACGGTTGGCCAGCCATGCTCCGCAGCAGTTCGAATGGCGTCCTGCGGTACTGCCCTGTGGTTTCGAGCTCCAGGTGCCATCCCTTGAGCTTTGGGATGCGGGCAAGACGACGCGGCTGTTCCTGCAGTTCGGGCCCGTAGCCGACGTGGTGAAGGCCAATCTGGCGGCGATGGAGGGCAAACGCACCGCCGCCACCGACGTGGCAAACGTCGAAGCGATCAGCGCGCAGACGCTGGCCTTCATCGACCAGGCCTACGAGCGGGCAGGCTGAAGCCAGCGCGCCAGTATGGGGCCGATATCTTGCAGCCAGGTCGTTTACCGAGGGGGCGGCCCTGGCGCTGCCCCTCCTTCACGCTGGGGGCAAGCACAGCCTTCTGACCCGCGGCGGTCCCGGCCAAGAGAACGTGTCGGTTTGATATTATTTAACCACTTATATTGAAACAGTAATAGTGATTTAATTGGATCATGTCTTCTTCCACTCCCCCCTCGCCAAGCTACCCCCTGTCCGAGCTGTGCGTGCTGGCCGACCTGCCCACACGCACGGTGCGCTACTACGTGCAGATCGGTCTGGTGGATCGCCCCGTGGGCGAGACCCGCGCGGCCCGCTATGGCAGCACGCACCTGGAGCAGCTGCTGCTCATCAAGAAGTGGACTGCCGCCGGCGTGTCGCTGGAGCGCATTCGCGAGCTGCTGCGCGGCGAGTCCCCTCCGGTCGCACCCCGCACGCAGGCCATAGGCACGGTGCAGGTGCGCAGCCACCTCATCGTGGCCGACGGCGTGGAGATCGTGATCGAGCCGCACCGCGCCCGACTCTCGCCCGAACAGGTGCGCCAGTTCACACGCAGCGTGATGGCCGCCTACGCCCGCATCTGCGAGGCATCCCCACAGACAGACAAACCTCAAGACCAACCCCGATGAAAGGCAACACCATGGAACGACAAGAAGGAGCGCGGCTGCAAACGCGCGATGGCAAGGATGTAGCGCTGCAAGGCATCACGCTCACGGGTGAGTTGCGGGGCCTGTTGTTCGAAGCGCAGGTCAAGCAGGACTTTGTCAATCCGGGCAAGCGCCCCATCGAGGTCGTCTACCGCTTCCCGCTGCCCTGGGGCGCCGTACTGCTGGGGGTGGATGTGCTCCTGGGCGAGCGGCACCTGAAGGGCGTGGTCGTCGAGAAGAAGCAAGCCGAGCAGCGCTACGAAGAGGCCTTGAGCGACGGCCATGCCGCCATCATGCTCGAGCAGAACCTCGACCACAGCCATAGCCTGAACCTGGGCAACCTGGCCGCCGGCGAGCACTGCAGCATCACGCTGCGCTATGCCCAGACGCTGGCGTTTGCCCAGCGCGGCCTGCGCCTCTTGATCCCCACCGTCATCGCCCCGCGCTACGGTGATGCACAGCGCGACGGCGGCCTGCAGCCGCACCAGACGCCACGGCACAGCAGCACGGTCGAGTACCCGTTCGACCTCACGCTGCGTCTGCACGGGCCGCTGGCGCAGGCGCGTGTGGCTTCGCCGAGCCACCCCGTGGCCTTCACGCATGAAGCGTCCGAGCAGGGTGGTGTCCTCAGCATCTCCCTGGCGCGCCATGCGGTGCTGGACCGGGATTTCGTGCTGGTCATCGACCAGCTTGCGCAGGACGCAATCGCATCAGCCGCGCTGGACGCCATGCACCCGCAGCAGGTGGCGGTCCTGGCAGGGTTCTGTCCGCGGATACCGGTGCAGGAGACCAGCCCCATGACCGTCAAGATTCTGGTGGACTGCTCCGGCTCGATGGCGGGTGACAGCATGCAGGCGGCCCGGCGGGCGTTGCACGCCATCATTGGACAGTTTGGTGCGGAAGACCGGTTTGCGCTTTCGCGCTTTGGCACTGCGGTGGAGCACCGCTCGCGCAGCCTGTGGAAGGTGACCGAGGCCACACGCCTGGCCGCGCTGCGCTGGGTGGGCGAGCTTGAAGCCAACCTGGGTGGCACCGAGATGCAGGGGGCACTGGATTCCACCTTTGCCCTGGGGCAGAGTGGTCGTGACCCTGACCACGGCACCAGCGACGTACTGCTGGTTACCGACGGAGAAATCGAGGCCATAGACCGCACCCTCGAGAGCGCGCAGCAATCGGCTCACCGCCTGTTCATCGTCGGTATCGGCAGCAGCCCGGCCGAGGCCCATCTGCGGCGCCTGGCCGATGCCACGGGCGGAGCCTGTGACTTCGTGGCTCCCGGCGAAGATGTGGAGCCTGCGGTGCTGCGCATGTTTGCCCGCCTGCGCTCGCCTCGGCTGGCGGACCTGCGCCTGCAGTGGCCCGAAGGGGTTTCGCCACGCTGGGTGTCGAACCTGCCCGCTTCGGTCTTTGACGGGGATACGGTCCATGTCTTTGCACTGCTGCCCGAGGCGGCAGAGGGCGAGGTGCGGCTGGTGGGCAAGAGCACTGCGACAGCGCACGAGCAGGACATCGCCAGCATCTGCCTGACCCGGGAACTGGGCCAGAGCGATGCGCTGGCGCGCATGGCCGCGGCAGCGCACCTGCGGCAACCGGGCACGCCCGGGGAGTCTGCTGTGCGCCTGGCGCTGAACTATCAACTGGTCACGCCACAAACCAATTTCCTGCTGGTGCACGAGCGGGCCGACGGTGAGCGGGCCGGCGACATGCCCGAGCTTCATACGATCGCGCCGATGGTGCCCGCTGGCTGGGGCGGGATGGGAAGCCTCGGCAGCTCGTTCGAAATCGACGCACCGGCTCTGCATTCCTTCGTGGAGGCACCCAGTGTCTGGCGCACGAAACGCACCCGCGCGACCCTGCGCTCGGCGGTCACCGATATCGGTAAGGATGACCTCTCGATCCCCGCATTCCTGCGCAAGGGTCAGCAGGCTGCAGCCATCGATCACGATGATCCGCAGCTGTGGGCTGATACCGAGCACTACGCGGGCCTGACTCCGCTGGGCGTGGCCGAGTGGCTGCACCAGACTCCCGAGGACGCGTGGCCGACCACCTACGAAGGCCTGCGTGCCATGGGGCTGGGCGCCTGGGTGATCGATTGGCTGCAATGGCGTGTTGCGGTGTCTGGTGGCACGCAACATTCCGAAGAAGCGGTGGTCGCCGCCTTCGTGCGCCTGATGGCCTGGCACGCTCACCGCGTGTCTCCGATCCGGGGCCTGCGTGCCGCCTTGCAAACGACGATTCAGCGCCTGCGCAAGACCGCGGCTGGCATCGACATGGCTTTGGTGGACGCGATGGCTGCGGAGCTTCAGGACATGACCGCGCAGCGGTGGCCCGATGCCGTCCTCTCGCTGGATGCAAAGGGTTCAGGGACGCCTCAGGGTGATGCCGGGCTCAAGGAGCCCTCATGACCCCTACCGTGGCGTTCTACACCTGTCTGCAGCGAGCGTTCGAGCACTTCAACACCACGCTCTTTGCCGGGGAGCTGCCACCTTGCCTGATCACGCTGCGCTCGTCCTCGTGCGAGTTCGGCTGCCACCACAAGGAGCGCTTCACACTGCCATTGCAGAAACGGTGAGAGATAGCGCTGGCAGCTGGGCAAGTGTCAATGCATCGGCTTGCCGAGCCGCTGGCTCGCCCCCGATATCGCGTAGTTCACCAGGCAGTACAGCACCGCCACCACCAGGTACACCGGCACCAGCGCGTGGTAGTTGGCGATCAGCACCTTGGCGTTCTGCATCAGCTCGCCGTAGGTGACGACGTAGCCGAAGGTGGTGTCCTTGACCACGATGACCAGTTGCGCGACCAGTGCCGGGACGATGTAGCGCAGGGCCTGCGGGAAGACGACCAGGAAGAACACCTGGGCCTCGGTCAGCCCCAGGCTGCGCGCGGCATCGGTCTGGCCGCGCGGCACGGCGAGCACGCCCGCGCGGTAGACCTCGGCCACCACGGCGGCGGTGGAGAGGCTGATGGGCAGGGTCAGCATCCAGTAGGTGCTCAGCTTGACGCCAGCCGACGGCAGCACCAGGAAACACACATAGATCAGCAGCAGCGTCGGCGTGCCGCGCAAGAACTCGATGGCCGCGATGCTGGGCCAGCGCACCAGCCGCAGCGGCGCCAGGCGCCCCAGCAGCAGCACCAGCCCCAGGGTCAGCGCGATGACGGCGGCCATCGCCGCTGCCGCCAGCGTGCCCAGCAGCCCCTGGCCCAGAAAGGCCCAGGTCGTCGGCCAGGCGAAGAATTCCCAGAATCGAGCGGCGAGCTGCCCCGCGGTGTGGAACCGGGACACGATGCCCGCCACCAGCGCGAGCAGCGCTGCCGCCGCCACTGCGCTGGCCATTCTTGTGATGGCCTGCGCCCGGGGGCTGGGCGTGCCGAACAGGAGGTCTTCCAGCGGGCGGCTCATCGCAGGATCCGCGCCTTCCTTTCCAGGGCGGCGCCGGCCCAGGCGATGAGCAGACCCGTCGCCACGTACATCGCCGCGGCCACCATGAACGCCGGAATGCCGGCGGCCGAGTCGGTGGCGATCTTGGACACCAGCGCCGTCAGCTCGCGGCCCGGAAACGGCACCTGCGACGCCAGCGAGGTCGACAGCATCAGCGCAATCAGCAGCGAAGTCATCGGCTGCACCACCGCGCGCAGCGCCTGCGGCAACACCACCACGGAGATGATCTGCATCGGCCGCAGCCCCAGGCTGAGCGCCGCTTCGATCTGGCCGCCGGGGATGGTGTTGATGCCCGCGCGCAGGTAGTCGGCCGTGAACGCGGAGCACACCAGCGCCAGCGTCAGGATCACGCTGGGCTCGTAGTCGATCACCACATTCAGATCGGGCAGTGCGAACACGATGAAGATCAGCAGCGCCACGGCCGGAATGTTGCGGAAGATCTCCACGTAGCCGGTCAGCGCCCAGCGCAGCGGCCGCAGCGGCAGCAGTCGCAGCACCGTCACCACCACGCCCAGCAAAAAGCCCGGCACGAACGACAGGGCCGTGAGCTTCCAGGTCAGCAAAAGGGCCTGCCCGAAGGCAGGCCCATAGTCGGACAGGAGCCTGGAAACCTCGCTCATCGATGACGGGAGATTACGGAATGGCGGGCGGCGTCGGAACGGCGGTGCTGCCGGTGCGCTGCCCGATCGAAATCGTCCACAGCCTGGCCCAGGTGCCGTCGGCCTCGATCTTCTTCAGGAAGGCGTTGACGAAGGCCACGCCGTCCGAGCCCTTGGGCAGCCCGATGCCGTAGGGGTCTTCCGTGCCAAAGGGCGCGCCCGCCAGCCGCGCGTCGCCGGCGCCCAGGCTCAGGGCGTTGAGCAGCAGCGTGTAGTCCGTGACGTAGGCGTCCACGCGGCCCTGGCGCAGCGCGTCGAGCGCCTCCTGGTGCGTCTGGAACTCCTGCACCGTCGCCTTGGGGGCGTACTGCGCCAGGATTGCCGGCCCGGTGGAGCCCGCCTGCGTGGCCACCTTCTTGCCGGCCAGGTCGTTGTACGACTGGATCGCCGTGTTGCCGGCCTTCACCAGCACCCCGGCCTGCGAGGTGTAGTACGGGCCGGCAAACGAGATCTTCTCGGCGCGCGCGGGCGTGATGGAGTAGGTGGCCAGCACCATGTCCACCTGGTCGTTGATGAGCACCTGCTCGCGCGTGGACGAAGTCACCTGCGTGAACCTGGTCCTGGCCCCATCGCCCAGGATGTAGCGCGTGATGAGCTGCGCCAGCCCGGCGTCGAAGCCGCGCGCCTTGCCGTCCTTTTCGTTCAGCAGCGAGAAGAGGTTGGAGGTCTGCGTGCCGCCCAGGCGCAGCGTGCCGGCCTGCTTGATCTTGCTGGCCCAGGTGCTCGACGCGATCGTCTGCGCATCGGCCACGGGGCCGGCCGCCACCAGCGCATCGAACGCCGCCGCGTCGATGGCTGTGCCCTGCGCCCATAGCGGCCCACCGGCCGCGAACGCCAGGGCCACCACGGTGGATTTCAGTATGGATTTGATCGACATGCGGTCCTTGGCACGGTCTGTGATGGAAATCAATGAAGGATTCTCAGCGATCATAAGATCGGGCGGTCTGAAAAACGAAGTGCAACCTCCTGGCGCTGGGTGTCGTACGCAGACGATGCCGACGTGTTTCCGAAGGGGGACTGCCCACACATGCGCCCCATTGGTGATCCCCTGGGCGGCGCGGGAGGACGCGGCGTTGCTTGGCGTGGGGCGCTCTGCATAATCCTTGGCGGCTTCGTTGCGTTCCTATTCGTTCGATCCATCCCATATGCAGGAGCTTTCCACCAACACGCAACCCGACGCGGGTGCCCGCGCGGCTTCGCGGGGCGGCGTAGACGCTGTCGCCCGCCTGTGGGCGGCGGCGCTGGGGTCGGTGCATGCGGCGCACTACCGTGCGGCGTTCGCGCGCATGGATGCCGCGGGCCGACCGCTGCCGCTATGGAATAGCGCGGCGGCGCTGCTGCTGGCGGGCTGGATGGCGTTTCGCGCGCTCTGGGGTTGGTGTTTTCTGACGCTCACGGGCAGCGTCGCAGCTGGGGCGTTGCTGTTCGGGGTGTGGCGCATGGGGCTGCTGCCCGCGCCCGTGGTCGTGGGTGTGGCGCTGGCGCTTTGGCTGGTGTGCGCGGTTGCGTGCGGCATGTGGGGTGACGCGCTGGTGTACCGCCACATCGAGCAGCGCGTGCAGGCGGCCGTGGCCGCTGCGGGAACGGTGCAGGAGGCGGTGCAGCAGCTCGAACGCGAGGCGCCCACGCGCTCGCAGGCGTTTGGGCTGGCCGCGGCGGGGCTCGGGGTACTGGCGGCGCTTGCGTGGTGGGGGCTGCGCGACGGCGAGCGTGTCGCGCCGCCGCAATCGCGTGGCGGCCCGGTGGTGCAGCGTGTGGAGGTGGCGCCTCCCCGCGCGCCAGCGGCGCTGGTGGAGCAGGGCGTGGTGCCCGGTGTGGATATGGCGCAGGCTGACGCGGTACAGGCCGCCACGGAGGCCGCGCTTGCGGCCCTTGCGCCGCGCCCGGGCGATCCGGTCGCCGCGCCCAGGCAGGGCAGGGCGCCGGTGCAGCCTGTGCAGGCGCGGGCACCGGCGGCCGCTCGCCCGGGCGCGGTGCGAACCGAGCGCGCACGTGCGGGCACGAAGGACGCCGCTGCAGCGCCAACTGGGCGCACGCTCTACATCCATGTGGGCATCTTTGCCGACCCGGCCAATGTGCAGCGTGTGCGGGCCCAGCTGACGGACGCGGGCTTGCCCGTGCTGGTCGATCCCCTGCATCGGCCGGGCGATCAGCGGTTGCAGCGCGTGCGCGTGGGACCGTTCAGCTCGGCTGGGCGCGCCAACGAAGCGGCGGCCAGGATACGGGCGCTGGGGCTGGACGCGGTGCCGGCGGCAGATACACGTGGCGTGAAGGAGTGACGATGCAACGGTTTGCGCGTGGGGTGGGTTTGGCGGTGGTGGCACTGGCGCTGGCGGCGTGCGGAACCGGGCCAACCGCGCCCGAGCCCCATCTGGGCCGCGAAGGGGCGCCGGTGGGCGGCGCATGCGCGGCCGCCGCGGCGCAAGGGGCGATCGGGAAGAGCGCGGGGCCCCGTGTGGTGGAACAGGCGCGCGTGGCTTCGGGCGCGCGCATGGCGCGCGTGCTGCACCCGGGCCAGATAGTGACCAGGGAGTTCAACGGTGAGCGGCTGAACCTGGAGGTGGATGCCCGCGGCGTGGTCGTCGCGGTGCGCTGCGGCTGAGTTGCCTCAGGCAGGCAGGAAGATTTCTTGCAGGTCGCTCAGGAAGTCGAAGCCGCGCTCGGTCGGCTGGATGTGCACGAGGTTGGTTTTCAAGAGGCCCTTGGCCTCGGCGGCCTTCAGGCCCGGCGTGATGGCCGTGACGGGCTGGCCGGTGCGGGTGCAGAAGTCGCGCACCAGAAAACCGTCCTTCAGGCGCAGCGCGTTGAGCATGAACTCGAAGGTCAGGTCCTTGTTGCCCACTTCGTGCTCCTGCGCGACGGCGTGGCCCGCGAGCGCGTGGTCCATGTACTGCTTCGGGTCGCGAAAGCGTACCTGGCGCATCACGCGGTGCGCGAAGCTCAGCTTGCCGTGCGCGCCCGCGCCGATGCCGATGTAGTCGCCGAACTGCCAGTAGTTGATGTTGTGCGTGCAGCGGTGGGCGTTCTTCGCGTAGGCCGACACCTCGTAGCGCGTGAGGCCCGCCTCCTCGGTCAGCGCCGTGATGCGGTCGAGCATCTCCCAGGCGGTGTCGTCGTCGGGCAGGCGCGGCGGGTACCTGGCGAACAGCGTGTTGGGCTCCACCGTCAGGTGGTAGATCGACAGGTGCGGCGGCGCAAAGCTCAGGGCCGTGCGCACGTCGGCCTCCAGCTCGGCCACGCTCTGGCCGGGCAGGGCGTACATCAGGTCGAGATTGAAGGTCTCGAAGCACTGCGCGGCTTCCTCGGCGGCGGCGCGCGCCTGCGCCGCGTCGTGCACGCGGCCGATGGCCTTCAGGTGCGCGTCGTTGAAGCTCTGCACGCCGATCGACAGGCGCGTGACGCCCGCGTCGTGGAAGGCCTTGAAGCGGTTCTTCTCGAAGGTGCCGGGGTTGGCTTCGAGCGTGATCTCGCAGCCCGCTTCGAGCATGAGGCGCGCGCGGATCATGGCGATGAGCCGGTCGATGGATTCGGGCGAGAACAGGCTGGGCGTGCCGCCGCCGATGAAGATGCTGCTCACGGTGCGGCCCCAGACGAGTGGCAGCGCGGCTTCCAGGTCGGCGGTGAGCGCGTCGATGTAGCGCGCCTCGGGCGCGCCTTCGCCCTCCTTGAGGGCGTGCGAGTTGAAGTCGCAGTAGGGGCACTTCTTCAGGCACCAGGGGATGTGCACGTAGACCGACAGCGGCGGCAGGCTGGGCAGGCGCAGCGGCCCCGGGCCGATGTAATGCTGCACGTCCTGCAGCGGCGTGGTTTCGGTGGCCATTGGTGGTATTCCTGAAACGATAGCTGCCAGCGCTTGGTGGACAAGCGCTGGAGCGGGAAAACATTCAAATCTTTACCCGCCGTGCGGCAGGTTCAAACCCAGTACTCTCGCATGAGTGCGAGCATCTGCCGAACCGCGCGACCCCGATGGCTGTGGGCGTTTTTGACGTCAAGGGGCAGTTCGGCGAAGGTCTTGCCGAATTCGGGCAGGCACATCACCGGGTCGAACCCGAAGCCGCCATCGCCGCGCGGCGTGCGCGTGATTTCTCCGCTGACGCGGCCCACGGCGATCAGCGGCTCGGGGTCTTGCGGCGAGCGCAGCGCCACCAGCGTGCTGACCATGCTCGCGCGCCGGTCTTCCACGCCCTGCATCTGCTCCAGCAGCGCGCGCACGTTGTTCGCGTCGCCCGGCTCGTAGCCGAAGCGCGTGGCGTAGCTGGCGGTCTGCACGCCCGGCTGGCCGCCAAAGGCCTGCACGCACAGGCCCGCGTCGTCGGCCAGCGCGGGCAGGCCGGTGGCGCGGCTCGCGTGGCGCGCCTTCACGAGCGCGTTTTCCACGAAGGTGTGAAATGGTTCCTCGGGTTCCTGCACGCCAAGCAGACCCTGCGCGATCAGCTCCACGCCCAGCGGCGCCATCAGGATCTGCAGCTCGGCGAGCTTGCCGGGGTTGTGCGAGGCAAGTACGATTTTCATGAGAAAAAAGTGGCTCTGGCGCCTGCCAATAAAGCGCTGGCAGCTCTTATTCCGAGAGCGATTGCTGCTGCAGCGCGAGCAACTGCGTGATGCCCGCTTCACCCAGCTGCAGCAGCCGGTCGAGCTCCGTGCGCGAGAACACCGCGCCCTCGGCCGTGCCCTGCAGCTCCACGTAGTGCCCGGCACCCGTCATGACGATGTTCATGTCGGTGTCGCAGGCCGAGTCCTCGACGTATTCGAGGTCGAGCAGCGGCGTGCCCTGCACGATGCCCACCGACACGGCGGCCACGGCACCGGTGAGGGGCGTGCTCTTGAGCGCGCCACTGGCCAGCAGCGTGGCCACGGCGTCGTGCGCGGCCACCCAGGCGCCGGTGATGGAGGCGGTGCGCGTGCCGCCATCGGCCTGCAGCACGTCGCAGTCGAGCGTGATCGTGCGCTCGCCGAGCTTCTTCAGGTCGAACACCGCGCGCAGGCTGCGCCCGATCAGGCGCTGGATCTCCTGCGTGCGCCCGCTCTGCTTGCCCTTGGCAGCCTCGCGCGCGCCGCGGGTGTTGGTGGCGCGCGGCAGCATGCCGTATTCGGCCGTCACCCAGCCCTCGCCCGTGCCGCGCTGGTGCGGCGGCACCTTGTCTTCGACGGAGGCGGTGCACAGCACCTTGGTGGCGCCGCATTCGATGAGCACCGAACCTTCGGCATGCATGGTGTAGTGGCGCGTGATGCGCACGGGGCGCAACTGGTCTGCAGCGCGATGGCCGCTGCGGGTAAAGCCTGGATTCATGGGTTTCCGAATGTGTGAAGTGCGGCCGCCTGCGTGAGCGGCCGCCGCGGTGCGTCAGCCGCGCTGCTTGCGCTCGGCCGTGCGCCGTATGGTTGCGTTGATCTCGGCGATCGCCCGCTCGATCGTGCCGTCGTCGAGTGGCTCGAGTGCTGCGTCGCCTTCGCCCACCTGAATGGTAGAGGAAAACGTGTCTTCGCCCTCGAACGACGCATCGGCACCCTGGATGGCGTCGGGGGTGTCCCACTGCAGCGCGACGGCGGTCACGTTGTCGCAGTCTTCGCCAGCCACGCGCAACGCGTGGTCCACCAGCGCGGGCACTGCGTCGGCCACGCGCTGGCGCGCGAGCTCCTGGACGATGGTGTCGTCGTCGACCACGTCCCACAGGCCGTCGGAACACAGAAGGATGCGGTCGCCCTGCAGCAGCAGCACGGGCTGGGAGACGTCGTACACCGGCCGGCTCGCTGCGCCCAGGCAGGTGAACAGCACGTTGCGGTTGACGGGGGGACCCTCAGTGGTGCCGATGATGTCGTTGAGCTCGCGATAGGAGTGGTCGCGCGTGCGCGCCACCAGCGTGTTGCCGCGCACGAGGTACAGGCGCGAATCACCGCAGTGCACCCACTGGGCCTGCCCGTTCTGCACCACCGCCAGCACCAGCGTCGTGCGCGGCGCGTCCGCGAGCTGGTGCGCCCGGGCGTGGCGAGTGATCGCTTCGTGCGCCGCCAGCGTCGCGCGCGCGAGGAAGTCGCCCACGTCCTTGAGCAGCGGCTGTGCCTCGCGCTGGAACTGCAGCGCCACGGACTGGATCGCGATCTGCGCGGCCACCTCGCCCTGCGGGTGCCCACCCATGCCGTCGGCCACGACGAACAGACCCGATTCGCGCGTGTAGCAATAGCCCATGCGGTCTTCGTTGTTCGAGCGCCCGCCCTGGCGGCTGAGCTGGAAGACCGAGAATTTCATTTGGATCGTGCCGGTGCGGCCTTGGTGGCGGTCTTCTTCTTGTCCGACACGAGGTTGTCGAACTGCATGCGGACTTTTTCGGCAACCGACAGCCGCGTGTAGCGGCGCTCGCCTTCGCGCGCGAGCTCTTTCTGCAGCTCGAACACCGATTGCGGCCGGTCGGCCGGACTCAGCGCCATGCACCACTCGACGAGCTCGATGAGGTTGTCCGAGTAGACGCCGCGAAACCGCTGCAGCGCTGTCTCCAGCTTGTCCTTGTCCTTGCGCTGCGGTGCCTCGACGGGCGGGTAGCCGTGCATGCACGCGTAGATGCAGGCGCCTATGGCGTAGATGTCGGTCCACGGCCCCATCGTCGAGTCGCGCCGGTACATCTCGGGCGCCGCAAAGCCGGGCGTGTACATCGGGCGCGTGAAGTTGCCTTCCTTGGTCAGCACCTCGCGCGCCGCCCCGAAGTCGATCATCACCGCCTTGTTGTCATCGGTGATGAAGACATTGGCCGGTTTGATGTCCAGGTGCAGCATCTTGTGCTGGTGCACCACGCGCAGGCCGCGCAGCACCTCGTCAAAGAGCGAGCGGATCGTGGATTCGCGAAACACCTTTTCGTGCTTGAGCTCTCGCGCGGTGACGATGTACTCCTGCAGCGACGCGCCCTCCAGGTAGTCCATCACCATGTAGACGGTCTCGTTCTCGCGAAAGAAGTTGAGCACCGTCACGACGGAGCTGTGCGCGATCTGCGCCAGCGCGCGCCCTTCCTCGAAGAAGCTCTTCAGGCCCAGGCGGTACAGCGACAGCTTCTCGGTGGCGACCAGCGGCTGCAGTTCGCCCGGAGCGCGGGTAGCCAGCGACGCCGGCAGGTATTCCTTGATCGCGACCTGCTGGCCTTCGGTGTCGAGCGCGAGATAGACCACCCCGAAGCCGCCCGCGGCCAGCTTGCGCACGATGCGGTAGCCGCCGACCATGGTATCCGCGGGCAGCGGTGCTGGTTTGACCTTGGGCGACGACATGAAAAGGAGTGTGGGAACGGCCCCGTGTGCGAACCCGGATAATCCCCGGGCTGTACGCAATCAACCACAGAAAAAGTCCCATGGCAGTTTACAGCATGACCGGTTACGCCAGCGTCCAGCAGGACGCGCGCGCCACCCGGCCGGCGCCCGCGGGCCAGCGCCGCCTCGGGCTCGAGATGCGCGCCGTGAACAGCCGGTTTCTCGACCTGTCGCTGTACCTGCCCGACGAGCTGCGCGCGCAGGAGCCGCAGCTGCGCGCGCTCGTCGGCCAGCACCTGCGCCGCGGCAAGGTGGAGCTGCGCGTGTCGTTTGACGCGGGCGAGGCTGCGCCGCTGCAGCCGCCCGATGCCGTGCTGCTGCAGGGCATCGCCGCACTGCAGGACCACGTGCGCACCTGGCTGCCGGACGCGCCGCCGCTGTCGGTGTCGGACGCGCTGCGCCTGTCGGCGCAGACCCGCGCGCCCCAGGCGGACTGGAGCGAGCCGCTGCTTGCATTGGCGCAGCAGGCGATCGAGACGCTCGTGCAGGCGCGCGCACGCGAAGGCGCGCGCCTGGCGACCATGCTGCAGGAGCGCGTGCAACAGCTGCGCGCGCTGGCCGCGCAGGCCGAGCCACTCGTGCCGCAACTCGTGCAGCAGCAGCGCCAGCGGTTTCTGCAGCGCTGGGCGCACGCCATGCAACTCGCGCAAGGCGAGGGCGCGCCCGAAGTGGTGCAGGAGCGCGCGCTCGCCGAGGCCACCGCATTCGCGCTGCGCATCGACGTGGCCGAGGAAATCACGCGGCTGCACGCCCACCTGGATGAAATCACCCGGCTGCTCGCACAGGGCGGCGAGCTGGGCAAACGGCTGGACTTCCTGATCCAGGAGCTGCACCGCGAGGCAAACACGCTCGGATCGAAATCCGCCAGCATCGAGCTCACGCGCGTGAGCGTGGACATGAAGGTGCTGATCGAGCAGATGCGCGAGCAGGTGCAAAATATCGAGTGATCACAAAACAATAGCTGCCAGCGCTCGCCCACCATGGACTACCCCGGAAATTTGTTTGTTGTTTCCGCCCCCAGCGGGGCGGGCAAGTCGAGTCTCGTCAACGCGCTGATGGAACTCGACGCGCTGGTGCGGCCCTCGGTCTCGCACACCACGCGCGCGCCGCGCGGGCAGGAGCTGGAAGGGCGCGAGTACTACTTCACGAGCGTCGAGCAGTTCGACGCGATGGTGGCGGCGGACGCCTTCGTCGAGTGGGCCAACGTGCACGGCAATTACTATGGCACCTCGCGCCGCGCGATCGAGGAGCGCATCGCGCAGGGCGGCGACGTCATCCTGGAGATCGACTACCAGGGTGCGGCGCAGATCAAGTGCGCGTTTGCCAACGCAGTGCTGATCTTCGTGCTGCCGCCGAGCTGGGAGGAGCTGCGCTCGCGCCTGCTGCGCCGCGGCGAGGACAGCGCCGACGTGATCGAGCAGCGCCTGGCCAACGCCGCGCAGGAGATGGAGCAGGTCGGAAAGTTCGACTTCGTTATAATCAACGAAGTCTTCGAGCGTGCGCTTTTCGACCTGAAAACCATAGTCCACGCCCAGCGCCTGAAGATCGCCGCGCAGCGCCGTTCGCGCGCCGACACCTTCGCCTCGTTGCGCATTTCCTGACTTCCGGAGTACCCCCACATGGCCCGCATTACCGTGGAAGATTGCCTCGAACAGATCCCCAACCGCTTCCAGCTCGTGCTGGCGGCCACCTACCGCGCACGCATGCTGAGCCAGGGCCACGCGCCCAAGATCGAGAGCCGCAACAAGCCCGGCGTGACCGCGCTGCGCGAGATCGCCGCGGGCAAGATCGGGCTGGAAATGCTCAAAAAAGTGCCGGGCTGAGCCCGCGCGTCGCGCTCACGCACCGAAAAGCACCGCAACGCGGTGCTTTTTTGTTCCTGCAAGCCCCCAGACGTGGTCTCACGCTACATTTATGGGATGGGTGATCTTGTGCATCCTTCCGCCGTGGAAAGCGCGCATGAGCCACCGGCTCCAGGGACCGGTGGCAGCGCCGTCAAGGCGGTTGCCGACGCGGCAGCCGCCAGTTTCACCACGCTTGTCGAGAAGCTGCACTACCTGAACGAGGCCGCGATCGAGCAGGTGCGGCGCGCGTACCGCTACGCCGACACGGCGCATCTGGGCCAGTTGCGCAACAGCGGCGAGCCCTACATCACGCACCCGATCGCGGTCGCGAGCCTGTGCGCCGACTGGAAACTCGACGCCGAAGCACTGATGGCGGCGCTGCTGCACGACGCGCTGGAGGATTGCGGCGTCAGCAAGCAGGATCTGGTTGAGCACTTCGGCAGCGCGGTGGCCGAGATGGTCGATGGCCTCACCAAGCTCGACAAGCTGCAGTTCAACACACGCGAAGAAGGGCAGTCCGAGTCGTTTCGCAAGATGCTGCTGGCGATGGCGCGCGACGTGCGCGTGATCCTCGTCAAGCTGGCGGACCGCACGCACAACATGCGCACGCTGGGCAGCGCGCCGCGCGACAAGTGGCACCGCATCGCGTCCGAAACACTGGAAATCTACGCGCCTATCGCGCACCGCCTGGGCCTCAACCAGACCTACCGAGAGCTGCAGGATCTGTCGTTTCGCCACCTGCACCCGTTTCGCTATGCGACGCTGGCCAAGGCGGTGGCGCGTTCGCGCGGTCGCCGCCGCGACGTGGTGCAGAAGGTGCGGGACGAAGTGCAGGCAGCGTTTGAGCGCCAGGGGCTGGTGGTGCGCCTGGAGGGGCGCGAGAAGACGCTGTACGGCATCTACCAGCGCATGGGTGAGCGCCACCTGAGCTTTGCGCAGGTAGCGGATCTCTACGGTTTCCGCGTGATCGTGCCCGCCGTGATCGACTGCTATACCGCGATCGGCGTGCTGCACCAGCTCTACAAGCCGGTGCCCGGCAAGTTCACCGACCACATCGCGATCGCCAAGGCCAACGGCTACCAGTCGCTGCACACCACGCTCGTGGGGCCCGCGAGCCTGAACATCGAGTTTCAGGTGCGCACCGAGGAGATGCACATCGTGGCCGAGGCCGGCGTGGCCGCACACTGGCTTTACAAGGCGCAGCACGCGGGCAGCGCCGGCGCGCAAAAGCTCGGCACGCGCTGGCTGCAGTCGCTGCTCGACATCCAGGACGAAACGCACGACGCGACCGAATTCTGGGAGCACGTCAAGGTCGATCTGTTCCCCGATGCGGTCTACGTCTTCACGCCGCGCGGGCAGATCATGGCGCTGCCCAGCGGCACGACGGTGGTGGATTTCGCCTACGCGATTCACAGCGACGTAGGCGACCACACGGTGGCCGCGCAGGTGAACCACCAGCAGGTGCCGCTGCGCACCGAGCTCAAGAACGGCGACGTGGTCGAGATCATGACCGCGCCCGAGGCCACGCCCAACCCCGCGTGGCTCGGCTTCGTGCGTTCGGGCCGCGCGCGCTCCAAGATTCGCCTGTACCTGAAGACGCTGGCGCAGAAGGAATCGGTGGGCCTGGGCGAGAAGCTGCTCGCGCAGGCGCTGCGCGCCGAGGGCATCAACGCGCTGCCTGACCCTGAGCACCACGGCGCGCTCTGGGACAAGCTGCTGCGCTTCACGGGCTGCCGCACGCGCGAAGAGCTGCTGACTGAAATCGGCCTGGGCAAGCGCGTGGCGCGCATCGTCGCGCGGCGCATAGGCGCGCTGCTTTCCGAGCGCGGGCAGCGCCCGGATGTACTGCTGCTCACGCGCGAGCGCTATGGCGCGGACGACAGCCTGTCGCAGGGCGGTGTACTGCTCGACGGCAGCGAGCGTGCGACGGTGCAGTACGCCACCTGCTGCCACCCGGTGCCAGGCGATCCGATCGTGGGCTACCTGGGACGCGGCGAGGGGCTGGTGGTGCACCACGCGCAGTGCGCGCTGGCGCGCGAGCTGCAGCGCAAGGACGGCGAGCGTTTCATCGCCGTGGACTGGGCCGACGAGCCCACGCGCGCCTTCGAGGTGGCGATCACCGTCACCGTGGCCAACCACAAGGGGGTACTGGCACGGGTGGCGTCGGAGCTCTCGGGCTGCGAGGCCGACATCATCCACATGGACATGGACGACGCCACCGGTGGCACCACCGACCTGCGCTTCGTCGTTGCGGTACGCAACCTCGCGCACGTCGAGGCCATCCTGCGCAGCCTGCGTCGCGTCAATACTGTGCTGCGCGTGGAGCGGGTGTTCGCTGCCGCGCCCTGATCAGCGCTGGTGGCGCACCGCGCTCTTGGGCCGGAAGGCCTTGCAGACGCTGTCCACCGTTTCCAGGTAGGGCCCGCCGATGAGATCCACGCAGTACGGCACGGCCGCGAAGATGCCGGGCACGAGCGGCGCGCCATCCTTGTCTTTCAGCCCTTCGAGCGTTTCGGCGATGGCCTTGGGCTGGCCCGGCAGGTTGATGATGAGGCTCTGGCCGCGGATCACCGCCACCTGACGCGACAGGATGGCCGTGGGAACGAAGTGCTGGCTGATGCGCCGCATCTGCTCGCCAAAGCCGGGCATCACCTTGTCGGCCACGGCCAGCGTGGCCTCGGGCGTCACGTCGCGCGGCGCGGGGCCGGTGCCGCCGGTCGTGAGAATCAGCGAGCACCCTGCGCTGGCGAGCTCGACGAGCGTGGCGCGGATGCGTTCCTGCTCATCCGGAATCAGGCGCGCGTCAAACGTGATCGGGTTGTGCAGCGCGCGCGTGAGCCAGTCCTGGAGCGTGGGCAGCCCCTGGTCTTCATAGACGCCCTGGCTCGCGCGGTCGCTGACCGAGACCACGCCGATCGTGACCGGCTCGGGCGGGGGGAGCGCTGTGGCAGGCGTGTCAGGCATGGGGTCCCTCGGTGGTGGGCGGCGCTTGCAGCAACTCGCCGCGCAGCGCCTGAAAGAGTTCCCGGTACGCGCGGCTCCTGCGGGGCGCAAGACCTTGCGAGACCTCCGTCGCGCTCACCGGCGGGTTGTCCTTGCGCGCCTGGCGGATGAGCGAGCGCAGGTGCTGGGCGTCGCTCGCCGGGTGCGCCGCAAGCCAGGCGGCGAGCGCGTGTTCGTCCGCCAGCAGCCGGTCGCGCCAGTGCTCCGCTTCGTGCAGTGCCAGCGCCTCCTGCTGGCGGCCCGCGCCGGCGCTTGCGACGCTGGCGCGCACGCGCGCGAGCGTGTCGGCATCGAGCTTGCGCATGAGCTTGCCCACAAGCTGCATCTGCCGGCGCAGCCCCTCGAACGCGGTGATGCGCCGCGCTTCGGCGAGCGCGTCCAGCAGCCGCTCGGGCAGCGCGAGGCTGGCGAGCGGGTCGGCGCCCAGCGTGAGCAGCGCGCTGCCCAGCTCCTGCAGTTCGGCGCTGGCACGCTTGCGCTCGGTCTTGCTTTCGCCGGTGGTGCCGCGCAGTTCGGCCTTGAACTGCTCGTCCAGTTCAGTGCCTTCGGCGACGAACTGGCCCTTGACGTAATAGCCTTTGGTGGGTTTGCGGGGCATGGCGGGAGGTGCGGCGGTGCGGTGCGGGCGGCGCCGCGATCGGGCGCCAAGTATCATAGCCGCCGCCATGAAAACAACACCCCACGCGCGCGGCCCATCCGCCGGCGGCGCCGCCGAAACCGGCTTCAGTTATTCCCGCGCGCAGTTCGAAGATCTGGTCGATCAGGCCTTGGCGCACGCGCGCAAGCTCGGCGCGAGTGACGCGGGGGCGGAGGCGTCCGAGGGCTGCGGCCTGTCGGTGGGCGTGCGCCGCGGGCAGCTCGAAAGCGTGGAGCGCAACCGCGACAAATCGCTGGGCGTGACGGTCTACCTCGGCCAGCGTCGGGGCAACGCGAGCACGTCCGATTTCTCGCCCGCGGCGGTGCGCCAGACGGTGCAGGCCGCGTACGACATCGCGCGCTTCACCGCCGAAGACCCGGTGGCGGGCCTGCCCGACGCGCAGGACGTGGCGCCCACAGCGTCGCACCGTGACCTCGATCTGTTCCATCCGTGGAGCCTCACGAGCGAGGAGGCCGCGCGCATCGCGCTCGAATGCGAGGCCGCGGCGATGCAGACGCACCAGCGCATCACCAACAGCGAGGGCGCCAGCGTCTCGGCGCAGCAGAGCCACTTTTTCAGCGCGCACACGCACGGCTTTCGCGGCGGCTACGCCAGCTCGCGCCACAGCATCTCGGTAGCGCCGATCGCCTCGCTGCCGGGGCGGCGCGGCCAGATGCAGCGCGATGCCTGGTACAGCTCCGAGCGCGACGCGGCGCATCTGGCCACGCCCGAGGCGGTGGGCCGCTACGCGGCCGAGCGGGCGCTCTCGCGCCTGGGCGCACGCAAGATCGCGACGACCGAATGCCCGGTGCTGTTCGAGGCGCCGCTGGCCGCCGGGCTGCTGGGCAGCTTCGTGCAGGCCGTGAGCGGCGGCGCGCTGTACCGCAAGAGCAGTTTTCTCGTGGATGCGCTGGGCAAGCCGGTCTTTCCCGCGCACATCGACGTTGCAGAGGACCCGTTCATCCCGCAGGGCAAGGGCAGCTCGCCGTTCGACGACGAGGGTGTACGCGTGGCACCGCGCAAGGTGGTCGAGGGCGGGCGCGTGGCGGGCTATTTCCTGTCGAGTTATTCGGCGCGCAAGCTGGGCATGCACACCACGGGCAACGCGGGCGGCTCGCACAACCTCACGCTCACGTCGCGGCGCACGCGCGCGGGCGACGACCTCGACGCCATGCTCCGCAAGCTCGGCACGGGTCTGTTCGTGATCGAGCTCATGGGCCAGGGCGTGAACCTGGTCACGGGGGACTATTCGCGCGGCGCCAGCGGCTTCTGGGTGGAAAACGGCGAGATTGCCTACCCGGTGCAGGAGATCACCATCGCAGGCAACCTCAGGGCCATGTTCAAGGGGATAGAGGCCGTGGGCGCCGATGCCTATGGCTACGGCGCCAAGACGGTCGGCTCCATGTTGGTCAACCGCATGAAGGTGGCGGGGAGCTGAGCCGCCACAGCGGGGCGGTCTGCTACGCTCCCCGCCATGCGCAACTCCATCGATTTCAGCTCCTGGCAGGGCGTGCTGTCCACGCTGCTCGGGCTGGTGCTCGTGACGGTCGTGGCCGTGGGCATTCGCCTGCTGGTGATGCAGCGCCTGCAGCAGCGCCGCGAGCGTCAGAACCGCCAGATCAACGAGCGGCTGAAAACGCTGATCGCCGCCTACAAGACGCTGGGCGGCTCCTTCACGGGCAACCTGGCGGTGGACCCGCGCCACGCGCGCGAGCTGCGCGCGCGCGATGCCGCAGCGGAGGAAGACGCGCCGCATGCGGCGGCGCCCGAGGCGGGCGACTCCGAGCGCAGGCGCCGCATCCGCGATGCGGTCGAGGCCGCGCTCTCGGACGTGATGCTGCTGGGCACGGCCGAGCAGGTGCGGCTGGCCGTGCAGGCCGCGAGCGACATGGTGGCCGGGCGCCAGATCGAGACCGCCGCGCTCGTGGTGTCGCTGCGCAACTTCATCCGCGAGGTGCTGGAGCTCGATGCCGTTCCCGCCGACCTGGCGGTTCCCAAGCAGGGCCCGGTGCGCAGCGCCGGGGCGGGAGGCGGACGCGGCGGTGGCGCGAACGCGGGCGGCCGCTCTGGAGGGGGTGGTGGCGGCGGTGGTGGTGGCGGCGGCGCCGGGATGGCCGTAGGCGGCGGCCTGGGCCTGGGCGCGGGCCGGATGTCGCAGGACGACGGCGCCCTCGCCGGCCCGGACGTGCGCGGGCCGTAAGCGGCCGCTTGCCTGCGGCGGCGCGCCCAATCAGCCCTTGGCGATCAGCGCCGCGATGGCCTCGCCCACCTGCGTGGTGCTGGCCGCGCCGCCCAGGTCGGGGGTGCGCAGGCCGCTTGCGAGGGCTTGTTCGACGGCTGCCACGATGGCGTCGTGCGCGGCGCGCCCGGCGCCCTGGCCGTGCGTGAGGAAGTCCAGCATCAGCGCGCCCGACCAGATCATCGCGATCGGGTTGGCGATGCCCTTGCCGTAGATATCGGGCGCCGAGCCGTGCACCGGCTCGAACAGGCTGGGGAATTTCCGTTCGGGATTGAGATTGGCCGAGGGCGCAAGGCCGATGGTGCCGGTCGTCGCCGGGCCGAGATCGGAGAGGATGTCGCCGAACAGATTGGTCGCGGCCACCACGTCGAAGCGCTCGGGCTGCAGGACGAAGCGCGCGGCGAGGATGTCGATGTGGTGCTTGTCCCAGGCCACCTGCGGGTAGCGGCTCGCCATCGCGGCCGCCTGCTCGTCCCACCAGGGCATGCTGATCGCGATGCCGTTGCTCTTGGTGGCGAGCGACAGGTGCTTCTTCGGGCGGCTCTGCGCCAGCTCGAACGCGAATTTGAGCAGCCGCTCGGCGCCGTGGCGCGAATAGACCGACTCCTGGATCACGATCTCGCGCTCGGTGCCTTCGTACATCACGCCGCCCAGCGCGGTGTACTCGCCCTCGGTGTTCTCGCGCACCACGAGGTAATCGATGTCGCCCGGCTGCTTGCCCGCCAGCGGGCAGGGCACGCCGTCAAACAGGCGCACCGGGCGCAGGTTGACGTACTGATCGAACTCGCGGCGCAACTTCAGGAGCGACCCCCAGAGCGAGATGTGGTCGGGCACCGTGGCGGGCCAGCCTACGGCGCCGAAGTAGATTGCATCCATGCCCGCGAGCTGCTGCTTCCAGTCATCGGGCATCATGGTGCCGTGCTGCGCGTAGTAGTCGCAGTGCGCCCAATCGAAGGAGTGCAGTTCAAGCGCGATGCCAAAGCACCTGGCCGCGGCTTCCACGACGCGCACGCCCTCGGGCATGACTTCGCGGCCGATGCCGTCACCGGCGATCACGGCAATCTGGAAGGGGGGGGACATGGGTGGGGCTGTTGATCGATGGGGTTGTTCAGCCACTGGCGATGCACACCGCGGCGGTCGAGCCGCGCAGTGTAGTCCGCCGAAGGCGGCGAGCCCAGGCTGCAGGGCTCGGATGTGCAGCCCCCGACGACCTGATCGGCGCATACTCGAACGCGGTGCGCCCACCGTGGCGGAGAACGATACGAAAGGACACTCCCATGACGATTACCCGCGAGCACTGTGAGGCCAGCGATGCGCGCGACGAACTCGCGCCCCTGCGCCAGGAGTTCGAGCTGCCCGATGGCGTCATCTATCTGGACGGCAACTCGCTGGGTGCCCGGCCCCGCCGAGCGCTCGCGCACGCGCAGGACGTGGTGCAGCGCGAATGGGGCGTCGATCTGATCCATAGCTGGAACAAGGCCGACTGGTGGAACCTGCCGCTGCGCCTGGGCAACCAGATGGCGCCCCTGGTCGGCGCCGGGGCGGACGAGATCGTCGTCACCGACTCCACCTCGATCAACCTGTACAAGGTGCTCGCCAACGCGCTGCGCATGCAGCAGCAGCGCCAGCCCCACCGCAAGGTCATCGTCGCCGAGCGCGATGCCTTCCCCACTGACCTGTACATGGTGCAGGGCCTGATCGCCTCGCTGGGGCAGGGCCACACGCTGCAACTGCTGGACGACCCGCAAGACCTGCCCGGCGCAGTCACCGAGCAGACCGCCATCGTGCTGCTCTCGCACGTCAACTACCGCACCGGCTACCTCTACGACATGGCGGCCTGCACCGCGCTGGCGCACGAGCGCGGGGCGCTGGCCGTCTGGGACCTGTGCCACTCCATCGGCGCGGTGCCGGTCGACCTGAACGCCGCCAATGCCGACTTCGCGATCGGCTGCACCTACAAATACCTCAACGGCGGGCCGGGCGCGCCCGCCATGCTGTGGGCCCACCCGCGCCACCGGCGCGACTTCTGGCAGCCGCTGTCGGGCTGGTGGGGCCACGCACGCCCATTCGACATGGCGGTGGACTACGTGCCCGAGCACGGCATCCGCAGCTTCCTGTGCGGCACGCAGCCCATCGTCTCGCTCGGCCTGGTGGCCTGCGGCGTCGAGATCTTTCTGAAAACCGACATGCAGCGCGTCCGCGCCAAGTCGCTTGCGCTGACCGACCTGTTCATCGACCTCGTGGAGCAGGAATGCACGGGCATGGACCTGACGCTCGTCACCCCGCGCGAGCACGCGCACCGCGGCAGCCACGTGAGCCTGCGCCACCCCGAAGGCTATGCGCTGGTGCAGGCGCTGATTGCGCGCGGCGTGGTGGGTGACTACCGCGAACCGGAGGTGGCGCGCTTTGGCGTGACGCCGCTGTACCTGCGCTACGTCGATATCTGGGACGCCGTTCAACACCTGAAGGCCGTGCTGCAGGGCAGGGAGTGGGCGCAGGCGCGCTTTCACCGGCGCGGCGATGTGACCTGACGCGCGATGTCTGCGGAGGGCTTGCAGCCATGATCATCTCGTCCCCCACCGACTACCGCGAAGCCGCGCGCCGGCGCCTGCCGCCCTTTCTGTTCCACTACATCGACGGCGGCGCCTACGCCGAGAAGACGCTGCGCCGCAACGTCGAGGAGCTGGCCGAGGTCGCGCTGCGCCAGCGCGTGCTGCGCGACATGCGCCAGCTCGACACCAGCATCGAGCTGTTCGGCGAGAAGCTGGCGCTGCCGGTGGCGCTGTCGCCGGTGGGCATCACCGGCATGTACGCGCGCCGCGGCGAGGTGCAGGCGGCCATGGCGGCCGACGCCAAGGGCGTGCCCTTCACCCTGTCCAGCGTCTCGGTGTGCCCGATCGAGGAGGTGGTGCCCAGGATCAAGCGGCCGATGTGGTTTCAGCTCTACGTGCTGAAGGACCGCGGCTTCATGAAGAACGCGCTCGAGCGTGCCCAGGCCGCCGGCTGCTCGACCCTGGTGTTCACCGTGGACATGCCGGTGCCCGGCGCGCGCTACCGCGACGCGCATTCCGGCATGAGCGGCCCCAACGCCGCGCTGCGCCGCTACGCGCAGGCGGTGCTGCACCCGCGCTGGAGCTGGGACGTGGGCCTGTGGGGCCGCCCGCACGACCTGGGCAACATCTCGCGCTACTTCGGCAAGACCATCGGCCTGGAAGACTACATGGGCTACCTGGGCGAGAACTTCGACCCCTCGATCTCCTGGAAGGACCTGGAGTGGATCCGCGAGTTCTGGAAGGGCGCGATGCTCATCAAGGGCATCCTCGACCCCGACGACGCGCGCGACGCCGTGCGCTTCGGCGCCGACGGCATCGTCGTCTCCAACCACGGCGGCCGCCAGCTCGACGGCGTGCTGCCCACGGCGCGGGCGCTGCCGCCGATTGCCGACGCGGTCAAGGGCCAGATCAAGATCCTGGTCGACTCGGGCATCCGCAGCGGCCTGGACGTGGTGCGCATGCTGGCGCTGGGCGCCGACTGCACCATGATCGGCCGCGCCTACATCTACGCCCTGGCCGCCGCCGGCCAGGCTGGCGTGGCGAATCTCCTGGACCTGCTGCAGAAGGAAATGCATGTGGCCATGACGCTCACCAGCGTGAAGAACGTCGGCGAAATGACGCGCGACATGCTGGTGCGCGGCGGCCATCAGGGCGATCGAGTGCTCTTGCCTGAGTAGCGCCCCGCGCTTGATGGATAAGCGCTGCAGGCCGATTCCGCCACTATTTTCAGCCGTTGCCGCGCCTCATGCGCACGGCCCGGGATCGCTCCGCCAGCGACTGCGGGCGGTTCCGCTGCGCCAGGGCCCGGTCGCGCCAAGCTCCACAGCGGATTTGTGAGTGAAAAGTGGCTCCAGCGCTTGTGCACCAAGCGCCAGCAGCTATGGTTTCAATGGCTGAGGGCGGATTTCACTGCCGCAGAGACCATGCCCATGTCCGCCTTGCCCGCCAATTGCTTTTTGGCCGCGCCCATCACCTTGCCCATGTCGGCCGGGCCGTTCGCGTCCACCTGCGCCACGAGCGCCTTTACGGCCGCAAGCACCTCGGCTTCGGACAGGCGCGCAGGCAGATAGGCCTGCAGCACCACCATCTCGGCCTTCTCCTTGTCGGCCAGATCCTGGCGGCCCGCGCCCTCGTAGGCGGTGACGCTGTCCTTGCGCTGCTTGATGAGCTTGTCCACGATCGCGACCACCGCCGCATCGTCAAGCACCACGCGCTCGTCCACTTCCTTTTGCTTCATCGCCGCGAGCAGCAGGCGGATCGTGCCCAGCCGGTCGGCCTCGTGCGCACGCATCGCGGCCTTCATGTCTTCGGTGATTTGTTCCTTGAGGGTCATCGTGTAGTCCTCGAAAATAAAAAGGCGGCCAAGCGGCCGCCATGTTGGGTGATAGCTCGCACACTAATTTTAGGCAATGCGCTTCTTCCGAGAGAACCCGAGCATTCCTAACAATCCAGTTCCCATGAGAAGCGCACCAGCAGGAAGTGGGACGGTACTTACGATTGCAATATTGTCTACTGAGAGAAATAGGCCGGGATAATTCGGGCCATCGAAGCTTAGAGAAATATGTAACTTCGTAAGGTACGGCCACATCCAGTACGGCCCGTCTGGTAGTGATTCGCCTTCCCCGGTGCCGACTGGGTAAAAGGCCTGTAGTAGTTCTCCAAATTCTGTAACACCGCTAATTGTTACGGTCCCCGTTGTCTCTGGACATTCTCCACCGACGTGACCGCACCCAGATCGGGAGCCGTTATCTCCTAACGTAGCCTCCCAATCCATACTTACCAATTTGAATGGGAATGTTGAACTAAAGCCGCCGCCCCACCCGAGATATGCTGCGTTGCCTGAGCCTGCGGTATCCCCAACTGTCCAAGGCGCGCCATCTTGCGGCACTAAGATGGCGTTATCCCAACTGAGCCCGCTATACCCATTAGGTATCTGATATGTTGTGAAGGTAGATAGATCCTCGAAATCGATAACTTTCAGCGTATCCGCATTTGCGAATCCACCCGCGAACGCGATACCTGCGGCGATAACCAATTCCTTCAGCATTCGACACCCTCTTTGATTGCAACGTTTGTATCTTCGTACTCTGCTCAGGCGAGTTCAAAATTTCCTGATAGTCCGTTCGGACTATTTTGGCCGGAAGGCAACGCGTCGCTCGTGGGGCCGTGAGGTCGGCAAGCAACAAAAAACCCGCGCCAGGCGTCCCGGGCGCGGGTTGGATGGCGTGCAGCCAGCGGGTGCGGGCCCGGCTCAGTACAGCTTCTTGGGCAGTTGCATGCTGCGCACGCGCTTGTAGTGGCGCTTGACCGCGGCGGCCTTCTTGCGCTTGCGCTCGGCGGTGGGCTTTTCGTAGAACTCGCGGGCGCGCAGTTCGGTCAGCAGACCGAGCTTTTCGATGGTGCGCTTGAAGCGGCGCAGCGCCACGTCAAACGGCTCGTTTTCCTTGACACGGATGGTTGTCATCAGCCAGTTTTTTCCAAGATGTGTGCCGCCAGAGGGCTGGTCGGGAAGATCGGGCCCGGCCATCCATGTACGACGGTATTCCCCGTCTGTGTAACTAGTATGGCCGACGGGGCTGACGCCATGAAGCCCGGCATTATAGCGAGCCTGCCTGCGTTTCGGGGTGGGGCGGTCAGGTCGAAGCAGCGCCCTGTCGCGCTGGCGCGTCGCCGCGGCTCTTGCGCGTCTTGGCGGCCGACGGCGCGTGCTGGCGTGTCATCTTCCGTGCAAGCCGCAGCAGGTGTGCGCGCTCGACGTCGTTCAGCGGGCCGAGGATGTCGTCTTGCAGCGCCTGAACGACGGGCAGCAGCGCGACGTGGATGCGTTCGCCCTCGGGGGTGAGCGACAGCTCGCGCGCGCGGCGGTCGCGCTCGTTGACGACGCGGCGCACCCAGCCCTTGTGCTCCAGCCGGTCGATGACACCGCCTATCGTGGCCCTGTCGTAGGCAATGGCCTCGGCGACGCTCGCCTGGTCGGTGGCAGGGTGGGCATGGATGGCGTCCAGCGCGGCGAACTGCACCGCCGTCAGGTCGAACCCCGCGGCCTGGGTGCGTTGCGCGAAGACCTGCGTGGACTGCTGGTGCATGCGCCGAATCAGGTGTCCCGCCATGTCGAGTAATGCCATCTCCGTGCTCCGTGGAAGAGGTCGAACGCGGCAATGGCGCGCTCATAAATAAGTATACATACCGTATTGACAGGGAATAGTAAGCATAGTTACTATAAACACTGGCGCTGGTGGATCGAGCCATGCGCTGTTCCACCCGAGGAGACCCACGATGCAGTATTACAAGGATGGTTTTCGGGGCGGCAACCCGGACGTGAAACCGGCGGCGCCGAACCGGCGCAGCCGCGGCGTCCACGAGCCGATTCCCGACCAGGTGGACGTGCTGATTGCCGGTACCGGTCCGGCCGGCTTGTGTCTGGCGGCACAACTCTCGCAGTTCCCCGGGATCGACACGATGATCGTCGAGCGCATGCCCGCGAACATCATCAAGGGCAAGGCGGACGGCATCAACACCCGCACGATGGAGATGTTCCAGGCCTTCGGCTTCGCCGACAAGATCAAGCGCGAGACCTATTGGGTCAACCAGACCAGTTTCTGGATGCCCGATCCGGTCAACCCGCAGCACATCCACCGGGTGGGCCGCGTGCAGGACGTGGCCGATGACAGCTCGGAGATGCCGCACATCCTGATCAACCAGGCGCGCCTGCACGAGCTCTTCCTGGAAGTGATGCGCAATTCGCCCTCGCGCCTGGAGCCCGACTATGGCTGGGAGGTTGTGGATCTGCAGGTTGACCCGACGACCGACGACCACCCGGTGACCGTGACGATCAAGGATGCGAGCGGCATCAACTGGTGGGCCACCCGCACGGTGCGCGCGAACTACGTGGTGGGCTGCGACGGCGCGCACTCGGCGGTACGCAAGGCGATCGGCGGCACCCTGCACGGCGACGCGGCGCACCAGGCCTGGGGCGTGATGGACATCCTGGCCAATACCGATTTTCCGGACGTGCGGCAGAAGTGCCTCATCTCCTCGGCGAGCGAGGGCAACGTGCTGATCCTGCCGCGCGAGGGCGGCTACATCTTTCGCATGTACGTCGAGCTCGACAGGCTGCGCCCCGACGAAAAGGTGGCGAGCCGCAAGTTCACGCAGGACGACATGATCGCGGCGGCCAACCGCATCCTGCGGCCCTACACGCTGGACGTGAAGGAGGTGGTCTGGTGGTCGATCTACGAGATCGGGCACAGCATTACCGACAAGTTCGACGACGTGCCCGAGGGCTCGGCGCGCAACCCGCGCGTGTTCACCGCGGGTGACGCCTGCCACACCCACTCGCCCAAGGCGGGGCAGGGCATGAACGTCTCGATGCAGGACACCTTCAACCTCGGCTGGAAGCTGGTGCACGTGCTGCAGGGACGGGCCGACGCGAGCCTGCTGCGCAGCTATTCCAGGGAGCGCCTGACGGAAGCGCGGCGGCTGGTGGAGACCGACCACGAGTGGGCGCGCGTCATGTCGGCGCCGACCACGCAGGCCGAGCGCGACGGCACCGAGGAGCCGCGCATCATCCGCCAGTTCAAGCAGAACCTGGAGTTCACCGGTGGCACGGCGGTCAAGTACGACCGCTCCACGCTGTTCGCCGCCGGCACATACCAGGCGCTTGCCAGGGGCGAAGAGATCGGCCGACGCTTTCATTCGGCGCCGGTGGTGCGCCTCGCCGATGCCAGGCGCATGCAGCTCGGCCATGTGGCCGAGGCCGACGCGCGCTGGCGCATCTATGCGTTCGCCGGGAAGGCCGACGGCTCGGACGCAGGCTCGGCCATGCACCGGCTCGCGGACTGGCTGGAGCGCGACCCGCGCTCGCCCGTGGTGCGTCACACGCGCAAGGGCGAGGACATCGACGCGGTGATCGACGTGCGCGCCGTGTTCCAGCAGACGTTTGACCAGCTTGCCTACGAGAAGATGCCCTCGCTGCTCAGGCCCAGGACGGGCAAGCTCGGCCTGCAGGACCACGAGAAGATCTTCTGCGTCGACCACAAGGGGGCGGGCGACATCTTCGAGATGCGCGGCATCGACCGCGAGCGCGGCTGCATGGTGGTGGTACGACCCGACCAGTACGTGGCCAACGTGCTGCCGCTGGACGGGTACGACGAGCTCGCGGCCTTTTTCGCGGGCGTCCTGCGGTAAGTCGGCAAGTGTTCTTTACTTGGCCTTCGTGAACAGCTTGCGCACCACCAGGAAGAACACCGGCACGAAGAAGATGCCCAGGATGGTGGAGAACACCATGCCGCCGAGCACCGCGGTGCCGATGGCGTTGCGCCCGGCCGCGCCCGCGCCGGTGCCCACGGCCAGCGGCAGCACGCCGAAGCCAAACGCCAGCGAGGTCATCAGGATGGGGCGCAGGCGCAGGCGCACCGCGTGCACCGTGGCCTCGATCAGGCCCTGGCCGCGCTCCTGCAACTGCATGGCGAACTCCACGATCAGGATGGCGTTCTTGGACGCCAGCCCCACGGTGGTGAGCAGCCCCACCTGAAAGTACACGTCGTTGGCCAGGCCCCGTCCGTAAGTGGCGATGAGCGCGCCGATCACGCCCAGCGGCACCGCCAGCATGACCGAGGCGGGCACGCTCCAGCTCTCGTACAGCGCAGCCAGGCACAGGAACACGAAGAGGATGGAGACGGCGTACAGGAGCGGCGCCTGCGAGCCCGACTGGCGCTCCTGCAGCGAGGCGCCGGTCCATTCGATGCCTATGCCCGGCGGCATGGTCTGCATGATGCGCTCGACCGCGTCCATCGCGTCGCCCGAACTTGCGCCCTCGGCGGTGTTGGCCTCCATCTCCATCGCCGGGCTGCCGTTGTAGCGCATGAGCTGGGGCGAGCCGCTGCTCCAGCGCGTGGTCGAGAAGCTGGCGAAGCGCACCATCTCGCCGTTCTTGTTGCGCACGCTCCACTTGGCGATGTCCTGTGGCAGCATGCGGGCGGGCGCGTCGCCCTGGATGTACACCCGCTTGACGCGCCCCTGGTTGATGAAGTCGTTGACGTAGGTGCCGCCCAGCGCGCTGGAGAGCGTGGTGTTGATGTCGTTCGTGGACAGGCCCAGCGCCGAGGCCTTGCGGTCGTCCACCACCACCTCCAGCTCGGAGGTGTCGTCAAAGCCCGTGGTGCGCATGTTCGCCAGCGCCGGCTCGTCGCGCGAGCGGGCGATCATGTCGTCCTTGGCCTTCATCAGCGCCTCGTGGCCCAGGCCGTTCAGGTCCTTGAGGATGAAGTTGATGCCGGCGCTCGAACCCAGGCCGCGCACCGCCGGCGGCATCACGACGAAGATGCGCGCGTCGCGGATGTGGCGCAGGTCCTGGTTGGCCTTGCGCGCGATGGCTTCGGCCGACTGGCTGGCAAGCGGGCGCTGGTCCCAGCTGGTCAGGCGCACCAGCATGCTGCCCGAGCTCTGGTTGCCGTTGAAGCCGTAGACGGCGTTGGTGCTGAAGATCCCGGGCTTGTCCTTGAAGTACAGGCGGATGTCTTCCATCACCGCCTGCAGCTGCGCGTCGGTCGCGCCCGACGGCATCGTGACGTTCACGCGGATGAAGCCCTGGTCTTCGTTGGGCAGGAACGAGGTGGGCAGGCGGTGGAACATCCACGCTACCGCGGCGAGCACGACGGCGAACAGCACCATCATGCGCAGGGCGCGCTTGAGCAGGCGCGCCACGCTGCTCTGGTAGCGCGTGGCGCTGGCGTCGAAATGGCGGTTGAACCACTGGAAGAACCGGTCGGCAATACCCGGCAGCCCGCGGCGCGGTGCATGCCCCGGCTGGCTGTGGTCCATGGATTTGAGCAGGCTTGCGCACAGCGCGGGCGTGAGCGTGAGCGCGATGAACACCGACAGCCCCATCGCCGCGACGATGGTGATGGAAAACTGCCGGTAGATCACCCCCACCGAGCCCGGGAAGAAGGCCATGGGCACGAACACGGCGGCGAGCGTGAGGCCGATGCCGATGAGCGCGGGAGTGATTTCGCGCATCGATTCGCGCGTCGCGTCCGTGGGCGACAGGCCCTGTTCCTTCATCACGCGCTCGACGTTTTCGATCACCACGATGGCGTCGTCCACGAGCAGGCCGATCGCGAGCACCAGCGCGAACATGGTGAGCATGTTGATCGAGTAGCCCATGACGTTGAGCACCCCGAGCGTGCCCAGCAGCACCACCGGCACCGAGATCATCGGGATGAAGGTGGCGCGCCAGTTCTGCAGGAACAGGAACATCACGAGCACGACGAGCACCATGGCCTCGGCCAGGGTCTTGACCACTTCCTTGATCGAGGCGCGCACGAAGGGCGTGGAGTCCGAGCTGACGAAGCCGGTGATGCCGTCGGGAAAGTAGGGTGCGAGTTCGGCGAGCTTTTTCGCGATGTCGTCGGCCACCTTGGTGGCGTTGGCGCCGTCGGCCAGGATGATGCCCAGGCCCGCGCCGGGCTGGCCGTTGAGCACCGAACGCACGGTGTAGTTGTCCGCCTCCAGCCCCACGCGCGCCACGTCGGCCATGGTGACGAGCGAGCCGTCGGGCAGCGCCTTGAGCACGATGTCCTTGAACTGCTGCACGGTTTGCAGCTTGGTGCGCGCGGTGATGGTCGCGTTGAGCATCTGGTCCTTGACCGCGGGCAGCGCGCCGAGCTGCCCGGCCGAGACCTGCGCGTTCTGCGCATTGAGCGCGTTGGAGAGGTCCGACGGCATCAGGCCGTACTTCTCCATCAGCGCCGGATTCATCCAGATGCGCATCGCGTAGGGCGTGCCGAAGACGAAGATGTCGCCCACGCCGTCGATGCGCGCGAGCACGTCCACCACGTTGCTGTTGAGGTAGTCGCCGATCGTCACCTGCGAGACGTTGGGGTCGGGCGAGGTGAAGACGTAGGTGACGAGGAAGTCCTGCCCGCCCTTGTTGATGAACACGCCCCGGCTCTTGACCTGGTCGGGCAGGCGGTTCATCGCGCCCTGCATCTTGTTTTGCGCCTGCACCTGCGCCACGTCGATGTTGGCGCCCGGCGCAAAGGTGAGCGTGGTGCGCGAGCGCCCCGCCGAGTCGCTCGTGGACTGCATGTACAGCAGGTTGTCCAGGCCCTTGAGCTGCTGCTCGATGATCTGCGTGACCGAGTTTTCCACCGTCTCGGCCGAGGCGCCGGTGTAGGTGGTGTTGATGGTCACGCGCGGCGGCGCGATCTCGGGGTACATCTCCAGCGGCAGCGTGACGATGGAGAACGCCCCCGCGAGCATGATCATGATCGCGATCACCCAGGCGAAGACCGGGCGGCTGATGAAAAACTGCGCCATGGCGAGGGTGCCCTCTCAGGACTGGGCTTCGGTCTTGGTGGGCTCAGCCGGCTTGGGTTGCACCGGTACGGGCTTGACCTTGTCGCCAGCCTTTACGCGCTGCGAGCCGTCCACCAGGATGCGCTCGCCCGCTGTCAGGCCCGAGAGCACTTCCCAGCGGTTGCCGACGGCGGCGCCCGTCACGATGCGGCGGTTTTCCAGCGTGTCGTCTTCCTTGACCACGAGCACCCGCGCCACGCCGGCCGGGTCGCGCGTCACCGCCTGCTGCGGCGCCAGCAGCGCGTGCTCGCTCACGCCCTCCTGCAGGCGCGCGCGCACGTACATGCCGGGCATCAGGAGCCCCTCGGGATTGGGCACGGTGGCGCGCAGCGTGATCGCGCCCGTGGCGGGGTTGACCTGCACGCCGCTGAACTGCAGCGTGCCCTCGTGCGCGTAGGTGCTGCCGTCGTCCAGCACCAGCGTGATGCGCGCCGCGCCCTTGCTGTCGCGCGTGAGCTGGCCGCCCGCGAGCTGGCGCTTGAGGCGCAGCACCTCGGTGGTTGATTGCGTGATGTCCACGTACAGCGGGTCGGTCTGCGTGATGGTCGTGAGCATTTGCGCCTGGTTGGCGGTGAGCAGCGCGCCGGGCGTGACGCTCGACGCACTCGTGAGCCCCGCGATCGGCGCCTTGATGTGCGTGTAGCCCAGATTGAGCTGCGCGCCCTGCACCGCCGCGCGCGCGGCGGCGACGTCCGAGCGCGCCTGCGCGAGCTGCGTCTGGCTGTCGTCGTACTGCTGGCGGCTCACGGCGTTGGACTTGATCAGCTCCGCATTGCGCGTGGCGTTCACCTGTGCGGCGCGCTCGCTGCTTTGCGCCTTGGCCAGTTGCGCCTGCGCGCTGGCCAGTTGCACCTCGAAGCTTGCGGGGTCGATCTGGTAGAGCACCTGCCCTGCCTTGACCGGCGCGCCTTCGGTGAACAGGCGCTTTTGCAGGATGCCGCCCACCTGCGGGCGCACCTCCGCCACGAGGAAGGCGCTCGTGCGCCCCGGCAGCTCGGTGGTAAAGGTGTGCGGCTCGGCCTGCAGCGTCATCACGCCGACCTCCGCCGGGCCGGCAGGGCCGGCGGGCGCTGCCGCCTTGGGCCCGCAGGCGGCGAGTGCCAGCACGCAGACCAGCAGCGCGCCAGAGCGGGCGGCGGCGAAGGAGGCGGTGGGGGAGGTGCGCGGGAGCGGCGCTTGGTCGGCGGGTTGACGTCTAGGCGCAGAGGTCATGGGGCGGGGCTGCAAGGGGGATATGCATTGCGCGCGGCATTGTCGCAACAAAGTCTGCAACTGTCGCATATCTGCCCGCAAACCGCATGGCGCCTGCCAAGTCTTCACGCATCTTTACAGAGGCTTTGCATCGGATGCGGCTTGCCGGGGGTGCAGCCGTACCAGCGCCCGCTGCTGGTTCACCGCCAGCCCGAGCAATACGACGGCGGTACCCAGCCACTGCATGCCGCTGGGCGTCTCGCCCAGCAGCACCACGCCCGCCCACAGGCCGACGACCGGCACCATGAGCGCGAACGGCGCGACTTCACCCGCGGGGTGGCGCTGCAGCAGGCGCGTCCACAGGCTGTAGGCGAGCAGCGTGGCGAGCAGCGCCAGGTAGAGCACGGCGGCGATCGCCGTGAGGCTGAGCGAACGCAGCTGCTGGACCACCACGCCCGCGCCGTCGAGCCAGACGGCGAGCGCGAAGAACGGCGCGATGGCCACGGCGCCGCTCCAGACAATGAAGGGAAAAGGCTCGTAAACGTAGGACTGGCTTGCGCGGCGCGCTATCACGTTGGAAGCGGCCCACATGGCCGAGGCGCCGGTGGTGAGGATGAAACCGATCAGCGTCATCTGCCCCGGCCCGTCGCCGTGCGCCGTGGCGATCATGAGCAGGCCCGCCATCGCCACCGCCAGGCCCAGCCACTGCGCCGGGCGCACGCGCTCGTGCAGCCACGGCGAGGCCGCGAGCGTGAAGAAGACCTGCACCTGCATCACCACCGAGGCCATGCTCGCCGTCATGCCCAGGCGCAGGCCCAAAAACAGCAGGCCGAACTGCCCCACGCCCTGCGCCAGACCGTAACCGAGCACGAAGCGCCAGGGCAGGCCGCGCGGCGGGCGCACGAAGAGCAGGAAGGGCAGCGACGCGGCCGAGAAGCGCAGCGCGCCGAGCAGCATGGGGTTCAGGCTTTGCAGGCCGAGCTTCATCACGACGAAGTTCAGCCCCCAGATGACGACGACGGCAATGGCGCGCGCCCAGTCGCCGCGCGAAAAACGGGGTACGGCGCTCATGCGGTGACGGGGCGGCCCTGCGCTGCGCGCGCGGCCACGAAGGCATCGAAGGCCTCGCTGCTGGTGCGTGAGGGGGTGTAGCCGAAGCGCTCTTTGAGCGCGGTGTTGAGCAGCACCGGCCGGTAGCGCAGGAAGTCCAGCTGCTCGGGGCCGTAGCGGCTCACGCCCAGCCGCGAGCCGATGGCCAGCAGCGCCTTGAGCAGGCCGGGCGGAAAGTCGCGCGTGCGCTTGCTCAGGCGCCGCGCGATTTCGTGAATGGTCAGCGCCCCGTCGCCCGCGAGGTTGTAGCAGCCGGGCAGGGCGTGGCCCGAGAGCGCGTGCACGATGGCGCCGGTCACGTCCTCGTCCCAGATGAAGACGAAGGGGCTGTGGCTCCCCTGGATCGCGATCAGCCGGGGTTTTTCGAACAGCGCGGTGATCTGGTTGTCCACCCGCTCGCCCAGGATGGTGCCGATGCGCAGCACGGTCTGCGCCAGCGCGGGGTGGCTGCGGCGGTGCTCGGCCAGCATTTCCTCGACCAGGCGCTTGTGGTGGGCGTAGGCGAAGGCCTCGTTGCCGCGCAGGGGCATGTCCTCGGTCAGCCAGTCGGCGTTGTCGGCGTGGTAGCCGTAGGCCGCGCCGCTGGAAGACACGACGATGTGGCGCACGCCGCTGGCGAGACACGCGGCGAGCACCTTGCGCGAGCCTTCCACGTCCACCGAATATTCGAATTCGCGCGTCATGCCTTTGCCGGGCGTGACGATGGAGGCCAGGTGCACCACGGTGTCGGGCCGCATGCGCGTGAACTGCTCGCCAAGATCGGTGGCGCGCACATCCATCCGCACGTAGTGCACACCCGGCAGTTGCCGCTCGGCGGGTACGGCGCGCACGTCGCAGGCGAAAACGGCCTCGATGGCGCCGTCGGCAAGGCGCCTGGCCAGCGCCGCAATCACGCTGCGGCCGACAAAGCCGTCGGCGCCGGTCACGAGCACGCGGCGCGCGGCGGGGGTGGTGGAAGTCATGCGGTGGCTTTCGATGAAGCGGTTTGCGTGAGCGCGGGGCGCCGCGCCCACAGGCTGGCAAGCAGCAGGCCGGCGATGATGTCCCAGAAGCCCCAGACGCCCGCGACCACGGCCATGCCGCCCAGCCCGCCGAAAAAGCTGAACACCAGCACGAGCCCCAGCCCCGCGTTGCGGATGCCCACTTCAAAGGTGATGGCGCGCCGGTCGTAGTCGGGCACGCGAAAGAGCAGTGCGCAGCCGTAGCCGGTGGCCAGCGCCAGCGCGTCGTGCAGCGCCACGGCGAGCAGTACCTCGCCGGTGTAGTCGATGAAGAAGCGCCAGTTGCCCGCGATGGCGCCGATGATGAAGCCGATCAGAACGAGAAAGCTCACGATGCCCACGGGGCGCTTGACGCGCGCGGTGAACGCGGGCCAGCGGTGCGCGATGGCGATGCCGAGCACGAAGGGGATGCCGATGATGGCGATGATGTGCAGCGTCATCTCCAGCGGGCTCAGCGCTATGGTCTTGAGCAGCGGCGCCGCCGTGGGGTGCAGGTGGCCCCAGAAGGCGAAGTTGAGCGGCATGAGCACGATCGCGAGCGCGTTGGAGACGGCCGTCATCGACACGCTCAGCGCCACGTTGCCCCCGGCCTGGTGCGTGAGGATGTTGCTGACGTTGCCCGGCGGGCAGCAGGCGACGAGGATCATGCCCAGCGCGATGCTTGGCTCCACCCCCAGCACGATGGAGAGCACGAAGGTGATGAGCGGCAGCACCAGGAACTGCGCCGCGATGCCCACGCCGAAGGCCAGCGGCAGCTTGAGCACACGGCGAAAGTCCTCCACGCGCGTATCCAGCGCGATGCCGAACATCAGCGCCGCCAGCACCCAGTTGAGCAGCGCGAGCGACGCGGGGTTGAAGTTCAGCCGGATTTCGTCGATGGGCAGCATGGCATGCCTTTCAGGATCAGTTCAGCGCCTCGGCCGCACGGCGCACGGTGCGCCGGTACACGTCCTTGTTGACGTAGTAGGCCATGCGTTCGAGCTTGAGGTAGTGGTAGCCGCCCGAGAGGTCGGGCGGCGGCCCGGCCTTGGCCTGCGTGAGCGCGGCGGCGGCGCTGCTGCCCGCATCCAGGCCCTTGAAGTAGCGCGCCACGAGCTCGGCCTGCTCGTAGCGGCCCTGCCAGCCCAGGCCGCTCGCCTCCACCATGCCCAGCACGGCCAGGTGCGTGTAGCGCGGCGCGAAGATGTTGAGGTAGAGGCTGGGCGCCATGCCCTGCCAGTTCAGCAGCGCGTCATCGATGAAGGGGTAGTGCAGCTTGTAGCCGGTGGCCGCCAGCACCATGTCGTACTCGCCCTGCGTGCCGTCCTTGAAGTGCACGGTGTTGCCATCCAGGCGCGCAATGTCGGCGCGGATGCGCGCATCGCCATGGCCCAGGTGGTAGAGGATGAGCGAGTTCACCACCGGGTGCGATTCGTACATCTTGTACGCGGGCCTGGGAAAGCCGAAGCGCACCGGGTCGCCGGTGAACCACTTGAGGATGGTGCTGTCAATCTTCTGCTTGAGCCAGGGCGGCAGCGTGAGCTTGCCGCCCACCGTGTCGGCCGGGATGCCGAAGACGTATTTGGGCACGAAGTAGTAGCCGCGGCGCACCGACATCTCCACGCTGTTCGCGTAGTGCACCGCATCCACCGCGATGTCGCAGCCCGAGTTGCCCGCGCCGACGATGAGCACGCGCTTGCCCGTGAACTGCGTGGGCGACTTGTAGGCGCTGGTGTGCAGCAGCTCGCCGTCAAAATGCCCCTCGAACTGGGGCATGTTGGGCTCGGCGAGCGTGCCGTTGGCGATCACCACACCCTTGTACTCGGCGGTTTCCTCGGCGCCGCCTTCTGCCTGAACGGTGACGCGCCAGAGGGTGTCGGGCGCATCGCTCACCGGTTCCACCCTGAGCACCCGCGTGCCGAAGCGAAAGTGGCGCTTCAAGTCGAAATGCGCGGCGTAGGCGCGAAAGTACTCGAGCAGCTCGGCGTGGCCGGGGTAGTCGGCCGTGCCCGCGGGCATGGGGAATTCGCTGAATTCCGTCGTCGTCTTGCTGGAGATCAGGTGCGCCGAGTCATACACCGTGGAGCGCGGGTTCTCGATGTTCCACAGCCCCCCCACGTCGCTCCAGGCCTCGAAGCCCTGGAAGGGGACGCCCGCCTTCTGCAGCGCGCGCGCGCCTGCCAGACCCGAGGGGCCGGCGCCGATGAGGGCGATCTGTTCTTGGGTGGCAGCCGTGTTCATGGATGTGGAGTGTTGGAAGAGAAGGGGTGATCGAGGCCCGGAATCGGCGTGGCGCCCGCCTCGCCCACGCGCGGCTTGCGTGGCTGGCGCAGCAGGAGGGCGTCGTGCCAGCGCGCGGGCAGGCAGGAGAGGGCTCGCGCCAGCCAGCCGGTGCGCCGCGGCAGCACGATGTGCTCGCGCCCGGCGGCCACGCCCGCGAGCAGCAGGCGCGCCGCCTCGTCAGGTTCCAGCAGGCCGGGCATCGCAAAGCGGTTGCCCGCGGTGAGCTGGGTGCGCAGGTAGCCGGGGCTGGCGGTGTGCACGGTGATGCGGGTGGGGCGCAGCTCGGCGCGCAGGCTTTGCAGGTAGGCAATGAGCCCGGCCTTGCTGGCGCAGTAGGCGCCGTTGCCCGGCAATCCGCGCCAGCCCGCGATGCTGGCCACGCCCACGAGCGCGAGGCGGTGGCCGGGCTGCTCCGCCGCCGCTGCGAGAAAGGGCTGGAAGGTGGTGGCCACGCCCAGCAGGTTGATCTCCAGCATGCGGCGCATCACGGCCAGATCCTGTGGCTGCGCGGTGTCGAAGCCGCCCGCCACGCCCGCGTTGGCGATCACCAGGTCGGGCAGGCCGTGGCGCGCCATCCAGTCGGCGGCCATGGCCTGCATGGCGGCGCTGTCAGCCACGTCGGGCGTGTAGACGGCGCAGCGCCCGGGTGCGGTGTCCGCCATCGCCTGCAGTACCTCTTGCCGCAGGCCCACCAGCGCCACCGCGCTGCCTTGCGCCAGCAGCGTCTGCGCCAGCGCCTGCCCGAAGCCGCCGCAGGCGCCGGTGAGGACCACGTTGTGAAAGCTGCTTGCCATGGATGGTGAAGGGCTGAACTTGTCAGCGAATGTAGGTCTTCGTAGAATTAGTCTCTCATTTTTATTCAAAAACGTCTCATAGATCGAGATTTATTCCATGATCAATGAAGCGACGGCCAGCAAGCCCCTGCTGCGCCAGTTCGACTTGCTGGAGGCGATGGCGCGCGAGGCCCGCCCCTTGACCACGGCGGAGCTGGTGCAGCTGCTGGGCTGGCCCAAGCCCTCGGTGCACCGCCTGCTGCTGCAGCTGGAGGCGGCCGAGCTGCTGCGCCGCGAGCCGGGCAGCCGCCGCTTCACGCTCGCGCCGCGCCTGCTGGCCCTGGCCGACAGCGTGCAGGCCGCGAGCGTCCCGCAGGGCGTGCGCCACGCGGTGCTGCGCCAGCTCGTGGCGCAGGTGGGCGAGAGCTGCAACCTCACGGCGCTCTCCGGCGCGCAGGTGCACTACCTTGACCGGGTCGAATCGGCCTTTCCGCTGCAGATGGAGCTGCGCCCCGGCACGCGCGTGCCGCTGCACTGCTCGGCCAGCGGCAAGCTGTTCCTCGCGTCGCTGGCGCCGCGCAAGCGCGAGGAGATGCTGCAGAGCCTGCCGCTCACCGGCTACACGCCCACCACGCTGACCGAGCGCAAGGCGCTGGACGCGGAGCTCGCCAGCATCGCGCGCCAGGACTACGCGGTGGATGCCGAGGAATTCGTGCAGGGTCTCGTGTGCGTCGCGGTGCCGGTGCGCGCCGCGGGCAGCCGCGCGGTGCGCTGCGCCGTGGCCCTGCAGGCGCCGGTGGCGCGCATGACGCTGGCGCAGGCGCTGCAGCACCTGCCGCATTTGCGACAGGCGGCAACCGCCCTGGCGCGAACCTGGTCCTGATCTGCGGCAACAATCGGCGCATGCCTGATGCCTCCCGCATGCGCGGCCATCCGATCGCGCTCGCACTCGCCTTGTCGCTGGGCGCCGCCGTTTCCCTGGGCATCACGCGCTTCGCCTACGCCCTGCTGCTGCCGGTGATGCGCGAGGACCTTGCCTGGAGCTACACGCTGGCGGGCGCGATGAACACGGTCAATGCCGCCGGCTATCTGGCTGGAGCGCTGATGACGCCGTGGCTGATGCGTCGCCTGGGCGCCACCGCGCTGCTCCTCTGGGGCTCGGTGCTCGCGAGTGTGTTCATGGCGCTCTCGGGCTTTTTCATCGACGCGGCCCCGCTGCTGCTGCAGCGCTTTCTGGCGGGCGTGGCCAGCGCCTATGTGTTCATCGCCGGCGGGTTGCTGGCCGCGCGGCTGGGCGACCGGGTGCCGCGGCAGGCGGGTTTGCTGCTTGGCATCTATTACGGCGGCGTGGGCACGGGCATTGCGCTCTCGGCATTGGGTGTGCCGCTGCTGCTGGCCGCGGCGCGTGCGGTGCCGCATGGCTGGGCCTGGGCGTGGTGGGGGCTGGCGCTGCTGTGCGTGCTGGCGACGCTGGTGCTGGTCCAACCGGCCCGCGCACTCTCCAAAAGAGAGCCGGCAGCGCAAGATGGACAAGCGCCAGGGCCTGATTTGGCTCAAAGACTACCGTGGCTTGCGATGGCGCCCATGCTCGCGGGCTACACGCTCTTTGGCGTAGGCTACATCGGCTACATGACTTTCGTGATCGCGCTGCTGCGCGACCAGGGTGCGAGCGGCGCGGCCATCACGCTCTTCTACACGCTGCTGGGGCTGGCGGTGGTGGCGTCCGCGCGTATCTGGGCACGGCTGCTTGACCGCGCCAGGGGCGGGGGCGCGCTCGCGCTGCTCAACGCGCTGCTCGGTGTCGCCACGCTGCTGCCGGTGCTCACCGCCGCGTGGCCGGTGGTGCTGGTCTCGGGCCTGCTGTTCGGCGCGGTGTTTCTCTCGCTCGTGGCGTCTACCACCGCGTTCGTGCGCCACAACCTGCCCGCCGCGCAGTGGGCTGCAGGCATCAGCGCGTTCACGATCCTGTTTGCCTTCGGGCAGATTGTCGGCCCCACGGTGGTGGGCTGGATCGCCGACGGCGAGGGCGGTCTGGCGCGCGGTTTCGTCTATTCGGCCGCCGCGCTGTGGCTGGGCGCGCTCGTGGCGTGGCGCCAGCGGCCGCTGGCCGCCCCGCGTTGAAGCGCCAGAACGCTTCGGCTGTCTGCGCGAGCGTGCAGCGTCAGATCAACCCTTCCGCCTTCATCGCCGCCTGCACGGCCGGACGTGCTGCCACGCGCTCGCGCCAGGCCACGATGTTCGGAAAGGGCGCGAGGTCGATGTTCATCGGCTTGGTCCAGCCCGTCACGACGAACAGGTAGGCGTCCGCCACGGTGAAGCCATTGCCCATGAGGTACTGCTTGCCGGCGAGCTGCCCGTCCAACCATTTCAGCCGCTCGGCGAGTTTGTCCTTGCTGAGCTTCTTGCCTTCTTCGGGCATGGCGGGGCTGAACAGGGGGCTGAAGTTCTTGTGGATTTCGGTCGAGGTGAAGTGCATCCACATCTGCAGCTCGTAGCGCGCCATGGTGCCGCAGGCGGGGATCAGCCCCTTGGCCGGCGCCTGGTCGGCAACGTACTGGCAGACGATGGCGCACTCGCGCAGGCCGGTGCCGTCATCCAGCACCAGGTAGGGCACGTAGCCCAGCGGATTGACCTTGCGGTAGTCCGAGCCGTCGGGCAACACCTTGGTCTTGGTCGGGGCGGAGATGGCCTCGTACTTCAGACCGGCTTCTTCCAGAGCGATATGTGCGGCCAGCGAGCAGGCGCCGGCGGAGTAATAGAGTTTCATCGAACGGATTCCTGATATTGAAAATGCGTCCACGCACCGCGCGGGCGAACGGGTGCCAGCGTAGCAGAAAGCGCCTTCGCGTGACGGGGGGATGATTAATATAGAAACAATAGCTGCTCGCGCTTGCCAACAATGGATCTACGCCGCTTTCCATTTGAAACCAGCCTGGGGACCAGGCCCGATTGCGGTAGTTCCTCGCTAGCGCTCGCATGGGGATAATGTGTGCTCGTTCATCGCCGCAAAGGGAGGTTCGCCATGACGACGGTCGCAGAAATTCTTCGCTCCAAGAACAACGCGCAGGTGCACTGCGTCGCGCCCACCGACACGGTGCTCAAGGCGCTGCGTCTGATGGCCGAAAAGGGCATAGGCGCGCTGATGGTGCTGGACGGCGAAAAGATCGCCGGCATCTTCACCGAGCGTGATTACGCCCGCAAGGTGGTGCTGCTCGGGCGCAGCTCGGGAGATACGCCGGTGAGCGAGATCATGACGCGCGCGGTGCGCTTCGTGCACCCTGGTCAATCCACCGAAGAGTGCATGGCCCTGATGACGGAAAACCGCTTGCGCCACCTGCCAGTGGTCGAGGACGGGCGACTCGTCGGTCTGGTCTCGATCGGTGACCTCGTCAAGCACGTGATCTCGCAACAGCAGTTCGTCATTGAGCAGATGGAGCAGTACATCACCGGGGGCTGGTAGGCCGCTGGCGCACTGATGGTGCGCGTCAGGCGGCGACGACGCGGTTCTTGCCCGAGCGCTTGGCCAGGTACATTGCCTGGTCGGCGCGCTTGACGGCGGCGCTGCTGCTTTCGTCGTGGCCCAGTTGCGCGACGCCCGCGCTGAAGGTGATGAGGGTGCGCTCCTCCCCCTGCATGAAGTAGTGCGTGGTGAGTTCGCGTTGCAGCCGCTTCATCGCTTGCACACCCTGTTCGAGCGAGGTGTCGGGCAGCACGAGCACGAATTCCTCGCCGCCGAAGCGCGCAAGCTGATCCTGGGGGCGCATGACACTGCGCGTGGTTTTCACCAGATGCACGAGCGCGGCATCCCCGGCGGCGTGCCCGAGCCGGTCGTTGAGCAGCTTGAAGTTGTCGATGTCCAGCAGCGCGATGCACAGGGGCGCGTCGATGCGCCGTGCGCGCGAGACTTCGCGTTCCAGCGCCTCTTCGAGGCCCTTGCGGTTGAGCGAACCGGTCAGCGGGTCGTGACGGGCCTGCGCGCTCGTGCGCTCAAGTTCCTCGCGCAGGTGCTCGATCTCCGCGGTCGAGGCGTCGGCGCGTTCGCGCAGGTCATGCAGCTCGGTGCGCATGGCGCGGCTGCTTTGCGTCATGTCATGTGTTGCGCGCATCACTTCCTGCAGCAGCGGTCCGAGCTCCTGCACGTTGCTCACGTGGCTGATGCGCTCGGCGCAATCGGTGAGCTGCGCGTGGTAGTTCGCGCTGCTTTCATCCATCTCGGCAAGGCGGTCGATGAACGTTGCCAGCAGCGTGCGCATCTGCTGCTGTGCCTGCACTGCGCGCTCTCGTGACTCGCGCTGCTTGAGGATCACGTCCTTCAGGCGTATCTGCACTTCGTCAATGCGGCGCAGTGTCAGCGGGGGCGTAGCGGCTTCGCGCAAGGCCTGGGCCTGGCCGTGCAGCCAGGTGTCGTCCGGGCTCAGCACCGCGATGTTGTCGAACACCAGTTGCAGCAGCGTGAGCAGCCCGGCGCGGATCGCGGCCTGGTCTTCGCTCGCAAACGACAGGCGGTAGCTGAAATTGTCGAGTAACTTTTCGGCGGTGGCGGTCTCGGGGCTGGTCTGGCGCAGCCACTGGGTCAGTTCGGTTGCGAGCGTGCGCACGCGCGTGTCGTCCTCGCCGAGCGCCGGCAGGATGTTGTCCACGAGTCGCGCCAGACGTTCGGCGAAGGCCGTGGGGAGCGCGCCCATCGCGACCTCGCCCTCGGGCGGCGACGCGGAAACAGGGGTCATGCCCAGCGAGGCGTAGGCGACCAGCGCGTTTTGCAGCGCGCTCCAGTCCTGGGCGTCCACCGCCGTGGAGAACTGCTCGAGCACGCGCCGTTGCGCCGGGGTCTGACCGGGCAGGATGCGCGCGATCTGGCGCAGGCGCGCGATCGGGAAGGGCGGTTGGCTGACCCGACCCGAGATTTCGTCGTAGACCGCCTGGTAGTTGTCCGGCGTGGGCTGCAGCCTGCGAATGGCGATCTGTTTCAGCGCTTCGCGGGCGTACTCGGAGACGGATCGGGTGGCCATGCGGGAGGCGTGGTAAAGGTTGTTCTTGGTTCTTGTCGTTACATCGGCCGGCCGGGCGCAGTGTTTACCCTGGATTGACGAGCACCAGCTTGCCCTTGACGTCGCGCGCCGCCATGCGCGCGTACGCGGCGGGCAGCTCGCCCATTGGCAGCACGTGGTCTATGACCGGCTTGATCGTGCCGCGCGCATACCACTGGCCCAGCGACGCCAGCGCGGCGGCGTTGGCCTGTGGTTCGCGCCGGGCGAAGTCGCCCCAGAACACGCCGACGATGGAGGCACCCTTGAGCAGCGTGAGATTCATCGGCAGGCGCGGGATGTCTCCGGCTGCGAATCCGACGATCAGGTGACGCCCGCGCCAGGCGATCGAGCGGAACGCCGCTTCGGTGAAATTGCCCCCCACGGGGTCGTAGATCACGTCCGGGCCCTTGCCGCCGGTCAGCGCCTTGATCGCGCCGCGCAGATCCTCGGTGCCGTAGTTGATCGTCGCATCGGCGCCCTGGGCGCGGCAGACCGCGCATTTCTCGACGGTCGATGCGGCCGCGATCACGCGCGCGCCCACCGCCTTGGCGATCTGGATCGCCGCCGTGCCGACGCCGCCGGCTGCGCCCAGGATCAACACCGTCTCGCCCGCCCGCAGCGCGGCGCGGTCCAGCAGCGCGTGGTGCGAGGTGGCGTAGATCATGAGAAACGCCGCCGCGTCCTCGAACGTGAAACTCTCGGGCAGCGGAAAGCACAGGTGCGCCGGTGCCGTCGTGTGTGTGGCAAATCCCCCGGTGCCGTTCAGGCAGGCGACGCGCTGCCCCACCCGCAAGTGGGTGACGCCCGCGCCGAGCTCGCGCACCACGCCCGCGTATTCCGACCCTGGCACGAACGGCAGCGGGGGCTTGAATTGGTACTTGCCCTGCACGATCAGCAGATCGGGGAAGTTCAGGCTTGCCGCCCGGATTTCGATGAGCACTTCACCCGCCGCGGGCTGCGGTGTCGGCTGTTCGGTCCAGCGCAGAGCGTCTACGCCGGTGAGTTCGCGGCAAAGCCAGGCGTGCATCGGGGGTCCTTGGTCGCAACAGACACCGCATGATAGAGCGCGTGCGCCGCAGCCCTCGCAGGCGGGTGCGCACCTACAATGGGCCGCTTTGCATGCGCGCGATGAATATCCTCCTCTGCAACGACGATGGCTACCAGGCGCCCGGCATCGTGGCGCTGCACGCCGCGCTGGCGTCGGTCGCCCAGGTGCAGGTGGTCGCGCCCGAGCACAACAACAGCGCCAAGTCCAACGCCCTGACGCTCAACGCGCCGCTGTACGTTCACGAGGCGGCCAACGGCTTCCGTTACGTCAACGGTACGCCCGCGGACTGCGTGCATATCGCGCTGACCGGCCTGCTCGGCTATCGGCCCGATCTGGTGATTTCCGGCATCAACAACGGCGCCAACATGGGCGACGACACGCTGTACTCGGGTACCGTGGGTGCGGCCATGGAAGGCTATCTGTTCGGCATCCCCGCGTTGGCCGTCTCGCAGGTGGACAAGGGTTGGGGCGAGCTCGATGCGGCCGCAAGCACGGTGCGTGCAATGGTCGTGCAGATGCAGCGCGAGCGGCTCGTGGGCGGCCAGCCGTGGCTGCTCAACATCAACATTCCCAATCTGCCGTTGCAGGCGCTGCAGCCGCCCAAGCTGTGCCGGCTGGGGCGCCGGCACGCGGCGCAGAGCGCGATCCGCCAGGAGAACCCGCGCGGCGAGACCATGTACTGGATAGGCGCAGCGGGTGAAGCGCGCGATGCGAGCGAGGGGACCGATTTCCACGCGACGGCGCACGGGCACGTCGCTGTCACGCCGCTGCAGGTGGACATGACCGACCACCAGCATCTGGGGTACTGGTCGCAGACCATGGCCCGGCTCGCCGGTGCCCTCCACGCCGCATGACCGCACCGCGCAAACCATCGTTTCCCGCGTGCGTGGGCACGCATTCGCCGTTGGCGCCGGCGGCGAAGCCGGCCGTCGCAAGCGCGCCGCCGCAGCCCAGGGGTGTCGGGCTCGATTCGGTTGCGGTGCGTGCCAGCATGGTGCGCCGCCTTGCGCAGGCGGGTATTTCGCATCCGCAGGTACTCGACGCCATGGGCAGCGTGCCGCGCCACCTGTTCGTCGACACCGCGCTCGTGACGCAGGCGTACGAAGACACGAGCCTGCCGATCGGCTGGGGGCAGACCATCTCCAGGCCGACGGTGGTGGCCCGCATGGTGCAGCTGCTGTTGGAGGCGCCGTGCGTGCAGGCGGGTGGGCGGCTGGCGCGCGTGCTCGAAATTGGCACGGGTTGCGGCTACCAGGCAGCCGTGCTGGCCCGCGTGGCCAGTGAGGTCTATTCGATGGAGCGTCTGCGCGCGATGCATGAGCGGGCGCGCGACCGGCTGCGGCCGCTGCGCCTGGCCAACGTGCATCTGATCCTGGGGGACGGCATGCTCGGTTACGAGGCGGGCGCGCCTTACGCCGCCATCATCGCCGCGGCGGGGGGCACGCAGTTGCCGTCCGCGTGGCGCGAGCAGCTCGCGGTCGGGGGGCGGCTCGTCGCGCCGGTGGCGGGTGCCCAGGGGCAGCAGGTGTTGCAGGTCGTCGATCGCACGGAACAGGGATACACCCAGCGCGTGCTCGAATCGGTGCACTTCGTCCCCCTAAAATCGGGCGTAGCATGAAGAACAGCATGTGGAATGCGTGTATGAGGCAATTGCGGTTGGGTGATCTGCGCATGGGCGCGGTGGCGGTGGCACTGTTGCTTGCCGGCTGCAGCACGCCGGTGAACCACGCCCCGGTGGAGAGCCTCGGTACCTCGGCCAACGCCGGGTCGGGTGCGCCGGCGGCGAGCTCCGCTGCGACGCCGACGCCGCCCCTGCCCGGTGCGGAAAACGCGGGCAAGCCCGGCTACTACAGTGTGAAGCCCGGCGACACGCTGATCCGCATCGGCCTGGACCACGGGCAGGCGTGGAAGGATCTTGCGCGCTGGAACCAGATCGTGGATCCGAACGTGATCGAGGTCGGTCAGGTGCTGCGTGTCGCTCCTCCCGATGCGGCCACCGCCGCGGCGACGGTGGCCGCGGACAAAGGCGTGGTCACGCGCCCCGTGGCCTCCGGCGGTGTCACACCCGGCACGGCCGCGCACACCACGGCTGCGGCAACACCACCCGCTGCCGCCCCTGCAGGCACGGTTGCGCCGACTGCGCCTGCTGCCGCTGCTGCGGCGCCTGCAGCCCACGACATGGCATTCGTCTGGCCCTCGCTGGGTACGGTGCTCGCGGGGTTCGACGATCCGCGCAACAAGGGCATCGATCTGGCGGGCAAGGCTGGTGACCCGGTGCTCGCCGCCGCCGATGGGCGCGTGGTGTATGCCGGCGCGGGGCTGCGCGGCTACGGCAACCTCATCATCCTGCAGCACAACAAGACCTACCTGACGGCCTACGCGCACAACCAGAAGCTGCTGGTGAAGGAAGACCAGAACGTGCAGCGCGGCCAGAAGATCGCGGAGATGGGCAGCAGCGACGCCGATCGCGTGAAGCTGCACTTCGAGATCCGCCGCGAGGGCAAGCCGGTCGATCCTGCACGCTACCTGCCCGCGCGTTGATGGCCCAGGTGCCGGCGGACCGCGAGGCCGACGAAGAGACGGCGCTCGCGGACGAGCAGGAGGAGTTGCGTCGTGTCGAGGTCGGTTCTGACGCGCACGGCGAGCGCCTCGACAAGGCGCTCGTGCAGCTGGTCCCCGAGTTTTCCCGCAGCTATCTGCAGCGGTTGCTCGAGCAGGGCGATGTGCGGCTCAACGGAGAGATCGGCGCCAGGCCCGCGCACCGCGTGCGGCTGGGCGATGTACTGGTCGTGCGCATGCGGCCCACGGCGCAGAGTCTCGCGTTTCGGCCGCAGGCGCTGGCGCTCGATGTGGTGTACGAAGACGAGCATCTGCTGGTGCTCGACAAGCCCGCGGGCCTCGTGGTGCACCCGGCGCCGGGCCACTGGAGCGGCACGTTGCTCAACGGGCTGCTGGCGCGTGACGCGGGGGCCGCGCTGCTGCCGCGCGCGGGCATCGTGCACCGGCTGGACAAGGACACGAGTGGGCTCATGGTCGTGGCGCGCACCCGCGCCGCGATGGATGGCCTGGGCCGCGCGATCGCCGCGCGCGAGGTGAGCCGCCGCTATGTGGCGGTGTGCTGGGGGCGGTGGGACCGCGGACAGGTGCGCCGCATCGATGCGCCGGTCGGGCGCGATCCTCGCAACCGCCTGCGCATGGCGGTGGTGGACACCACCACCCACCCAGGCAAGGCGGCCCGCACCGACGTGCTGGGGCTGGCGACCGATGGGCGCGTGAGCCTCGTGCGCTGCGCGCTGCATACCGGGCGCACGCACCAGATCCGCGTGCATCTGGCGTCGATCGGTCATCCACTGGTGGCGGATGCGCTCTACGGTGGCGCGCCCGCAGCCGGGTTGGAGCGTCAGGCGCTGCACGCGTTCGCGCTTGCGTTCGCGCATCCCGTGACCGGAGCGGCGATGCGCTGGCAGGCGCCGCTGCCACCCGACCTCGCGCATGCGCTGGACTTCTGGGGCTTGCACTACAATGAAAAGCAGTCTCCGGACGGAGATATGTAGCAATACATGTATCGCGCGGCAGCGCCGATGGCGCTCGCGCGCTTAAGCAGCCTCACGCTCGAGGCCGCCGTTTCTAGCCTCTTGCATTTCATTGGTTCGACGGGCTCGGCCGTACCGGCGGCAGCCCTGTCCCACGCATCCGACCATGAATTCGGTAGAAGCCAAAAAGATCCTTGAAACCGCGTTGATCTGCGCACCGCAGCCGCTGGCGGTGCGCGAGATGCGCGCGTTGTTCGACGACGCGCTCGGCGCCGATACGATCAAGGCGCTGCTCGAGCAGTTGCAGGAGGATTGGGCGCTCAGGGGCGTCGAACTCGTCCAGGTGGCATCGGGCTGGCGCATGCAAAGCCGCGCGCAGATGCGACGCTATCTGGACCGGCTGGTGCCGGAAAAGCCGGCGCGCTACAGCCGCGCGACGCTGGAGACGCTGGCGATCATCGCGCACCGTCAGCCGGTCACGCGCGGCGATATTGAAGATATCCGCGGCGTCACGGTGAACAGCCTGACGATCAAGCAGCTTGAGGATCGCGGGTGGGTCGAGGTCGTGGGGCACCGCGAAACCGCCGGCCGCCCGGCGCTGCTCGCGACGACGGCGCAGTTTCTGGACGACCTGGGGCTGCGCTCGCTTGGCGATCTGCCGGCGCTGCCCGACGATGCTGCCGCAGACGCCACGGCGGGCGACCTGCTGCAGGATGTGCTGCAACCTGCAGCCCAGGCGGACGAGGTCGGAGAGGATGCAGATGACAGAGCAGGATGCGATGATGAATGACGATGCCAAGCCGCCGGTACAACCCGGTGCGCAGCCGGCGCCCGATAGCCCGACGCGCCGCGGCCCGCGCCGACGCGGCATGCGCCGCCCGCGCAGCGACGGCGGTGGTGAGCGCGGACCCGCTGATGCCGCGCCGCAGGGGCCGCGCGACGAGCCCGATCGCTTTGGCGACGTGGTGTCGGGCCAGTATGACGAAGACGAGAACGACGCGCAGCTTGCATCGCCCAAGCGCGTGCTGCAGCCGCGTGCGGAAACGCCCAAGCTGCACAAGGTGCTGGCCCAGGCGGGCGTGGGTTCGCGCCTGGAGATGGAACAGCTCATCCTCGAGGGGCGGATCTCGGTGAACAACGAGCCGGCGCACATTGGCCAGCGCGTGCAGTTCGGCGACCAGATCAAGGTCAATGGCAAGCCCATCCGCTACCGCATCGCGCCGCCGCCGCCGCGCGTGCTCGCCTACCACAAGCCCGCGGGCGAGGTGGTCACGATGGACGATCCGGAAAACCGCCCGACGGTGTTTCGCAAGCTGCCCCGGCTGGCGCAGGGCAAGTGGCAGTCGGTGGGGCGTCTCGATCTGAACACCGAAGGTCTGTTGCTGTTCACGAGCTCGGGCGACCTGGCCAACCGGCTCATGCATCCGCGCTTCGGGCTTGAACGCCAGTACGCGGTCCGGGTGCTCGGCGCGCTGAGCGACGAGGAAAAGCAGCAGCTGCTCGACGGCGTGCAGCTCGAAGACGGCATGGCAGCGTTCGGCGCGATCGAGGACGGCGGCGGAGAGGGCGCCAACTGCTGGTACCGCGTCACGATCGCCGAAGGGCGCAACCGCGAGGTGCGCCGCATGGTGGAGTCCATCGGCCATGCGGTGAGCCGCCTCATCCGCATACGCTATGGCGCGATGGTGCTGCCGCGCGGGCTCAGGCGCGGCACCTGGATGGAGCTCGACGACCGCGACGTGCGCTCGCTGATGTCGGCGGCGGGCATGGCGCCGGTCGGCGCGGACCGGGGTGAGCGCAAGGGCGGCGGCGCGGGTGCGAAAAATGGACGGCGTGGCGGCGGAGCGCAGGGACGCGACGCGCGTCAGGGCGCCGGCTCGCAGCCCGACCCGATGAAAACCTCGGTGGGCTACATTGGTGCCGACAGCTTTGCGCGCCAGCGCCGCCAGCGGCAAAACCCCGGCCAGCGCCGTGGTGGCCGCCGCGCCTGAGCGCACGCCTTAAAATCAGCCGTTTTGCCTATTTCGACGAACACTGTCGTCCTACCCAACAGGAATTGATCCATGGCCATCCAACGCACCCTCTCCATCATCAAGCCGGACGCCGTCGCCAAGAACGTGATCGGCCAGATCTACGCCCGCTTCGAGGCGGCCGGTCTGAAGATCGCCGCCGCGCGCATGATCCATCTGTCGCGCGCGCAGGCGGAGCAGTTCTACGCGGTGCACAAGGAGCGCCCCTTTTTCAAGGACCTGGTCGAATTCATGATTTCCGGCCCGGTGATGGTGCAGGTGCTCGAGGGCGAGAACGCGATCGCCAAGAACCGTGAACTCATGGGCGCCACCGATCCCAAGAAGGCTGCGCCGGGAACGATACGTGCCGATTTCGCCGATAGCATCGATGCGAACGCGGTACACGGCTCCGACGCGGCTGAGACGGCCAGCGTGGAGATTGCGTTCTTTTTCCCGGGGTGGGCGATCTACGCGCGCTGAGCTCCGGTGCCGGGGGCGCCGGATGAGCGCGCCGCTGGATGGAGATAGCCATGGTGACCAATCTGCTTGATCTCGATCACGATGCGCTGGTGGCATTCTGCGGCCAGCTCGGCGAGAAGCCGTTTCGCGCGACGCAACTCTTTCGCTGGATACACCAGCGGGGCGTGCGCGATTTCGGCCAGATGACGGACCTGGCCAAGTCTCTGCGCGAAAAGCTCAAGGACCACGCCTACGTCGTTGCACCCCCCGTGGCGCGCGAGCACGTGTCGCGCGACGGCACGGTGAAGTGGCTGTTCGACGTTGGTCGCAACAACGCGATCGAGACGGTCTTCATCCCCGAGGACGACCGCGGCACGCTGTGCGTTTCTTCGCAGGCGGGGTGCGCCGTGGGGTGCCGCTTCTGCTCGACCGGGCACCAGGGTTTCAGCCGGCACCTGACGGTGGGTGAGATCGTCGGCCAGCTTTGGTGGGCCGAGCATGCGCTGCGCAAGCGCCTCGGTACCGAAGAGCGGGTGGTCACGAACGTCGTGTTCATGGGCATGGGCGAGCCGCTGAACAATTACCCGGCGCTGGTGCCCGCGCTGCGGATCATGCTGGATGACCACGCCTACGGTCTTTCGCGTCGGCGCGTCACGGTGTCCACCTCCGGCGTCGTGCCCATGATCGACCGGTTGGCAGCGGATTGCCCGGTGGCGCTGGCGATCTCGCTGCACGCGCCGACGGATGCGCTGCGCGACACGCTGGTGCCGCTCAATCGCAAATTCCCGCTCGCCGACCTGCTGGGCGCGGCACGGCGCTACCTCGACCATGCACCGCGCGACTTCATCACTTTCGAATACTGCATGCTCGACGGCGTGAACGACCAACCCGAGCACGCGCGCCAATTGGTGCGGCTGGTGCGCGACGCCCGCTGGGCGGGGCTGTCGTGCAAGTTCAATCTGATTCCGTTCAATCCGTTCCCGCAATCGGGGCTGAAGCGCTCACCGGATGGGGCGATCGCGGCCTTCGCGCAGGAGCTCACCGACGCGGGCATCGTCACCACCGTGCGCAAGACGCGCGGGGACGACATCGATGCGGCCTGCGGCCAGCTTGCCGGCGAGGTGCAGGATCGCACGCGGGTGGGCGAGCGCATGGCCAAGCTGCGCGGGGATACCGCGCGGGCGGCCCTGTCGGTTGTGGCCCCCGATTGACCGTGGAGAGTTGTACATGAGTGTGTCCCAGCCGTGGCGTGGCCGTCCTGGAGCGTGGGGTGCCATCGCACTGATGGTGCTGGCGCTGGCCGGGTTGCAGGGCTGTGCCCACCAGCCGCCGTCCGAGGCCGCCGTGGAGGGCAGCGCCGCCGCACCCAGCACCGATGCGCGCAAACGCGCGCAGATCCGGCTCGAGCTGGCGGCGAATTATTTGCAGGCGGGCAAGACCGACGTGGCGCTCGACGAAGTGCGCCAGGCGCTGCTTGCCGATCCGGGGTATGCGGACGCCTACCACTTGCAGGGTCTGGTGTACATGGCGCGCCAGGATTGGGCGCGGGCGGACGCGAGCCTGCAGTACGCGCTCAAGCTGCGGCCGGACGACCCTGACGTGATGCACAACCTGGGCTGGTTGCAATGCCAGCGGGGGGATTACGCGGCGGCGCAGGCGCTGTTCGCGCGCGTGCTCGTGACGCCGGGCTACGCCTCGCGCACCAAGACGCTGATGTCGCAGGGGTTCTGCTATGAGCGCGCCGGGCAACTCGTCGAGGCTCAGGAAGCGCTGATGCACGCCTACGAGTTCGACGCGGGCAACCCCATCGTTGGCTACCACCTGGCGTCCGTCACTTTCGCACGCGGCGACGCCAAGCGCGCGCAGTTCTATATCCGGCGGGTGAACAACGGCGAATTTTCCAACGCTGCCTCGCTCTGGCTCGGCGTCAAGGTGGAGCGCGCGCTTGGAGATACACGGGCCATGGGGCAGCTGGAGGAACAGTTGCACAAACGCTATCCGCAGTCGCGCGAGGCGCTGGCCCTGGAGCGTGGGGCGTTCGATGAGTGAGCCGCAGGCACAGCCCTCGCAGGAGGCACAAGCTTCGGCTGGGAGGATGATCGCCGGGCTGCGCGAAGCGGCCGGCATGCATGTGGCGGCGCTGGCCGCGACCTTGAAGGTGCCGGTGGCCAAGCTCGAGGCGCTCGAGGCCGACCGCTATGAAGTGTTCCCCGATCTGGTGTTCGTGCGTGCGCTGGCGTCCAGCGTCTGTCGCACGCTCAAGACCGACCCGGCACCGGTGCTGGCGCTGCTGCCCCGCAACACGCTGGTGCCGCTGAAGAACCAGCTCGGACTCAACGCCACCTTCAAGGCCGAGGGCGGCAATCTGGCGGGCGGCATCGGATCAATCCCTCGCGTCGTCGTGCTGGTCGTGATCGCGCTGCTGGCCGCGGCGCTGGTCATGGCGTTTCTTCCGCGCGGCGAGGACGAGGCGGCTGCGCCCGCCGATGCAGCGCCGGCCATGGTCACGAGGCCCGCCACGCCGGCCCCGGCAGAGCCAGAGCCCGCTGCGCTGCCTGCCAATGTACCCCCCGCACCCGCGCTGTCCACCGAATCCGAACCCGCCCCGCCTGTGGCCGAGGCGCCCACAGCCGCTCCTGCTGCTCCAGCGGCCGATCCGCTGGTGATCGCGGCGCGACAGCAGACCTGGCTTCAGGTACGCGATGCGCGCGGTGCGGTGCTGGTGCAGAAGACCCTGGAAGCCGGGGAGCGGTACGCTGCGCAGGGCGATGGCCCATGGTCCGTGGTGATCGGTCGTGCGGATGCGGCCGAGGTTTCCGTGCGCGGCAAGCCCATGGATTTGAATGCGGTCGCGCGCAGCAATGTCGCGCGGTTCGAGGTGAATTGAATGCTGATGTCCGAAGCGGGCGCACCCATAGCCATCGTCGCGCCAGCGCCGCGGCACTCGCGTCAGGCGCGCGTGGTCTGGGGAGACAAGGTCGTGACGGTGGGCGGCGATGCGCCGGTGCGCGTGCAGTCCATGACCAATACCGACACGGCCGATGTGAAGGCCACGGTGAACCAGGTGCGCCAGCTCGCCATCGCGGGCTCCGAGCTTGTGCGTATCACGGTGAATACGCCCGAGGCGGCTGCCGCGGTCCCGGAAATCCGCGAGCGGCTGGACCGGATGGGTGAGTCGGTGCCGCTCGTGGGGGACTTCCATTACAACGGCCACCGGCTGCTCACCGATTTCCCCGAGTGCGCGCGCACACTGTCCAAATACCGCATCAACCCCGGCAACGTCGGCAAGGGCGACAAGCACGACAAGCAATTCGCCCAGATGATCGAAGCGGCGCTCAGGTGGGACAAGCCCGTGCGCATCGGCGTGAACTGGGGCAGCCTGGACCAGGAGCTCCTCACGGACCTGATGGACGAAAACGGCGCGCGCGCCGAACCTTGGGACGCGCGCCAGGTGATGTACGAGGCGCTCGTGCGCTCCGCCATTTCGTCCGCCTTGCGTGCCGAGGAGCTCGGCATGCCGGGTGAGCAGGTGATCCTTTCGTGCAAGGTGAGCGGCGTGCAGGACCTCATTGCGGTCTACCGCGCGCTCGCGCAGCGCTGCGACTACGCGCTGCACCTGGGCCTCACAGAGGCGGGCATGGGCGCCAAGGGCATCGTCGCGTCCACTGCGGCGATCGCCATGCTGCTGCAGGAGGGCATAGGCGACACCATCCGCGTCTCGCTCACGCCCAAGCCGGGCGAATCGCGTACGCAGGAAGTGCTCGTGGCCACCGAGATTTTGCAGTCGCTCGGCCTGCGTGCCTTCGCGCCCAGCGTTACCGCCTGCCCTGGATGTGGCCGCACCACGAGCACCACGTTCCAGGAACTGGCCAAGCAGATCGACGACTACCTGCGCGCGCAGATGCCGGTGTGGCGCACGCACTATCCCGGCGTGGAAAAGCTGCGCGTTGCGGTGATGGGCTGCATCGTCAACGGCCCCGGGGAGAGCAAGCACGCTGACATCGGCATCAGCCTGCCGGGTACGGGCGAGGCCCCGGCGGCCCCGGTCTACATCGACGGCCAGAAGGCGGTGACCCTGCGCGGCGAGCACATCGCCACCGAATTCCAGCAGCTCGTTCAGGATTACGTCGAGCGCCGCTACGGCCTCACTGCCGGTGCGCACTGAACGTAGTTATTTCAATATTGAGAGCTGTCAGCGCTTTTCAGCAGGGCGCTGGAGCCACTTTTTACCATCAATTTAGCGACATGCAGAAACTCGCCGCCATCAAGGGGATGAACGACATCCTGCCGCCCGACTCGGCGCGCTGGGAGTGGCTTGAAGAGGTGGTGCGTTCGCTCATGCGGCGCTATGGCTACCGAGCGATCCGCACGCCCATCGTCGAGCCGACCGCGCTCTTCGTGCGTGGCCTGGGGGAAGTGACCGACATCGTCGAGAAAGAGATGTACTCGTTCGAGGACAGGCTCAACGGCGAGCAGCTCACCTTGCGTCCCGAGGCGACAGCCGGCGTGGTGCGGGCCGTGGTCGAGCACACGCTGCTGCACGACGGTGGCAAGCGCCTGTACTACATGGGGCCCATGTTCCGCCACGAGCGCCCTCAGCGTGGCCGCTACCGGCAGTTCCACCAGATCGGCGCCGAGGCGGTGGGGTTCCCCGGCGCCGAGATGGATGCGGAAATCATCCTGCTCGCGCACGCGCTGTGGGCCGAACTGGGGCTTGCCAACGTGCGCCTGGAGCTCAACAGCCTGGGCGAGCCCGAGGAGCGCAAGGTGCACCGCGCGGCGCTCATCGCCTACCTGGAGCAGCACCAGGAGGCGCTCGACGACGATGCGCGCAGGCGCCTGCACAGCAACCCGCTGCGCATCCTCGACACCAAGAACCCCGCGATGCAGGCCGTCGTCGACGCCGCGCCGCGCCTGATGGACTACCTCGGTGAGGCGTCGCGCCAGCACCTGCGCACCGTCCAGTCCATCCTGGATGCGGCAGGCGTGGCGTGGAGCATCAACCCGCGCCTGGTGCGCGGCATGGACTACTACAACCTCACGGTGTTCGAGTTCGTCACCGACGAGCTCGGCGCGCAGGGGACCATCTGCGGCGGGGGGCGCTACGACTACCTGATCGGCCAGATGGGGGGCAGGCCTGCGCCTGCCGTGGGCTGGGCGCTGGGCGTGGAGCGGGTGCTTGAATTGCTGCGCAGCCAGGCGCGCGAGCTGCCGGACGTGCGCCCCGACGCCTACGCGGTGGTCCCCGATGCCGCCGCGCTGCCCGTCGTCATGGCGACGCTGCAGCGCCTGCGGGCGCTCGGCGTCGCGGTGCAGATGCACAGCGCCGCCGCCAATGCGCAAGGGCTGGGCAGCATGAAGGCGCAACTGAAAAAGGCCGATGCCAGCGGGGCGCGCTTTGCTCTCATTTTCGGGGCCGACGAGCTGGCGGCAGGCGCCGTCGCCGTCAAGCCGCTGCGCGAAACCAGCGCGCAGCGACCGTGCCCGCTGACCGACGTGGCCGCCTGGGCCGCCAGCCTACAATCCCCGCGCTGATACAAGGACTTTCCCTGCCATGGCCCACCATTTCGACCTAGAAGAACAGGAACAGATTGCGCAGTTCAAGCATTTCTGGGACACATGGGGAGCGCTCATCACTTGGGTGGTCATCATCGTGATGGGCGGGTTCGCTGCCTGGAATGGCTACCGCTTCTGGCAGGGCCGTCAGGCTCAGGCCGCGGTGGCGATGTTGGATGCGGTGGAGGTGGCCGCGCAGACGGGCAACGTCGACCGAGTGCAGCAGATCTTCGGTGACTTGCGCAAGGCCTACCCGCGCACCGTGCAGGCCGGGCAGGCCGGGCTCGTGGCCGCGCAGCAATCCGCCGGAGCTGAGCGCTGGAAGGATGCACAGGAGGCGCTGCGATGGGTGGTGGACCACGCCAGTGACGAAGGCTACGTGGCGCTGGCGCGCCTGCGGCTGGTGGGCGTGCTGGTGCAGGAAAAGTCCTACGACGAGGCCATGCAGCAGCTCTCGGCCTCGTTCCCGCCGGAATTCGCCGCCGTGGTGGCCGACCGCAAGGGTGACGTGCTGGACCTGCAGGGCAAGAAGCAGGAGGCGATAGCGGAATACCGCCGCGCGTACGACGCCTTTGGCGACGCCGTGGCCTACCGCCGCGTGGTGCAGGCCAAGCTCAACGCGCTCGGGGCTGACGTGTCTGCCAAGGGGAACGCAACGTGAGCCGCGTTGCGCAAACGCTGCGCACGCTGGCATGGCCCGTGGCCGCGGCTGCGCTGCTGGCGCTGGCCGGGTGTTCGCTCTGGGGCGGCTCGTCCAAGACCAGGCCGGCGGAGCTTGGCCCCGTGGTGGCGCTGCTGCCGGTGCACCAAGTGTGGTCTACCGGCATAGGCGCGGTCGGTGACCTCTCGCTCACGCCCGCCGTGCACGGCGACACCGTCGCGCTCGCCTCTGCCGGTGGCGACGTGAGTGCGCTTGATGCGCGCACCGGCGCTACGCTCTGGCGCGCGCAACTCGATACACCACTGGTGGCCGGCGTGGGCAGCGACGGGCAGCGTGCCGCGGTGGTGAGCAAGGCGCGCCAGCTCATCGTGCTTGAAAACGGTCGCGAACTCTGGCGCGCGCGGCTGGCTGCGCAGGCGTACACCGCACCGCTCGTGGCGGGCGGGCGGGTATTCGTGCTTCTGGCGGATCGATCGGTGCTCGCGTTCGATGGCGAGACGGGCGCGCGCTTGTGGGCACAACAGCGCCCGGGCGAACCGCTGGTCCTGCGCGAGGGCGGGCTGCTCACGGCGGTGGGCGATACGCTGGTCGTGGGATGGTCGGGCCGCATCGCCGGTCTGGACCCGGACAGCGGCACGGTGGGCTGGGAAGCGCCGCTGGCGACCCCGCGCGGCACCAACGACGTGGAGCGCCTGGTTGAAATCCTGGGCCGCGTGAGCCGCGTGGGCACCAACGTTTGCGCGCGGGCGTTTCAGGCCACCATAGGCTGCATCGACGCCTCGCGCGGCGCGGTGCTGTGGACGCGCGCCGCGCAGGGCGCCGTGGGCATCGACGGCGACGCCGAGATGCTGTACGGCAGCGAGAGCAATGGCACCGTGCTCGCGTGGAAGCGTGCCGACGGCACGCCGGTCTGGACGCACGATGCGCTGCGCTACCGCAAGCTGACGGCGCCGCTGCTGCTGGGCCGGTCGGTCATCGTGGGCGATGCGTCCGGGCAGGTGCACCTGCTCTCACGCGAGGACGGCACGCCGCTGAACCGGCTGACTACGGACAGCTCCGGCGTCGTTGCGGCCCCGGTGGTAGCGGGCAAGACGCTGGTCGCGGTCACGCGCCAGGGCTCGGTTTATGGGTTCCGGCCCGACTGATCGGAATGCTTGATGAAACCGGTGATCGCCCTCGTCGGGCGAACCAATGTCGGCAAGTCCACGCTCTTCAATCGCCTCACGCGCTCGCGTGACGCGATCGTCGCGGATGCGCCCGGACTGACGCGCGACCGCCACTACGGTGCGGGCCAGCACGCCGGGCACCCCTACATCGTGGTCGATACCGGCGGGTTCGAGCCGGATGCGACGAGCGGCATCTACCGCGAAATGGCGCGCCAGACGCGTCAGGCCATCGCCGAGGCCGACGTCATCGTGTTCGTCGTGGATGTGCGTGCGGGCCTTTCGGCGCAGGACCACGATATCGCGCGTTACCTGCGCCGCCTGGGCACGCCCTGCATCCTCGCAGGCAACAAGGCCGAAGGCATGCAGGAAAGCGCGCGGCTGGGTGAGTTCTACGAACTCGGGCTGGGGGAGATCCATCCGGTATCGGCGGCGCACGGGCAGGGCATCCGCTCGCTCGTCGAAGCCGCGCTGGCGCCGTTGCAGCTCGCGGACACGGACGAAGACGCCGAGCCAGAAACCGGCGCGATCCGCCTTGCGGTGGCCGGGCGGCCCAACGTGGGCAAATCCACGCTCATCAATGCCTGGCTGGGCGAGGAACGGCTCGTGGCGTTTGACCTGCCGGGTACGACGCGGGATGCGATCAGCGTCACGTTCGAGCAGCGCGGGCAGCAGTTCGAGCTGATCGACACCGCGGGCCTGCGCCGGCGCGGCAAGGTGTTCGAAACCATCGAGAAATTTTCCGTCGTCAAGACGTTGCGCGCGATCGAATCGGCGCATGTCGTGCTGCTGCTGCTCGACGCCACGCAGGGCGTGACCGACCAGGATGCGCACATCGCGGGCTACATCCTCGAAAGCGGCCGCGCCGTGGTGGTGGCGGTGAACAAGTGGGACGCCATCGACGAGTACCAGCGCCAGCAGGTCCAGCGCTCGATAGAAAATCGCCTGCCGTTTCTCAAGTTTGCCGCGATGCACTTCATCTCGGCCACGAAACGCCAGGGCATCGGCGGGCTGTGGGCGTCGATACGGCAGGCGCACCGCGCCGCCAACTGCAAGATGCCGACGCCCGTGCTCACGCGTGTCCTGCAGGAATCGGTGCAGTTCCAGGGTCCCAAGCGCTCGGGCATGTCGCGGCCCAAGCCGCGCTACGCGCACCAGGGTGGCATGAATCCGCCGGTCATCGTGATCCACGGCAACGCGCTGGAGCATCTCACCGATGCCTACAAGCGGTTCCTCGAAGGGCGCTTTCGCAAGGAGTTTGACCTGGTGGGCACGCCGCTGCGGCTGGAGCTCAAAACCTCGAAAAACCCCTACGCCGACAAAACCGGGTCTTGAAAATCCGCTTTCGCGTCGCCACCATCAGAGCCCGGGGCGCTGTGGTAAGGTGGCGCTCCAACTACAGTCACGAACACGGAGCATATCGTGAGCAACAAAGGCCAACTCCTGCAAGACCCGTTTCTCAATGCCTTGCGGCGCGAACACGTGCCGGTATCGATCTATCTGGTCAATGGCATCAAGCTGCAGGGGCAGATCGAGTCGTTCGATCAATACGTGGTGTTGCTGCGCAACACCGTGACCCAGATGGTCTACAAGCACGCCATTTCGACCATCGTGCCCGGTCGCGCGATCAATTTCGCCGCCACAGAGCCCGCCGACGAGGGCCATTCAGAAGCATCGTGATGCAGCCTGGCGCTGCCGCGTCCATATCCACATCCGCGTGCGGGAGCGCACGCGCGTGACCACTCCAACGACGGCGCAGGCCGCGCCGGTGATGCTCGTCGGTGTGGACTTCGGCACGGGCGCGTTCGATGGCGCGCTGGAAGAGCTCGGCCTGCTTGCCAGCAGTGCCGGGCTGGAGCCGGTGGCCAGGCTGACGTGCCGGCGCAAGGCGCCCGATGCTGCGTTGTTCGTCGGCAGCGGCAAGGCGGACGAGATCAAGGCGCGCGCGACCGAACTCGGCGCGCTGGAGGTGATTTTTGACCAGGCCCTGAGCCCGGCGCAGCAGCGCAATCTTGAGCAGCACGTGGGCCTGCCCGTGTACGACCGGACGATGCTGATCCTGGAAATCTTCGCCCAACGTGCACGCAGCTACGAAGGCAAGCTACAGGTGGAGTTGGCGCGGCTGCAGTATCTGAGCACGCGCCTCGTGCGGCGGTGGACCCACCTCGAACGCCAGCGCGGTGGCATCGGCGCGCGTGGGGGGCCGGGCGAGCGCCAGATCGAACTTGACCGCCGCATGATAGGCGAGACGATCAAGCGCACGCGCGAACGCCTCGTGAAGGTCGGGCGCCAGCGGTCGACGCAGCGGCGCCAGCGCGAGCGCCGGGACACCTTTTGCGTTTCGCTCGTGGGCTATACCAACGCGGGCAAATCCACGCTGTTCAATGCGATCGTCAAGGCGCATGCGTACGCGGCCGACCAGCTCTTCGCAACGCTGGACACGACAACGCGGCGGCTGTACCTGGGCGCGCAGGCCGGCACGATTTCACTGTCGGACACCGTCGGGTTCATCCGCGATTTGCCGCATGGCCTCGTGAGCGCGTTCCAGGCGACCTTGCAGGAGGCTGCGGACGCGGATTTGCTGCTGCATGTCGTGGATGCGGCGAACCCTGCGTATCCGCAGCAGATCGAGCAGGTGCAGCAGGTGCTGTCCGAAATTGGCGCCGAAGCCGTGCCGCAGGTGCTGGTGTTCAACAAGCTGGATGCGCTGGCCGCGTGGCCCGTCGCCATGGTCGATGACTACGAATGCGATGGTCGCCGGCTCGAACGTGTGTTCGTGAGTGCGCGCACCGGCGAGGGCCTGCCCTCGGTGCGACAGCTCCTGTCCGACCGTGCGGTTGCCCACGGCGCGGCGCGCGCGCATGCGACCGATACCATGCACGTCGCGGGTTGAGGCCCGGATTGCCAGGACAATACCGGGTGTTTGCAATTTACCAATGAGCAGAGAGCGTGCGCATGCGTCTTCCTAACCGGCTCCTCCGCTGGGTTCCGGGCTCGCCCCGTCCCCAGGAGCAGGAGGTCTACAACCTCAATGACCCGCGCTGGGGTCGCAGCGACGAGCCAGCGTCGGGAGAGGACGCGCCCGAACCCGAGCGCCCGGCGGATACGCCGGCGCCCAACCGGCCCGCCAAAGGCCCGCAGGGTGGGGGGGCGAACCCGCCGGATCTGGATGAACTCTGGCGCGATCTGCAGCGCAAGCTCAACGGCTTGTTTGGCGGCGGGGGGCGTGGCGGGCGCCGGGGGTTTCCGTTGCCCTCGGGCGGCGGCGGGTTCCAGCCCGACATGCGTCACGCAGGCAAGGGCATCGCACTGCTGGTGGCCGTCGCAGCGCTGATCTGGCTGGCGACCGGCTTCTTCATCGTGCAGGAAGGCCAGCAGGCGGTGATCACGCAGTTCGGAAAATACCGGGCCACGGTGGGCGCCGGGTTCAACTGGCGCCTGCCGTACCCCATCCAGCGCCATGAACTGGTGTTTGTCACGCAGATTCGCTCGGTGGACATCGGTCGCGATTCGATCATCAAGGCCACCGGGTTGCGCGACTCGGCCATGCTGACCCAGGACGAAAACATCGTCGAGATCAAGTTCGCGGTGCAGTACCGCCTCAACGATGCGCGCGCCTGGCTGTTCGAGAGCCGGGACCCGACCGGCGCGGTGGTGCAGGCGGCTGAGACCGCGGTGCGTGAGGTCGTGGGCAAGATGACCATGGACTCGGCGCTGGCCGACGAGCGCGATCAGATCGCGCCCCGGGTGCGTACCCTGATGCAGACCATCCTCGACCGCTACAAGGTGGGTGTCGAGGTGGTCGGGATCAACCTCCAGCAAGGCGGCGTGCGACCGCCCGAGCAGGTGCAGGCGGCGTTCGACGACGTGCTCAAGGCCGGACAGGAGCGCGAGCGCACCAAGAACGAGGCGCAGGCCTACGCCAATGACGTGGTGCCGCGGGCGGTGGGTGCCGCGTCCCGGCTGCTGGAAGAGGCGGCGGGCTACAAGGCGCGCATCGTGGCGCAGTCCGAGGGTGATGCGCAGCGCTTTGATGCGGTGGTTGCCGAATACCAGAAGGCGCCACAGGTCACGCGCGACCGCATGTATCTGGAAACCCTGCAGCAGGTGCTCGGCAGCGTGACCAAGGTGCTCGTGGAGTCGCGCCAGGGCTCGAACCTGCTGTACCTTCCGCTGGACAAACTGCTGCAGGCAGGCGCTGCTGCGGCTGGCGCGGGCGACGAAGCTGCAGCGATGCATCCTGCGAACACCACTACGCCCACGGTGGTCACGCCGCCCGTGGCGGGCGATGCGCGCTCCCGTGACCTTGCACGCTCGCGCGAGCGTGAATCCCGCTAGGAGAGCCGCGTGAATCGCATAGGTTTTGCCATTTCGACCCTTCTGCTGGTGCTGGTGCTGGCCAGTTCCACCTTGTTCGTGGTCGATCAACGCCAGTTTGGCGTGGTCTACTCCCTGGGTCAGATCAAATCCGTCATCACCGAGCCGGGGCTGTACGTCAAGCTGCCGCCGCCGCTGCAGAACGTGCGTTACATCGACAAGCGCCTGCTGACGCTTGACGGCTCGGAGACCGAATCGATGCTCACTGCGGAAAAGCAGCGCGTGGTGATCGATTGGTATGTGCGCTGGCGCATCGCGGAGCCTTCGGAGTACATCCGCAATGTTGGCCTGGATGAGAGCGCCGGGGCGTTGCAGCTCAACCGCGTCGTGCGCAACGCCTTCCAGGAAGAGGTCAACCGCCGCACGGTGCGCGAGCTGCTGTCGGAAAAGCGCGACGACCTGATGGCGGACGTCAAGCGTGAAGTGCTCGAGGCGGTGCGTGGCGGCAAGCCGTGGGGCATGGACGTGGTGGACGTGCGCATCACGCGGGTGGACTACGTCGATTCGATCACCGAGTCGGTGTACCGGCGCATGGAGGCCGAGCGCAAGCGCGTCGCCAACGAACTGCGTTCGACCGGTATCGCCGAAGGTGAGAAGATTCGCGCCGAGGCGGATCGCCAGCGCGAAGTCACGCTGGCCAACGCCTATCGCGATGCGCAGAAGGTCAAGGGCGAGGGCGACGCGCAGGCCACGCGCATCTACGCCGACGCGTTTGGCCGCGACCCGCAGTTTGCGCAGTTCTACCGCAGCCTGGAAGCCTACCGCGCAAGCTTCAAGGGCAAGAGCGACGTGCTGGTGCTCGACCCCGCCGGAACCGAGTTCTTCAAGGCGCTGCGCGGATCGGTGCCGGCAGCTCCGGCGCGCAACTGAACCGCGCCCGAGCGATGTCCGACGGCTTGTGGACGGCGCTGGCGCTGTTGCTGGTGCTTGAAGGGGTGCTGCCGTTCGTCGCGCCGGCCACTTGGCGGCGGATCTTTTCCCAGATGCTGCAGATGCAGGACGGGCAAATCCGCTTTTGCGGCTTGGTGTGCCTGATGGTGGGCGGCGTGCTGTTGTGGTGGCTCGGATGAGCCGCGCCACGGCGAAGTCGGTGGCAACCCTGCCGGTAGAATCGCCGCTTTGACCACTTCCGGGTATTTCATGTCCGCCTGGGTACTCCCGGATCACATCGCCGACGTATTGCCTTCCGAGGCCAGGCGCATCGAGGAGTTGCGCCGGGGTCTGCTCGATACCGCGCGCGGTTATGGCTACGAACTAGTGATTCCGCCGCTGTTCGAGCACCTGGAATCCCTGCTGACGGGCGCCGGCGAAGAGCTCGGGTTGCAGACGTTCAAGCTCGTGGACCAGCTCTCCGGCAGGTCGCTAGGGTTGCGGGCTGACATGACGCAGCAGGTCGCGCGCATCGACGCGCATCTGCTCAACCGCAGCGGCGTGACCCGTCTGTGTTACTGCGGCCCGGTGCTGCACGCGCGCCCCGACCGCCCTTACGCCACGCGTGAGCCGCTGCAGTTCGGCGCGGAAATCTACGGGCACCAGGGCGTCGAGGCAGAGATCGAATCGGTGCGGCTGGCGCTGGAGTGCCTGCGAGGCGCGGATGTCCATGAGATGAGCATCGACCTGGCTGACGTGCGCATCGTGCGCGCGCTGCTTGCGGGCGTGCCTGTGGGCTTGCAGACGCTGCGCGAAGTGCACGCCGCGCTTGCGGCCAAGGATGCAAGCGAGTTGGCATCGCTCACACGGAACTTCCCGGCGGTGTCGCGCGACGGCTTGGCGCAATTGCTGCGCCTGTACGGTGATGCAACCGTGCTCGATGAGGCTGAAAAGGCGCTTGAAGCCATACCAGGCGTGCGCGAACCGCTACAAAATCTGAGACAGGTTGCCGCGCAGATCAAGCGCGCGAAGGTGACGTTCGACCTTGCAGATTTGCGTGGCTATTCGTATTACAGCGGCTTGCGTTTTGCGATCTACGCCCCTGGCGCCAGTGATGCGCTCGTGCGAGGGGGGCGCTATGACGAAGTCGGCTCGGTGTTCGGCCGTAATCGGCCGGCGGTCGGGTTCAGTCTGGATGTCAAGCAGCTCGTGAGTGTCGTCGCGGCGCCACCGCTGCGGGCTGCGATCCGGGTCCACTGGTGCAGCGACGAAAACGCAGCAGCGGCGATCGCCGCGCTGCGTCGGCAGGGCGAGACGGTCGTCTGCGTGCTGCCGGGCGACGCGGGTCAGGCCGATGAGTTTGATTGCGATCGCGAGTTGGTGCAAGCCAATGGCGCGTGGATCGTGCGGGCGCTGTAGTTCGTCCGGGCATCTCTAGAGAGGATCGGGAGTGGCGATGAAATCAACCAAGGGCCGCAACGTCGTGGTCGTCGGTGCGCAGTGGGGCGACGAAGGCAAGGGCAAGCTGGTCGACTGGCTCTCGGCGCAGGCGCAGGGTGTGGTGCGTTTCCAGGGTGGGCACAACGCGGGCCACACCCTGGTGATCAATGGCGTGAAGACCGCGCTTCATCTGATACCCAGCGGCATCATGCACCCGGGCGTGAAGTGCTATATCGGCAACGGCGTGGTGTTATCGGCGGCCAAACTGTTCGAGGAGATCGAAGGGCTGGAGCGGGCAGACGTCGAGGTGCGCTCACGCCTGCGTGTCAGCGAAGGTTGCCCATTGATCCTGCCGTTCCACGCCGCCCTGGACGTTGCGCGCGAAGCGGCGCTGGAACGCGGAGGCACGGAAAAAATCGGTACCACGGGCCGCGGTATTGGCCCGGCCTACGAGGACAAGATCGCCCGGCGCGCGCTGCGTGTGCAGGATCTCAAGTATCCCGAGCGCTTCGCTGCGAAGCTGCGAACCCTGCTGGCACTGCACAACCACATGCTTACGACCTTCCTCGGATCGCGCGATTTCGAGTTCGGCGATGCGCTGAAACCGTACATGCGCGATGGTGAGGTGCTGTTCGAGCCCGTCTATGCGCAGGCCATGCGCCACGCCGAACAGCTTCGGCCCATGATCGCCGACGTCTCGTGCGAGCTCAACGAGGCGCATGCGCACGGGGCAAATCTGCTCTTCGAAGGTGCGCAGGGGACGCTGCTGGACATCGACCACGGCACCTACCCGTACGTGACATCGAGCAACTGTGTGGCAGGCAACGCGGCTGCGGGATCTGGCGTCGGGCCGGGCATGCTGCACTACGTCCTCGGAATCGCCAAGGCGTACTGCACGCGTGTCGGTGGTGGACCATTCCCGACGGAGCTTGACTGGCAGACGCCGGGCACACCTGGTTACCACATGAGCACCGTGGGGGTGGAAAAGGGCGTCACCACGGGGCGCAGCCGACGCTGTGGCTGGTTCGATGCGGCACTGCTCAAACGCAGCGCACAGGTCAACGGCCTGAACGGTCTTTGCATCACCAAGCTGGACGTGCTCGACGGCCTGCCGCAGCTTTCCCTGTGCGTTGGCTATCTGCTCGACGGAGAGCGTGTCGACCTGCTGCCCGTCGGGGCCGACGAGATCGCGCGTTGCGAGCCGATCTACGAGCAGATGCCCGGTTGGGCCGAGTCCACGGTAGGCGTCACCCGCTACGAGAGCCTGCCGGTCAACGCGCAGCGGTACCTGGAGCGCATCGCGCAGGTCACGGATGTTCCGGTAGCGATCGTGTCGACGAGCCCGGACCGGGAGCACACGATCGTGCTGCACAACCCGTACGCGGCGGCTGCGGACTGAGGCTTCGTGGGGCCCCGCTTTTCTTGCAACGACAACCTGGTACATCCGATGCTGACTGAAGATGGAAAACACCTGTACGTAAGCTACGACGAGTATCACAGCCTCATCGAAAAAATGGCCTTGAAGGTGTACCAATCCCAGTGGGAGTTCGACACCATCCTGTGCCTTGCGCGTGGTGGCCTGCGGCCGGGCGACATTCTCAGTCGCATCTTCGACAAGCCGCTTGCGATCATGTCCACGAGTTCGTACCGGGCTGAGGCCGGCACCGTGCAGGGGCATCTGGACATTGCGCGCTACATCACCACGCCGAACGGGGAGATCGCGGGTCGCGTGCTGCTCGTGGACGACCTTGCGGATTCGGGGCATACGCTGAACGCTGTCGTATCCCTGCTTAAGGCCAAGTACGCGCCGATCTCGGAATTGCGTACAGCCACCATCTGGGTCAAGGGGGCGTCAAGCTTCACTCCCGACTACTACGTCGACTTCCTGCCGACGGATCCCTGGATACACCAGCCGTTCGAAGGCTACGATGCACTCACGCCAAGCAAGTTGCTGGAGCGTTGGCGCGTCTGATTGTCTGGAGCGTGGGCCGCTCGCGCGAATGTTGGCAATTTTGCTTCGTGCATCGATTTTTCGTATACAATGCAAGGCTTCGCTGATCGCAGCGAGTCCTTGCTGGTTGTGTTGTCTG
>JAIXLP010000012.1 GCA_026954015.1 Burkholderiales bacterium | reverse complement strand
GGGTTCGAGGTGCCTTTGCATCGCTCGCTCACCGAGCCGATCTTGCTGGGCGGCGCACCGCGCACCGTGGCGATCGCCAACGGCACGCTGGCCGCCGCTGTCGGGCTGGGCCTGCAACTCTGGATTCCCGGTGCCGTGCTCTGGATCGTCGGCCATGCGCTGGCGGTTTGGGGGGCGCGCGTCGATCCGCAGTTCATGCAGGTCTTCGCGCGGCACGTCAAGCATCGCCCGCTGCTGGACGTGTGAGGTGATGCCATGCTGAACCTCGCCGAATACCGCCAGCGGCCCACGCTGCTCGCCGACTGGCTGCCCTGGGCCGGGCTGGTCGCGCCGGGTGTCGTCTTGAACAAGGACGGCAGTTTCCAGCGCACGGCCCGGTTTCGCGGGCCTGACCTCGACAGCGCCACGCAAGGCGAGCTGATCGCCACGTCGGCGCGCTTGAACAACGCGCTGCGCCGGCTGGGTTCGGGCTGGGCACTGTTCATCGAAGCCGAGCGCCGACCCGCCGCCGACTATCCGCACTCGGAGTTTCCCGAGCCGCTGTCGTGGCTAGTGGACGAAGAACGCCGCGCCACCTTCGAGGACTCGGGCAACCACTTCGAGAGCGGCTATCACCTGACGCTGGTGTACCTGCCGCCCGAGGAATCGCGCGCCCGTGCCGCCAAGATGCTCTACGAGAACACGCCGACGAATGGCGTGGACTGGCGCGAGCGGCTGCAAGCCTTCGTCGCGGAAACGGATCGCGTCTTTGACCTGCTCGACGGCGTGATGCCGGAAATTGACTGGCTCGATGACGCGCAGACGCTGACCTACCTGCACGCGACCATCTCGACGCGGCGCTATCGCGTGGGCGTGCCCGAAGTGCCGTTCCACATCGACGCGCTGCTGACCGACTCCGCGCTGGTCGGCGGCCTGGCGCCCATGCTGGGCGACCAGCACCTGCGCGTGGTGTCGGTGCGGGGCTTCCCGACCTCGACCTGGCCGGGGATTCTGGACGACCTCAACCGCCTCGGTTTTGCGTACCGCTGGAGCACGCGCTTTCTCTGCCTCGACAAAGCCGAGGCGGAAAAAGAACTCGCCCGCCTGCGCCGCCAGTGGTTCGCCAAGCGCAAGAACGTCATCGCGCTGCTGCGCGAAACGATCTTCCAGCAGGAAAGCCCGCTGGTCGATACCGACGCCAACAACAAGGCCGCCGACGCCGACGCTGCCTTGCAGGAGCTGGGCAGCGATCAAGTTGCCTTCGGCTATCTGACGGCGACCGTCACCGTCACGGACGAGGACGCCGCCGTCGCAGACGAGAAGCTGCGCATGGTGGAGCGCGCCATCCAGGGCCGGGGCTTCGTCACCATCCCCGAAACGCTCAATGCCGTGGATGCCTGGCTGTCTTCGATCCCTGGCAACGCCTATGCGAACGTGCGCCAGCCCATCGTCTCGACGCTGAACCTGGCGCACATGATGCCGGTGTCGGCGGTATGGGCCGGGCCAGAGAAGAACGACCACCTCGACGGCCCGCCGCTGATCGTCACGCGCACCGATGGCGCGACGCCGTTCCGGCTGGTGACGCACATCGGCGACGTGGGCCACACGCTGGTCGCGGGGCCGACCGGCATGGGCAAGTCGGTCTTGCTCGCCACGCTGGCGATGCAGTTCCGCCGCTATCGCGGCTCGCGCATCTTCGCCTTCGACATGGGCCGCTCCATGCGGGCCGCCATCCTCGGCCTGGGCGGCGAACACTACGACCTGGGCACGGATGGCGAAATCGCCTTCCAGCCGCTCGCGCGCATCGACCGCGAGGGCTACCGCACCTGGGCCGCTGAATGGATCGAAGGCCGCTTGCTGCACGAAGGCGTGGCGGTCGGCCCCGACGAGAAGGCGGCTATCTGGTCGGCGCTGGGAAGTCTCGCCGGTGCGCCGGTGGAGCAGCGCACGATGACGGGGCTTTCCGTGCTGCTGCAATCGAACGCGCTGCGGCAGGCGCTCGCGCCGTATGTGCTGGGCGGAGCCCACGGCAAGCTGCTGGACGCCGACCATGACCGTCTCGGCATGGCCGACGTGCAGTGCTTCGAGATGGAGGAACTGATGCACAGCAAGGCCGCCGTTATGGCCGTGCTGCATTACCTCTTTGCGCGCTTCGATGAACGCTTCGATGGTGCGCCCACGCTGCTGATCCTCGATGAAGCGTGGCTGTTCCTCGATGACCCGGTGTTTGCCGCGCGCATCCGCCAGTGGCTCAAGACGCTGCGCAAGAAGAACGTCAGCGTCATCTTCGCCACGCAGAGCCTCGCCGACATCAAGGATTCGAGCATCGCGCCCGCGATCATCGAGAGCTGCGCGAGTCGGATTTTCTTGCCCAACCCGCAGGCGACCGAGCCGCAGATTCGCACGATCTACGAGGGCTTCGGCCTCAACCGGCGTCAGATCGAGATCGTCGCCACCGCGCAGCCCAAGCGCGACTACTACTACCAATCCCGCCTCGGCAACCGCCTGTTCGACCTCGACCTGGGGCCGGCGACGCTGGCCTTCGCGGGCGCTTCCACGCCGCAGGACCAGCGCGACATCGACTCGGTGCTCGCCGATGCCGACGTGCCCGGCTTCGTAGGCGCTTGGATGCGCCATCGCGGCCTCCATTGGGCGGCTGACCTGCTGCCCTCGTTCCCCGGCCTCGCGCCGGACTCCCTCGCTGACCAACCCTTGGAGAACCTGCCATGAAGAAGCGCCTGATCGCCGCCGCCGTCGCGGCCATGCTTTGCACCGCCACTGCCCATGCGCAATGGGTCGTGATCGACCCCACGAACCTCGTGCAGAACACGCTGACCGCGATCCGCACGCTGGAGCAGATCAACAACCAGATCCAGCAGCTCCAGAACGAAGCGCAAATGCTGATGAACCAGGCGCGCAACCTCGCCAGCCTGCCGTCCAGCGTGGTCGGCCAGTTGCG
>JAIXLP010000013.1 GCA_026954015.1 Burkholderiales bacterium | reverse complement strand
ACCGCCTGGCGGATGCCGCGCGGCTGGTCGATGCTGCACTGCTCGCTGATCGACAGGTGCATCGACAGGTGCAAAAAGGGGTTTTCACCCACCGCGCCGTCGCCATAGTCGCGTGCCACCGCCGTGTCGGCGTCGGCGAGATCGTCGGCGTACTCGGGGTGCTCGGCGATCCACAGCGCCGCCAGCGTCTCGATCGCCTCCATCGGCGCGCCTTGCTGCTGCTTGCGCAGCACCGCGCAGAAAAAGCGGCGTACGTCGGTCTGGCTGGGGTTGAACATGGTGATGGCCGCACGCGGATGGCGTGCTCGCCTATTATTGGCCGGTTCGCTGGACGCAAAAGGGCAGGTGATGAAACTCGCTACGGTACTCGTGGACGGCGAGCCGCAGGCGGCAGCGCTCGTGGGGCAGGCGCTGGCGCTGATCGGGCCTGCCGGTGGCGACGTGGGCGCGCTGCTGCGCGCGGGCACCACGCCTGCGCAGTTGCAGGCCATGGTGGTGGCGGCCGACCGGCGGATTTCGACGGACAGCGTGCGCTGGCTTGCGCCGGTGCTGCGCCCGGGCAAGGCCGTGTGCGTCGGGCTCAACTACGCCGACCACACCAGGGAAAGCCGCATGCAGCAGCCGCGGCACCCGACGTTGTTCCTGCGCTCCGCCACGAGCCTGGCCGCGCAGGGCGACGTGGTGCACCGGCCCGCGGGCGACGACAGCCTGGACTTCGAGGGCGAGATGGTGGTCGTCGTGGGCGAGGGCGGGCGCGCGATTGCGCGCGAGCAGGCGCTGCGCCACGTGTTCGGCTATGCGGTGGGCAATGACATCTCGGTGCGTGAATTCCAGTTCCGCTCGCCGCAGTGGGCGCTGGGCAAGAACGTCGACGGCACCGGCCCCTGGGGCCCGTGCGTCGTCACCGCGGACGAGCTGCCGCCGGGCGGCGCGGGCCTGGCGCTGCATACGCGGCTCAACGGCCAGACCGTGCAGTCGGCCAACACGCGCGACATGCTGTTCGATGTGGCCACCATCATCGCGGCGGTGAGCCAAGCGATGACGCTGGAGCCCGGTGATATCCTTTTTTCCGGCACGCCCGCGGGCGTCGGCATGGGCCGCACCCCGAAGCTGTACATGCAGCCCGGCGACGTGATCGAGGTGGAGATCGAACGCATCGGGCTGCTGCGCAACACGGTGGCGGGCGTTTGACTGCACATCAAAAAACGGCGTTTGCGCTTGATGGGCAAGCGCCGCAAGCTACGATTCTTGAACCCTGCGAGAGACGATATGACCCAAGCCTTCATCTGCGACGCGATTCGCACCCCCTTTGGCCGCTACGGTGGCGCGCTTGCGCACGTGCGCACCGATGACCTGGCCGCCACGCCGATCAAGGCGCTGATGGCGCGCAACACCAGCGTGGACTGGGCGGCGGTGCAAGATGTGCTCTACGGCTGCGCCAACCAGGCGGGCGAGGACAACCGCAACGTCGCGCGCATGGCGGCGCTGCTCGCGGGACTGCCCACGGACGTGCCCGGCGCCACCATCAACCGCCTGTGCGGCTCGGGGCTGGACACCATAGGCAGCGCCGCGCGCGCGATCCGCTCGGGCGACACACAGCTCATGATCGCCGGCGGCGTCGAGAGCATGAGCCGCTCGCCCTTCGTCATGCCCAAGGCTGAAAGCGCGTTCTCGCGCGCCAACGCGGTGTATGACACCACCATAGGCTGGCGCTTCGTCAACAAGCTCATGAAGTCGCAGTACGGCATCGACTCCATGCCCGAGACGGCCGAGAACGTCGCGCAGGACTTCCGGATCGAGCGCGAGGCGCAGGACCGCATGGCGCTCGCGAGCCAGCACAAGGCCGCCGCCGCGATCGCCGCCGGCCACCTGGCCCACGAGATCACGCCCGTGACCATCCCGCAGAAGAAGGGCGACCCCGTCGTCGTTGACACCGACGAGCATCCGCGCCAGACCAGCATGGAGGCGCTCGCGCGCCTGAAGGGCGTGGTACGCCCCGACGGCAGCGTCACCGCGGGCAACGCCAGCGGCATCAACGACGGCGCCTGCGCGCTGCTGCTGGCGAGCGAAGACGCCGCCAAACGCCACGGCCTCACGCCGCGCGCGCGCGTCGTCGGCATGGCGACCGCAGGTGTGCCGCCGCGCATCATGGGATTCGGCCCCGCGCCCGCCACGCGCAAGGTGCTGCAGCTCACCGGCCTGACGCTGGCGCAGATGGACGTGATCGAGCTCAATGAGGCGTTTGCCGCGCAGGGCCTGGCGGTGCTGCGCGACCTGGGCCTGCCCGACGACGACCCGCGCGTGAACCAGTGGGGCGGCGCGATCGCGCTCGGCCACCCGCTGGGCGCCAGCGGCGCGCGCCTGGCGACCACGGCGGTGAGCCAGTTGCACCGCCTGGGCGGGCGCTACGCGCTGTGCACCATGTGCATAGGCGTGGGGCAGGGCATCGCGGTGGTGCTGGAAAAGGTCTGACGGATATATCTGACCGGAAATGGCTTCGGTGCTTGCCGAGCAAGCGCAAGCAGCTATCGGTTCAGGTGTTTTTCGGCGTTGGTGGGGCGGTTGCTGTCAGCGCGTGCCGTTGCGCGCTCCAGAGCATCGCCACGCCGAACATGGCCAGCGCGGTGAGCAGCGCCAATCCGACGGTGTAGCCCCGCGCGGGCGTCCATAACCAGCCCACGGCCAGCGGCGCCGCGGCCCGCACCAGCGCCAGCGGCAGGCCGAGCGCGCCGTTCAGCGCCCCCACGTACGCCGCACTCACGTACTGCGCCATGACCGTGCCCTTGACGATGGTCAGCATGCCGTTGCCCACGCCGTAGAGCAGCGCGAACAGCAGCGCTGCCCAGGTGCGACCGTTGCCGAGCAGCAGCGTCAGCAGCGCCAGTGGCACCAGCAGCGGAACCCAGCGGTTCGTGGCGTGTACCGCCAGCCAGCGGTCACCGCCGTACAGCAGCAGCCGCCCCAGCACCTGCAGCACGCCGATGCTGGCCGGCAGCGCGATCGCCCAGCCCGGCGGCAAGCCGCTCTCGCGCAGCAGGCTCACGAGGTGCGGCGGCACCGCGACCACCACCGCCATCAGCAGCACCGTGAACACGCCCAGGCGCCAGAACACCGGCCCGTGCAGGTGCGAGGCCAGATCCGCTGCCTCGCCGCCGTCGGCCGGCGCTGGCGCCGGTTGTGGTGGTGGCGCGGCACGCAGCAGCCAGGCGTGCAACGGGGCGCACAGCACGAGGTTGAGCGCGCCGAGCACCCACGAGGCGGCGCGCCAGCCCCAGCCATTGATCAGCCAGTCCGTAAGCGGGATGAACACGGTGCTGGCGAGCCCGCCCAGAAAGGTGAGCGTGATGATGGCGCGCCGGTACGTGCCGGGAAAGCGCCGCGTCACGACCGCAAATACCGGCGAATACAGTGTGGCCGCCATGCCCAGTCCGACGAGCGTCCACACCACATGGAACTGCGCCAGGGTGTGCACGAAGCCGTGCGCCACCAGCGCCAGTCCCAGCAGCAGCGAGCCGCCCGTCATCACCGCGCGCTCGTGGCCCGCATCGATCCAGCGCCCCACGGCGTAGGCCGCCAATCCCTCGGCGAGCAGCGCCAGGCTGAACGCCAGCGAGGTCTGCGCCCGCGTTGCGCCCAGTGCAGCCTCCACGGGCGCCATGAACACGGCAAACGCATAGAGCGCGCTGCCCCAGCCCACGAGCTGCGCCAGCGACAGGCCGAGCACCAGCGTGCGGGCGTTCGCCTGGGGGGGTGTCGGCGCAGTGTTCAAGACCGGTGGGTGGCGTTCAGGTGGGTGTGCCAGCGCTGTCGCGCAACGCGCTTCACGCCGCCTGCGCGTCGTTGTCGTTCGCCGGCGCAGCCGCCGCATCACGGCGCGCGCGCAGGCGCTCCTCGCGCTCGCGGGTCATCTGCTCGACGAGTTGCTGGCGGCCCTGCTTGGCGACGGCGATGAATTTTTCACGGTCCTTGTAGTGCGGGTAGAGCTGGTCCGCCAGCTTGATGTTGTGCGCGCGAAAGCGCTGCGCGACGCCCTGCGCCTCGTGGTGCTCCATGCCCATGCATTCGAGCACCGTGGCGGCGCTTTGCAGGCTGGATTCGAACAGCTCGCGCTCGACCAGCACCACGCCCAGGTCGCGCAGCGCGTGCCAGTGCGCGATGTCGCGTGCCCGCGCGATGATGGTCAGGTGCGGGAAATGCTTGCGCGCGATCTGCACGATCTTGATCGACTGCTGCGGCGCGTCCACCGCCACCATCAGCACCTTGGCGTGCTCGGCCCCGGCCTTGCGCAGCAGCCTTGCGCGCGTGGCGTCGCCGAAGAACACGCGGTAGCCGAAGGTGTGCGCCACTTCCAGCATTTCCACGCTGTGGTCGAGCACCGTGGTGGGGATGCCCTGCGTGAGCATCACGCGCGCCACGATCTGCCCGTAGCGCCCGAACCCCGCGATGATGACCGGCGCGGTCTGCGGCTCGGGGATGTCGTCTTCGTCCGCGTCGGGCGCGCCGTTCATGCGCGCGTAGTGCCGCTGCAGCGTGCGGTCCAGCGGCACCAGCAGCAGCGGCCCGAGCAGCATCGAGATCGTCACCGCGGCGATGAGCATCGACGCCACGTCCGGCGGCAGCGCCTGAAAGTTCACGCCCGCCTGGAACACGACGAACGCGAATTCGCCTCCCTGCGTGAGCAGCAGCGTGAATACCGGGCGCTCCTGCGCCGGCATGCCGGTGGCGCGCGCCAGCAGGTAGATCACCCCGGCCTTGAGCGCCAGAAAGCCGACCACCAGCGCCAGCATCTTCCACGGCGAGGCGATGAGCACGCCGAAGTCGATGCTCATGCCCACCGCGATGAAGAACAGCCCGAGCAGCAGGCCCTTGAACGGCTCGATGTCGGTTTCCAGCTCGCTGCGGTATTCGCTGTCGGCCAGCAGCACGCCCGCGAGGAACGCGCCCAGTGCCATCGAGAGGTTGACGAGCACCATCAGCATCGCGATGCCGACGACCAGGAACAGCGCGGTGGCGGTGAAGATTTCGGGCGTCTTGCTCTGCGCCACCCAGCGCAGCACCGGGCGCAGCGCCAGCCGCCCGCCGAGGATGATCACGCCGACCACGCTGAGCGTCTTGAGCACCTCGGTGAGCAGCGCGTGCCCCGTGTCGGGCAGGGCGTTGCCCGCCGCGCCCAGCAGCGGCAGCAGCGCCAGGATGGGGATGGCCGCGATGTCCTGGAACAGCAGGATGGAAAAGGCGTACTGCCCGCCCTCGCTGCGCAGCAGGTTGCGCTCGGCCAGGATCTGCAGCGCGATCGCGGTGGACGACAGCGCCAGACCCAGCGCCGCCACCAGCGCCACGTGCCACGGCAGCCCCCACAGCCACGTGGCCGCGCCCAGCAGCAGCAGCGTGCAGCCGAGCATCTGCGCGCCGCCCAGCCCGAAGATAGGGCGGCGCAGGCTCCACAGGCGGCTGGGCTGCAGCTCCATGCCGATGAGGAACAGCATCAGCACCACGCCGAACTCGGCAAAGTGCAGGATGTCCTGCACGTTGCGTACCAGCGCCAGTCCCCAGGGCCCGATGGCGATGCCCGCCGCGAGGTACCCGACGATCGCGCCCAGGCCGAGCGCGCGCGCGATCGGCACCGCGATCACCGCCGCCGCCAGGTAGGTGAAGCCGTAGGTGAGCCAGACGGGGGCGTGGGCCATGGGTGGGCGGGTGTGGTGCGGTGGTCTCTGGAGAGGGCGGCCGACCTTCGCGTGCCCGCGTGCCAGCGTGCTTCCCCGGCGGATTTTCACGCAAGCGCGCCGATGGGGTGCGCCGCGGGCGTGTTGTAGAGTAGGCCGCCGCGGTGCGGGTGACGGGGCAATGCCAGGGTAGTTTCCTGGTTTTGATAGCTGCCCGCGCTTGCCCGGCAAGGGCTGAAGGCTGATTTGTACCTCGGTGGCGCTGCACCCCTTGCGGCGCTGCGCGGTGCGGGCGGGTGCGGCGTGGCCGCCAACGACGAAGGACGAAGCATGGCGTTGATAGCAGTGGCGAATCCCAAGGGGGGCGTGGGCAAGTCCACCCTCGCGACCAACATAGCCGGTTACTACGCGAGCCGGGGCCACACCGTGGCGCTGGGCGACGTGGACGGGCAGCAGTCCGCGCGCTGGTGGCTCACGCAGCGCCCGGCGCCAGCGCGCCCCATTGCGCTGTGGGAGGCCAGCCCCGACTGGCTGGGCCGCCCGCCGCGCGACGTGAGCCACGCGGTGCTCGACACCCCCGCGGGCCTGCAGGGCTGGCGCCTGAAGGACGTGCTGCGCAAGGCCGACCGCATCGTCGTGCCGCTGCAGGCGAGCGTGTTCGACATCTTCGCGACGCGCCAGTTTCTCGACGACCTGCAGGAGCTGAACCTGGGCACGCAGGCGCAGATCGGCATCGTCGGCATGCGCGTGGACGCGCGCACGATCGCGGCCGACAAGCTGCACGAGTTCGTCACCAGCCTGGGGTTTCCGGTGCTCGGGTATCTGCGCAACACGCAGAACTACGTGCACCTGGCGGCGCACGGGCTCACGCTGTTCGACCTGCCCGCCGTGCGCGTGCCGCGCGATATCGAGCAGTGGCAGCGCCTGTGCGCCTGGCTCGATGAGGTTTGATCACCGCGCCGCTTCACCGCGCCATCGTGCCATGAAGGTCTTTCACAACTACTCCGAACTCGCCGCGTGCCTGGGGCAGGAGGTCGCGGTGACCGACTGGATCACGGTCACGCAGCAGCGCATCGACCAGTTCGCGCAGGCGACGGACGACCACCAGTGGATCCACACCGACCCGGTGCGCGCGGCGCGCGGCCCGTTCGGCACCACGGTGGCGCACGGGTACCTCACGCTGTCGCTGCTGGCGCCGTTCTTCGAGCAGGCGTTCACCATCGAAGGCGCGCGCATGGCGGTGAACTACGGGCTCGACCGCGTGCGCTTTCCCGCGCCCGTGGCCGTGGGCAGCCGCGTGCGCGCGCGCCTGACGCTGCACGCCATCGAACCCGTCGCGCCCGACGGCGTGCAGATGACCTGGGACGTGACCGTCGAGCGCGAGGGCGGCGACAAGCCGGTGTGCGTCGCGCGCTCGCTGGCGCGCAGCTACGGCGCGCCACCCTGAGCGGCATCGACCGCGCCTGTAAAGCCGTTCTGGCGCCAGGCCTCGAAGACCGTCACCGCCACGGCATTGGAAAGGTTCAGGCTGCGCTGATCGGGGCGCATCGGCAGCCGCAGGCACTGCGTATCCGCGAACGTCGCACGCAACGACGGCGCAAGCCCGCGCGTCTCAGCGCCAAAGACCAGCCAGTCGCCCGGCAGGAACCGCGTGCCGTGCACCGCGTGCGTGGCGTGCGTCGTGAGCGCGTACATGCGCCGCGGGTCGGGCCGTTCGTCGCGCAGCAGCGCGGCCCAGTTCGCGTGGCGGCGCAGCGTGACCCATTCGTGATAGTCCAGCCCCGCGCGGCGCAGCAGCCGGTCTTCCATGGAAAACCCCAGCGGCTCGACCAAGTGCAGCCAGCAGCCGGTGTTGGCCGCCAGCCGGATGACGTTGCCGGTATTGGGCGGAATCTCGGGCTCGACGAGGACGATGTGGAACATGGCGCGGGCGATTGTCCGGCGGTTTCCTCGCAGGCTCAGGGCGTGCGCGCCAGCACCAGCGCGTCCACGTGGCGCGCGCCCGCCGCGCGCAGCGCCGTCGCGGCGGCATGCAGCGTGGCGCCGGTGGTCATCACGTCGTCCACCAGCAGCAGGCGCTGCTGCGTCAGCGCCGCCTGCGCGGCGGTGGGCACGCTGAACGCGCCGTGCAGGTTGCGCAGCCGCTCGGCGCGGGGCAGGGCGCTTTGCGCGGGGGTTTCACGCAGGCGCACCAGCCAGTGCGGCTGCACGGGCCCGCCGTGGCGCAGGGCACGCGCCAGCAGCAGCGCCTGGTTGTAGCCGCGCTGGCGCAGCCGCCCGCGCGCCAGCGGCAGGGGCACGAGCACGGTGTCTGGCCCCAGCACGCCGCCGTGCTCGGCCGCGCGGCGCATCAACGCCGCCAGGCTGCGCGCCGCGCCGGGGTCGGCGTGGAATTTGAATTGCGTGAGCAGGCCGTCCCACGGGTAGGCGTAGTCCACCGCCGCCACGCAGGTATCCAGCGCCAGCGGGTGGCGCAGGCACGTGCCGCAGCGCGCCAACGGCTCGGGCACGCGCTGCGCGCACCCCGCGCATCGGTGCACGGGGGCGGCGAAGCGAGCGGCGCAGTCGGTGCAGATGCGCTCGGCGGGCCAGGCGTGACAGACGGCGCACTGGCTGGGCAGCCACGGAGCCGTCTGGCGTGATGCCCCCGACAGGCGTGTGAAGAGCATCGGGTCAATATACTCGCGCCCGTTTGCCCACCCCCATGCCGGAAAAGACCCCTCCCACCATCGATCCTGTCGCCGCGGCACGCTGGCACGCGCTGGCGCGTGCGCCCTCGCCCTGGCTGCACGAGGAAGTGGCGCGGCGCATGCAGGAGCGCCTGAGCTGGATCGTCAAGCCCCCGGCGGCCTGGTGCGACTGGGACCCGCTGCGCGGCGGCATGCAGGGCCACGCGCTCGTTGCTGCCAGTCTGCAGGGCGCCGCGCAGCAGGTGTGGGAAACCTCCGGCGACGCGGCCCGCGCGTCGGTGCGCAGTCGCCTTGCGCCGCCTTGGTGGCGGCCTTCGCGTTGGCTGGGCCCGGCCATCACGTTCGGTGAGCCCGCCGAGGGCAGCATGGAAATGGTCTGGGCCAACATGGCGCTGCACATGACGGCTACCCCGCAGGCGCTCATGGCGCAGTGGCACCGCGCGCTGGCGCCCGACGGCTTCGTGATGTTCTCCTGTCTCGGCCCCGATACCGTGCAGGAGCTGCGCGCGGTGTACCAGGCGCTGGGCTGGCCTGCGGCGGGGCACGTATTCACCGACATGCACGATTGGGGCGACATGCTCGCCGCCGCGGGCTTTGCCGAGCCGGTGATGGACATGGAGCGCATCGTGCTCACGTTCGCGACGCCCGCGCGGCTGCTGCAGGAGCTGCGCGGCCTGGGCCGCAACCTGCACCCGCAGCGTTTCGGCGCGTTGCGCGGGCGCGGCTGGAAGGCGCATCTGGAGCAGGCGCTCGCCGAGCAGCTCGCGGATGGGCGCGAGGGTGAGCAGCTTGCGCTCACGTTCGAGATCATCTACGGCCACGCCTTCAAGCCGACGCCGCGCGCACCGCGCCAGCAGCGCTCGTGGACCAAGACGAAATCCGCGCTGCGGGCCGCTGCGCAGGCCGGCGACGCGGCGTGAGTGGACTAGAATCCGGCCCGCAAGACCAGCAGTCGCTGCACCGGCCCACACCAAGGACGTCACCGGGTCACGAGCCCGGCCCCACGCCCCGATCCGGTGCCCAGAGAGCGCTGCACATGGAGACCACGAGCCGCCCCGGGCGGTCAGCAGGACAGAGACTGTGTCGTCAGATGTGAACACGCGTGGCGTGCCCGCCGCGTGTACCGATCAGCACCATGCACCCCAGCAGCGCCACGTGTCCGGGCGACCGCGCAAGGCGCTTGCCACGGTGCGCGCGCGGTAAACTACCGGACTATTCGCGCTTAGCTTAGAAGTGGGAGAACTATGAAGAGCATTTCCAACCGACTGGCGGCCCCGTTGCTCGTGTGCGGGACATGGCTGGCCACCGCGGCGCATGCGGTTCAGGATCTTCCTGGCGGCCCCGCGGTCAACCAGCTCAACCTGCATCCGCCCGTCACCAAGATCGCCGAGGCGCAGGTCGATCTGCACTGGATGCTCCTGATCATCTGTACGCTGATCTTCATCGGCGTCTTCGGGGTGATGCTCTACTCGATCATCAACCACCGCAAGTCGCGCGGCGCCAAGGCAGCGAACTTCCACGAATCCACGGTCGTCGAGGTGACCTGGACCATCGTGCCGTTCCTGATCGTCATCGGCATGGCCGCACCGGCCACCAAGGTCATCGTCGCGCAGAAAGACACGACCAACCCCGATCTCACCGTCAAGGCCACGGGCTACCAGTGGAAGTGGGGCTACGACTACCTGGCGGGCGAGGGCGAGGGCATCTCCTTTCTCTCCACCATCGATCCGGCGCAGCGCGCGCTTTCAAGCGCCGGCACGCCGCAGGGCGACGACTACCTGCTGAAGGTGGACCACCCGCTCGTCGTTCCGGTCAACAAGAAGGTGCGCGTGATCACGACGGCCAATGACGTGATCCACTCCTGGTTCGTGCCGTCGTTCGGCGTGAAGCAGGACGCGATTCCGGGCTTTGTGCGCGACACGTGGTTTCGCGCCGAGAAGATCGGCGACTACTACGGCCAGTGCGCCGAGCTCTGCGGCAAGGAACACGCCTACATGCCGATCCACGTGAAGGTGGTTTCGGGCGAGGATTACACCAAGTGGGTTGACGGCGAGAAGAAGCGCGCCGCGGCGTTGCTGGACGACCCGAACAAGGTCTGGACGCTGGACGCCTTGCTGCCGCGTGGCGAGAAGGTCTATGCGGCCAACTGCGCAGCCTGCCACCAGCCCAACGGCAAGGGCGCGGGCCCGATCAAGCCGCTCGATGGCTCGGCCATCGTGCAAAGCGACGACCACGCCAAGCAAATCCAGATCGTGCTGCACGGCGCGGCCAACGGCGCGATGCCCGCGTGGAACGCGCTGAGCGACACCGATCTGGCGGCCGTCGTTTCCTATACCAAGAACGCCTGGTCCAACAAGACCGGCCAGTTGGTGCAGCCGTCGGAAATCGTGGCCCAGCGAGCCAAGTGAGTGCTGGTGCACAACGCGTAACAGGAGTCGAGCATGAGTGCAGTTTTGGATAACCACGGTCAGGTCGGCGGCCTTGCGCAGGACCACGAAGACCATCACCACATGCCCACCGGGTGGCGCAGATGGCTCTTCGCGACCAACCACAAGGACATCGGCACGCTGTACCTGCTGTTTTCCTTCACGATGCTGATGGTCGGCGGGCTGCTGGCGATGCTGATTCGCGCCGAACTGTTCGAGCCAGGGCTGCAGATCGCCAACCCCGAGCTGTTCAACTCGTTCACCACGATGCACGGGCTCATCATGGTGTTCGGCGCGATCATGCCGGCGTTCGTGGGCTTCGCCAACTGGATGGTGCCGCTGCAGATCGGCGCCTCCGACATGGCGTTCGCGCGCATGAACAACTTCAGCTTCTGGCTGCTGCCACCGGCCGGCCTGATGCTGGCGTCGACCTTCTTCATGCCGGGCGGCGCACCCGCCGGCGGCTGGACGCTGTACGCGCCGCTGTCGCTGCAGATGCCGATGTCGCTGGATGCGGCCATCCTGTCGCTGCACATCATGGGCGCGTCGTCCATCATGGGGGCGATCAACATCATCGTCACCATCCTGAACATGCGCGCCCCGGGCATGAAGCTCATGCAGATGCCAATGTTCTGCTGGAGCTGGCTGATCACCGCCTACCTGCTGCTCGCGGTGATGCCGGTGTTCGCGGGCGTGCTCACGATGACGCTCACCGACCGCCACTTCGGCACCAGCTTCTTCGTGACCGCTGGTGGCGGTGACCCGGTGATGATGCAGCACATCTTCTGGTTCTTCGGCCACCCCGAGGTCTACATCATGATCCTGCCCGCGTTCGGCATGATCAGCGAGATCATCCCGGCCTTCGCGCGCAAGCGGCTGTTCGGCTACACCTCGATGGTGTACGCCATCGCCGCCATCGCCACGCTGTCGCTCATCGTCTGGGCGCACCACATGTTCACCGTGGGCATGCCAGTCACCGGCCAGCTGTTCTTCATGTACGGCACGATGCTGATCGCGATTCCGACGGGCGTGAAGGTGTTCAACTGGACGGCGACGATGTGGCGCGGTTCGATGACGTTCGAAACGCCGATGCTCTGGGCCGTGGGTTTCATCTTCGTGTTCACCATCGGCGGCTTCACCGGGGTGATTCCCGCCGTCGTGCCGGTCGACACGCAGATCCAGGACACCTACTACATCATTGCGCACTTCCACTACGTGCTCGTGGCCGGTTCGCTGTTCGCGATCTATGGCGCGTTCTACTACTGGTCGCCGAAGTGGACCGGGTACATGTACAACGAGACGCGCGGCAAGATCCACTTCTGGTGGTCGATGATCTCGTTCAACGTCGCGTTCTTCCCGATGCACTTCCTGGGCCTTGCCGGCATGCCGCGTCGCTACGCCGACTACCCCATGCAGTTCGCCGACTTCAACATGATCTCGTCGATAGGCGCATTCTTCTTCGGCGCGGCGCAGGTGTACTTCTTCTTCGCCGTGGCGCTGCCGCTGATGCGCGACAAGGGCGAGAAGGCGCCACAACGGCCGTGGGAAGGCGCGGTCTACGGGCTGGAATGGGAACTGCCTTCGCCGGCGCCGTTCCACTCGTTCGTGACGCCGCCCAAGCTCAACGCCAGCGCAACGCACATCCTGGCCTGATGCCGTCGGCGCCAGGTCGGTTGGAAGAACCCTGAACATGAATGACACGCAAGCGCAGCGCAAGCGCAACCTCAAGCTGGGCCTGATCCTGGCCAGCGTGGTGCTGACGCTGTTCTTCGGCATCATGGTGCGCTGGGCACTGCTGCACTAGCGGAAACGGCGGGCAGGCGATGAGCATCCGGGGCGAGAACGTCAAGATGGTCGGCAAGCTGCTGGTGGTGGCTTGCGGCATGTTCGCGTTCGGCTATACGCTGATTCCGCTGTACCGCGCGATCTGCGAGGCCACGGGCATCAACATCCTGTCGTTGCAGGAGTCGCAGGTGCCGGGCAACGGCACCGCGGGCGACGCCGCGCGCACGCTGGCCAACAACACGCAGGTGGACCGCAGCCGCACGATCACCGTGCAGTTCGACGCCAACGCACGCGGGCCGTGGCAGTTCAAGCCCGCGCAGAGCTCGCTGCAGGTACATCCCGGCGAGCTCGCGACGGTGATGTACGAGTTCCAGAACGTGCAGGACCGGCGCATGGCCGCGCAGGCCATACCGAGCTATGCACCGCGCCAGGCGGGCCCGCATTTCCACAAGCTCGAGTGCTTCTGCTTCAACCAGTACACGCTGGATCCGGGTGAGAAGAAGGAGTGGCCGGTGACGTTCGTCATCGATCCCAAGCTCTCCCGTGATGTGCAGACGATCACGCTGTCCTACACCTTCTTCGAGGTCGGTGGCAGGACGCCCGCGGCGCCGCAATCGACGGCGCTGGCGCCTGCTTCCGCGAACGCGTCGTCCGGTTCATGACTCAGGAAAGACCCCAGGGGCAGATGCTGCAGACGCTGCGCACGGTGGCGTGGTCGCTCATCGGTATCCGCAACAGCGGACGGCACCATGAGGACCAGCGCGGGCTGCGGCCGCTGCCGCTGATGTTCACCGCGCTGGGTGCGGTTTTCCTGTTCGTGCTCGCGTTGATGGGTTTGGTGCATTGGATCGCGTAAGCGGGCCGGCCGGTACGGGAATTGACCGATAATTTGAAGATCGAGGAGTAGAAATGAGTGCAACGTCCCCAGGGGTCACCCCGTATTACTTCGTGCCGGAGCCCTCGCGCCATCCGATCATGGCGGCATTCGGCCTGTTCTGGGCCATCCTGGGCGGCGCCACCTGGATGAACGGGTATAGCTGGGGCAGGTGGAGCCTGCTGTTCGGCGTCGTCTGGTGGCTCTGGGTGCTCTTCCACTGGTTCCGCGATGCCGCGCACGAGAGTGAGGGCGGGCTCTTCGGCCGCAAGATCGACGTGTCCTACCGCTGGGGCATGAGCTGGTTCATCTTCTCGGAAGTGATGTTCTTCGGGGCGTTCTTCACCGCGCTGTGGTGGGGCCGCGCGCACTCGGTGCCCGAGCTCGGCGATCTGCAGCACGCCATCCTCTGGCCGGATTTCAAGGCCGTCTGGCCCAGCCTCGCGGCCGGAGCGACGGCCTCGCCCGGCAACATCGTCGAACCGTTCCAGACCGTGGGGCCGTTCTGGCTGCCGACGATCAACACCGCGCTGCTGCTGAGTTCGGGCGTGACGCTCACGATCGCGCACCACGCGCTGCTTGCGAACAACCGCGCCAAGACCATAGGCTTCATGTGGATCACCGTGCTGCTGGGCTTCGCTTTCCTGTGCGTGCAGGGCTACGAGTACCACCACCTGTACACCGAGCTGAACCTCAAGCTCAGCTCGGGCATCTTTGGTTCGACCTTCTTCATGCTCACGGGCTTCCACGGCTTTCACGTGTTCGTCGGCATGCTCACGCTGCTGTTCATCACGCTGCGCCTGCAAAGTGGCCACTTCACCGCCAAGCGGCACTTCGGCCTCGAAGGGGCGGCGTGGTACTGGCACTTCGTGGACGTGGTCTGGCTCGGTCTGTACATCCTCGTGTACTGGATGTGACCACGCCGTTGCGTCGCACCGATGAAAAAAGCGCCGCAGGGCGCTTTTTTCATGGCGGCGCGCGGCGTGTTCAGAGCGTGCTGGCGTTGAGTCCGGTGGGCTGGATGTACCCGAGCTTCCAGGCGAGCAGCAGGCAGATGAAGAGTACGATGGACAGACCCACGCGCACCGCGAGCGCACCCACCATGCGCTGGCTGGAGGCGCGGTCTTCGCGCCCGCCGCGCATCATGAAGAACAGCGCGGCCCCCAGGCTGGCGATGATGGCGAGGAACCCCAGGGCGATGGCGATTTTCATGCTCGGTCTTTCGTATGCTTGATGCCGTGCGCCCGCGCTTCGGGTGGCGTTTCGCGGCGATCACGCTCGTGGCCGCGGCGCTGGCCGTGCTGACCTTTTCCTTGGGGCGCTGGCAATTGTCGCGCGCCGCGGGCAAGCTTGCACAACACGCAGCGATGCTGCAGGAGCATACGCTCGCGCCGTTGTCGGAGCGGGAACTGGTGCGGGAGTTCGCAGGGCGGCCCGATGCCGAGCCGGCGTTTGCGTTTCGCCGCGTGATCTTGCACGGAAAGTGGCTGGCCGACGCGACGCTCTACCTCGACAACCGGCAGCTGCACGGGCGCCCGGGGTTTTACGTCTTCACGCCGCTGCGCCTGAGCGGCAGCCACGAGACAGTGGCGGTGCAGCGTGGCTGGGCGCCGCGCAATTTCGACGACCGCACCCTGCTGCCGCAGGTGGCGAGTCCGGCCGGCGAGGTGGTGGTGCAGGGGTATGTCGCGGGCGAGCCCGCGCGGCTGTTCGAGTTCTCCCATGCTGCGGGGGCGCAGGGGGCATCGCGCATACGGCAAAATCTCACGGTGGCGGGCTACGCGGCGGAGTTGGACCTGAACTTGCTGCCCCTGACGGTCGTGCAGACCGGCGAGGCGAGCGACGGGTTGCAGCGCGACTGGCCGGCGCCGGACAGCGGCGTGGACATGCACTATGGCTACGCCTTTCAGTGGTTCGGGCTTTGCGCCTTGGTAACGATGCTTTATGTCTGGTTTCAAATCATCCGACGGTTTCCTCGGCGCGAGCGCCACGCCCCGCGCTGACAGCGCCGCGGCCGACGCGGTGGCGCTCACGGTGCACAACCTGCCGCGCCTGGGCGAGGCGGCGCGGCTGCCGCAGTCGCGCAGCGGCCGCTGGCAGTTGTGGTTGATGCTGCTCGTCTGTGTCGCGCCGGTAGTGGCGTCGTACTTCGTCTATTACGTGGTGCGCCCTCAGGGGGTTTCTGTCAATTACGGCGAGCTGATCCAGCCGCAGCGGCCTATGCCCGCGCAGCAGCGCGTCACCACGCTGGACGGCCACGCCGAGGTGCTGGGCGATCTGCGGCGCCAGTGGCTGCTCGTGAGCGTTGCGGGCGGCGCGTGCGATGACACCTGCCGCAACAATCTGTACTTTCAGCGCCAGTTGCGCGAGAGCTTGGGCGACAACCGCGAGCGCGTCGATTGGGTCTGGCTTGTGACCGATGATCAGGCCCCCCCCGCTGAAATCAGCGCGGCGCTCACGCACGCCACGGTGCTGCGCATCGACCGCGCCGCGGTACAGGGCTGGCTGGCACCGGCCGCGGGGCACCAGATGGAAGAGCATCTGTACCTCGTCGATCCGCAGGGCAACTGGATGATGCGGTTTCCCGCGCGCATCGACGTCGCAGGCGCGGAGAAGGTGAAGAAAGACCTCTCGCGGCTCTTGCGCGCGTCGGCCGGGTGGGACCGCCCGGGGCGCGGGTCCGACGAGTGATGAACGGCACCACGGCGTCGTACGACCTTGCACCGGCACTCGAACTCCTGGTGCTGGGCGCGTTGATTGCGCTGGTGCCGCTGGCGTGGGTCGCGTGGCGGCATCGCGCGGCGGGCGCCTCGCGCCGCTGGCAGGCGCTCGGTGTGCTCACGCTGTTCCTCACGTTCGACCTGGTGCTGTTCGGCGCATTCACGCGACTGACCGATTCGGGCCTGGGCTGCCCCGACTGGCCGGGCTGCTACGGCAATGCCAGCCCTGTCGGTGCGCAGGCGCAGATCAGCGCCGCCCAGCAGGCGCTGCCGAGCGGGCCGGTGACGCACGGCAAGGCGTGGATCGAGATGGTTCACCGCTACCTCGCGACCAGCGTGGGAGCGCTGATCCTGGTGCTCACCGTTGCGGCGTGGTGGCAGTGGGTGCGCTACCGGCGCGGCAACGCGGGCGCGCCGGTGCTGCATCGCTGGTGGGCGCTGGCCACGCTGGTCTGGGTGTGCCTGCAGGGCGCGTTTGGCGCGCTCACGGTGACGATGCGGCTGTTTCCCGCGATCGTGACGCTGCACCTCTTCGGCGGCCTGATGCTGCTTGCGCTGCTGTGCGTGCAGGCGGTGCGCCAGGGGCAGGTGGTCGAGCATCGCGCACCGGCGGCGCTGCCGCGCGGCCTGCGCGCGGCGCTTGCGGCGACGGCGCTGCTCGTCGTCGGGCAGGTCTTGCTCGGCGGCTGGGTGAGCACGAACTACGCGGTGCTCGCCTGTACCACGTTCCCCCTGTGCCAGGGCAGTTGGTGGCCGCCCATGAACTTCGCCGAGGGCTTTCAGGTCTGGCGCGAGCTGGGCCTGCTCGCCGACGGCAGCCACATCAGTTTCGCCGCGCTGACCGCGATCCATTACGTGCACCGGCTCGCGGCCTATGTGGTGCTGCCAGTGCTGGCGCTGCTCGCGTGGCGCCTGGCGCGGCACGGCGCGCTGCGCCGCCAGGCGCGCTGGCTGGGCGCGCTGACGGGGCTGCAATTCTTGACGGGGCTGTCCAATGTGGTGCTGGGCTGGCCTCTCGTGGCCGCCGTGCTGCATACCGGGGGCGCCGCGGCGCTGCTGGTGGTGCTGGTCTGGGCGCTCGCGGCCAGCCGGGCGACTGCGTCCGATGCCGCGATGGCGCAGGCGCCACTCACGATATCCACGCTTCCGGGAGCTTCTGCATGACCGCAGTCCATACCTCCGATTCCGTCGCCGCGCCGGCCAGACCGCAGGGGCGGCCGCTGCCCTCGCGCGTGCGCCAGTTCTACGCGCTCACCAAGCCGGGCGTGGTGCAGCTCATCGTGTTTTGCGCCTTCATCGGCATGGTGATGGCCGTTCCGGGGCTGCCCACCGCCTGGGAGTGGCTGCGCATGGCGGTGGCGAGCTTTGGCATCTGGTGCGTGGCCGCGGCCGCGGCCGCGTTCAACTGCATCGTCGAGCAGACGATGGACGCGCGCATGAAGCGCACCGCCTGGCGCCCCACGGCCAAGGGCGAGCTCTCCAATTCGCAGACCCTGGCGTTCGCCGCAGCGCTGGGCATTGGCGGTTCGGTGGTGCTCTACGTGTTCATCAACGCGCTCACGATGTGGCTCACGTTTGCCACCTTCGTGGGCTACGCGATCATCTACACCGTCGTCCTCAAGCCGATGACGCCGCAGAACATCGTGATCGGCGGCGCGTCGGGCGCGATGCCGCCGGTGCTCGGCTGGGTGGCGATGACCGGGCAGCTCAGCCCGGAGGCGTGGATCATGTGCCTCATCATCTTCCTGTGGACGCCGCCGCACTTCTGGGCACTGGCGCTGTACCGCGTGGAGGATTACCGCAAGGCGGGCCTGCCGATGCTGCCCGTCACCCACGGGAACCAATTCACCCGGCTGCAGGTCTTTCTGTACACGTGGGTCTTGTTCGCGGGGTGCCTGATGCCGTTCGCGTACGGCATGAGTTCGTGGATCTACCTGGTTGCCGCAGTGGCGCTGAGTCTGGGGTTCTGCTACTACGGCTTCAGGCTCTGGCGTCACTATTCGGACGCGCTGGCGCGCAAGACCTTTCGCTATTCGATCTTTCATCTGAGCGCGCTGTTTGCCGCCTTGCTGGTAGACCACTACGTGCTCTGACCTCGTGCCATGTACCGACGCAACATCTTCAAGACCATAGCTGCTGGCGCTTTGCTGGCGGGCATTTCCCCTGTTTTTGTTGCGTGTACCGAGCAGCCGAAAGCTGCCTTCCACGGCGTGGATATCACGGGCGCGGATTACGCGCGTGACCTGCCGCTTACCGACCAGTTCGGGCAGGAGCGGCACATCAAGGATTTCGAGGGCAAGGTGGTGGCCGTGTTCTTCGGCTACACGCACTGCCCCGACGTGTGCCCGACGACGATGGCCGAACTTGCCGACGTGAAGCGCGAACTCGGCGCCGACGGCGACCGCTTGCAGGCGATCTTCGTCACTGTCGATCCGCAGCGCGACACACCCGAGATCCTCAAGGCCTACATGGCCAATTTCGATCCGAGCTTTCTCGCGCTGCGCGGCTCGCCCGAGGAGCTGGCCGCGGTGGCCAAGGATTTCAAGATTTTCTACAAGCAGGTGCCGGGCCCGACGCCGACGAGCTACACCATGGACCACTCGGCGGGCATGTACCTTTTCGACCCCGAAGGTCGGCTGCGGCTGTTCCAGCGCTACGGCAGCAGCGCGCAGGATCTGGTCGAGGACGTGCGCGCGCTGCTGAAGACCGCCGCGCGCGCCTGACGCGCCGCGTCAGGCGTAGGCGGCGAGCGCCTTCTTCATCTTCTTCATTGCCGCGACTTCGATCTGGCGGATGCGCTCGGCGCTCACGCCGTATTCGGCGGCCAGCTCGTGCAGCGTCATGCCGCCCGAGCCGTCGTCATTCACCTTGAGCCAGCGTTGCTCAACGATGCGGCGGCTGCGCGCGTCCAGGCCTTCGAGCGCGGTGTCGAGCCCCTGCGTGGCAAGCTCATCACGCTGGCGCGACTCGATCATCGACGTCGGCTCGTGCGCGGCGTTGGAGAGGTAGGCGATGGGGCCATACGCCTGCTCGCCGTCGTCGCTCGGTGAGGGGTCGAGCAGCACGTCGCCGCCGGACATGCGCGTTTCCATCTCGATGACTTCCTCGCGCTTGACCTTGAGCTGCTCGGCCATCGCGTCGATCTCGTGCTCGGAGAGCGTCTCGCGGTAGGTGTCCGCGTCCTGCGCGTCGGCCTTGAATTCCTGCTTCATCGAGCGCAGGTTGAAGAACAGCTTGCGCTGCGCCTTGGTCGTCGCGACCTTGACCATGCGCCAGTTCTTCAGGATGTACTCGTGGATCTCCGCCTTGATCCAGTGCATCGCGTAGCTCACCAGGCGCACGCCCTGGTCGGGATCGAAGCGCTTGACGGCCTTCATCAGGCCGATATTGCCTTCCTGAATCAGGTCGCCGTGCGGCAGGCCGTAACCGAGGTATTGGCGCGAGATGGAAACAACCAGACGCAGGTGCGACAGCACCAACCGCCCGGCGGCTTCAAGGTTGTTGTCTTCGCGCAGCTCGCGCGCGTAACGCTGCTCTTCCTCAAGCGTGAGCATGGGCAGGCGATTGACAGCCGTGATGTACGCATCCAGATTGCCGAGCGGAGGCACCATGGCCCATGGATTGGCGGGCGTCAGTGCGGTCGCGGTGGAGGCGTTCGGCAGGTTCATGGAAGTGTTTCCTTTCTGCATGGGCAATATGTTAGCACTCCATTGGAGAGAGTGCTAAGTGAGAAGTTCCGACCTGAAGTGGGGCTGTCACAGGTGCTTTTGGTCAGCCAAGGTGTCGAGCGTCACTCAGTTTTGAATTTTTTCGCTGAGTTCTGAACTCTTGGGTCTCGACGGGGCAGCTACGTGCCGTAGAGCAGCTCTCGCTAGGAGCCTGTCGGACTTGGAACGTCGAAAGCGTTCTCGAAGAGCGGCGTAGCC
>JAIXLP010000044.1:75692-112522 GCA_026954015.1 Burkholderiales bacterium | reverse complement strand
GCTTTGCCCGCGTGGTGAACTTTCCGCCGCGCGGCATCGGCGCGCGCACGCTGGAGACGCTGCAGGACAGCGCGCGCGCCAGCGGCTGCTCGCTCTGGGATGCGGTGAGCGGCGTGCCGGGCAGCGCGGGCGCCAAGCTCGGCGGCTTCGTCGCGCTCATCGACGTGATGCGCGAGCGCAGCGAGGGCCAGACGCTGCGCGCCATCATCGAGCAGGTGATCGAAGACAGCGGCCTGGCCGCGCACTACCGCCAGGACAAGGAAGGCGAGGACCGGCTGGAGAACCTCAAGGAACTGGTGAGCGCGGCCGAGAGTTTCGTGATGCAGGAGGGCTTTGGCCGCGACGCGGTGGCGCTGCCGCTCGATGAGCAGGCGCCGCCGCTCACGCAAAGCCCAGCAAGCCAGGGGCTGGACCCGGATGCGCCCCTGGAGGGCACCGTGATCGACGAGCCCACGGGCGAGACGCTCTCGCCGCTCGTCGCCTTTCTCACGCACGCGGCGCTGGAGGCGGGCGACAACCAGGCGCAGGCCGGGCAAGACGCGGTGCAGCTCATGACGGTGCATGCGAGCAAGGGGCTGGAGTTCGACGCGGTCTTCATCTGCGGCCTGGAAGAAGGCCTGTTCCCGCACGAGAACGCGATGAGCGACCGCGACGGGCTGGAGGAAGAGCGCCGCCTGATGTATGTCGCCATCACCCGCGCGCGCGAGCGCTTGTACCTGAGCCACGCGCAGGTGCGCATGCTGCATGGGCAGACGCGCTACAACGTCGCGAGCCGCTTCTTCGACGAGCTGCCCGAGGCGGCGCTCAAGCACCTCACGCCGCGGCGCAACATGCTCGGACTCAACACTCCTGATAGGGGAGCTGGAAGCGCTTATCCAGCAAGGGTTGGAGGCCAATTTGGCTTGGATATTTCGGGCCTGGGCAGCGAACCCCTGCCCGCGCGCAAGGAGCCGCCCGCGCACGGCGTGACGCAGGGCGCGCAGGTGTTTCACACCAAGTTCGGCGAGGGCAAGGTGCTGGCCGTCGAAGGCAGCGGCGACGACGCGCGCGCGCAGGTGGCGTTCGGCCGTCACGGCACCAAGTGGCTGGCGCTGGCGGTGGCCAGGCTCACGGTCATCGATCAGGTATAGGCCATGCGCCGCCTCTCCCCGCTGGAACCGCTGGTGATGCTGGGCACGGTGGTGCAGTGGCTGGTGCTGGCGATGGCCACCGGCGCGCTCGTGGGCACGGGCTGCAGCGTGTTCCTCGGCGCGCTCTACGCCACCGAGGGGCGGCTGTACGACGCGCCGTGGTGGCTGCTGGCGCTGCTGCTGCCGCTGGGGGGGCTGGCCAATGGCCTGTTGCTGCATTACGCGTGGGAAAAGCGCCGCGGCAGCCTGAACGACGAGCCCATCGTCGCGGTGAACGAGCAGGACGGGCGCATGCCGTTCACCACGCTCTGGGTCAAGCCCGCGGCGGCGCTCATCACGCTCGGTTGCGGCGGTTCGGCGGGCAAGGAGGGACCGTGCTCGCACATCGGCGCGAGCGTGGCGGCGGGCGTGGGGCAGGCCCTGCGGCTGAACGCCGAGCTGCGCAAGCGCCTCGTCGCGTGCGGCGTGAGCGCGGGGTTCGCCAGCGTCTTCGGCACGCCGATCGCGGGCGCGATCTATGGCGTGGAGATGCTGGCCGTGGGCCGCATCCGCCACGACTTTCTCTTTCCCGGCATCGTCGCGGGCGTGACGGCGTACGTGGTGAGCCGCTGGTGGGGCGTGCCCTACCCGGAATTTCACATCAGCTTCGACGCGACGTTCACGCTGCTGCTGTTTCTCAAGACCGTGGTCGTCGGCATCGCCTGCGGCCTGGCGGCACTCACCTTCGTGGAACTGCACCGGCAGGTGCGCGCGGCGTTCGCTTGGTTGCATGAGCGCACCGGCCTGTGGCCGCCGCTTGCGCCGCTGATGGGCGGCATGCTGCTGGCGGTGCTGGTGATCGCCGTGCCCACGGACTACCTCGGGCTGTCGCTGCCGGTGATGGACCGCGCGCTGGCGGGCGAGAGCATGCCGGCACTCGGCTTTCTGTGGAAGGCGCTGCTCGTCGCGCTCACGCTGGGCTCGGGGTTCTATGGCGGCATCGTCACGCCGCAGTTTGTCATCGGCGCGGTGGCCGGTGGCGCGTGCGCGCCGCTCTTGGGCCTGGCGCCCGCGCAGGGGGCGGCCGTGGGGCTGGTGGCGGTCGTCGCGGCGGCGTCCAACACGCCGGTGGCGGCGCTCATCATGGGCGTGGAGCTGTTCGGCGCGGGCTCGATCTGGTACGTGGCAGGGGCCTGCGCCGCGGCCTACCTCGTGATCGGGCACCGCAGCGTCTACCCGGCGCAGCACCTGGCGTATGCCAAGTCGGCCTGGCTGGTGGCCACGCCCGGCGCGCTGGTGGGCGAGGAGCGGGTGCAGCTCTCGTACGGGCTGTTGCGCTGGTGGAGTGACCGGCTGCGCCAGCTGCGACGCTGGCATCAGGAACGGCCCGGGCGCCGCTGAGGGCGCCCGGGCCGGATGGATGGCGGCTGGCCCCGGTCAGCGCATCAGGCCAGCTTCTCGCTGACGGTGATGTAGCCCACGGTGGCGGCCAGCATGTCCTTGTAGTTGGCGTTGAGCGGAGCAGTGGCGGCATCCTTGACCGCCTGCGTCGTGCCGCTGGTGTAGTCGCCCGCGTGCTGGAAGCTGCTCAGGATGTAGGTCCAGCCGTTCAGGTCGTCCACCCCGTGCAGGCCGGTGCACTCGGCGCCAGCCGGGGCCGAGAGCACGCGCTCCAGCTTCCTGGTGTCCACGTTGTAGGCCCACACGTAGTTGTTGACGTGCTGGCCGCTGTCTTCGCCGATGAACAGCGTGCGCAGCTTCTCGGAGAACTTGAGGTTGTCGGGCTGGGAGATCTTGTCCTGGGCGTCCTTGTTGCCGAGGGCGTCGGCGGCGGCGAGCTGCTCGCCGGCCAGCAGCAGGCTGGTCTCGGTCGGCACCCATTCGCTGTCGATGTCGTAGCCGTCGCTGTCCTTCTGCCCGCCGCCCAGCGTGTGCTGCAGCACGTAGCCGGCGGTGCTGGACTTGAAGCCCGCCAGGCTGGCGACCGGCGCGGTGCCGGGAGCCGCATGGAGCGGCAGCTCCCTGTTGTTGGCGTGGCCCGCGATGAACGAGTTGGTGCTGCCGGACACCGCGGTGTAGGCGATCTTGTCCTTGGCGTTGACTGTCGTGCCTTCCATCTTGTTGAACACCAGGCTGCCGCCCTTGAGCGCGGCGTAGCGGTGCGTTTCCAGGAAGGCGGCGGCCTGCTCCCGGCCGGCCTTGAGCTTGACCCACGCGCTCTTGCCGTTGAGCCGGATTTCCGTGAAGCTGGCGTCGCCGGGGTCAGCCGTGGTCGAGGCGAAGATGCCGTTTTCCCTGATCGCGCCGTTGGCGGTGACCTGGGTCAGCGTGTCGTTGCCGATGAGCGCCTTGATCTCGCCGCTGGTGGCCTTGCCGAGCCTGATCCACTGGATCTTGCCCGTGCTGGTTTCATTGAGCGCCGTGGTGTACTTGGCCACGTACAGCGTGCCCGACGAGAGGTCGCGCGCCTTGTCGGCCACGAACAGGAACAGGCCGCCGTTGTTGGAGTCGTCGCCGCCCAGCACGGTCTTCTCGTCGGGGAAGACCTGCACCAGTTCGCGCGAGTAGCGGCCCAGGTTGTAGTGCTTCTTGAAGTCCGCCGTGCCGTCGGCCTTGACGGTGACCTCGGGCAGGTGGCCGTACCAGTAGGGATTGGCGTCGGGGTTGCCGAAGGCGTTCTGGCTGAAGGCCTTGAGCGTGGCGAGCGACTGGTTGTCGCCTTGGTCGAACGCGTCGGGGTGGTATTCCTCGCTGGACAGGTGCGTGCCCCAGGGCGACAGGCTGCCGCCGCACGGAATCCACAGGCCCTTGGCGTCGTTGGCGAAGGTATTCACGTTGTGGTAGCTCTTGAGCGTGAGCTTGCCGGTGGCCGCGTCCTGGTTCAGCGCCAGCACGGCGATGGGCGAGGGCAGCTTGCCGTAGGCGTTGGAGTTGTATTCGAACTGCACCACGGCGTAGACCGTGCCCGCCGGCGCGCCGGGCACGGCCAGCAGGGAGGAGCCGTCCACGCAGTCGGAGAAGACCTGGCCTGCGCTTGCCCAGCCAGCCACCGCGCCGGCCTTGTTGTAGCCGTCCAGGACGGCTTCCGAGCCGTCGGCCGCCTTGATGGTGGTGATGGGGTTGCCCGCGGCGTCGAAATAACCGCCCGCGACGACCGTGCCGCCGCCGGTCTTGGCGACCTTGTCGCCCGTGTTGAAGAAGGTCTGGTAGCCCAGCGCGAAGGCCTGGGTGCTGTTGTCGCCGTAGGTGATCTTCAGCGACGACTTGACGGTCGTGGTGGCCATTTCGGCGGCGGCGCCCAGGCCCGGCGCGGCGAAGCCGACGAACTCGGCGGACTTGAAAGTGGCGGCCGGCGCATCGGCGCTGCCCCCGCCGCAGGCGGCCAGCAGGCTGGCCGTGGAGGCGCCGGTGCCCAGGGGCAGCAGCGGCATGCCGGCCAGCAGTTGCAGCGTCTTGCGGCGGGTGGTCGTGGGGATGTGGGACATTGGCTTTCCTGCAAAAGGTGGGTTTTCCAGCGCGGTCCGGCGCCGGATGGCGCCATTGGCCGCGGATGAAGCGAAAAGCGGCCGGAGCCGTTTTTCTGCTGCTGGATGCTAGGAAGCCGGTGTGACGGCGGTTTGACGAATCGCTGACAGCAATGTGTCAGCCCGTGCGCCGCCGCCGCGGTGCGGGCCGGGAGAGCAGGCGCTCAGCCGGGTGCGAGGGCGGGGCCCGGGCGCTGTTGCGGCGGCTCGAAGCAGTCGCGGAAGCTGAACACCACGGAGCTGAAGAGCATCGCGGCGAGCACCACCGCGGTGACGAGCATGATGGCGGTCACCACGCCCATGCCGACCCCCGCGGCGCTGAGCATCGTGACGACGAGGCTCACGATGACGCCCGTGCCGAGGAAGGTGCCCATCCACCCGAGCCCGTAGACCACGAAGGCGCGGAAGTTGCGCACGCACGCGACGGCGCTGAAGAACAGCGCCTTTACCGGCGCCACGCCGTGCCAGTGCACGAGGCCTGGCGCGTGCCAGAACAGCAGCGACAGCGGCAGGTACAGCAGCACCGCAACCCAGACCGCGGCCTGGAACGAGGCCGACTCGGCGATCTCGCGCGTGACCTCCCCGCCGCCGAGGTACACGTGCGCGAACTGGCCGCCATCGATGAGGCTGGACAGCCCGATCACGAGCAGGAAGCTCCCGGCGTACAGCAGCCCGAGCATCGTCATGTCGCGCAGGTGCGCCTTGCCCGCGCGTAGCGCCTGCGCCACCATTGCCGGGGCGGGCATGCGCCCCTGGTGCACCTCGGCTGCCGCAACCATCATGATGAGCGTCGCCGTGGGCAGCAGCATGAGCGTGAGTACCTCCCCCACGACGGGCAGCCGCGAGGCGAGCGACATGCACGCCAGGCACAGGAAGAACAGCGCGGTCAGCGCCATCGGCTGGCGCCGGAACACGCGCAGGCCGAGGCGCACCCAGGTCAAGCCGGTGCGCGCGGGGACGAGGTTGAGTTTCATGCGGACAAATCGGACGGCGCGCGAGTGACTGTAACCTAGTACGGCGTTGCTCTCTCGTTCGCGGTTCGCCCGAAGGGAGCCCCGGAAATGCTCAGACCAGGCCGCGCCGCGTGGCTTCGAGGGCGGCCTGGGCGCGGTTGCCGATGTCGAGCTTGGAATACAAGGTTTTGACGTAGCCGTTGACCGTATTCTCGGTGATGCCCAGGCGCTGGCCGGTTTCGGCAGCGCTCAGGCCCCGGCCGATGCAGCTCAGCACCTCGGTTTCGCGCGGGCTCAGGGTGGCGGGCGCCGGCGCGCCGCTCGCGGCGTGCGGCTGGAAGTGCGCCATCATGCGCCGCGCCACGCGCGGCGACAGCGGCGGCTGACCACGCTCGATCTGGCGCAGTTGCCACGCCAGCTGCTCGTCGTCCTGCTCCTTGAGCAGATAGCCCTGAGCGCCGGCGGCCAGGGCGCTGAACAGGTGGTCATCGTCGTCGTGCACGGTGGTGACGATCACCGGCGTCTCGGGCGCCTGCCGCCGCATCAGCTCGATCAGGCCGATGCCCGAGCCGTCGGGCAGGCCCAGATCGACCAGCGCCAGCCGCCAGCGCGCGCGCCCGTTCACGCCTTCGTTCAGCAGTTGGCGCGCCTCGCGCAGGGTGGCGGCGGTTTCGATCGCCGAGCCCGGAAACACGCGCGCCAGCAAAGCGGCCAGCCAGTCGCGCACGACCGGCAGATCTTCGACGACCAATGTGGGCAGCGCCGTTGCGTTCGGGGATGGCTCGGGGGCATTCATAGCGGTAGCGTGAAGCGTACGTGGGTTCCACCGTCCCCGGGTGGTTCGATGGTGGCGCTGCCGTTCAAGCCGGCCACGCGGTCTTGCAGATTGGCCAGGCCGTGGCGGCTGCGGCCCTGGTCCGCGCCGGCCGCGGCCATGCCCACTCCGTCGTCGCCGACCGTCGTCGCCAGCACGCCGCCCTCCAAGGCGATGCGCACCGCCACCGTCCTGGCCTGCGCGTGGCGAATGACGTTGCTGACCAGTTCGCGCAGCACCGGCAGGTAGCAGCGGTAGTGGCGATAGTCCAGCATCACGTTTTCAAACCCGGCTTCCGGTTCCGGCATCGGCCAGTCCAGCGCGATGCCGGCGGCGGCCAGCCGCTGCGCCGTTTCGTGGCGCAATTCGGCCAGCATCTCGTCGAGCCGCATCTGCGCGCCGGTCAGGCCGTTGATGACGGTCCGCATTTCGGCGATGGCCTGCTGGATCGAGCGCCGCGCGGCGGCCAGTTCCGGCTGGTGCAGACCGGTCAGCAGCCGCGAGCCGATGTCGTCGTGCAGGTCGCGGGCGATGCGCGCGCGCTCCTCGCGTGCACCCTGGTTGTAGGCGTCGCGGCTGTCGCTGGCGTGGCGCAGCATGACCAGGGCTTCATTGGCCAGCGCGGCGTCCTGGGGCGAAAACAGGCGGCGGCCGTGGTGGGCGTGGACCAGAGCCAGGGCGGGCAGGCGATCGCTGGCGGGCAGCCGAAGCTGCAAGCCGTTGTCGGCCAGCGCCGCATGGCAGCCGCCATGGTCCGCCGGCTCGATGCGCAGCGGCAGGAACATGGCGTGCAGCAAATCGCGCCAGCGCTGGCGCTGGCTTTCGACGTCGGGTGCCAGCGCGACCTGCAGCACGCGCTGGAACAGGTCGTGGGGCAGCAGGCGCCGCCGCTCGATGAGCTTGCGCCACAGCCAGCCGCGCAGGGGCAGCCAGAGAAAACCGCAAATCAGGATGGCCAGGGTCAGCGACAGCCCCTGGTCGAGGTGCAGCAGGGCGACCAGCGCCACGTCCATCGCCGCCAGCAGGGCCGCACCGCCCGCCCAGAGCAGCAGGCGGAAGGCCCAGCGGTCAAGGTCGAACAGGCGGTAGCGGCGCAGCCCCAGGGCCAGGCCCGCGTAGAGGATGAGAAACAGGCCGAAGGCGTGGCCTTGGGAAATGGCGGTCTCGCGCCCCAGCAGGGCGGGCAAGGCTTGCAGGGCCGTGAACAGGGCGGCCGTCAGCATGGCGGCCAGGCCGAGCCAGCGCAGGGCGGCGCGCTCGAGCGGCTGCCCGCGGCTCAGCCACCATTGCAGGGCGATGCACAGCAGCGTCAGCCCGGTCTGCAGCAGGGCGGGCAGATACATGCCCATGGTCGGCGTGGGGCACAGGCCCAGACAGTCCAGCACGAACCAGGGCAGAAAAATGGCGGGCAGCAGTTTCAGCCATTGCGGTTTGACGAGTTGCCTCGGAAACACGAGGAACAGTGCGACCAGCGCCATGCCGAAAACGGCTGCGCCCAGGTGGTTGAGCATGCCCAGCACGCGGAACAGGCCGGCCGGAACGGCAAGTTCGCGGGTCGAGTAAATGGCGGCGCTGAAGGCCGATAGCATGAGGCCTGCGCCCGTGAGCGCGAAGCAGCGCGCGCCCAGGTCGTCGCCGCGCAGCGCCCAGACCCAGACGCCGATGAGGAAACCGCCGGCGCCCGTCAGCAGCTGCACCCAGAACGATGCGGGCAGGCTGGACAGGGGCCGGCGCGGCGCGGGCGTGAGGGTCAGGGTTGCATGCGCCTGGACCGGTGTGACGACGGAGATTTGCACGGACGCGCCGTCCAGCACGGCGCGCAGTTGCTGCTGGCGTTGCAGGAAGTCGTCGATGGCGGCGTAGCTGTCGAGGGTGTCGGGCTCTTCCACCAGGTCCGCGGCCTGCAACTCGACGCGCGAGCCGTCGCCCCCGGGTTTTTGCAGGGCCAGCAGCCGCGCCGGCGTGAGCAGCGCGGGCGTGCGCTGCGCTTGCGTGATATGGACGGCCCGGTCGTCGCCGATTTCCAGCGTCAGGCCCAGCCAGGGCAGGCGCACCGTCAGCCAGACCACGGCCAGCGCCGACAGGAGCATGACCATCGCGGCCCACGACAGTTTTCCGCCGGGCGTGAGGGGAAACGGCTTCAAAAACATTCCCGATTGCTTTCAACCGGAAATGTAACCGCGCCCCTCGCATGCCCCTGCCGCTAGCGGCAGCGGGGCTGGGCTGGCCCCGTCAAGGTACCAGCGTGACGGCGGACCAGCGCTGGTTGTCGGGTTTGCCGGCGGTCGGGTGGACCTCGAGGTAATGCACCTCCTTGACCTTGCCATCGCTGTCCAGGACCAGCTTGACCTGGTCGTTGGTGCCGGTCGTGCCGTCGCCGTTGAGGTCGGTTTTGGAGGTGATGGTGATGACCGTGTTGTGTTCCGCGTCTTCGCCGGCGGCGGTCGACTCCACGTCGCCGGAGGCGATGTCGGGGCCGGTGCCGGCCGCAATGAAGCTGAGCGCACCGTCCGCCCCCAGGGTCATCTGGTGCCAACTGATGCCTGTCGAATTGGGCAGGGTCTGGTTGTAGCTGCCGGCAGCCGCGGCCAGCAGGGCGTTCACGTCCGGCCCTGCTGCGGCGGGCTCCCGAATCTGGCCCAGCCATTTGTTGTCGCTGACGCGAACGAGGTTGATTTCATTGAACACGCCCGTGGTGTTGAGCGACAGCGCGTATTCGAGGTTGCCATCGCGCCAGACGATTTCGGCCAGGTTGCCGTTCTTGGTGTAGGGATCGGTCAGCGTCTTGCCGCCGACGGCGAAGCTGCTGTCCGCGCCGATGGTGACCGGAACCGGCTGCCCGTCGGTGTAGGTGCAGGCCGCGCCGTCGCAGCCGTCGGAAGCCAGCTTCTGGTAGGTCAGCGTGCTGTGCGTCCCGACGAAATTGGGATGCACTGTCGCGCCACCCCCTTCATCTCCATTACCGCCACCGCCGCAAGCGGTCAGCAGCAAGGCCATGACCGAGGACAGGAACAGAACAGACTTCACCCGGGACCCGGCCCATGCGGTTTGCGACTTTGCCTTCTCCATCGAACGTTTTCCTCTCCTGCACGCTGAACGACCCCAAGCGGGCCGGCGCCCAGTATTCGGGCGGGAAAGGAAACAGGCAATTCCCCAGTTCTGGGGGGGGTGGGCAGACCAGGCCCGCGCTACCGACACGCGTGCCTGGGGGCAGAGCGTGCGCGCAAGCGGTTTCCAGAACCCATGGAGAAACCGGCCTCCAGCGCTTTTCTGGAGGGCGCTGGCAGCTATCTATTCAGGAGTTTTCAGTGCACGACGCCCAGGTAGGCGATGGCGGCGCGGCGCAGTTCGGCGGCGTGGCGCGGGTCCTGACCGGCGCTGGCGTCGGCGCACTCCATGAGCTGGGCCGGCACGCTGGCGTTGCGCCGGGTGGATGCCTGGGCAGCGGGGGACAACAGGCGTTGGATGAACGGGATCAGCATGACGCTAGGGTGCGGGGCGTCGGTTGATTGGCCGGGCCCCGGGGTTTGGCTTTTGGCCGATGCCCGTATTTTAGCAGGGTATCAGGGTTTTCCCTAGTATTCGCACTTCAGACCCCGCGAAAGTTCAGCGCCTATCTGCGCCAGTGCGCGACGGGTATCGGGGCCGTCATGCGCCGTCCAGGCGTACCGGGTGCGCCGCGCGCTCGCGCAGCACGCGCTCGAAATGCGTCGGGTCGTGCGGTGTGAGCAACTGGGCGTCGCGCGGCAGGTAGTAGTCCCACAGGCGCGAAATCCAGAAGCGCAGCGCCCCCGCGCGCAGCATGGCGGCGAGCATGGGCCGTTCGTGCACGGTGAGCGGGCGCACGTCCTGGTAGGCGCCGAGCAGTGCGTGAAAGCGCGCCGCGTCGTGGCGGCCCGTGGGCAGGTCGACGCACCAGTCGTTGAGCGCCACGGCCAGGTCGAACAGCCAAGTATCAACCCCGGCAAAGTAGAAGTCGAAGATACCGCTGAGCCGCGCGCCCTCGAACAGCACGTTGTCGCGGAACAGGTCGGCATGCACCGGCCCGCGCGGCAGCGCCGCGTAGGCGCTGCTGGCGCCGATGTGGTTCTGGTAGGCGAGCTCGGACTGCAGCAGCGCGGCCTGCGCCGCGTTCAGGTGTGGCAGCACCAGCGGCGCGGTGGCGTTCCACCACGCGAGGCCGCGCAGATTGGGCTGCTGGCGCTCGTAGTCCGCGCCCGCCAGGTGCATGCGCGCGAGCATGCCGCCCAGTGCCGCGCAGTGCGCGACGGTGGGCGCGAGCGCGCTGCGGCCCTGCAGTCGCGTCGCGAGCGTCGCGGGCTTGCCTGCCACGGTGTAGAGGATGTCGCCGTTCTCGTCGCCCTGCGGGTCAGGCACGGGGATGCCCGCGTGCGCGAGGTGCTTCATCAGGTACAGGTAGAACGGCAGCTGCTCGGCGGTGAGACGCTCGAACAGGGTGAGCACGTACGCCCCCGCGCTGCTCGTGAGGAAGTAGTTGGTGTTCTCGATGCCGCCCTCGATGCCGCGCAACTCGACGAGCGTGCCCAGGCGCAGACGTTGCAGCAAGGCGTCGGCTTCGGCCTCGCAGACAGTAGTGAATACGGCCATGGGGACGTGGCTCGCCGCGTTGCGCGTGGGGGGGGGCGGGCGTTGCGCGGAGCGGTCGCTCAGAAGCGGCCGAGGTTCCAAAGGCGCGCGCCGTCGCTCGGGCGCACCTCGTAGGAGGGCAGGGTGCTGCCCACCTTGGGTTGCACCGTGATGGACTTCGTCTGTCCGCCCACGCGCAGCTCGTCGACGCGGCTGCCCGCATCTTCCACGACGATGCGCTGCGTGCGCTGACCCGCCTCGGTGTTGATTTGTGTGGGCGGTGGCGGGTCGCCAGCGGCGAGTGTGGGATTTTGTGCCAGTGCCCAAGGAGTGGCGCAGGCAGCAAGTGCGAAGGCGAGAAGAGCGCGCATGGTTGTCTGATTGTAGGCGGCGCGCGCCCGTGGGTACGGGGGTCAGCGCTGCGCCGCTTCGTGGTCCACCGCCTTGCGCACCGTCCGGTAGAACGCCTCGCGTTCCTCGTACTGCGGGTTGTTGGCCGAGCCTGCCTTGGCCCAGTCGGAGAGCGTCACGATGACGAGCTGGCGCGCCGGGTCGATGTAGATGCCCTGGCCGAAGATGCCGCGCGCGGCAAAGCTGCCGTCGTCGTACGTCCACCACTGGTAGCCATAGCCGTGCCCGGGGTTGCCGATATCGGCCTGCTTGTGCGTGGCCTGCTGCAGCCAGTCGTCGGGCACGATGCTCTGGCCGTCGACCATCGCGCCTTCCAGGATGAACTGGCCCATGCGCGCGAAGTCGCGCGGCGCGGCCTGCAGGCAGCAGCCGCTGATCTCCTTGCCGGTTTTCGAGAGCAGCCAGGTCGCCTGCTGCTGCATGCCCGCGGGCTGCCAGATCTTCTCCTGCAGGTACTGTGCAAGCGGCTTCTTGATCGCGGCCATGAGCATCACGCCGACGAGATTGGTCTCGCCCGTGCTGTAGTGCCAGCGCACTCCGGGCGGCGCCGCGCGCGGGAGCTTGCGCATGTAGCTCACGAGCGCGTCGACGCCGGGCTCGGGCACGTGGTTGTTGAAGCGTGCCACGTCGGACTGCGGGTCGTCGTAGTTTTCGTTCCACGCGACGCCCGAGGTCATTGTGAGCAACTGGCGGATGCTCACGTCGTCGTAGGCTGAGCCGCGCATGTCCGGCAGGTAGCGGCTCACCTTGTCGTCCATGCTGTGGATGTAGCCATCCTTGATCGCGGCGCCCACGAGCGTCGAGGTGAACGATTTGGCTACCGAGAAGCCCGTCCAGCGGCCGCTCGCGTCAAGGCCCAGGCCATAGCGTTCCACGCGCAGCATGCCCTTGTGCATGACGAGCACGGCGGCGCTGTGCTGGCTTCGCAGGTAGGCGTCCAGGTCGATGCCGAGGTCAAGCGGCGCGCCCTGCGGCAGCGTCCGCGGCGTGGCGGCGGGCTGTGCCGTGTGCCACTTGGCCAGCAGCGCGATGCGGTCCATCGCGCGAAAGGCGGCGTCGCGCTGCGTCTGGTTCCAGAACAGCAGGTTGCGGTTCGTGGGGAAGGTGGCGAGCAGGCCGCGTGTTTCCTTGTCGAGGCTGAACCAGCCGGCCGTGCCCGCGGAGATCAGCAGCACCAGCACGGTGAGAAGGGTGCGTTTGAGGGTTTTCATGCGGTGGGCAGTCCTGCGGCAGGCATCCATGGTAGCGGGCCGCACCTGTGCACAATCGCCGCATGAGTGACACCCCGCTGCTGCTGCTGGTCGATGGCTCCAGTTACCTGTACCGCGCCTACCACGCCATGCCCGACCTGCGCGCCGTGCCGGGCGACCCGGCAAGCCCGCCCACGGGCGCGATCCGCGGCATGATCAACATGCTGCATGCGCTCAAGAAAGAGCATGCGGCCACCTACGCGGCCTGCGTGTTCGACGCGCACGGCCCGACCTTTCGCGATGCGATCTACCCCGAGTACAAGGCCAACCGCTCGCCCATGCCGGACGACCTGCGCGCGCAGATCGAGCCCATCCACGAGGTCGTGCACCTGCTGGGCTGGCCGGTGCTCTCGGTGCCGGGCGTGGAGGCCGACGACGTGATCGCGACGCTCGCCACGCAGGCGGCGGCGCAGGGCCTGCGGGTCATCGTCTCCAGCGGCGACAAGGACCTGAGCCAGCTCGTCAATGAGCAGGTGACCATCATCGACACCATGAACGGCAAGCGCCGCGACGTGGCGGGCGTGACGGCGGAGTTCGGCGTGCCGCCCGAGCTCATGATCGACTTCCAGACGCTGGTGGGCGATGCCGTGGACAACGTGCCGGGCGTCGCCAAGGTCGGCCCCAAGACCGCCGCCAAGTGGCTGCTGCAGTACGGGTCGCTGGACGCGCTGGTGGCGCACGCGGGCGAGGTCCAGGGCGCGGCCGGCGAGAACCTGCGCGCGGCGCTGGCCTGGCTGCCCACGGGGCGGCGCCTCGTCACCATGCGCACCGACTGCGATCTGAAGAACGAGGTGCCCAGCCTGCCCGCTTTCGATTCCATAGCTGTTGGCGCTGAGCAGACAAGCGATTTGCGGCATTTTTATTCAAAATTCGGCTTCAGGAGCCTGATGCACCAGCTGGCGTCCGAAGCGCCCGCACCCGCCAGCGGCGAGCTGTTCATCGACGAACAGGCGAGCCACGCGGCCGTGCAGGCGCAGCACCGGGAGGTGGACTACGACGTGGTGCTGACCTGGGAAGAACTGGATGCCTGGATCGCCCGGCTCATGGCTGCGCCGCTCGTCGCCTTCGACACCGAAACCACCTCGATCGACGAACAGCAGGCGCGCCTTGTGGGCATCAGTTTCAGCGTGCAGCCGGGCGCCGCCGCCTACGTGCCGCTGGCGCACGAAGGCATGGACGTGCCCGCGCAACTGCCGCTGACCGAGGTGCTGCAGCGCCTCAAACCCTGGTTCGAAGATCCGCAGCGCAAGAAGCTGGGCCAGCACATCAAGTACGACCGCCACGTGATGGCCAACCACGGCATCACCGTGCGTGGCTATGCGCACGACACCATGCTGCAGAGCTACGTGCTGGAAGTGACCCAGCCGCACAACCTCACCAGCCTGGCGCTGCGCCACACCGGGCGCAGCGGCATCAGCTACGAAGACCTGTGCGGCAAGGGCGCCAGGCAGATTCCGTTTGCGCAGGTGCCGGTGGACAAGGCCGCCGCGTACTCGTGCGAGGACTCGGACCAGACGCTGGATGTGCACCGTGTGCTCTGGCCCCGGATAGAAAAGGACGACAAGCTGCGCGCCATCTACGCGCTGGAGATCGCGAGCAGCGAAACCCTCTTTCGCATGGAGCGCAACGGCGTGCTGATCGACGCCCATCAGCTCGCGCGCCAGAGCCACGAACTGGGCCTGCGCATCGCCGCGCTGGAGCAGGAGGCCTACGAGCTCGCGGGCCAGCCGTTCAACCTCGGCAGCCCCAAGCAGCTCGGCGAAATCTTCTTCGACAAGCTCGGCATGCCGGTGGTGAAGAAGACCGCCACCGGCGCGCGCTCCACGGACGAGGAGGTGCTGGAAAAACTCGCCGAGGACTACCCGCTGCCCGCGAAACTGCTGGAGCACCGCAGCCTCTCCAAGCTCAAGAGCACCTACACCGACAAGCTCGCCACGCTCATCAGCCCGCGCACGGGGCGCGTGCACACGCACTTTGCGCAGGCGGTGGCGGTGACGGGGCGGCTGGCGAGCAACGACCCCAACCTGCAGAACATCCCCGTGCGCACGCCCGAGGGCCGTCGCATCCGCGAGGCCTTCATCGCGCCGCCGGGGCGTGTGATCGCCAGTTGCGACTACAGCCAGATCGAGCTGCGCATCATGGCGCACATCAGCGGCGACGCGGCCCTGCTCAAGGCCTTTCACGACGGCATGGACGTGCACCGCGCCACGGCCGCCGAGGTCTTCGGCGTGGCGCCCGAGGCCGTGACGAGCGAGCAGCGCCGCTACGCCAAGGTCATCAACTTCGGCCTGATCTACGGCATGAGCAGCTTCGGCCTGGCGAGGAATTTGGGCATCGAGGTGCAGGCCGCGAAGAACTACATCGACCGCTACTTCGAGCGTTACCCCGGCGTGCGCCGCTACATGGACGAAACGGTGCAGCTTGCGCACCACCAGGGCTACGTGGAAACGGTGTTTGGCCGGCGCCTGTACCTGCCCGAGATCAACGGCGGCAGCGGCCCGCGCAAGAAGGCCGCCGAGCGCGCCGCGATCAACGCGCCCATGCAGGGCACGGCGGCGGACCTCATCAAGAAGGCGATGGTGGCGGTGCAGGCGCGGCTTGATGCGGAGAAGCCCGACATCCTCATGGTGCTGCAGGTGCACGACGAACTCGTGTTCGAACTGCCCGAGCGCGATGCCGACTGGGTGCGCGCCGAAGTGCCGCGCCTGATGGCGGGCGTGGCGGATCTCGCCGTGCCGCTCATTGCCGAGGTGGGTGTGGGCGCCAACTGGGAAGAGGCGCACTGACACCCGGGTGCATGCCCTTGGGCAATGATGGGTGAGCCGCTTGAGTGCAGAATCCAGAGGCTGGCGCCACGGATGTCGTGCAGCGCCGGCAAGTCTGTTCAACCATGGAGGAGATGGATCATGCAATTCGTACGTGCCCTGTCAATCGCTGTTTTTTCTGCTGCTGCACTGGCCCTGGCGTCAGGCTGCTCGGTGGCGCGCAAGCAGGAATCCGTGGGGAACTACATCGACGGCAGTGCCGTCACCGCGCAGGTCAAGGCCAAGCTGGCCGAGGACAAGCGCACTTCGGCCCTGAACATCAACGTCAAGACCATCGACGGCGGCGTGGTGCAGCTCTCGGGCTTCGCCAAGTCGCAGCAGGAGAAAAACGTTGCGACCGAAATCGCGCGCAGCGTCAAGGGTGTGAGCTCGGTGCACAACGACCTGATCATCAGGCCGTGAACTTCGCAGCTCGCGATGGTGTCGGTAGCCGCTGCTCCGGGGTGATGCCCGGCGGCGGCGCACGCACTTGAGCCGCGCGGGCGGGTCGTTGCGGGGCGGGCGCATCGCGCTCACGCCCGCCGTGCGCATGGGCCTGTCGGTCGCGCTCGCGACCGGGCTCTACGGCATTTCATTCGGTGCGCTTGCCGTCGCCGCCGGGCTCACGGTGGCGCAGGCGATGGCGCTCAGCCTCCTGATGTTCACCGGCGGCTCGCAGTTCGCCTTCATCGGCGTGGTCGCCGGTGGCGGCAGCCTGGGTGCGGCGGTGGGCGCTGCGTCGCTGCTGGGTGTGCGCAACGCCGTCTATGGCGTGCAGATGAACCACCTGCTCATGCCGCGTGGCGCGCGCACGTGGCTGATGGCGCAGCTCACGATCGACGAATCGGCCGCGACCACGCTGAGCCAGGAGGACAGCGCCGAGCAGCAGCGCGGCTTCTGGACGGCGGGCGTGGGCGTGTTCGTGCTCTGGAACGGTTTTACGCTGGCAGGCGCGGTGCTGGGTGACGCGCTGGGCGACGCGCGCCGCTGGGGCCTGGATGGCGCCGCGGTGGCGGCGTTTCTCGGCCTGCTCTGGCCGCGCCTGCGGGGGCGCGAACCCGTCGCACTGGCGCTGGCGGCCGGGGGCGTGACGGCGCTCGCCATCCCCTGGGTGGCGCCCGGCCTTCCCATCCTGCTTGCGGCCGCGGTCGGCGCGGCCTGGGGCTGGTGGGGGCGCGCCAGGTGACACTTTGGCAGGCCGTCGTGCTCGCGAGCGCCGTGGCGTTTGCCACCAAGCTCGCAGGCTACGCGGTGCCCGCGCGCTGGCTGCAGCACCCGCGCATGCACCGTGTCGCGGGCGCGCTCACCGTGGCGCTGCTCGCATCGCTCACGGTCATGAACACCGTGGCCAGCGGCGCCGCGCTGCAGTTCGACGCGCGCCTTGGCGCCGCCGTGGTGGCCGCGCTGGCCTTGTGGTGGCGGGTGCCGTTTCTGCCCGTCGTGGTGCTGGGTGCGGTAGTGGCGGCGCTGCTGCGCTGGTGGGGCGTCGGATAATGACCCGCTTGGTGAAAGCGGGAAACGCGCTGCCCCCCGCGGCGCGTGCTGGTGTCGGGTCGTCGGGAGCGTTTCTCCACGCCGATCCACTTCGATGATTTCGAACGGCGTAACAGGCGCCCGGCCTGAGTCCATTTTTCGAGGAGATTGCAATGCTGCAGGATGATTTGCGCAACGACGCGGCGGCGCTCTTGCCCGGTACGGGCAGCGCGAGCCGTCGCAGGGCGCTGGGCTTGATGCTGGGTGCGGGGTACGCCGCGGCGGCCGCGCCGCTGATGGCGCAAACCGCGATCGAGACCAGCGCCGACGGTCTGGACGCGGGCGAGGTCAACTTCCCTTCGGGCGGCTTTCAGGTGCATGCCTACCGCGCGGCGCCCCAAGGCAAGAGCGGCCTGCCGGTGATCCTCGTGATCTCGGAAATCTTCGGCGTGCATGAATACATCGCTGACGTGTGCCGGCGCCTGGCGCATGTGGGCTACCTGGCGATCGCGCCCGATCTGTTCGAGCGCCAGGGGGATCCGATGTCCTACGGCGAGATGGCCAAGCTCATGAGCGAGGTCGTCTCCAAGGTGCCGGATGCGCAGGTGATGCAGGACCTGGACGCCACCGTGGCCTGGGCGGGCGCGCACGGGGGAGATGCGAAGAAGGTCGGCATCACCGGCTTTTGCTGGGGCGGACGCATCACCTGGCTGTACGCGGCGCATGCGCCCGTGAAGGCCGCGGTGGCATGGTACGGACGCCTGGCGGGGCAGGACAATCCGCTGCAGCCGCGCCAGCCGCTGGCGCTGGCGGCGCAGGTGAAAGCGCCGGTGCTTGGCCTGTACGGCGGCAAGGACGAGAGTATTCCCGTGGCGACGATCGAACAGATGAAGGCGTTGCTGGCGCAGGCGCCCGCGCCCGCCAACGAGGCGCAGTTCGTCATCTATCCCGATGCGCCGCACGCCTTCCACGCCGACTACCGGGCGAGCTACCGCAAGGACGCGGCCGAAGACGGCTGGAAGCGCGCACTTGCGTGGTTCAGTCAGCACGGGTTGGGCTGAATACCCATAAAATCGACCGCTTGCCCTTGATGGGCAAGCGCGGACAGCAATGAATTTGGTAGTTATCGTGGTCGCCACGCTGGCGGCTGGCATCGGCAGCGTGTGGCTTGCGGCTGCGTTGCTGCGCCTGGGCATGGGGCGGCGTTGGCGTGTCGGGCCGCAGCATTTGTTGAGCCTGGCGGCGGGGGCCTTGCTTTCCACGGCGTTCATGCAATTGCTGCCGGAGGCGTTCGAGGAGCACGCGCCTCAGCCGCTGTTTGCCATGCTGCTGCTCGGGCTGGTGTTCTTCTTCATCCTGGAGAAGGCCGAGCTCTGGCACCATGGGCACGAGCACGGCGACCCGCCGCACACCGAGGAGGACGCGCCGCACGACGACCACGGGCATGCGCACCACCATCGCGCGGGCGGCTGGACGCTGCTCACCGGCGACAGCCTGCATAGTTTCGGCGATGGCGTGATGATCGCCTCGGCCTTTGTCGCCGATCTGCGCCTGGGGCTGGTTGCCGCGCTTTCGGTGCTGGCGCACGAGGTCCCTCACCATGTGGGTGATCTGGTGGTGCTGCGCCAGGGCAAGCGCCGCGCGGCGCTGCTCAAGGTCTCGCTTGCGGGGGCGTTCACCGCGCTCGGTGGCGTGGTGGGCTATTACGTCATTGGCCGCTGGGAGATGGCGCTGCCGTACTTTCTCGTGGTGGCCGCCAGCAGCTTCATCTACGTTGCGCTGGCCGACCTCATTCCGCAGTTGCAACGGCACCAGTCGGTGGGACAGACGCTGGTGCAGATCGTCTGGCTGCTGGGGGGCATCGTCGCGGTGCTGCTCGTGAGCAGCATGGCGCACCACGCGCACTGAGCGCGCTCTGGCAGCGCCTGCGCGACACCTCCCCCGGCTGCATCTCGCTCAGACCTGGTCGGCCGACAGCCCCGCCGTCTGGCTGAAGCCCGCGTCCACGTAAGTGATCTCGGCCGTCACGCCGCTCGCCAGGTTGCTCAGCAGGAAGGCGGCGACATTGCCCACGTCGTCGATCGTCACATTGCGGCGCAGCGGCGCGGCGTCGGCCACGCGCGAGAGCAGCTTGCCGAAATCCTTGATGCCGCTGGCCGCCAGCGTCTTGATCGGCCCGGCCGAAATGCCGTTGACGCGGATCGCCCGGCCGTCCTCGGTGCGGCCCATCGCTTCGGCAAGATACCGCACGCTGGCTTCGAGCGAGGCCTTGGCCAGGCCCATGGTGTTGTAGTTGGGAATGCTGCGCAGCGAGCCCAGGTAGGTGAGCGTGAGCAGCGCCGACTGGTCGTTCAGGTAGGGCAGCGCCGCCTTGGCCAGCGCCGCGAAGCTGTAGGCGCTGATGTCGTGCGCGATGCGGTAGTTCTCGCGCGACAGGCCATCGAAGAAGTTGCCCGCGATCGCCTCGCGCGGCGCAAAGCCGATGCTGTGCACGAAGCCGTCGAACGTGCCCCAGGCGGCGTGCAGATCGGCGAAGAGCCGCTCGATCTGCGCATCGTCACCCACGTCGCAGTCGAGCACCAGCGTGGAGCCGAATTCGGCCGCGAACTCGGTGATGCGCTCCTTGAAGCGCTCGCCCACGTAGCTGAAGGCCAGCTGCGCGCCTTGCTGGTGGCAGGCGCGCGCGATGCCGTAGGCGATGGAGCGGTTGGACAGCACGCCCGTGATGAGCAGCTTCTTGCCTGCGAGAAAACCCATTGTTGTTCTCCTGATGGTGCGGTGGTTCAGTGCAGAATTGTCGCATGCGAGGTTTGCGACTCTTCCTGCTCGGCGCCTGTCTGGCGGCGGTGCTGCCCGTGCGCGCCGACTATGCCTACGCGCTCTGGGGCGACGTGAAGGAGCCGGCCGATTTCACGCACTTTCCCTATGTGAATCCGGACGCGCCCAAGGGCGGCGAGTTGCGCCTGGTGAGCAATTCGCGCGCTTCCACCTTCGACAAATACAACCCCTTCACCATCCGCGGCAGCGCCCCGGCCTACCTGTCGCAGCTGATGTTCGACACGCTGCTCACCGGCTCGCTGGACGAGACCGCCACCGGCTACGGGCTGCTGGCCGAGGACGTGAGCGTGGCGGCCGACGGCCTCTCCGCCACCTTCCGCCTGCGGCCCGAGGCGCGCTTTCACGATGGCTCGCCCGTCACGGCGCAGGACGTGAAGTACAGCTACGACACGCTGGTGGGCCCCTACGTCTCGCCCGGCTACAAGACCATGCTCTACGAGGTGGCCGGCTGCGACGTGCTGGACGAACGCACGGTGCGTTTTCGCTTCAAGGCGCCCAATCGCGAGCTGCCGCTCACCGTCGGCGGCCTGCCCGTGTTCAGCCGCGCCTGGGGCGCGGGCAAGACCTTCGACCAGGTGGTGACGGACACGCCCATCGGCAGCGGGCCGTACAGGATAGGCCCGGTGAATTTCGGCAAGGACATCACCTACGTGCGCGACCCCCAGTATTGGGCGCGCGACTTGCCGGTGCGCAAGGGCACGGCCAACTTCGACCGCATCCTGGTCAAGATCTACAAGGACAACACCGCGCGCCTGGAGGCGCTGAAGGCGGGCGAATTCGACCTGATGCGGTTTTTCAGCGCCGGCGACTGGGCGCGGCGCGTCAATGGCAAGCGCTTCGCGACCGGGGAGCTGGTCAAGACCGAGTTCAGGAACAAGCTGCCCGCGGGCTTTCAGAGCTACGTGCTCAATACCCGCCGCCCGCTGCTCCAGGACCTGCGCGTGCGCCGCGCGCTCGGCCTGGCGTTCGACTACGAATGGATGAACAGCCACCTGTTCTACGGGGCGTACCAGCGCGTGCAGGGCCTCTTCGGCAACACGCGCTGCCAGACGCAGGGCGAGCCCACGCCCGCCGAGCTGGCGCTGCTCGATCCGTGGCGCGCGCAGCTGCCCGAGGCCACCTTCGGCCCCATGGTGCAGCCGCCCGTCACGCCCGATGCGATGGCGCTGCGCGAGCACCTGCGCCTGGCCCAACAGCTCCTGAAGGAAGCGGGCTGGGAGGTGAAGGACGGTGTGCTCAGGAACGCGCAGGGCGAGCCCTTCGTGCTTGAGTACATGGACAGCAGCGAAGGCGGCATGCGCACCATCTTCTCGTGGCAGCGCAACCTGGCCCGGCTGGGCATCACGCTCAACTACCGCTCGGTCGATTTCGCGCTGTACCAGCAGCGGCTGCAGAAGTTCGACTTCGACATCACCACGCTCGCCTTCCAGGGTACGAACAATCCGGGGCAGGAGTTCGCCGACCTCTTTGGCAGCCAGGCGGCCGACCAGGAAGATTCGGGCAACTTCGCCGGGGTGAAGAACCCGGCCGTCGATGCCGTCATCCGCGCCATGGTCTCGGCCAGAACGCTGGCTCAGATGCTGCCCGCCTGCCACGCGCTGGACCGCATCATCGCGGCCGAGCACTACCTGATCCCGCAGTGGTATGCGAGCACGCATCGCATGGTGTACGACGCCTGGCGCCTGGCGCGTCCCGACGTGGTGCCGCCGTACTCGCCGGGCGAGATGTGGGTGGTGGACACCTGGTGGGCCCGCCAGCCGTAGGGCCCTTCAACCCGTTTTTCGGAGATGTTTCCATGGCCGGTGCCAGCCTTCTGACCCTGCTCGACGACATTGCCACGCTGCTCGACGACATCGCCCTGATGACCAAGGTGGCGGCGAAGAAAGGCGCCGTCGTGGCCGATGACGTGACCACCATGACCAAGGTGGCGACGCAGAAGACCGCCGGCGTGCTCGGTGACGACCTGGCGCTCAACGCCCAGCAGGTCAGCGGCGTGCGCGCCGAGCGCGAGATCCCCGTGGTCTGGGCGGTGGCCAAAGGCTCGTCCGTGAACAAGGCCATCCTCGTGCCGGCCGCGCTGGCGGTCAGCGCCTTCGTGCCCTGGCTCATCGCGCCGCTGCTGATGCTGGGCGGCGCGTTTCTGTGCTTCGAGGGCGTGGAAAAACTCACGCACCGCTTCCTGCACGATCCCGCGCCGGCCGACCCGGGCGCGGCGCCGCCGCCGGTGGTCGATCTGGCGGCGGATCTGGCGGCGCTGGAGAAGAGCCGGATACGCGGCGCGGTGCGCACCGACTTCATTCTTTCGGCCGAGATCATCGTCATCGCGCTGGGCACCGTCGCCAGTGCGCCGTGGGCGCAGCAGGTGGCCGTGCTGGTCGGCATCGCCATCATCATGACGGTGGGCGTCTACGGCCTGGTGGGCGCCATCGTCAAGCTCGACGACCTCGGCCTGTGGCTCAGCGCCAGGGCGGGCCGCTCAGCGCGGGCCCTGGGCGCCCTGCTGCTGGCAACCGCGCCCCGGCTGATGCGGTTTCTCTCGGTGGCGGGCACGGCGGCCATGTTCCTCGTCGGCGGCGGCATCCTGGCGCATGGCGTCGCGCCCCTGCACCACGGCATCGAGGCCGTCGGCGCGGCCGTTCAGCACGGCCCGCTGGGCGGCCTGTGGCGGGTGCTCGCCGTCAACGCGCTCAACGTGCTCGTCGGCATGATTGTGGGCGCGTTGGTGCTGGGGGCGGTGATGGCGCTGCGCCGGGGACGGGCGCCAGCGTCCTCCACGCCGGTGAAGCCGGGGCACTGAACGGCACCGTTGCGGGGGACCGCCAGACAAGGGAACGGCGAACCGTCCCGGCAAGGGCGATGTCCGCGGCAGAGCCGGCTGCGTGCAATGGTTGGCGCCCGTGCGTGAGGCGCCCCCGAGGCCCATTCACACCGCCTGGCTCCACGGCAGCGCGTGCCACTGCCCGCGCGCGTAGCGCACCAGGCGCCCGTCGTGCGCCCAGCGCCACAGGTGCATCCAGCCGTTGTCCACGAGCCGGCGCACCACGGCCTGACGCTGCAGCACGCCTTCGATGGCGGTGGCGGGGGCGTCGATCACCGTGGTCAGCCGCAGCGGCTCATGCACCCAGCGCGTGCCGTCGTGCAGCGACTGCAGCGGCAGGCCGATGCGCAGATCGCCCCCGTTGCCCTCGAACACCCCGATGTGTCCGCCCACCACGTTCAGCAGCAGCTTGTTGCCGGTGCCCAGCCGTTCGGGGTCGCAGGTGCTGGCGTTGTATTGCCAGTTGATCCAGTGCGTGACCAGCATGGGCGCGGTCATCAGTTGTTCGAGCAGCGTACCCTGCGGGTCCTGCGCGCTGTCGTAGGCGTGCAGAAAGCAGCGGCTGCCCAGCACGATGCCGCGGCTGCGCCAGCGCGGGCCGATGATGAACGAGGCGTTGCCCGCCAGGCCCCATTCGGGGCGGTTTTGCGCGCCGTCGTTGGCGCGGCGCCTGAATTGCCGCAGCACCTGCGTGTGCGTGCCGCGCGGCGTAAGCCCCAGCATGGGCGCGCGTTCGCGCCGCGCCTGGTCGCAGGCGTGCCCCAGGACGGCTTGCAGCTGCTCCCAGCGCGGGCGCGCCGGGTCGGGCATCAGGTCCAGATCGAAGGCGTCGATTTCGTCGGTGGCGGTGTTGTGCAGCGCGCCGATGAACCAGGTCTGTTCGGGCACGGTGATGCCCTGTTCGGCCAGGCCGGCGCGGACTTCGGGCTCGTTGAGCAAGCGGGCCAGACTGCGCGCGTTGGCCTCGCCGGTCTGGCCGCTGCAGGCGCCGCAGTCCAGCGCGGAGGCGGTGGCGTTGTTCGCGGTCTGGCTGCCGTGGCCGACGAAGAGCACCAGCGGCGCGAGCTGGCGCGCCAGGCCCGTGGCACGCAGCACCTTGGCGGCGAGTTCGACCTTGGCCTGCGGCGCCAGGTGTTGCAGGCCCGGGCGGCACAGTGGCCGCAGGCGCATGGGCAGGCCCGCGCGGTCTTCGTTGGCGCGCGCCCGACTAGACGGGTTCAGGAAGCGCCACAGTGGCTTGAGGTAGGTGACCCCGGCCGCCTCGACGTAGGAGAAGGCGGCGCCGGGCCAGCGGCCCGCCGATTGCCATTGCTCGCCCACGCCCAGGCTCTGCTCGCGCGCCTGCAGCGCGGCCTCGCGCAGTTCGGCAGCGGGCGTGTCGCCCTGCGCCGGGATGATCTCGTCGCCTACCTCGAGCGCGGGTCCGAGCAGGCCCGGCAGCTGCGGACGACGCGCGTGCGAGCCAAACGGCGTGTAGGCCAGCGGCACACCGAAGAAGCCGGCAAAGCCCAGCGTCTGCACCGCGGGCCAGACGGCTTCGATCGAGCGGCGCAGCGGCTCGCTGCGCACGTCGATGCAGAAGGCCGCCTGCACTTGCACGTCCGGTTCGGCCACGGGCGGGCAGGCAGCGGCCAAGCGTGTCGTGAGCTCGCGCTGGTAGCCGGCTTCGTAGGCCCACTGCCAGAGTTCATCCACGAGCAGTTCGCGTTCGCTTTGCGCCAGCAGCGCGGGGGCTTCGTGCCACGCATGCTGCAGCGCGTGGAACGCCTGGCGCGCCGCCGTGTCGTTCTTGCCTTCGAGCAGGATTGCCCCCCAGGCCAGCCGGATGGCGAGCAGATCGCGCAGGTGCTCGTCGCGCTGCCCCTGCAGTTCGGCCTGCCAGCCCAGATACGCGCACCACGAGGCCCAGCCGTTGACCGTGAGCAGCACCGCTTCGAGGTAGTCGGCCCACACCTCGGGGGGCAGCTGCACGCGTTCGAGCACCCAGCGTTCCGCCTCCTGCCGCGTGCGCGGCAGGGCCTTGAGCGCATCGCCCAGGCCGGGCAGGCCCATCAGCGTGCCGATGCCGTAATCGTGGCTCAGCGTCTCGCGCCAGAAGGCGTAGAGGCTGGTCGGGCGCTGGGGCTGCCATTCGGCCTGCTGCGTATCGAACCAGGCAGCGCAGGTCTGGCTCACCTGGTAGGTGATGGCCTGACGCCACGACAGACGGGCGCCGCGCTGCGGGTCGTTGTCCAGCACGTCGATCAGCAGGGGCAGCTGCGGCGTGCGCAGATTGGTGTCGAGCGCGGCCACCAGGGTGTCGGGTGTCCATCCGGCGCTGACCTCGGCGCTCTGCTGCGCCAGCGCGCACGCCAGATCGCGGCTTTGGATACGCCCCTCCTGCCAGGCCTGGCGCAGCATCGCGCGGGGCGCGAGCACCTGAATGTGGCCGAGCACCATCATGCGCGCGGCGACACGGCGCACCGGCATGTGGATGCGCTTCCAGTGCGGGTTGACGGCCACCGAGCGATCGAGCGGCCAGCTGGGCGCGATCGCCCGGCAGGCCTGCTCGCAGGCCGCTTCGACGGCCGCATGCCAGTCGGTGGCGGGCGATGGCGTGGTGCCCGCGGCGGTGTCCACGGGGGTGGGCGCGAGTTCGGTGTCGGTGTCGGTATTCATGGTGGTTCCTCCGTCTTTACCGCGGGCTCATCACGGCCCAGATGGCGGCCGGGCTCGGGGCCGCCGTGGTGGGGGCCACCGTCCACTGCGCGGGCCACAGGCGCAGTGCAAGCCGGGTGTAGTGCTCGTCCACGTAAAAGCCGGCGTAGCTCCAGCGCTGCCAGATGCCCAGCGCGTGCGGGCGCCATTGCAGCACCGCCAGGCAGGCGTACAGCGCCGCCATGCCGATCAGCGCCACCACGCCCTGGGCGGTGTTTGGCGCGTCGTGCAGGCCCAGGGGCAGGGCGTGCGCGAGCAGAGCGGCCAGGCCCAGCGCGGCCACCATCAGCATGCCCGCAGCGATCTGCGTGACGCTGGTGCGCGCGCTCACGCCGCGCGCCAGCCACAGCAGCGGCGCCCAGGCCAGGGCCAGCAGCAGCGTCCACCACCACGGCCAGGCGATGGCGCCGTGCGCCAGCTGCAGCGCCATCAGGATGGCGGCCGCCAGCACGGGCGCGGCCAGCAGCGGCGCCGCGTGCATGCCGTGCGCGCCGTGCAGCATCCGCAGCCGCGTCTCGCGCACGGCGCTCGAGGCCGAAAGAAAATGGTGCGCCTTGTACAGCGAGTGGCCGATCAGGTGCAGGGCCGCCAGCGTGTACATGCCCAGGCCGCATTCCAGCACCATGAAGCCCATCTGCGCGGCGGTGGACCAGGCGAGCCGCACCTTGATGGTGATGCGCGTGAGCATCACCATGCCCGCGAGCACGGCCGACGCCAGGCCCAGGGCCACGAGCAGCCAGCGGGCAGCGGCCGCGTGGTCGAGCAGCGGGGCGAAGCGGATCAGGATGAAGCCGCCGAGATTGACCACCCCGGCGTGCAGCAGCGCGGAGACGGGCGTGGGCGCTTCCATCACCTGGATCAGCCAGCCGTGCACCGGCAGCAGCGCGGTGCGCAGGATGACCGCCAGCGCCAGGCACAGCGCGCACAGCTGCAGCGCGGTGTCCGCGCCGTGCTGGTTCACGGTGTCGATCAGGTCGGTGAGCGAGCCGCTGCCCACGGAGCTCCAGGCGAGCAGGGCGGCCGCCAGCAGCAGCACGTCGGCCGCCCGATCGGCCAGGCGCTTCTTGTGCACGGCCAGGCGCGCAAACGGGCGCTCGGCATAAAAGCACAGCAGGTGCTGCAGCGCCACGCCGATCAGCGCCCAGGCCGCGATCAGCACCAGCCAGTGGTCGGCCAGCAGCAACAGCTGCACGGCCGCCAGCACGCCCGCCAGTGCCGCCGCGTAGGTCCGCTGCCGGGCTTCGCCTTCCAGGTAGCGGGAGGAGAAGCTGCCGATCACCGTGCCGAGAAACTGCACCAGGACGGCAACGGCGCCCGCCAGCGGCGTGAGCACCAGCCATCCGGGCCAGACCGGCGTGGCCTGGGTCGCGGGATCGGGCCACAGCCCCGGCAGAGTGGCCAGCAGCGCCAGCACGCTCAGTGGCATGAACACGCGCCAGGGTCGGTGAAGGGCCTTGTGGGTCGCCAGGATCAGCGCCGAGGCGGCGAGCAACATGACTGCAACGACGGGCAGGAAGGCAGGGAGGGCGGTCATGAATTCATTGCGAAGTGTGAAAACGATCGCAATGGTGCGTCGCAGCATGCGTTCTGTAAAATACATTGATAAGAACAAATTAATCTATTAAAAAGAACGATGCGTCTGGAGCAGCTCAACTTCCGCCACCTCTTCTACTTCTGGCGCGTGGCTCGCCTGGGGCATCTGACGCGCGCCGCGCAGGAGCTGCACACCTCGCAGTCCTCGCTGTCCGCGCAGATCCGCCAGCTCGAAGACCGCCTGGGCAGTCCGCTGTTCACGCGCGAGGGGCGGCGCATGGTGCTCACCGAGACCGGTCATCTGGCGCTGGCCTACGCGGAGAACATCTTCGGCCTCGGTCAGGAGATGCTCGGGCGGGTGCTGGGGCACAACGAAGGGCTCAGCCACCTGCGCATCGGCAGCGTGGCCACCATGTCGCGCAACTACCAGGAAAACCTGTACCGGCCGCTGCTTGCCGACCCCACGGTGCTGCTCACGCTCGAGTCGGGTCTGCTGGAAAACCTGCTCGAGCGCCTGACCGAGCATCAGCTCGATCTGGTGCTGGCCAACGAGCCCGTGGCGGCGGACGCGCACCGGCCCCTGCACTGCCGGTTTCTGGGCAGCCAGCCGATTTCGCTCATCGGTCCGGCGCAGCGCTGGCGCGGGCGGCAGCTGCGCGTTCCGCAGGATCTGGACGGCCTGGAAATCGCGCTGCCGGGCCCCAGGCACGCCGTGCGCGCACAGTTTGATGCGCTGTGCATGAGCGAGGACGTGCGGCCCAAGGTGCGCGCCGAGGTCGACGACATGGCCATGCTGCGGCTCGTGGCGCGCGACAGCGGGTGGCTCGCGATGATGCCCGAGGTGGTGGTGCAGGACGAGCTGCGCAACGGCCTGCTCTGCACCGTCGGACAATGCCCGCAGCTGCACGAGCGCTTTTATGCCATCACCACCTCGCACCGCCACCACATCGAGCGGCTGGAAGCCCTGCTGCGGCTGGCCCCTGCGCTGTCGCTGGCCGCGGGCGTGGAGCAGGCCACGCGGCTGGCGCTGGGCCTGCCTTGAGCTGCGCCGGAACCGGCGCGTGCCTGCCGCGCCCGCGTGGCGCCGCGGGCTTACATAATCGGGCCCGATGACCGCCTACATCCTCAAGCGCATTCTGCTCATGCTGCCGACGCTCTTCGGGGTGCTGTTGCTCACCTTCGTGGTGATCCAGTTCGTGCCTGGCGGACCGGTGGAGCAGTATCTGGCCGAGGCCAAGGCCGGCATGGCGGGGCACGGCGGCGCCGAGGGCGCGGGCATGGCGTACCGTGGCGCGCAAGGGGTGGATGCGCGGCGGCTGCAGCAGATCAAGCAGCTCTATGGTTTCGACAAACCGGCGCACGAGCGGTTTGTCGAGATGCTTGGCAAGTTCGCGCGCTTCGACCTGGGGCGCAGCTTCTTCCAGAACAAGGACGTATGGCAGCTCATCAAGGAGAAGATGCCGGTCTCCATCAGCCTGGGGCTGTGGACGTTTTTCATCAGCTATCTGGTGGCCGTGCCGCTGGGCGTGGCCAAGGCGGTGCGCGCAGGCTCGCGTTTTGACCTTGTCACCACGCTGCTCATCCTGGTCGGCTACGCGATTCCGGGCTTCGTGCTGGGCCTGGCGCTGCTGGTGGTGTTCGGCGGGCAGCTGCAGTGGTTTCCGCTGCGTGGGCTCACGTCGAGCAACTGGGAAGAACTCGGCTGGGGCGCGCGCATCGTGGACTACCTCTGGCACATCACGCTGCCGGTGATCGCCATGGTGGCGGGCAGCTTCGCGGTGACGGCCATGCTCACCAAGAACGCCTTCCTGGAGGAAATCCGCAAGCAATACGTGCTCACCGCGCGCGCCAAGGGGCTTTCCGAGCGGCAGGTGCTCTACGGCCACGTGTTTCGCAACGCGCTCATTCCCATCGTCACCGGTTTCCCGTCGGCCTTCATCGGCGCGTTCTTCACCGGCTCGCTGCTGATCGAGACGCTGTTCTCGCTCGACGGCCTGGGGCTGCTGAGCTACGAGAGCGTGATCCGGCGCGACTACCCGGTGGTGCTGGGCACGCTCTACCTGTTCACGCTGATCGGCCTCGTGACCAAGCTGATCTCCGACCTGTGCTACGTGTGGGTGGACCCGCGGGTGAAGTTCGATTGACGCATTCTCTGAGGCGATGGCTGTTGCGTCATGCGGTGATATGCGCATAACATGCGCATATGCAAACCGCTGTTGATCATCCGAGCCGCAAACGTGCGGTGAATCTGTCCCTCAGTCCCGAGCTGATCGACGAGGTGCGTGCGCTCAGCGGCAACCTGTCGGCCACCGTGGAGACCATGCTGACCGAGTATGTGACGCGCGAGCGCGGTGCGCGCGAGCAGAAGCGGCGCGATGCGACGGCCGTGTGCCGCCAGTGGAACGCTGTGCTTGACGCACAAGGCGGCTCGTTTGCCGACCCGTATTCACCGCTCTGATCCATAGCTGGCCGACATATGGCGCAGTTTGACGTTCACGCCTACCTTGGCGGGCAGCGCGCCGATGTGGCCTACGTTGTGTTGGTTCAGTCTGCGCTGTTCGATGACTACCGCCGCCGCGTCGTGGTGCCACTGGTGCGCCGCAGCGCGTTGCCGCCGGGCATGTCCAGCGTGGGTTCGCGGCTCAATCCCGTGTTTCGTGTGCAGGGCGTGGAGGTGGTTTTGCACCCGCTGGACATGGTGTCCATGGACACGGCATCGCTGGGCGAGAAGGTGGCCTCGCTGGCAGAGCACGGGCAGGCTATCACCGATGCGCTCGACGAGCTGTTCACGCGCTCTTGGGGTTGAGCTCCAGAATTGAGGCGATTCATCATCAATGTCATACAATGCATGACAATCATTTCTTCCGAAAGCCAGCCATGCGGGTCAACGCGCGTTTCGAGGGCGAAGCCGAGCAGCAGCTCAACTACCTGGCCGAAGCCACCGGCCTGGGCGTGAGCGAGGTGCTGCGTACCAGCGTGCAGCACTATTACGACCAGGTGCGCGCGCGGCGCGGGGGGCTGGCGCACTTCGCGGCCTTCGTCGGCAAGGGCCACAGCGGCCGCAGCGACGTGGCGGGCAGCACCAAGGCGCGCCTGGCCGAAGGCTGGGGCGCCAAGCACCAGGGCCATGCGCCGGCGGTGCACGAGCCGGCGGCGGCGCCTTATGCCGCCGGCCCCAAACCTGCCAAACCTTCCGAGGCAGGCCGCGCGTGATCATCGCCGACGCCGGCTTCTTTTACGCCCTGGCCGATGCCGACGATGCCTGGCACGGTCGCGCCGCGCGGGCGCTGCACACGCACGATGAAGGCTGGATCACCACCTGGCCGGTGCTGACCGAGGCCACGCACCTGCTCACGCGCTGGATAGGCACCGACGCCGCGCAAGCCCTGTTGCGCGACGTGGCCGCCGGCGGCATCGCCGTCTGGCAGTGGGACGCGCCGCAGACCGAGCGGCTCGCGCACCTGATGGAGCGCTACGCCAGCCTGCCGATGGACCTGGCCGACGGCTCGCTCGTGCTGCTGGCCGAGCACCTGGGCCACGGCCGCATCCTGACCACGGACGAGCGCGACTTCGGCGCCTACCGGTTCAAGAGCTGCGAGCCCTTCCACAACCTGCTGGCCGATGAGCGCCATGGCTGACGGCGCGCCCGCGCCCAGCTTGTCGCCCGCGCGGCGCGCCTGGCTGCGCTTCAAGCGCAACCGGCTGGGCTACTGGAGCCTGGTGGTCTTCTGCGCGCTGGTGCTCGTGAGCCTGGGTGCCGAACTGGTGAGCAACGACCGCCCGCTCGTCGTGCGTTACGAAGGGCAGACCTACTTTCCGATGCTGCACGACTACCCCGAGACGACGTTTGGCGGTGACTTCGCCACGCCTGCCGATTACCTCGACCCCTACGTGCGCCAGCGCATCACCACGGGCGGCAACTGGGCGCTGTACACGATCAACCCCTATGGCGCGAACACGCTGAACTACTTCGCCAAGGCGCCCAATCCCTCGGCGCCCTCGCGCGACAACTGGCTGGGCACGGACGATCGCGGGCGCGACCTGCTCGCGCAACTCATCTACGGCTTTCGCGTGAGCGTGCTCTTTGGTCTCGCGCTCACGGCGGTGGGCGTGGTGCTGGGCATCGTCGCCGGGGCGGTGCAGGGCTTCTTTGGCGGCAAGACGGACCTGGCCTTCCAGCGCTTCATCGAGATCTGGGGCTCCATGCCCGAGCTGTACCTGCTCATCATCTTCAGTGCCATCTTCGCGCCCAGCATCGCGCTGCTGCTCATCCTGCTGAGCCTGTTTGGCTGGATGGGCCTGTCGGACTACGTGCGCGCCGAATTCCTGCGTAACCGCCAGCTCGATTACGTCAAGGCGGCGCGCGCGCTGGGCGTGCCCAACGGCCGGATCATGTGGCGCCACATCCTGCCCAACTCCATGGTGCCGGTGGTCACCTTTTTGCCGTTTCGCATGAGCGCGGCGATCCTGGCGCTCACCTCGCTCGACTTCCTCGGCCTGGGCGTGCCGCCAGGCACCCCGAGCCTGGGCGAGCTGCTGAGCCAGGGCAAGAACAACATCGACGCGTGGTGGATTTCCATCTTCACCTTTGCGGTGCTGGTGATCACGCTCTTGCTGCTGACCTTCATGGGCGACGCGCTGCGCGATGCGCTCGATCCCCGGAAGGCCGACGCATGAGCGCCGCCGAAGTGCTCCTGCAGGTGCGCGACCTGCGCGTGGCCTTTGGCGCCAAGGAGGTGGTGCACGGCGTCGATTTCGAGATCCGCGCGGGCGAGAAATTCGCGCTCGTCGGTGAATCGGGCTCGGGCAAGACCGTGAGCGCGCTCTCGCTGCTGCGCCTTGCCGGTGAGGCGCACATCACCGGCCAGGCCCTGCTGGGCGGGCGCGACCTGCTGCAGTTGCCGGAGCGCGAGCTGCGCGCCGTACGCGGCAGCGAGGTCGCGATGATCTTCCAGGAGCCGATGACCGCGCTCAACCCCTTGATGACCGTCGGCAAACAGGTGGCCGAGGTTTTGATGCTGAAACAGGGTTTGAGCAAGTTCCAGAGCGCGCAGGCAGCTATCGAATTGTTTGCGGCCACCGGCATCCCCGAACCCGAGCGCCGCGCTGCCAGCCTGCCGCACCAGCTCTCGGGCGGGCAGCGCCAGCGCGCGATGATTGCGATGGCGCTGGCGAGCCGCCCCAAACTGCTGCTGGCCGACGAGCCGACCACGGCGCTCGATGTCTCGCTGCGCGGCCAGATCCTCGAACTGCTCGCGGACCTGCAGCGCCAGAGCGGCATGGCGGTGCTGCTCATCACGCACGACCTGCTCATGGTGCGCCGCTTCGCCGACCGCGTCGCGGTGATGGAGCAGGGCCACCTGGTGGAGCAGGGCGCCACCGCGCGCATTTTTGACGCGCCCGAGCATGCCTATACCCAGCGCCTGATCGCCAGCACGCCCCGGCGCGACGTGGTCGAGGGCGAGCCAGCGGCCAACGCACCGCCCGCCGCGCGCGCGCAGGCGCTGCACGTGGGCTACCCGGTGGCCTTGCCTGGCGTGCGCGGCTGGTTTGCCAAGGGCGAATTCCTGGCCGTGAAGGGCGCGGATTTTGCGATACCCGCCGGGCGCACGCTGGGCGTGGTGGGCGAGTCGGGCTCGGGCAAATCCACGCTCGCGCAGGCGCTGCTCGGGCTGCTTGCGAGCCGCGGCACGCTGGAGATCGTCGGCCAGCACTGGCAGCACCCGGCGCCGCACAACAGCGCGCGCAACCAGCAGTTGCGCAGCCAGGTGCAGGTGGTGTTCCAGGACCCGTTTTCCTCGCTTTCGCCGCGCCTTACCATCGAGGAAATCGTCGGTGAAGGCCTCAAGGTGCACGCGCCCGACCTGTCCGAGACCGAACGCCGCACGCGCGTGCTCGCGATGCTGGCCGAAGTAGGGCTCGCGGAATCGCAATTCCCCGGCCTGCTTGCGCGCTATCCGCATGAATTTTCGGGCGGCCAGCGCCAGCGCGTCGCAGTGGCGCGCGCACTCATCCTGCGCCCGCGTCTGCTGGTGCTCGACGAGCCGACGAGCGCGCTGGACGTCACGATCCAGCAGCAGGTGCTCGCGCTGCTGCAGCGGCTGCAGAAGGAGCTGGGCCTGGCGTACCTGCTCATCACGCACGACATGGCCGTGGTGCGCGCGATGGCGCACGAGGTCATCGTGATGAAGGACGGCGAGGTGCTGGAGTCAGGCGACGTGCATCAGGTGCTGGATGCGCCGAGACATCCGTACACGCGGCGGCTGGTGGAAGCGGCGCGTAGCGTGAATGACGAATGACGGGATGGCTCCGTCATGCCCCGAAGGCGCGCCATCGCCGCGCGGCGCGGTCCTTCGCCATCAGCGCAGCACCAGCACCGGCACGCTGCACAACCGCAGAAGCGCCGTCGTCGTGCTGCCCACGATGAAGTGCCGGATGCGCGAGTGGCCATAGGCGCCCAGCACCAGCAGCGTGCTGCCCAGCGATTCGAGCAGCGGCGGAACCACCTCCTCGGGCAGACCGGGCAGCGTGCGTGTGGTGGTGGCAAAGCCCGCATCCTCCAGCAGCGTCTTGGCGGCGCGCAGCCGCTCCTGCAGGCGCGCGGGGCATTCGCCCACCATCACCAGCTCGGCGGGCATGCCGCGCAGCAGCGGGCTGCCTGCCACGCGCTGCACCGCGGCGTCGGCGGTGGCGCTGCCGTCGTAGGCCACGACGAAGTGCGTGGGCGGCACGAACGGCACCGCGTCCATCACCATCACGGGCTGGCGCAGGTTGCGCACCGCGGTTTCGATGCGGTGGTCCAGCCGCAGCTTGCGTACCGTGGGCGGGCGCCGGTTGCTGCCGAGCACGAACAGGCGCGCCGTGGGCTCCTGCGTGAGCAGCACGTCCGTCAGGTCACCCTGGCGCAGCATCGTGGACATCTGCGGCACGCTGCCTTCGCACGCGTGCGTGCGCGCCTCGTCGAGCATGCGCTGCGCCGCCTGTTGCGTGATCTGCGCGCGCTCTTCGTCCAGGGCGGAGAGGCGCTGCAGCAGCAGGTCCTGCGCGCCCATGCCGAGCACGCCGCTGTAGTCGCCCACCGGCGGCGTGGGCTCGGGGCGCTCCAGCGTGTGCAGCAGCGTGAGCGGGGCCGAGAGCCGCTGCGCCGCCCAGCACGCGCCCTCGACCACTGCAGCCGTGGTGTTCAGGCCATCGAGGCAGGCATAGACGGTATCGGGTGTGGGCATGGCGGTTTCGTCAAAGGCAGGGGCAGTGTGGCATGCGCTGCGCCGCGCGCCCATCGGGATATCCCTTGCATATTCAGGGGGGAAAACCCATTGAACCTACGCCAGGCGATCGCTTCCAGCTATCGTTTTGGGGGCGTCTCGGGTGGCTGATGGCCGCGCTTGGTTGGCGGCGCGTACAGGTCCCAGGTGGCGATGAAGAGCGCCGCCACCATGGGCCCGATCACGAAACCCGTGAGGCCGAACAGTGCCATGCCGCCGAGCGTGGAGATCAGCACCACGTAGTCCGGCATCTTGGTGTCCTTGCCCACGAGCAGCGGCCGCAGCAGGTTGTCCACGAGGCCGATCACGCCCACGCCGTAGAGCGTGAGCGTGATGCCCTGCCCGATGGCGCCGGTCGCCAGGAAGTACACCGCCACCGGCCCCCAGATGAGGCTCGCGCCCACGGCGGGCAGCAGCGACAGGAAGGCCATCAGCACGCCCCACATCACCGGCCCCTGGATGCCCAGCACCCAGAAGATCAACCCGCCGAGCGCGCCTTGCGTCGCGGCCACTGCGATGTTGCCCTTGACGGTAGCGCGTATCACCGTCGTGAATTTCTGCGCCAGTGCGCGCTTGTGGTCCGCATCCAGCGGGATCGCGTCGCGGATGCGCCCGACCAGCAGCGTTCCGTCGCGCAGCAGGAAAAACAGCAGGTAGAGCATCACGCCGAAGTTGACGATGAACTGCAGTGTGTTGGAGCCCAGATCGAGCGCCTTGTTTGCAAGGAACTGGCTCGCCTGCACGCCAAAGCTCGAAATGCGCGCCTGCAGCTCCGTGATCGAATCGAGGTGCAGACGCTGCAGCAGCCCGAGCACCCACGCGGGCAGCGCGTCCCAGATCTGCTGCGCGTACGTGCCGAGATTGAGCTGGCCGCTGCGCGCGCGCTGGTAGGCGTCGCTCACTTCCTGCACCACCGAGACGCCGATCAGCAGGATGGGCAGGATCACGATCAGGAGGCAGACCACGAGTGTCGCCAGCGCCGCCAGATTGCGCCGACGCGGCATGCGCGCGAGCAGCCTGCGGTGCAAGGGCGCGAACAGGATCGCCAGCACCATGCCCCAGAAGATCGCGCCGTGCAGCGGCATCAGGATGGCGCCGTACGCCAGCGTCACGCCGATGAGCAGCGAGACGAGCACGCGGTTGGTGGTGACGGGCGAGTGCATGGCAGGCGATGGTGCGAGCGACAGGGCCGCACTGTACGCGAACCGCCCGAAGGCCACCGTCTTTTTGGTATTTATCTGATAGCTGTCAGCGCTTTCTGGACAAGCGCTGCAGCCATTTTTCATGAAATCTTCGGCAACCCTGTCCCGGGGTAACTGCGTTGCCGCGCAGCCGGACCTGGCATGGCTGCCGTTCGGTACCATCGCGCTCCACCCATGCTGCACCTTCGGCCATGACCGACCCGCACCCCCCCGCCGCGCGCACCGTGCGCGGGCGCGACATCCACGAAGCGCACCGCACCGCCACGCCGCTGGAACTGCTGTTCGACCTCAGCTTTGTCGTGGCCGTGGCGCTGGCCGCCGCGCAGCTGCACCACGCCGAGGGCGCGCACCACGTGCTGCAGGCGCTGCCCGGCTATCTGCTGGCCTTCTTCGCGATCTGGTGGGGCTGGATGAACTACACCTGGTTCGGCTCGGCCTACGACACCGACGACGCGCCGTACCGCGTGCTGACCCTGCTGCAGATGGCCGGCGCGCTGGTGTTCGCCGTCGGCGTGCCGGGGCTGTTCGAGGGGCGCCTGCTGGTCACGATCGCCGGCTACGCGCTGATGCGCGTGCCGCTGTGCGTGCAGTGGCTGCTGGCGGCGCGCGGCGATGCGCTGCGCCGCGGCACCTGCCTGCGCTACGCGGTGGGCGTGGCGGCGGTGCAGTGCGGCTGGATCGGCTTTTACCTGGCCAGCGCCCACGGCGGACTGCCGGCCGCCGGCCCCTGGCCGGTGCTGATCGCGCTGGTGCTGCTGGAGCTGGCCGTGCCCGCCTGGGCCGAGTGGCGCGGGCCCACCACGCCCTGGCACCCGCACCACATCGCCGAGCGCTACAGCGGCTTCGTCATCATCATTCTGGGCGAAAGCATCCTGGGCGTGGCCAACGCGATTGCCGGCGTGGTGCAGGCGCACGGCCTGTCGCTGGAGGTGGCGCTGGTCGGCCTGGGCGGCACGCTGCTGGCGTTCTGCCTGTGGTGGATGTACTTTCTGCTGCCCTCGGGCGACGCACTGCACCGCCATCGCGAGCGCTGCTTCGGCTGGGGCTACGGCCACTACTTCGCGTTTGCCGCGCTGGCGGCCGTGGGCAGCGGGCTGGAGGTGGTGGCCGATGCGCTGACGCCCGCCGGGCCGGACGCGCACGCCGGCTCGCCGCTGTTGGCCATCAGCGCCGTGGCCATCCCGCTGGCGCTGTTCGTGTGTGCCATCTGGGCGCTGCACCGCTACGTCACGCGCGCGCAGGCCACGCCGTGGCCCTTGATGCTGGTGGTGCTGGCCTGCATCGGCCTGGGCCCGCTGGCGGTGGCGCAGGGGCTGGCGCTGGCCTGGGGGTTGCTGCTGCTGTCGGTGGGCCCGATCGTCTCGATCGCCTGTCAGGAGTACGGGCGGGCGCATTGCGCGCAGGCGTTCGCGGTGCACTGATGCGCGCGCACGACGCCGTGCGGCCTGCAATCCTGCCCGCCGGGGGTTTCGGTGGCACAATAGTCCTTGCACATCGGGCCCTTCCCCAGCCACAGTCGCATCCGCCATCCGGTACAGCCGTGTCGCGGAAG
>JAIXLP010000044.1:14105-75682 GCA_026954015.1 Burkholderiales bacterium | reverse complement strand
GGCCCTTCCCCAGCCACAGTCGCATCCGCCATCCGGTACAGCCGTGTCGCGGAAGGTTTCTTAACCAACCCGGATTTCCTCCAGGGAAACAAAGGTCAGCGGGACATGAGCGAACCCACATCGGTCTACCAAGCCTTCCAGGGCAACACCTATCTCTTCGGCGGCAATGCGTCGTATGTCGAAGAGATGTACGAAAACTATCTCACCAACCCGGGCAGCGTTCCCGATTCGTGGCGCGACTATTTCGACGCGCTGCAGCACGTGCCGGCGGTGGACGGCAGCGACGCGCGCGACGTACCGCACCAGCCGGTGATCGACGCCTTCGTCGAACGCGCCAGGCAGGGCCGCACGCAGGTGGTCGTCGCCTACGGCGCCGACTCCGACCTGGGGCGCAAGCGCACCGCGGTGCAGCAGCTCATCGCCGCCTACCGCAACGTGGGCGTGGCCTGGGCCGACCTCGATCCGCTCAAGCGCCAGGAACGCCCGGCCATCCCCGAGCTGGAACCCTCGTTTTACGGCTTCACCGATGCCGACCAGGAAACGGTGTTCAACACCAGCAACACCTTCTTCGGCAAGGAGAGCATGACGCTGCGCGAGCTGCTCAACGCGCTGCGCGAGACCTATTGCGGCACGCTGGGCGCGGAGTTCATGTACGCGAGCGACCAGCACCACAAGCGCTGGTGGCAGCAGAAGCTCGAGAGCGTGCGCAGCAAGCCGGCGTATGACGCGGCCAAGAAGAAGCGCATCCTCGAGCGCCTGACGGCCGCCGAAGGCCTGGAGCGCTTCCTGCACACCAAGTACGTCGGGCAGAAGCGCTTCTCGCTTGAGGGCGGCGAAAGCTTCATCGCGGCCATCGACCACCTGATCCAGTCCGCGGGCCAGAAGGGCATCCAGGAGATCGTGATCGGCATGGCGCACCGCGGGCGCCTGAACGTGCTCGTCAATACCCTGGGCAAGATGCCCAAGGACCTGTTCGCCGAGTTCGACCACACCGCACCCGAAGACCTGCCCGCGGGCGACGTGAAATACCACCAGGGCTTCTCCTCGGACGTGACGACCACCGGCGGCCCGGTGCATCTGTCGCTGGCGTTCAACCCTTCGCACCTGGAGATCGTCAACCCGGTGGTCGAAGGCTCGGTGCGCTCGCGCATGGATCGCCGGGGCGACCCGCACGGCAAGCAGGTGCTGCCCGTGATCGTGCACGGCGACGCGGCCATTGCCGGCCAGGGCGTGAACCAGGAGACGCTGGCGCTGTCGGAGACGCGCGGCTTTACCACCGGCGGCTCGGTGCACATCATCATCAACAACCAGATCGGCTTCACCACGAGCGACCCGCGCGACAGCCGCTCCACCACCTACAGCACCGACATCATGAAGATGATCGACTCGCCGGTGCTGCACGTGAACGCCGACGACCCCGAGGCGGTGTGCCTGGCGATCGAGCTGGCGCTGGAATACCGCATGGAGTTTTCCAAGGACGTGGCGGTGGACATCGTCTGCTACCGCAAGCTGGGCCACAACGAGCAGGACACTCCCATGCTCACCCAGCCGCTGATGTACAAGAAGATCGCGGCGCACCCGGGCACGCGCAAGCTCTACGCCGACAAGCTCGCCGCGCAGGGCCTGGGCGAGACGCTGGGCGACGACATGGTGCATGCCTACCGCGCCGCGATGGACGACGGCAAGCACACGGTCGATCCGGTGCTGACCAACTTCAAGAGCAAGTACGCGGTCGACTGGAGCCCCTACCTCGACAAGGCCTGGACGGATACGGCTGATACGGCGATCCCGCTCGCGGAGTGGAAGCGCCTGGCGGAACGCATCACCACGATCCCCGATTCCGTGACCCCGCACGCCCTGGTCAAGAAGGTCTACGCCGACCGCGCCGCCATGGGCCGGGGCGAGCACCCGGTGGACTGGGGCATGGGCGAGCACATGGCGTTCGCCTCGCTTGTCGCGTCGGGCTACCCGGTCCGCCTTTCGGGCGAGGACAGTGGCCGCGGCACCTTCAGCCACCGTCATTCCGTGATCCACGACCAGAAGCGTGAAAAGTGGGACGAGGGCACCTACATTCCGCTCTCGAACGTGGCCGAGAACCAGGCGCCGTTCGTCGTCATCGACTCCATCCTCTCGGAGCAGGCGGTGCTGGCCTTCGAATACGGCTATGCGTCCAACGATCCGAACACGCTGGTGATCTGGGAGGCGCAGTTCGGCGACTTTGCCAATGGCGCGCAGGTGGTGATCGACCAGTTCATCGCCTCGGGCGAAGTGAAGTGGGGCCGTGTGAACGGCATGGCGCTGATGCTGCCGCACGGCTACGAGGGCCAGGGGCCCGAGCACTCGTCGGCGCGCGTGGAGCGCTTCATGCAGCTGGCGGCCGACACCAACATCCAGGTCGTGCAGCCGACGACGGCCAGCCAGATCTTCCACGTGCTGCGCCGGCAGATGATCCGCCCGATCAGGAAGCCTCTGGTCATCTTCACGCCCAAGAGCCTGCTGCGCGCCAAGGATGCGACCTCGCCCATTTCCGAGTTCACGAGCGGGGGGTTCCAGACGGTGCTCACCGAGCGCGACGAGGCGGTGGTGAAGAACGCCGCCAAGGTCAGGCGCGTGATCGCCTGCTCGGGCAAGGTCTACTACGACCTCGTGAAAAAGCGCGAGGAAAAGGGGGCGCAGGACGTCGCCATCGTGCGCATCGAGCAGCTCTACCCCTTCCCGCACAAGGCCTTCGCCGCCGAGCTCAAGCGCTTCGGCAAGGCCACCGACATCGTCTGGTGCCAGGACGAGCCGCAGAACCAGGGCGCCTGGTTCTTCATCCAGCACAACATCCACGAGAACATGCTCGCGGGGCAGAAGCTCGGCTACGCCGGGCGCGCGGCCTCGGCCTCGCCGGCCGTCGGCTACGCGCACCTGCACGCGGAGCAGCAGAAGAACCTGGTCGAGGCGGCGTTCGCCAAGCTCAAGGGGTTCGTCCTGACCAAGTAGGAAGAGGTTGAGCGTTGTGCGCGGAGTGCCGGATAACGGCACCCGCACAACACCTGTCGCATCACGCACATTGCTGAACGGAATCGAACATGTCCATCGTTGAAGTCAAAGTTCCCGAGCTGTCGGAATCGGTCGAAGAGGCCACGCTGCTGCAGTGGAAGAAGAAGGCGGGCGAAGCGGTCGCCGCCGATGAAATCCTGATCGAGATCGAAACCGACAAGGTCGTGCTCGAAGTGCCCGCGCCATCGGCGGGCGTGCTCAGCGAGATCGTGCAGCCCGATGGCGCTACGGTCGTCGCGAGCCAGGTGATCGCCAGGATCGACACCGAGGCCGTGGTGGGAGCGGCCGCTCCGGCAGCCGCTCCCGCGCCAGCGGCGGCCCCGGCGCCCGCGCCGGTGGCTGCTGCCGCTGCGCCTGCCGGTGGCAGCAAGGCCGGCGTGGCCATGCCCGCCGCCGCCAAGATCCTGGCAGAAAACAAGCTCTCGGCCGCCGACGTGCCGGGCACCGGGCGCGACGGCCGCGTGACCAAGGGCGACGCGCTTGCCGCGGTGGCGGGCGGTGCAAAGGTCGTGACCATACCGACGGGCGTGCCCACCACGGCGCTGCCGCAAGTGGCGGCGCCGGCGGGGGCGCCCGATCTGGGCGAGCGCCCCGAACAGCGCGTGGCCATGAGCCGCCTGCGCGCGCGCGTGGCCGAGCGCCTGCTGCAGTCGCAGGCGACCAACGCCATCCTGACCACCTTCAATGAGGCCAACATGGCGCCTGTCATGGAGCTGCGCAAGAAGTTCCAGGACCAGTTCACCAAGGAGCACGGCGTGAAGCTCGGCTTCATGTCCTTCTTCGTGAAGGCGGCGGTGCACGCGCTCAAGAAATTCCCGGCGATCAACGCCTCGGTCGATGGCACCGACATCGTCTACCACGGCTACTTCGACATCGGCATCGCCGTCGGCTCGCCGCGCGGCCTCGTCGTGCCGATACTGCGCAACGCCGACCAGATGAGCTTTGCCGACATCGAGAAGAAGATCGCCGAATTTGGCAAGAAGGCACAGGAGGGCAAGCTCGGTCTCGAAGAGCTCACGGGCGGCACCTTCACGATCTCCAACGGCGGCACCTTCGGCTCGATGCTTTCCACGCCCATCATCAATCCGCCGCAGTCGGCCATCCTCGGCGTGCACGCCACCAAGGACCGCGCGGTGGTCGAAAACGGCCAGATCGTGGTCCGCCCGATGAACTACCTGGCGCTGAGCTACGACCACCGCATCATCGACGGCCGCGAGGCGGTGCTCGGCCTCGTCGCCATGAGGGACGCACTGGAAGACCCGTCGCGTCTGCTGTTCGACCTCTGACCGGGTCGCACGCACGCTCCAACCCACCCTGCGCGGTGGGTTTTCACCATGGATGAAGGAAACGAGATGAGCAAGTCATTTGACGTGGTTGTGATCGGCGCCGGCCCCGGCGGGTATATCGCCGCGATCCGCGCAGCCCAGCTGGGCATGAACGTCGCGTGCATCGATGCGTGGCAGAACGACCAGGGCGGCCCCGCGCCCGGTGGCACCTGCACCAACGTGGGCTGCATTCCCTCGAAGGCGCTGCTGCAGTCGTCCGAACACTACGAGCAGGCGCGCCTGCACTTTGCCGAGCACGGCATCACGGTCAAGGACGTGAAGATGGACGTCGCCACCATGGTGGGACGCAAGAACCAGGTCGTGAAGCAGAACAACGACGGCATCCTCTACCTGTTCAAGAAGAACAAGGTCACGTTCTTCCACGGGCGCGGCTCCTTCGTGAAGCCCGTCGATGGCGGCTACGAGATCAAGGTGGCGGGCAAGGCCGAGGAAACGCTGGTGGCCAGGCAGGTCATCGTCGCCACGGGCTCCAACCCGCGCGCGCTGCCCGGCGCGCCGTTCGACGAGGAGAACATCCTCTCCAACGACGGCGCACTGCGCATTCCTGGCGTTCCGAAGCGCCTGGGCCTGATCGGCTCGGGCGTGATCGGCCTGGAGATGGGCAGCGTCTGGCGCCGCGTGGGCGCCGAGGTGACGGTGCTCGAAGCCTTGCCGACCTTCCTCGGCGCGGTGGACGAGCAGATCGCCAAGGAAGCGAAGAAGGCCTTCGACAAGCAGGGCCTGAAGATCGAGCTCGGCGTGAAGATCACCGAAGTCAAGAACGGCAGGAAGGGCGTGAGCGTGGCTTACACCGATGCCAAGGGCGAGGCGCGCAAGCTCGACGTGGACAAGCTCATCGTCTCCATCGGCCGCGTGCCCAACACCGACGGCCTGAATGCCGAAGCCGTGGGCCTGAAGCTCACCGACCGCGGCGCCGTTGAAGTGGATGAGCTGTGCCGCACCAACCTGCCTGGCGTCTGGGCCGTGGGCGACGTGGTGCGCGGCCCCATGCTCGCGCACAAGGCCGAGGAAGAGGGCGTGGCCGTGGCCGAGCGCATGGCCGGTCAGCACGGCCACGTGAACTTCAACACCATCCCCTGGGTGATCTACACCAGCCCCGAAATCGCCTGGGTGGGCAGGACCGAGCAGCAGCTGAAAGAGCAGGGCGTGAAGTACAGGGCCGGCACCTTCCCTTTCATGGCCAACGGCCGCGCACGCGCGCTGGGCGACACCACGGGCATGGTCAAGATGCTGGCCGACGCCGCGACCGATGAGATCCTTGGCGTGCACATCGTTGGCCCGCTCGCGAGCGAGCTGGTGGCCGAGGCGGCCGTCGCCATGGAATTCAAGGCCAGCAGCGAGGACATCGCCCGCATCTGCCACGCGCACCCCACGCTCTCCGAGGCGATGAAGGAAGCGGCGCTCGCCGTGGACAAGCGCACCCTGAATTTCTGAATTTCAAGCCGAATCGGCCGCCAGCGCTTGTATAGCAAGCGCTGGACGCTATTGCTTTGATAGGAAGGCGCGCGTGTCGGTCCAGCAGATCTACGAAGCGGCCCTGGTGGCCAAGGGATACCAGAGCGACCCGGCGCAGCTGCGCGCGGTGGCGGCGCTGGAGCGCTGCGCGAGCGAGTGGGGCGCGTACAAGCAGCGCCGCTCCAACGCGCTCAAGAAGCTGTTGCACCACCCCGAGATTCCGCGCGGCGTCTACATGTATGGCGGCGTGGGCCGCGGCAAGAGCTTCCTCATGGACTGCTTCTTCACCGCGGTGCCGCTCAAGCGCAAGGCGCGCCTGCACTTTCACGAGTTCATGCGCGAGGTGCAACACCAGCTCGCCGCGCTGCAGGGCACGCAGGACCCGCTCACGGTGCTCGGCGCCAACATCGCCAAGCGCTACAAGCTGATCTGCTTCGACGAATTCCACATCGCCGACATCACCGATGCGATGATTCTCTACCGCCTGCTCGATTCGCTCTTCGCGCATGGCGTGGGGTTCGTCACCACATCCAACTTCGAGCCCGATGGCCTGTATCCCGACGGGCTGCACCGTGATCGCATCCTGCCCGCGATCGCGCTGCTCAAGGAGCGCCTGGAGGTCATCAACGTGGACAACGGCGTGGACTACCGCAGCCAGACGCTGGAGGACGCGACGCTCTACCACACGCCACTCGGGCCCGAGGCCGAGGCCGCGATGACCACGATGTTCGACCGCCTGGCTGAAACCCGCGACGAAGACCCGGTGCTGCGCATCGAGGCGCGCGAGATCCACGCGCTGCGCCGCGCGGGGGGCGTGGTGTGGTTCGATTTCCGAGAGCTGTGCATGGGCCCGCGCTCGCAGAACGACTATCTGGAGATCGCCAGCCAGTTCCACACCGTGCTGCTGTCGGGCGTGCCCTACATGCCGGTGAACATGGCCTCGGCCGCGCGGCGCTTCACCTGGCTGGTGGACGTGCTGTACGACCGGCGCGTCAAGCTCATCATCTCGGCCGCGGTGCCGCCCGAACAGCTCTATACCGAAGGGCCGTTGCTGCACGAGTTTCCGCGCACGGTCTCGCGCCTCAATGAAATGCAGACCAGGGAATATTTGCAGCTCGAGCGCCGCGTGGTGGATACCAGCCTGACCTGATGCCGCGGGGGCCAGATGCTGCGCGGCAACTACGTGGCGGCGTTCGCGGGTGTGAAGCCCTGGAAGCGCTGGGGGGGCTTGCGTTCTTCCGCGAGCGCTTCAATCTTCACGATGGCCAGCGACAGGTTGTCACCGCTGCCGCGCGCGCGCCAGCGCGCCTTGTCCACGAGGAACTCGGTGGCCTCCCGCGGCGACAGCGTATCCACGACCGACGCGAATTCGCTCGGCGAGAAATAGTGCCAGACGCCGTCGCTGCATGCGAGCAGCGTGTCGCCCGGCACCAGTTGGGCGATTTGGTAGGCGGTCGCGGGCGGGTCGTTGTCCATGCCCAGGCAGCCGATCAGCACGTTGGCGTGCGGGTGGGTGCTGGCTTCCGCCTCGGTGATTTCACCGCGGTCGACGAGTGCCTGCACGTACGAGTGGTCGCTCGTGCGGTGCAGGAGCTGCCCGCCGCGGAAGTGGTAGATGCGCGAGTCGCCCGCGTGCACCCAGTGGCATTCGCCGTGCGGCGTGATGAGGAAGGCGGCGATCGTGCTGTGCGGTTCCTGCTCCGCCGAGATGGCCGTGAGCCGGATCACGATGTGCGCCTCCTGCACCAGGTGCTTGAGGAAATTGGGTGCGTAGTCGGTCGCGGGGTCGTAACGCTCAAACAGTTGCGCCGCCGTCATCATGACCTGGTCGGAGGCCTTGCGCCCGCCACTGCGTCCGCCCATGCCGTCCGCCACGATCGCCAGCAGGCAACCACTGGCCCGTGGGTGCGCGAGCAGCGCGACCTGGTCCTGTTGGTAGTCGCGGTCACCCTTGTGGATGCCGGTCGAGGCGACGATGCGAAATGGCTTGTGCATGGGCGCTACCAGAACTTCCACCACGGGTTGTCCTTGCCCCTGAGGCCGGTCCGCGCCACGCTGCTGTCGGGGTAGGAGGAGTCGAGCACGCGGCGAGCGTCGTCGCGCAGTTGGGTCAGGCCCAGTGCGTCGTAGGAGTGCACCAGGATGTACAGGGCCTCTTCGTTGGCGGGCGCATCGCGGTAATCGGCCAGCGCCGACTGGGCGCGGCTGACGGCAGCGACGTAGGCGCCGCGGTCGTAGTAATACCGCGCCACGTGTACTTCGTACTGCGCCAGCGAGTTCACGATATAGGTCATGCGCTGGCGGGCATCGGGCGTGTAGCGCGAATCGGGAAAGCGCGTGACGAGTTCGCGGAAGGCTTCGAAAGAGTCTTTGGCGGCCTGCTGGTCACGTTCGGACAGGTCCTGGCGCGAGATCCATGAAAACCAGCCCAGGTCGTCGTTGAAGTTCACCAGTCCCTTGAGGTAGAGCGCGTAGTCGTAGGCGGGGCTCGCCGGGTGCAGCTTGGTGAAACGGTCGAGCGTGGCGATGGCCTGTGCGCGCTCACCGTCCTTGTACTGTGCGTAGGCCTTTTCGAGTTGTGCCTGCTGCGCCAGCGTGGTGCCGGCCGCACGCCCTTCAAGCTTTTCGAGCAGCGGTACGGCCTTGTTCCAGGCGCCGCCGTTCATCTCGTCACGTGCCTCGGAGTAGATCTTGTCGGCACTCCAGTGCGCGGTCGGGTCGTCGGGCGTGCTCGAACAGCCCGCGAGGACACCGACCAGCAGCAGCGTGGCTATCGAAAGCGAAGAGAGGCGCGGCATGGAGCGAAAACGAAATCCGTGCAGACGAGGTGAGGCATTGTATGAAACACCGTCCGGCGGGTATATAGGCTGAATGTCTCCATCCGCGGGCCAGCGGCGGCCGCTTCCTACAATGCCGCCATGTTCGTACACCTGCGCCTGCATTCCGAGTTTTCCGTCGTCGACGGCACCACGCGCATCGACGATGTCGTGGCCGCCGCGGCGCGCGACGGCCAGCCTGCGCTGGCGCTGACCGACCTGAACAACCTCTTCGGCGCGCTCAAGCTTTACAAGGCGGCACGCGGCAAAGGCGTCAAGCCGCTCATCGGCGCCGAAATCTGCCTGGAAGACCCCGCCGGGGGGGAGCCCACCCGCATCGCCGTGCTGGTGCACAGCCGCAAGGGCTACCTGAACCTCTGCGAATTGCTGACCCGCGCGTGGACGCAGGGTGTGGTGCGCGATGTGCCCGTCTGCCGCTGGCCATGGCTGCGCGCGCTGGGCGAGGGCCTGATCGTGCTGTCGGGCGCCCAGGCCGGGCCGGTGGGCCGGGCGCTGCTGGCGGGCAATGAGGCCGCGGCGGCGGAGCAGGCGCTGGCGCTGGCGGCGGCGTTCCCGCACCGTTGCTACCTGGAACTGCAGCGCGCCGGGCGCGCCGATGACGAGGCGCACGTCGCGGCGACCGTGCGGCTCGCGGCCCGGTTGCACCTGCCGGTCGTGGCCACGCACCCGGTGCAGTTCCTGGGCGCGGACGACTTCGAGGCGCACGAGGCCCGCGTGTGCATCGCCGAAGGCAGCACGCTGGGCGACCGTCGGCGCGCGCGCCGCTTCACGCGCGAGCAATACTTCAAGAGTAGCGCGCAGATGGCCGAGCTCTTTGCCGACATTCCCTCGGCGCTCGCCAACACGGTGGAGATCGCGCGCCGCTGCAGCCTCTCGCTGGTCCTGGGCAAGCCCCAGCTGCCGGACTTTCCCATACCCGCGGGCATGGCGATGGAGGAGTACTTCCGCGTCGCATCCGAGCAGGGGTTGCAGGAGCGCCTGCGCCACCTCTACCCCGACGCGGCCGAGCGCGAGCGCGCATGGCCGCGCTATGCCGAGCGGCTGGCGTTCGAGCTGCACACCATCATCGAGATGGGTTTTCCGGGCTACTTCCTCATCGTGAGCGACTTCATCCAGTGGGCCAAGACGCACGCCTGCCCGGTGGGGCCGGGCCGTGGTTCGGGTGCCGGCTCGCTCGTGGCGTACGCGCTCAAGATCACCGACCTCGATCCGCTCAAGTACAACCTGCTGTTCGAGCGTTTCCTGAACCCCGAGCGCGTTTCCATGCCCGACTTCGACGTGGACTTCTGCCAGGCCAACCGCGACCGCGTGATCGACTACGTGAAGGAGCGCTACGGCAAGGACGCGGTGAGCCAGATCGCCACCTTCGGCACCATGGCCGCCAAGGCCGCGATCCGCGATGTGGGCCGGGTGATGGACATGAGCTACACCTTCTGTGACGGCATCTCCAAGCTCGTGCCGGCCAAGCCTGGGCAGACCTATACGCTCGCCTACCCGCCCGAGCCGCGCGTGGCGGGCGACAAGCACAACTACGCGCTGGACCTGGAGCCGCAGCTCATGGCCCGCGTCAAGGCCGAGGAAGAGGTGCGCACCGTCGTCGAAATGGCGCAAAAACTCGAAGGCCTCACGCGCAACATCGGCATGCACGCGGGGGGCGTACTGATTGCCCCCGGCAAGCTGACCGACTTCTGTCCGCTCTACCAGCAGCCGGGCAGCACCTCGGCGGTGAGCCAGTTCGACAAGGACGACGTGGAGGCGATCGGCCTGGTCAAGTTCGACTTTCTGGGGCTCGCGACGCTCACCATCCTGGAGCTGGCGCGCGAGTTCATCCGCGCGCGCCATCCGGGACAGGAAGATTTCGCGTTCGAAAACATTCCGCTCGACGACGCGGCCACCTACCGGCTGTTCCAGGAGGGGCGCACCGAGGCGGTGTTCCAGTTTGAAAGCCGCGGCATGCAGGGCATGCTCAAGGAGGCGCGCCCGAGCCGCCTCGAGGACCTGATCGCGCTCAACGCGCTGTACCGGCCGGGGCCGATGGACCTGATCCCGAGCTACATCAACCGCAAGCATGGCAAGGAGGAGGTGGTCTACCCGCACCCGCTGGTGGAGCCGGTGCTCTCCGAGACCTACGGCATCATGGTCTACCAGGAGCAGGTGATGCAGACCGCGCAGGTGCTGGGCGGCTATTCACTGGGCGGCGCCGACATGCTGCGTCGCGCCATGGGCAAGAAAAAGCCCGAGGAAATGGCCCGGCACCGCGAGATCTTCCGCAAGGGCGCGGCGGCCAAGGGCATCGCGCAGCAGACGGCGGACGAGGTCTTCGACCTCATGGAGAAGTTCGCGGGCTACGGCTTCAACAAGTCGCACGCCGCCGCGTACTCGCTGCTGGCCTACCACACGGGCTGGCTCAAGGTGCACTACGCGGCGGAGTTCTACTGCGCCAACATGACCGTAGAAATGGACGACACCGACAAGCTCAAGGTGCTGCGCGACGACGCGCTGCGCGAAGGCCTGTCGTTCGAGCCGCCCGACGTCAACCGCGGTGCGTACCGTTTCGAGCCGGTCACCGACCGGGTCATCCGCTACGGCCTGGGTGCAGTCAAGGGCACGGGCCAGCAGGCGATCGAGGCCATCGTTGCCGCGCGCGACGGCCATGGAGAAGGCCCGCGCGGCGGCGTGCGCGGCCCATTTGCCAGCCTGTTCGACTTCTGCGTGCGCGTTGATCGCGCGCGCATCAACAAGCGCACCGTCGAAGCCCTGGTGAAGGCGGGGGCGTTCGACGGCCTGAACCCCGACCGCGCGGCGCTGGTCGCCTCGATCGACCTGGCGTTCGACTACGCCACCGCGCAACTGGCCAATGCCAACCAGGGCGGGCTGTTCGACATGATGGGCGAGGGCGCGCTGGGCGCGAGCAGCGAGGAGCCGCCGCTCGCGCCCGTGCTGCCCTGGAGCGTGCGCGAGCGCCTGGTGCAGGAGAAGACGGCGCTCGGTTTTCACCTTTCGGGCCACCTGTTCGACGCGGTCGAGGCCGAGGTGCGGCGCATCGCGCCGACACCGATCGCGGCGCTGGTCGACAGCCGCGAGAGCGTGCGGGTGGCCGGCATCGTGACCGACCAGCGCACCCTCAACGGCCAGCGCGGCAGGCTCACGCTCCTGCGGCTGGACGACAAGAGCGCGGGCATCGAGGTGTCGGCCGACGAGGCGGTCGTGGCGGCGTGCGCGCAGGCGCTGCAGGACGACGAGGCCGTGGTCGTCCAGGGGCGGTTGCAGCCCGACCATTTCAACGGGGGCCTGCGCCTGAAGGCGCAGCAGATCTGGAGCGTGGCAGCGGCGCGGGCACGGTTCGGGCGCTACCTGCGCGTGCAGGCGAGCGACGGCGTGCCGGACGTGGCCGCGATGGTGCGTCAGTTTCCGCCGGTGCGCGAGCCGACCGATCAGGAGCAGGAAATCGTGCGCGGGCTGCCGGTGCGCCTCGCGCTGCGCTGCGTGGCCGAAAGCGGCGAGGCGACCGCCGAACTGCAACTGGGCGAGGCCAGCCGGTTCTTTCCTTCGGATGCGGCGCTGGCCGCGTGGAGCGCGCAGTCCAGCGGGGGAGGCATCAGCGTCGTGTACGACTGAACGTCGTGGTGTCCGGGTTCAGACCTCCAGCACCAGCGTCGGGTCGAAGTGCTTGTTTTCGTTGACGCCGTTCTTCGCGTAGCCGCGCGGGTTGGCTACGACGCGCGTGGCGCCGATCCGGTAATCAAAGCTGTCGTGCACGTGGCCATGCAGCCAGAGCGCGGGTTGCCAGCGCATGATCTGTGCTTCCAGATCCGAGACGAAGGCCGCGTTGATCGGCGAGCCGACGAATTGCGCCGCGATGCTGCCGCGCGCCGGAGCGAAGTGCGTGATGACGACCGTCGGGCCGTCGAACGGCTCGGCGAAGCGCCGCTCCAGCCAGGCCACCGACTGGTCGAACAGCAGTTGCGAGAGCGCGGGTGTGAAGCGGTCGTCGAAATCGGGCGCCGCGGCGATGCGCGTGTAGTCGCGCGCGAACGTGGTGATCTTCTGCAGCGCCGCGTCGCGCTGCTCGCGCGTGTCAAAGAGCCGGAAGTCCGACCACAGCGTGCAGCCGAGAAAACGCACGCCGTCGTGGCGCCACTCGTCCTGCTCGAGCACGCGCACGCTGCTGCCCTGCGCGTGCGCGCGCAACTGCGCGTAGGTGCCCATCACGTCGCCGCCGAAAAATTCGTGGTTGCCCGCGACGAACAAGGTCGGCTGCGCATAGCGGCGTGCCCACTCCATGGCCTGCGCGGGCCGCTGCAGGTCGCCCGCGAGCACCACCACGTCGGCCTGGGTCGGCGGCGGCTCCATGCCGAGTACGGACAGGTGCAGGTCGGAGAGCAGGGCGATCTTCATGGTGGCAAAGCGTTACGGAGTCGCCGGCAAGAATACGCCCGAACCCGTCGTCGCGTGCGCCACCGGGTTATGCGAGGCGGCAGAACGTGAGCACGCGGTCCAGCAGCGCTGCAAAGTTCGAGAGCGCGTGGTCTCCGCCATCGAGCACGATCTGCTCGGCCTGCGGGTAGCGTGCGAGCATTTCGCGCCAGTCCAGCACCTCGTCGCCGCGCGCCGCAACCAGCAGTTCCGGCCCGGCCGGGCCATTCGCGCGTACGTCGAGCGCCTGCAGCTCGTCGATGTACTCCTCGCGGAAGTAGAAATGCGTCTCGGGGTCGTGCCATGCGGTCTGCTCGCCGATGTAGCGCGTCAGGTCGCGCGCCGGGTCGGTCGCGGGGTTGAGCAGCACGCTTGTGCAGCGTTTGCGCCGTGCCACCCAGCTCGCGTAGTAGCCGCCCAGCGACGAGCCGATCACCGCCATGCGCTCGCCCGGCCACGTCGCCGTGCCATCCGCGACGAGCTCCATCGCCCGGCGCGGCGACGGGGGCAGTTGCGGGCACCAGAATGTGACCTGTGGATGTCGGTCGGCCACCGCCCGCGCCACCATGCGCGCCTTGGTCGATTGCGGCGAGGAGCGAAAGCCGTGCAGGTAGAGCAGGTGGGTGGTTCGCATGCTGGCGGGCATTGTGCCCGCGGCTGTTTCGGCTGAAAAATGGGGCGGCACCTGGCCGGTGCCGCTCCGCATTTTTTGACGCGGGTCTTGATGGCGTTGCAATACAGCACGTCCGTTTCGCCGGCCGCGTTGGGCGCGCTGATCTCGTGTACCGAGGTGGTCGGGCAATTGAACCACGCGCTGCCGGTCCAGTACATCTGGGGCCGGGGTCAGTTGTTCGCGCCGGTTCCCCATTCAAGGAGCGTGCCAGCGTCACCGTTTAGCTGCTTGCGGACCTCGGCGAAATGGGTTTTGCCGTCGGCGTCCGGAGTGTTCTGCTCGGCCGTGAACGTGAATGCGCGGAACATGTAGTGCTGTGCGTCCGTGTAGGTAAGCCAGCGCAACGACGCTTCGGCCACACCCGCGGGCTCGGGAGCGGTGCCTGCTTCCTGCGCCGCAACGACCGAACCGATGTTTTCGGCGTTGAGCCCTGTGCTGGCGGCGATCTGCTGTGCGGCCTCTACGATTTTTGCCTGTTTGTCCGCAATGGGGACGCTTGGGTCGCTGAGCGTGGGATCGTCCAGAATGGCCAGCGCCAGTTGCTGCAGCAGCTCGTGTACGCGGCGCTGGCCGAGATCGCGTGGAGCCTGCGTGTCGGTGATGCGCTGCTGGTGTCGCTGCCGCTGCCGCTGCCGCGCATGTGGTGGAGTGTGCTCGTCGTCGACGCGTTGGCGGTCTGGGTGGGCGCGATGCTGATCTTCAGTGCGCTCGCAGTGGGCTGGCCGGGCGCGAAGGGGATCAGGATCATGCGCTCGATCTGGCTTGCGCTGCTGGTGCTGGGAACGGGCGCCGCCGTGGCAGCGCAGGAGGGGCTGCCCTGGGCCTTGACCGTCTGGTACGCGCTCGTGGGCGCGGCCGGCATCCCCTTCGTCGCGGCGTATTGCTGGACGGCACTGTGCCGGGGCCGTGCGGTGCACCGCTTGATCGCGCTGGCGCTGCTGCTCAACGTGGCTGTCGGCGTCCGCGACCGGGTGGTGTTTCGCGTTCAGGTCACGCTCGGGGGAACTCCTTGATGCGCTATTCGGCGCTGCTGTTCGGTCTGGTGCTCGCTTACATCGTGCTGACGCGCTTTCGTGAGGCGAGTGCGCAGGGCAAGCAGTGCCGAAGTGCTGCAGACACTGTGCGAATCGCTCGACCAGCTCAAGCTGTCGATCGACACCATGCACCTCACGGCCGGCGACGTGACGGGGTTGCTTGCCAACCTGCGCTACCGGCTCGAACCGAGGCTCGCGGGCGCCGGGATCGCGCTGGCATGGGACGTCGAGATGGTGGCGCCGGTTGAGCGACTCGATGTGGCGGCGATGCGCCATTTGCAGTACATGGTGTTCGAGTCGATCTCCAACGTGCTGCAGCACGCCAGGGCCACCCGCCTGCGCGTCGTCGTCAAGCCGCGTGGACAGGCGGTGGTGGTCCGCATCGAGGATGACGGGATCGGGTTTGATGCCGCGCGCCCCCCGCACAACGGCTTGCGCATGCTGCGCGAGCGCGCCTGGGCGATCGGTGCCGTGCTCGACGTGCGCAGCGGTGAGCACGGCAGTGCGGTGGAGTTCGAGCTGGCGAGCTGAGTGGGACGGGTGGCTGGGATAATCGCGCGCCCATGTCTCCCGCCACGTTCGACCAGCCCACGCTGCTGCAGCGCATCGCGCCGCTGTTTCGTGGCTTTGATCTGCCGCTGCTGCTCCTCGTGCTGGCGCTCATGGGCATCGGGCTGGTGGCGATGTATTCGGCGGGCTACGATTTTGCCAACCGCTTCGCCGACCACGTGCGCAACCTGCTGCTGGCCGCGGGCATCCTCTTTATCGTCGCGCAGGTACCGCCGCAGCGGCTCATGGCACTGGCCGTGCCGTTGTACGCCGTGGGCGTGGCGCTGCTGGTGGCGGTGGCAGTCTTCGGCATCACCAAGAAGGGCGCGCAGCGCTGGATCAACCTGGGTGTCGTGGTGCAGCCGAGCGAGCTCCTGAAGATCGCGATGCCGCTGATGCTCGCGTGGTGGTTCCAGCGGCGCGAAGGGCAGCTGCGGGCACTCGATTTCGTGGTGGCGCTGGCGCTGCTGGCGCTGCCGGTGGGGCTCATCATGAAGCAGCCCGACCTGGGCACCGCGCTGCTGGTGCTCGCGGCCGGCCTGTCGGTGATCTTCTTTGCCGGGTTGCCCTGGAAGCTCGTGCTGCCGCCGCTGCTGCTCGGGGCCGTGGGCATAGGGCTGCTGGTGTGGTTCGAGCCGCAGTGGTGCGCGCAGGGGGTGCAGTGGCCGCTGCTGCACGACTACCAGCAGCAGCGCGTGTGCACCTTGCTCGATCCCTCGCGTGATCCGCTGGGCAAGGGCTTTCACATCATCCAGGGGATGATCGCAATCGGCTCGGGCGGTTTCTGGGGCAAGGGCTTCATGTCGGGCACGCAGACGCACCTGGAATTCATCCCCGAACGCACGACGGACTTCATCTTCGCCGCGTTCTCCGAGGAGTTCGGGCTCGTGGGCAACCTGGTGCTGATCGTCTGCTTCATGTTGCTGGTCTGGCGCGGCCTGGCCATCGCGGCGCGGGCGCCGACGCTGTTCTCGCGCCTCGTCGCGGGCGCGGTGGCGGTGATCTTCTTCGCTTACGCCTTCGTCAACATGGGCATGGTGAGCGGCCTGCTGCCCGTCGTCGGCGTGCCGCTGCCCTTCGTGAGCTATGGCGGCACGGCCGCGCTCTCGCTCGGGCTCGCGCTCGGGGTGTTGATGTCGGTGGCCAAGGCCGAGCGCCAAGAACCCGAGGGGCTGCCTGCGCCTCTATGAACGGTATAGGACAATGCCATCCATGATTTCACGCGAACCGACGATAGAGCGCCTGGCCACGGCGCGCGCGCTGCTGCTGGAGCCTTTCGGGCTCGATGAAACCCATTTGGCACGGGCGCTGGCGGAAATCCGCGCGCACCGCGTCGATGATGCCGACCTGTACTTTGAATACACGCGCAGCGAGGGCTGGAGCCTGGAGGAGGGCATCGTCAAGACGGGGTCGTTCTCGATCGACCAGGGCGTGGGCGTGCGCGCCGTGAGCGGCGAGAAGACAGCGTTTGCCTATTCGGACGACATCTCCGAGGCGTCGCTGCTCGACGCCGCGCGCACTGTACGGTCTATTTCGGCTGCAGCACAGAGCAGGCGGGCGCGAGCAGCTTCTGAAAAGATAGTCAAAAGCCGTCGACTCTATCCCGCGGAGGACCCGATCGCCAGCCTCGACAGCAGCGCCAAGGTGCGGTTGCTCGAGCGCGTGGAGCAGCGCGCGCGCGCCAGGGATCCGCGCGTGGTGCAGGTGATGGCGGGCCTGGCGAGCGAGTACGACGTGGTGCTGGTGGCGCGCGCGGACGGCACGCTCGCGGCCGACGTGCGCCCGCTCGTACGGCTGTCGGTGACGGTAATCGCCGAGCAGGGGGGTCGGCGTGAGGTGGGCTCGGCCGGTGGCGGCGGGCGCTTCGGTCTCGCGTATTTCACCGAAGCGCAGATCGACGAGTACGTGAACGATGCCGTGCAGGCGGCGCTCACCAACCTCGAATCGCGCCCTGCGCCCGCGGGCGAGATGACGGTGGTGCTCGGCCCCGGCTGGCCCGGTGTGCTGCTGCACGAGGCGGTGGGCCACGGTCTGGAGGGCGATTTCAATCGCAAGGGCTCGAGCACCTTCAGCGGCCGCATCGGCGAGCGTGTGGCCGCCAGGGGGGTGACGGTGCTGGACGACGGCACGATCGCCGACCGGCGCGGGTCGCTGAACATCGACGACGAAGGGCACGCGACACAGCGCAACGTGCTGATCGAGGACGGCATCCTCAAGGGCTACATGCAGGATGCGCTCAACGCCCGCCTCATGGGCGTGCCGCGCACCGGCAATGGTCGGCGCGAGAGCTATGCGCACGTGCCCATGCCGCGCATGACCAACACCTACATGCTCGCGGGCGGGCACGATCCGCGGGAGATCGTCGCGAGCATCAAGAAAGGCCTGTACGCGACCAACTTCGGCGGCGGGCAGGTGGACATCACGAGCGGCAAGTTCGTGTTTTCGGCGAGCCAGGCGTGGTGGGTGGAAGACGGCAGGCTGCTCTACCCCGTCAAGGGCGCAACGCTCGTGGGTAGCGGCCCCGACGCGCTCAAGAAGATCCGCATGATCGGCAACGACCTGCGGCTCGACAGCGGCGTGGGCACCTGCGGCAAGGAGGGCCAGAGCGTGCCGGTGGGTGTGGGCATGCCGACGCTGCGCATCGATGCGCTCACCGTGGGCGGCACCGCTTGAGGGACTCATTTAGGGCCAACGCTGAACCAGTCCCTTGTGCGCGTCGCACCGCTGCCTGGGGCGGTCTGCGGCGTTGCAAATGCTCGCCATGGCCACCACACCATGGCTGCGCCTTGCGTCTTGCATCCCATCCCCATGCAGGGCGCGCCGCATCGCGGGGATGGATGCAGCCTTGCCTTAGAGCCTGTAGCGTGGCGGCAACGCAGTTTGTTGCACTGCCGCATCTCGTGCTACATTGAGCGCATGGCCACGCATCGCGCGTTCTACTTTTACTTTTGGTTCTCGACCCAAGGCGGTTGAGAGGCACGCGCATGTATTGAGCCCCTACTCATCAAGAAAACCGCCGCAGCGATCCTCGCCCGGCGGTTTTTTTGTGGCTTGCATCCAGACCACCCACCAAGGAAACCGACATGACTCCCCCGAGCAGCAAGAACGACACCTGGCAGTACGGCGCGCCCACGACGAGCGCCACCGACGACCAACGCATCCAGGACATCACCGTGCTGCCTCCTCCCGAACACCTGATCCGGTTCTTCCCGATCCGCGGCACCGCCGTCGAGACGCTGATCGCCGACACGCGCCGGCGCATCCACCGCATCATCAAGGGCGAGGATGACAGGCTGCTGGTGATCGTCGGCCCGTGCTCGATCCACAACCCGGCCGCCGCGCTGGAGTACGCGCACAAGCTGCGCGCGGTGCGTGCGCAGTACCAGGACCGGCTGGAGATCGTGATGCGCGTGTACTTCGAGAAGCCGCGCACCACGGTGGGCTGGAAGGGCCTCATCAACGACCCCTACCTCGACGGCAGCTACCGCATTGACGAGGGCCTGCGCATCGCGCGCGAGCTGCTCATTGACATCAACCGCCTGGGCGTGCCCGCGGCCAGCGAGCTGCTCGATACCATCAGCCCGCAGTACATCGGCGACCTCATCAGCTGGGGCGCGATCGGTGCGCGCACCACCGAGAGCCAGGTGCACCGCGAGCTGGCCTCGGGCATGTCGGCGCCCATCGGCTTCAAGAACGGCACCGACGGCAACGTGCGCATCGCCACCGACGCGATCCAGTCCGCCAGCCGCGGCCACCACTTTCTCTCGGTGCACAAGAACGGGCAGGTGGCGATCGTGCACACCAGCGGCAACCAGGATTGCCACGTGATCCTGCGCGGTGGCAAGGCGCCGAACTACGATGCGGCCAGCGTCGAGGCGGCGTGCAAGGACCTGGCCGCCGCGGGGTTGCCGCCGTCGCTGATGGTCGACTGCAGCCACGCCAACAGCCGCAAGCAGCACGAACGCCAGCGCGATGTGGTGCGCGACATCGCGGGGCAGCTTGAAGGGGGCTCACACAGCGTCTTCGGCGTGATGATCGAAAGCGCGCTGGTGCCGGGGGCGCAAAAGTTCACGCCGGGCAAGGACGATCCGCACGCGCTCGTGTACGGCCAGAGCATCACCGATGCCTGCCTGGGCTGGGAAGACTCGCTCGCCTGCCTGGAGACGCTGGCCAACGCGGTGCAGGTGCGACGCGAGAAGACCCCGGCCGCCACGCAGACGGAGGTGGAAGCGTCGGTGTAAGCTCGCCTGCCGGCTCATGTGCACCTGTGCATGGGCGACAGGAGACGAGGAGGCGGCTGACATGTTCCAAGGCATCTGGATCGACAAGCAGGACGGGCGGTACACGGCCGACCTGCGTGGCATCAACCCCGAGCAATTGCCCGAGGGTGATGTGACGGTGCGCGTGGCGTACTCCACGCTCAACTACAAGGATGCGCTCGCGATCACCGGCGCATCGCCCGTGGTGCGCCAGTTCCCCATGGTGCCAGGCATCGATTTCGCGGGCGTGGTGGAAACCTCGTCGCACCCCGCCTGCAAGCCGGGCGACTCGGTGGTCCTGAACGGCTGGGGCGTCGGGGAAAAGCACTGGGGCGGGCTGGCTGAGCGGGCGCGCGTCAACGGCGACTGGCTGGTGCCGCTGCAGGCGCCGTTCTCGCTCAAGCAGGCGATGGGCATAGGTACCGCAGGCTACACCGCGATGCTGTGCGTGATGGCGCTGGAGCGTCGCGGCGTCACGCCTGCGTCCGGCCCCGTGGTGGTGACCGGCGCGGCCGGTGGCGTGGGCAGCGTCGCGGTGGCGGTGCTGGCCAAGCTCGGTTATGAAGTGAGCGCGGTGACGGGCCGTGCCGAGCAGGCCGATTATCTCAAGGGCCTGGGCGCTCAGCACATCGTCGAGCGCGCGAGCCTGAGCGCGCCGGGCAAGCCGCTCGCCAGGGAGCAGTGGGCCGGTGCGATCGATGTGGCGGGCGGCCACGTGCTGGCCAACGTCTGCGCCGCGATGCGCTACCGTGGCACGGTCGCCGCCTGCGGCCTCGCTTCGGGCATGGACTTCCCGGCCACCGTGGCGCCCTTCATCCTGCGCGGCGTGACGCTGGTGGGGGTGGACAGCGTGATGGCGCCGCGTGCCGAGCGGCTGGAAGCCTGGCGGCGCCTTGCTAGCGACCTCGATCTTTCCAAGCTCGACGTGGTGACGCAGGAGGTTGCGCTCGCCGACGTGCCCGCACTCGCGCCAGAGATGCTGGCGGGCAAGGTGCGCGGGCGCGTGATCGTCGCGGTGCGCGCCTGAACCGCATGCCGCAGCGCGCCGGGCTGACTGGCGTGATGCCAATAACCCAGGGTGGACCATGCCCCAGCTAGACAAGATGACCTGCGTCGAGGACCTGCGCGTGGTGGCGCAAAGCCGCGTGCCGCGCATGTTCTACGACTATGCCGACACCGGCTCGTGGACCGAGAGCACCTACCGCGCCAACAGCGCGGACCTGCAGACGATACTGTTTCGCCAGCGCGTCGCGGTGAACATGGAAAACCGCAGCACCGCGGCGACGATGGTGGGGCAGAAGGTGGCCATGCCGGTGGCGCTGGCGCCCGTGGGCATGCTGGGCATGCAGCACGCCGACGGCGAGATCCTCGCGGCCAGGGCCGCGGAAAAATTCGGCGTGCCGTTCACGCTCTCGACGATGAGCATCTGCTCGATCGAGGACATCGCCGAGCACACCTCGGCGCCGTTCTGGTTCCAGCTCTACCTCATGCGCGATCGCGAGTCGATGGCGCGCATGATCGGGCGCGCGAAAAAGGCGGGGTGCAGCGCGCTCGTGCTCACGCTCGACCTGCAGGTCATCGGCCAGCGCCACAAGGACATCAAGAACGGCCTGTCGGCGCCGCCCAGGCCGACGCTTGCCAACATCGTCAACCTCCTCACCAAGCCGCGCTGGTGCCTGGGCATGGCGGGGACGAAGCGCCGCAGCTTCGGCAACATCGTCGGGCACGTGGCGGGGGTGGAGAACATGTCGTCGCTGGCGTCGTGGACCAACGAGCAGTTTGACCCGACGCTGTCGTGGGACGACGTCGAATGGGTCAAGGCGCAGTGGGGCGGCAAGCTCGTGCTCAAGGGCATCATGGAGGTCGAGGACGCGGTGCTTGCCGCGCAGCACGGGGCGGACGCGATCATCGTGAGCAACCACGGCGGGCGCCAGCTCGATGGGGCGCCGTCGAGCATCCGCCAGTTGCCCGCGATCGTCGCCGCGGTGGGCGACAAGCTGGAAGTCTGGATGGACGGCGGCATCCGCACCGGGCAGGACATCCTGCGCGCCTGGGCGCTGGGCGCGCGCGGCATCCTGATCGGCCGCGCGATGGTCTATGGCCTGGGGGCGTTCGGCGAGGCGGGCGTGACCAAGGCGCTGCAGCTGCTGCACAAGGAGCTCGATACCAGCATGGCGTTCTGCGGCCATACCGATATCCGGACGGTGGACCGCTCCATCCTCGTGCCTGGCACCTACCCCAGCGCCTGACAATAGCGGTGTGAACCCGCCGCTTCCACGCCGCGTCGCCCACCTCGACATGGACGCCTTCTATGCGTCCGTCGAGCTGCTGCGCTATCCGCAGCTCAAGGGGCTGCCGGTGGTGATCGGCGGCGCGCCCACCGAGGAGGACCTGGCGCGCAGCCGGGCCTGGGCGGGGCGCTTGCACGAGATCGCGGTGGAGGCGTTTCCGCGCCTGGCGGACTACGTGGGGCGGGGCGTCATCACCACCGCCACCTACCCGGCGCGTGCGTTTGGCGTGGGCTCGGCCATGGGCCTGATGAAGGCCGCGCGCCTGTGCCCGCAGGCGCTGCTGCTGCCGGTGGATTTCGCCGAGTACCGGCGCTATTCGCGCCGCTTCAAGCAGGTGATCGTATCGATCGCGCCGGTGATGGAAAACCGCGGCGTGGACGAGGTGTACATCGACTTTACCGATGCGCCGGACGGCCAGCGCGAGGGCGGCCGGGTGCTGGCGCGGCGGATTCAGCAAAGCATCTTCGATGCCACGGGCCTCACCTGCTCGGTGGGCGTGGCGCCCAACAAGCTGATCGCCAAGATGGCGAGCGAATTCAACAAGCCCAACGGCATCGCCATCGTGCTGCCCGAGGACCTGCAGCCGCGCATCTGGCCGCTCGCGTGCCGCAAGATCAACGGCATCGGCCCCAAGACGGACGCGAAGCTGCAGCACTACGGCATCCGCACGATAGGCGAGCTGGCCGCCTGCGAGCGCGCGTGGCTGGTGGCGCGGTTCGGGCCGACGCACGGCGCGTGGCTGCACGATGCGGCGTGGGGGCGCGACGAGCGGCCGGTGGAGACCGCGAGCGAGCCCGTGAGCATGAGCCGCGAGACCACGTTCGAGCGTGACCTGCACGCCGTGCGCGACCGCGCGCTGCTGGGCGGCATCTTCACCGAGCTGTGCGAGCAGGTGGCGGACGACCTCGCGCGTGGAGGCTACCTGGGGCGCACGATAGGCATCAAGCTGCGCTATGACGACTTCAAGATCGTCACGCGCGACCAGACCGTGCCCGACTACACCGACGACGCGCGCCGCATCCGCCAGGTGGCGGGGCTGTGCCTCAAGCGCGCGGACCTCTCGCGCCGCCTGCGCCTGCTGGGCGTGCGCGTCGGTTCGCTCGCGCGCCGCGCCGACCTAGGCTCGCCTGCCGCTGCCGTGCAGAGCGAGCCCGAGCTGCCGCTGTTCCCATCCACCCCTTGACCATGAGCCCCCCGCCATGCACTGCTTTGAACTGGCCCAGACCGACCATGTCGCCCACCTCGTGCTGAACCGCCCCGAAGCCATGAACACCATGGGCCCGGTGTTCTGGCGCGAGCTCGATGCGGTGCTGGATACGCTGCACCAGCGCGGCGAGGCACGCGCCCTGGTGCTTTCGAGCACCGGCCGGCATTTTTCGGCCGGCATGGCGCTGGAGGTATTCGGCGGCAGCATCGAGTTGGACGACGCCAGCCCCGAGGGGCGCGCGGCCATCTTCGACCTGCTCGCGCGCCTGCAGGCCACGTTCACGCGGCTGGAGACGCTGCGCATCCCCGTCATCGCCGCGATCCAGGGTGGGTGCATCGGCGGCGCGGTGGACCTGGTGACGGCGGCGTGCATACGCTACGCCACGCAGGACGCGTTCTTCTGCATCCAGGAGATCAACATCGGCATGGTGGCCGACGTCGGCACGCTGCAGCGCCTGCCCAAGCTCGTGCCACTGGGCGTGGTCAAGGAGCTGGCCTACACCGGCCGGCGCATGCCGGCAGCGCGGGCGCGCGAGGTCGGGCTGGTCAACGAGGTATTCGACACACCCGAGGCGTGCCTGGCCGCCGCGCTGCAGTGCGCGCGCGAGATCGCGGCCAAGTCGCCGGTGGCCATCTGGGGCACCAAGCAGGTGATCCACTACGCGCGCGACCATGCGGTGGATGACGGCCTGCGCCAGATGGGCTGGATGCAGGGCGCGATCTGGAGCAACGCCCACGTGCGCGAGGCGGTGTCGGCGATGAAGGAGCAGCGCGCAGGGGCATTCCCGTCGCTGGCGCCGCTGCACGACTTTGGCGACGGCCGGGCGAGCTGAGCAGGGCGATCCGGCGCCACGTGCGCAGCCGGGGGCGTGCACTTCTACAATGCCGCGCTGGCGCCGTTCGCGGCGCCAGAAGCGTTCTCAGGGCGGGGTGCGATTCCCCACCGGCGGTAGGCGCGGGACAGCCCGCGCGAGCCCGCGAGCGCCCTGACTGCCGCCCTTGGGGTGGGTGGTTGGGGGTCAGCAGACCTGGTGCGATGCCAGGGCCGACGGTCATAGTCCGGATGAAAGAGAGCGCGTAACGCCACGTCCGCGGTGCGCCGCGGGGGTGGCCACGCGTGCGCGCCCTGGTTCATGTTCCACCTCTGGAGTTCACCATGAATCAGTTGTCTGAAGCCTCCCCCTCCCTGCCTCGCGCGGCGCTGCCGCGCTTCGCGCTCGTCTGCGCGCTCTGGCATGGCGACATCGTCCACCAGGCGCGGGATGCGGCCGTGGCCACCTGGGCCGCAAGCGGCGTGCCTGCGGACCGCGTGGCGCATTTCGACGTGCCGGGCGCGTTCGAGATTCCGCTGCTCGCGCAGGCGCTGGCGCGCAGCGGCCAGTTCGACGCCATCGTGGCCTGCGCGCTGGTGGTCGATGGCGGCATCTACCGCCACGAGTTCGTCGCGGGCACCGTGGTCGATGCGCTGATGCGCGTGCAGCTCGATACCGGCGTGCCCGTGCTCTCCGTGGTGCTCACGCCGCACCAGTTCCACGAGCACGATGAGCACCGCGCGTTCTTTCGCGCGCATTTCGTGAAGAAGGGCGAGGAAGCGGCCCGCGCCTGCCTGGGCGCGCTGGCGCAGCTTGCGCGCGTGCCGGGCGGGCGGCGCGCCGCAGCCTGACGCGCTACTGCCGCGCGGTGCGCACGTTGGGCGGCAGTTGCATCGGGTGGCTGGTGCGCAGCGGGTTGATGTCGATGCCGCCGCGGCGCGTGTAGCGCGCCAGCACCGTGAGCTTGATCGGGCGGCAGCGCGCGGTGAGGTCCATGAAGATGCGCTCCACGCACTGCTCGTGAAAGCCCTGGTGGTTGCGAAAGCTCACGAGGTAGCGCAGCAGCCCCGCCTGGTCGATCTGCGGCCCGCTGTAGGCGATCTGCACGTCGGCCCAGTCGGGCTGACCCGTGACCGGGCAGTTGCTCTTGAAGAGGTGGCTCGTCAGTACCTCTTGCACCGGCGCCTCGTCGAATGCGGCGGTGAGCAGCTCGGGCGCGGGCTCGCCGTGCGTGCATTCGACCTGCAGTCGGTCGAGCAGCAGGCCCGGGAGTTCCTGCAGGCGTTCGTGCTCGAACTGGTCGGGCTCGACGAGCCGCACGCCGACCGTGCCGGGGTGCTCGGCGCCGCGCCAGACGGCTGCGCTCAGATCGGCGCGCAGGCGCGCGCGCACCGCGTCGGCGCTGGCGAAGGCGGTCTGGCTGTAGCCGCCCAGGTAGAGCTTGAGCGACTTGCTCTCGATGAGCTGCGGTGTCTCGCACGGCACGGTGAAGTGCGCGATCGCCACGTGCGGCTTGCCGCGCGGATCCAGCCACGACAGCTCGTAGGCGCTCCAGAGGTCAGCGCCGAAGAAGGGCGGCGCGCCGTCGATGCCGATGGCCGCGCGCGCCGGGGCGCGGGCGATGGGGTACAGCAGCGCGGCGTCGAAATGCGTGGGCCAGGCCGTGGCGTGGCCCAGCGGTGCTTCGGAGAGTTGGTTCATGAACGATCGCTGCCAGCGCTTGCTGGATAAGGGCTGGAGGCCCACTTCACTTGAATTCACGCTCGCGCAGCCATTTGGTGGCGATCCACTTCTCGCCCTCGATCACGGGCGCGCCGCCGTGCAGGCTGCGGGTGCTGGGGTGCGGGCGCTCGTAGCTGAAGAACACCGCGTTGCCCTGGCGCGGCGCGACTTCGAGGTGCACGTCGGGAAACGTCGTGCCGCCGCCCTTGGCGGGGTTGTTCAGGTAGATCACGAGCGTGGCCACGCGCTGGCCACCACGCGCGAGGATGCGCGGGGTACCCGCCTGCGCGGGGTCGAAGTAGTCGTAGTGCGGCTTGTATTGCGCGCCGGGCTGGTAGTGCAGGATCTGCAGGCCTTCGCCGTTGCGCACCGGCCAGCGCACGAGGCGGGCGATGCGCTCTTCCAGGCGTGCGATCAGCGGCGTTTCGCCACGCTCGAAGAACATGCCGTTGCTGGTGCGTTCCTTGTTGACCTCGCTGCCGCCAGTGTCCGTTTTGACGGTGAGCGAACGCTGCAGGCGCGGACGCGCCGCATCGATCAGCGCCGCGCACTCCTCGTCCGAGAGCAGGCCGCCGAACAGCACCACGCGCGGCGCGGCCATGGACATCAGCACCTCGACCTGCCGGTCGCCCGCGTCGAGGAAGAGCGGCGCGTCGTCCAGCGGCGGCTCGGGCACGGGAACGGCGGGCGGCCAGCCGCGCTCGCGGGCCACCTGGTCCAGGTGCACGCGCAGCACCTGCTCGATCGCGTCCACGGCCACGTCTTCGCTCCAGCCGGACTTGCACATCGCGGCGATCAGCGCGGGCGCGGTGACGCCCGCACCCGCCTGCGCGATGATCCACTGGCGCAGCTCCTGGGTGACGGCCTGGCCCGTGTTCATGCGGCCACCTTGCGGCGGAACACGAGGCGCTCGGGCGTGGAGGCCTTGCGTTCGAAGGCGTAGCCCGCGCTGTTGAAGCCCTGCAGTTGCGCGGGCGTGGTGGCGCGCTGCGTGATGGCCCAGCGCGCCATGAGGCCGCGCGCGCGCTTGGCGTAGAAGCTGATGATCTTGTACTGCCCGCCCTTGTAGTCCTCGAACACGCATTCGACCACGCGCGCCGCGAGCGCCTGGCGGTCGACCGACCTGAAGTATTCCTGCGACGCGAGATTGACCACCACCGGGTCGGCCTCGTGCGCGAGCTGTGCGTCGAGGTAGCGCGCGATGCGTGGGCCCCAGAACGCATAGAGGGTGTCGCCGTGCGCGGTGGCCAGGCGCGTGCCCATCTCCAGGCGGTAGGGCTGCATGCGGTCGAGCGGGCGGAGCACGCCGTACAGCCCGCTCAGGATCGCGACGTGCTGCTGCGCCCACTGCAGGTCGTCCGCCGAGAGCGTGGCCGCCTGCAGCCCTTCGTACACGTCGCCGTTGAACGCGAGCACCGCCTGGCGCGCGTTGCGCTCGGTAAAGCGCGGGCTGAAGGCGGCGTAGCGCGCGACGTTGAGCGCGGCGAGCTTGTCGCTGATCGACATCAGCGCCGCCAGCTGCGGGGGCGACTTTTCGCGCAGCACCGCGATGAGCTCGCGCGTCTGCGGCAGAAACTGGGGCAACGTGTGCGGCAGGCCCGCGGGCAGGGCGCTGTCGTAGTCGAGCGATTTGGCGGGCGAGAGCAGGAACAGCATGGCGTGCGCGGTGTGGTGAGCCGCCATTGTCGCCTTGGGTGCGCCGGGCTGGAAAGCACGGGCCCGCCACGGAGGGGGCGGGCCCGGCCAATTGCAAGCCAAATACCGCGTCAGCGCTTGTCTGGCAAGCGTTGGCAGCTATGGTTGGTGAAGTATCCGGCTAGCGCTGGGCGTCGAACGGCAGTTGCACCTGGCTCAGGTCGCGCCGCGTCTCGACGAGCACCAGCGGGCTTTCGTCGATCGCCACCGGCGCGGGCCGCTCGCGCGGCACGTGGATCGGGCGCGGCTCGGCGGCGATGGCGGCCTGCACCGCCGCGACCTTCTCGGCGTCGGACTGCACCCAGGTGAGGCCACCGGCCTCAGCCACGCCCACGAGCGCCTGCACCGGCAGCACGAACGGCTCGGCGCGCGCGGGCGGTTGCGGCGCGGGCGCGGGTGTTTCGGCGACCGCAGTGACGGCGGGCGGCGCGGGGGGCTGCTCCAGCGGCGCGGTGATGTCGATCGGCGTGGTGTCCGCCTCCTCCTCGGCGCTCACGAGGTCGGCCGGCGCGGTGGCCTCGGGCTCGATCTGCAGCTCGGGCGCGGCGAAGTAGCTGCGGCGCGTGGGCGCGGGCGCGGGCTCGTCGAGCAGTTGCGTGGGCGGGAAGTCCGACGGCGCGAAGTCGGCCGGCGTGTCGTCGGCGTTGGGCACGGGCAGGGCTTCCTGCTCGGTGGCTTGCTCGGCGCGCGGGCCGCGCGTGTGGCGGTCACGCCCGTAGCGGTCGCGCGAGCGGCGTTCGCGGCGCTCGGTGCCCGCGCCGTTCTCACCAAGGCCGTTGGTGCGCGGGGCTTCCTGCTCGGAGAACGGTGGCTGCGCCTCGTCCTGGCCGGGGGCCTGCGGTTGCGCGGCAGTCTGCTCGTGGGCGTCGCGGCGTTCGCGCGGCTCGCGGCGGCGGCTGCGTTCGCCGTTGCGCGCGGTGCGCTCCTGGCCGTTGCCGTTTTCGGTGGTACCCGCGTCGGCCGTCGTCTGGGCGCGCTCGCCGTCCTGCGCGCGGGGCGTGGAGGTGCGTTCGCCGCGCTCGCGGGTGCCGCGGCCTTCACGCGGTTCACGCGGTTCGCGGCGCGGGCGCTCCTGGCCGTTGGCGTCGCGCGCTTCGCCGCGTTCGCTGCGCTGTCCGCCGCGGCGCCCGCCACGGCGGCTGCCGCCGCGCTCTTCGCGCGCCGGGGCCTCGGGCGCCGGGGCGGCCACGGGCGCAGCGACGGCCGCGGGTGTCACGGGCGCGCTCAGACCCAGCAGGTTCTTGATCCAGGCGAGGAATCCGGGCTCGGGTGCCGGGGGCTGCACGGGTGCGACTGCCGGGGCCGGGCGCTGCGCCGCGGGCTGCACCGGCGCGGGAGCAGGCTTGGGCGCGACGATGGGCGCGGGCGCGTCGGGCAGCAGGCCCTTGATGACCGGCGTCTGCTTGTTCGTGGGCTCCTGCGAGCGGCGCGTGATCTGCGTCGGCTCTTCCTGCACGTCGGCCATCTTGTAGCTGGCCTGCAGGTCGTCCAGGCGCGGGTCGTCGTGCTTGAGGCGTTCGAGCTGGTAGTGCGGCGTCTCCAGCGACTTGTTGGGAATCAGCACCACCGAGATGCGCTGGCGCAGCTCGATCTTGGCGATCTCGGCGCGCTTTTCGTTGAGCAGGAAGCTCGCCACCTCCACCGGCACCTGGCAGTGCACGGCGGCGGTGCTGTCCTTCATCGACTCTTCCTGGATCATGCGCAGCATCTGCAGCGCAAAGCCCTCGGTATCGCGCACGTGGCCGGTGCCGTCGCACAACGGGCAGCGGATGTGCGCGCCTTCGGAGAGCGCGGGCTTCAGGCGCTGGCGGCTCATCTCCATGAGGCCGAACTTGCTGATCGTGCCGAACTGCACGCGCGCGCGGTCCTGGCGCAGGGCGTCCCTCAGGCGGTTTTCCACCTCGCGGCGGTTCTTGCTCTCCTCCATGTCGATGAAGTCGATCACGATCAGGCCGCCCAGGTCGCGCAGGCGCATCTGGCGCGCCACCTCGTCAGCGGCCTCCAGGTTGGTGCGCGTGGCGGTTTCCTCGATGTCGCTGCCCTTGATGGCGCGCGCCGAGTTCACGTCCACGCTCACGAGCGCCTCGGTGTGGTCGATGACGATGGAGCCGCCCGAGGGCAGCGTCACCATGCGCGCGTAGGCCGACTCGATCTGGTGCTCGATCTGAAAGCGCGAGAACAGCGGTGCATCGTCGCGGTAGCGCTTGACGCGCGCGGCATGCTCGGGCATCACGTGCGCCATGAACTGCTGCGCCTGCTCGTAGATGTCGTCGGTGTCGATCAGGATGTCGCCGATGTCGGCGCTGAAGTAGTCGCGGATCGCGCGGATCACGAGGCTCGACTCCTGGTAGATCAGGAAGGCGCCCCTGCCCGCCTTGGCCGCGCCGTCGATGGCGTTCCACAATTTCAGCAGGTAGTTCAGGTCCCACTGCAGCTCGGCGGCAGAGCGGCCTATGCCCGCGGTGCGCGCGATGATGCTCATGCCCTTGGGGTATTCGAGCTGGTCCATCGCCTCCTTGAGCTCGGCGCGGTCCTCGCCCTCGATGCGGCGCGAGACGCCGCCGCCGCGCGGGTTGTTGGGCATGAGCACCACGTAGCGCCCGGCCAGGCTGACGAAGGTCGTGAGCGCCGCGCCCTTGTTGCCGCGCTCTTCCTTCTCGACCTGGACGATCAGCTCCTGGCCTTCCTTGATCGCCTCCTGGATCTTGGCCTGGCTGGGCGAGACGCCCTCGGCAAAGTACTGCTTGGAGATTTCCTTGAATGGCAGGAAGCCGTGGCGGTCTTCGCCGTAATCGACGAAGCAGGCTTCCAGCGACGGCTCCACGCGCGTGACCACCGCCTTGTAGATGTTGCCCTTGCGTTGTTCGCGCCCCTCGATCTCGATTTCGTAGTCGAGCAGCTTCTGGCCGTCGACGATCGCCAGCCGCCGCTCCTCGGGCTGCGTGGCGTTGATGAGCATCCGTTTCATGATGCGTGTCCTTCGTTGCATGCAATGGCCTGCGCGCGGCACGCTGCCACGCCTGGCCCGGGAGGCTTCGCAAGCGAAGCCGCAAATGCCGGGACTGAACGATCGAAACGCAGTGGAAACGCAGCGCGCACCACGGCCCGCAGCGCTTTAGCTGCGTGGCCTCAGTGGTGGGGCGTGGACGAACGCGAGGCGGGTCGGGGCGTGCTTCACTACGAATAAAGAAGCTGCCAGCGCCCGCCAGATGGGCGCTGCAGGCATGTTTAGCGTGCAAGGCACAGGCTCAAGCCCGCGCCAGTGCGACACGATCCACGCCAAGACGACCCACATGATTTCGCTTTGATCCGCTGGCGCCTTGCCCGGTGGGGGCGGCTGCCAGCCTGAATTCCGTATGCTGTGTTTCGATGCTTCAGTCCGCCGGGTGCCGTGTGCTTCAAAGGCACGCACTGCCCGGTGGCATCAACCAGCCTGTGCGACGGTCGGGCTGGTGGCCACTAAACTTCAGCCACTTCAACCACTTACACACGCTTCGCGCAGGTGAACGCCATTATAGGGGGCAAAGCGCCCGCGGCTCTCGTGCCGCGCCAGCTCACGGTCGATGCCGAATCGGCCGGCCAGCGGCTGGACAATTTTCTGCTGCGCCACTTGAAGGGCGTGCCCAAGACGCACGTCTACCGCATCATCCGCAGCGGCGAGGTGCGCATCAACAAGGGCCGCACGCGCGCCGACGCGCGCGTGGCCGAGGGCGACCAGGTGCGCCTGCCCCCGGTGCGCGTGGCGGATGCGGCTGCCGCGCCGCCCGCCGCCCCGGCACGCGAATTTCCCATCCTGCTCGAAGACGACTGGCTCATCGCCCTGAACAAACCCGCAGGCGTGGCGGTGCACGGCGGCAGCGGCGTGAGCTTTGGCGTGATCGAGCAGCTGCGCCGCGCGCGCCCCGAGGCGAAATTCCTCGAACTCGTGCACCGGCTCGACCGCGACACCTCGGGCATTCTGCTGGTCGCCAAGCGCCGCTCGGCGCTCACCGCGCTGCAGCAGCAGTTTCGCGAGCGCGTGACGGGCAAGACCTACCTGGCCCTGGTCATCGGCACCTGGCCGGCGCGGCTCAAGGTGATCGACGCGCCGCTGCACAAATTCCTGCAGCCGGACGGCGAGCGGCGCGTGCGCACCACCACGACCGAGGACCCGGACGGCATGCGCGCCATCACCCTGGTCAGGCAGCGCAGCGTGCTCGCCGCGCGCCACGCGCAGGGTCTGCCCGCGATGAGCCTGCTGGAGGTGACGATCAAGACCGGGCGCACGCACCAGATCCGCGTGCACCTGGCCAGCCAGGGCCACGCCATCGTGGGTGATGAAAAATACGGCGACTTCGACCTCAACCGACGCCTGCGCAAGCTCGGCCTGTCGCGCATGTTCCTGCATGCGTGGCGGCTGCAGCTTGATCACCCGGTGACGGGCGAGCGCGTCGAACTGCAGGCCGAACTGCCACCCGAACTCGCCGCTTACACGGACGCTGCCCCGCCATGCCCGCCACTGCCCGCCGCTTCGACCTGATCGCCTTCGACTGGGACGGCACGCTGTTCGATTCCACCCAGCTCATCGTGCGCTGCATCCAGGACGCGGTGCGCGACGTGGGCGGCACCGTGCCCAGCCCCGAGGCCGCCGCCTGGGTCATCGGCATGGCCCTGCCGCAGGCGCTCGCGCGCGCCGCGCCCGACGTGGCGCCTGCGCTGTACCCCGAGCTCGTCAACCGCTACCGCGTGCGCTACGTGCGCCACCAGGACGACCTGAGCCTGTTCGATGGCGTGCTGCCCATGCTTGAGCGCCTGCGGGCCAGCGGCCACCTGCTGGCCGTGGCCACCGGCAAGAGCCGCCGGGGGCTGGACCACGCATTGGCCAGCGCGCAGTTGCGCGGCGTGTTCGATGCCTCGCGCACCGCCGACGAGACGGCGGGCAAGCCCGATCCGCTGATGCTCAGCGAACTCATGGCCGAGCTCGACGTGCCGCCCGAGCGCGTGCTCATGGTGGGCGACACCACGCACGACCTGGAGATGGCGCGCAACGCCGGGTGCGCGAGCGTGGGCGTGGCCTACGGCGCGCACGCGAGCGACGGCTTTGCCGCGCTCGCGCCGCTGTTCGTCGCGCCCACGGTGGCGCGGCTCGACGCCTGGCTGGCGGAGCATGCGTGATGGCGGACGAGGCGGGCGAGCGTATCTTCCTGTGCGCCAGCGGCGACCTGGCCGAGGGCGGCACGGGCGTCGCGTTTGAGGTGCTGTACCGCGGCGAGAAACTGCGCGCGTTTGCCGTGCGCTGGCACGGGCAGGCGCATGCCTACCTCAACCGCTGCACGCACGTGCAGACCGAGCTCGACTACCGCGAAGGCCACTTCTTCGACGCGGCCCGCGAACTGCTCGTCTGCGCCACGCACGGCGCGGTGTTCGAGCCCGACACCGGCTGCTGCGTCGGCGGGCCGGGACGCGGCCCGCTCGTGAAAGTGTCCCTGAGCGAAGAGGACGGCAAGGTGTACTGGCATACTGCCGCGCAGTTGCACCCGCCAACGACCTGACACCATGACCGATCCGATCCGCCCCGAATCCTCCGATTCGGAGCGAAAAGAGCCCACGGCGCCCGACCTGTGGGCGCAAGCAGCTTCCGAAACAAGAGCAGACAAGCCCAAACCCGCGCCCGAGCCGGGCTGGGAGCGCGCCGTGCTGGAAAAGCTCGTGCTCGCCACCGTCGCGGAGCAGCGCGCCGCGCGGCGCTGGCGCATCTTCTGGCGCCTGCTGGGGCTCGCGCTCATCGGCGCGGTGCTCTGGGGCATGTACGCGCGCGACTTCACCAGTGCGGCCAAGAGCTCGCCGCACACCGCGGTGATCGACATCAAGGGCGAGATCGCCGCTGACACCCAGGCGAGCGCCGACGCGGTCGTGAGCGCGATGCGCAGCGCGTTCGAAGACCCGGGCGCGCAGGCCGTGGTGCTGCTCATCAATTCGCCCGGCGGCAGCCCGGTGCAGGCGGGCATCATCAACGACGAGATCGTGCGGCTGAAGGGCAAGTACGACAAGCCGCTGTATGCGGTGGTCGAGGAAAGCTGCGCCTCGGCCGCCTACTACATCGCGTCCGCCGCCGATGAAATCTACGTGGACAAGGCGAGCATCGTCGGCAGCATCGGCGTGCTGATGGACGGGTTCGGGTTCGTGGGCACGATGGACAAGCTCGGCGTCGAGCGGCGCCTGCTCACCGCCGGCGAGAACAAGGGCTTTCTCGACCCGTTCAGCCCGATGGCGCCCGAGCAGCGCGCCTACGCGCTCCAGATGCTCGAACAGATCCACCAGCAGTTCATCACGGTCGTGAAGCAGGGCCGGGGCCAGCGCCTGAAGATCACGCCCGAAACCTTCAGCGGCCTGTTCTGGAGCGGTCAGCAGGCCGTGGCGATGGGCCTGGCCGACGGCCTCGGCAGTCTGGACTACGTCGCGCGCGAGGTGGTCAAGGCCGAGGAGGTGGTGGACTACACCCAGCGCGACAACGTCGCCGAGCGCCTCGCGCGCCGCTTGGGCGCAGCGATGGGCGCGTCGGCCATCCAGGCGCTGCGCGCGTTGCCCGTTTTGCGCTGACTCTCAATCGCCGGCGCTGTCGGGCTGTCCGTGGCGACCCGCCCCCCCGGCGAAGCGCGCGGCACCCGCGACGCCCTCCGCCGCCACCACGGGGACACCCCGATGCGCTTCCTGGCGCAGCGCCTCGGCCAGCGCAAGATCCCACTGCGCGTACACCGACGCACGGTCGGCGAGCATGCACCGCTGCGGGAACGCGGCGATTTCGCGTGCCAGCGCCAGCGCGGCGGCCAGCGCCTCGCCGGGCGCCACCACGCGGCTGACGAGCCCGATCGCGAGCGCCTCGGCCGCGCCCACCGCGCGCCCGGTCAGCACCAGATCGAGCGCACGCCCCGTGCCGACCAGGCGCGGCAGGCGCACCGTGCCGCCATCGATCAGCGGCACACCCCAGCGGCGGCAGAACACGCCAAGCTGCGCGTCGTCGGCGGCGACGCGCAGATCGGCCAGCAGCGCAAGCTCCAGCCCGCCGGCCACCGCGTAACCCTCGATGGCGGCGACGAGCGGCTTGGTCAGTTGCATGCGCGTCGGCCCCATGGGCGCGCGCGGCCCGCCGTCGGGGTCGAGTTCGTTGCGCAGCCGCGGGTCAGCCACCGCGGCCAGGTCGGCCCCGGCGCAAAAGTGACCGCCCGCGCCGTGCAGCACGGCCACGCGCAGCTGCGGGTCGGCTTCAAAGCGCTCGAAGGCCGCGCGCAGGGCGTCCGCCATTGGGCGGTGCACCGCGTTGCGCTGTGCCGGGCGGTTGAGCGTGATGAGCGCGATGGCCCCCTGCGGTTCGAACAGCACGTCCGCCATGTCAGCTCCCGATGGCGAACACGGTGGGCACGTGCGGCGGCGGTGGTGCCGGTGGCGCGGTGCGCCATGCATGCACCGGCTTGCAGAGCACCTGCGCCTGCGCCAGCGTCAGGCCGCTTGCGCGCGCCAGCCGCGTGGCGGGCTGCAACTGCCGCACCAGCGCCTGCCAGAGCGCGGCGTTGCGGTACGGCGTTTCGATGAAGAGCTGCGTCGCGCCGTGCCGCAGCGTCCGCGCTTCAAGCTCGCGGATGCGCTGCTCGCGCTCGTTCGCCCCCTGGGGCAGGTAGCCGTTGAAGGTGAAGTGCTGGCCGTCGAGGCCGCTGGCGGCGAGCGCGAGCAGGATGGATACTGGCCCCACGAGCGGCACCACGGCGATGCCCGCGTCGTGCGCCGCGCGCACCACCGCGCTGCCGGGGTCGGCCACCGCGGGCATGCCCGCCTCGCTCACCAGCCCCACGTCGTGCCCCTGCAGCAGCGGCGCAAGCAGCGGCCGCGCGTCCCAGTGCACGGCGCGATCGCCCTGCTTGTGCACCGCGTGGGGCAGCTCGGTGATCTGCTGCGCCTGCAGCGGCGCGGCCAGCGGGTGCAGCGCGTCCACGCGCTTGAGGTACGCGCGGCAGCTCTTGGCGTTCTCGCAGATCCAGTGCGTGAGCCGCGCCGCGTGCGCGAGCGTGGCTTGCGGCAGCACGTCAGTCAGCGGTATCGCTTCGTCGCACCCGAAGTCGAGCGGCGTGGGCACGAGGTAGAGCGTGCCGGGTGTGGTCGCCGCGGTCATGGTAGCGCCACCCCGGCGGCGCGCAGCAGGCGGCCCAGGCGGATCAGCGGCAGGCCGATGAGCGCGGTCGGGTCGTCGCTCTCGATCGCCTCCAGCAACGCGATGCCCAGGCCCTCGCTCTTGGCGCTGCCAGCGCAGTCGTAGGGCTGCTCGGCCTGCAGGTAGCGTTCGATCTCGTCGTCGGTGAGCGTGCGAAATCGCACCTGCACCGCCGCGAGGTCGGTCTGTGCGTATCCGCGTGCGTGGCAGACCACCGCGAGCGCCGTGTGGAATACCACGGTGTGCCCGCGCATGCGTCGCAGTTGCAGCGTCGCGCGCTCGTGCGTGCCGGGCTTGCCCAGCGGCTCTCCGGCCAGGTCGGCCACCTGGTCGGAGCCGATCACGAGCGCCTGCGGGTGGCGCGCCGCGACGGCCTGCGCCTTGGCCTGCGCCAGGCGCAGCGCGAGTGCGCGCGGCGCCTCGCCCGGTAGTGGCGTTTCATCCACCTCGGGCGCGGCCACCTCGAACGGCAGACGCAGGCGCGCGAGCAGTTCGCGCCGGTAGCGCGAGGTGGAGCCGAGCACGATGGGATGTGGCGAAGCAGCGACTTGCGACATGCAATGATTCTCTTACACTGTTTGCATGACCAAGGAGTACTCGGCGGATCGGCTCGACGTGAAGGCCTTCGCGCAGGCTGCGGGGCACCTCGCGGGTCATGATTCGCTGCTCAAGTACAAGCGCCTGGCGCAGGTGGCGCACAAGCTGCATCCCGATCTGTATGTGGACTGGAGCGCCGATGGCGCGTTGCGCGACCGCCTGGGCAGTGGCGTGCAGGTCTGGCTGCACCTGCGGGCCCAGGCGTCGTTTCCCGTGGTGTGCCAGCGCTGCATGCAGGCGATGGATGTGCCGCTCAAGGTCGATCGGCAGTTTCGCTTCGTCGCTGACGAGGCCACGGCCGAGGCACAGGACGCCGAAAGCGAGGAAGACCTGCTCGTGCTCTCGCGCGAATTCGCGCTGCGCGAGCTGGTCGAGGACGAGCTGCTGATGGACCTGCCGCTGGTGCCGCGCCACGAGCGCTGCCCGGTGCCGGTGAAGATGTCCGCGGGCGAGGAAGACCTTGACGACCCCCCGAGCGCGGCGGGCAATCCATTTGCCGCGCTGGCCGATATGCAGGTGCGCAAGCCGACCAAGGGCTGACGGGCGGGGCGGCCCGCCAACTCATTTATAATCTCCAGTTTCGCGTGAGTCCGCAGTGTCTTTCGATGGGCTGAACGCGAGCGCCGTCGTTCACCATATTCAGGACACCAGGAGAGCCCACCATGGCCGTTCAGCAAAACAAGAAATCGCCCTCCAAGCGGGGCATGCACCGTTCGCACAATGCGCTCAAGGCGCCGGGCACGGCGCTCGAGCCGACGACGGGCGAGGTGCATCTGCGCCACCACATCAGCCCCAACGGCTACTATCGCGGGCGCCAGGTCATCCAGTCCAAGTCGGACGACGCCGGTATCTGATCCGGTCTGCGCCACCCAGCGCCTCTCGCGCCCGGGCCCGCGGCTACGTGACGGTAGCGCGGGCCTTTGTCGTTATGGCGCAGGTGCCACAATTGCCCTATCGAAAACAACGCACCCAAGATGATCACGCTGGCTGTCGACTGCATGGGCGGAGACCACGGCATCGCCGTGACCCTGCCCGCGTGCCGTCAGTTTCTGGACAGTCACCCGCAGGCGCAACTGCTGCTCGTGGGCCAGAGCGACGCGCTGCGAGGGCTCACGCACGAGCGTGCGCGCCACGTCGCGGCAAGCCAGGTCGTCGAGATGGGCGATTCGGTGGAAGTGGCGCTGCGGCGCAAGAAGGATTCGTCCATGCGCGTGGCGATCCAGCAGGTCAAGGATGGCGCGGCGCAGGTGGCGCTCTCGGCGGGCAACACCGGCGCACTCATGGCCACCGCGCGCTACCTGCTCAAGACGCTGGAGGGCATAGACCGCCCGGCGATTGCCACGCAACTGCCGCACGCGCGTGACGGCGCCACGACGGTGCTTGACCTCGGGGCCAACGTCGATTGCACCGCCGAGCACCTGCTGCAGTTCGCCGTCATGGGCTCGGCGCTGGTGTCGGTGCTGCAGGGGCGCGAGAGCCCGTCCGTCGGGCTGCTCAATATCGGCGAGGAAGCGATCAAGGGCAGCGACGTGATCAAGCAGGCGGGCGAGTTGCTGCGCCGCGCGGGCGAGTCGGGCGCGCTCAATTTCCACGGCAACGTGGAAGGCAACGACATCTTCAAGGGCACGGTCGACATCGTGGTCTGCGACGGCTTTGTCGGCAACGTCGCGCTCAAGGCCAGCGAGGGCGTGGCGACGATGATCACCGGCGCGCTCAAACAGGAGTTTTCGCGCAGCATTTTCACCAAGATGGCAGCTATCGTCGCCTATCCGGTGCTATCTGCGCTGATGCGCCGCATGGACCACCGGCGCTACAACGGTGCGGCGCTGCTCGGCCTGCGCGGGCTGGTGTTCAAGAGCCACGGTTCGGCCGACGTGCTGGGGTTCGGGCAGGCACTGGCGCGCGCGTATGATGCGGCCCGCAACGACCTGCTGGAGCGCGTGCGCACGCAGGTTGCCCGCGCGGCGCCGGTCCTGGCTGCCGCGGATGTTTCGCCCGATACCGCGACCACCGCCTCGCCTGGATTTTGATGAGACGCTACTCCCGCATCGTCGGCACCGGCGGTTACCTGCCGCCGCGCCGTGTCAGCAACAATGAACTGGCAGCCGAACTGGCCGCGCGGGGCGTGCAAACATCCGACGAGTGGATCGTCGAGCGCACCGGCATCCATGCGCGGCACTTCGCCGCGCCCGAGGTGGCGAGCAGCGACCTGGCCGAACAGGCGGCACGCCAGGCGCTGGAGGCGGCGGGCGTTGCGGCGCAAGACCTTGATCTGGTGATCGTGGCCACGTCCACGCCGGACATGGTGTTCCCCTCGACCGCGACCATCCTGCAGCACAAGCTGGGCATCACCAACGGTTGCCCGGCGTTCGATGTGCAGGCGGTGTGCAGCGGCTTCGTCTATGCGCTCACGGTGGCGGACGCGATGGTGCAGGCGGGCAGTGCGCGCTGCGCGCTGGTCGTGGGCGCCGAGGTGTTCAGCCGCATTCTGGATTTTTCCGACCGCACGACCTGCGTGCTCTTCGGCGACGGCGCGGGCGCGGTGGTGCTGCGCGCCGGCGACACACCCGGCATCCTGGCGAGCGACCTGCACGCCGACGGCCGGCACGTCGGTCTGCTGTGCGTGCCGGGGCATGTCTCGGGCGGCGCCATCCTTGGGGATCCGCTGCTCAAGATGGACGGGCAGGCGGTCTTCAAGCTGGCCGTGGGCGTGCTGGAAAAGACCGCGCACGCCACGCTGGAAAAAGCCGGTGTCGCGGCCTCCGAGGTGGATTGGCTGGTGCCGCACCAGGCGAACATCCGCATCATGCAGAGCACCGCGCGACGCCTGCACCTGCCCATGGAGAGGGTGGTGGTCACCGTGGGCGAGCATGGCAACACGTCGGCCGCGTCGATCCCGCTGGCGCTCGACCACGCGGTGCGCGCCGGGCAGATCCTGCCCGGTCAGAACGTGCTGCTCGAAGGTGTGGGCGGTGGCTTCACCTGGGGCTCCTTGCTCGTCAAAATGTAGTGGCTTGGGCTTGTCCTGCAAAGGCTGGCGCCAGATTTCTGGGTGATTTTGTCATGGCAGTTCCATTTGCATTCGTGTTCCCGGGCCAGGGTTCGCAATCGGTCGGCATGCTCGATGCGTGGGGCGACCATCCTGCCGTGGCCGGGACGCTGCGCGAGGCGTCCGATGCGCTGCACGAGGACGTGGGCGCGCTGATCCACGATGGCCCCAAGGAGCAGCTGGCGCTGACGACGAACACCCAGCCGGTCATGCTGGTGGCGGGCGTTGCGGCCTGGCGCGTCTGGCTGAGCGAGGGTGGCGCGATGCCGGTGGCGCTGGCCGGGCATTCGCTGGGCGAATATTCGGCGCTGGTGGCGTCGGGCGTGCTCACGCTGGCGCAGGCCGCACCGCTGGTGCGACTGCGCGCGCAGGCGATGCAGGAGGCCGTTCCCGTGGGCGCCGGTGCGATGGCCGCGATCCTCGGGCTGACGGCCGATCAGGTGGTTGCCGGTTGCGCGCAGGCCGCTGCGGGCTCGGGCGAGGTGGTCGAGGCGGTGAACTTCAACGATCCGGCGCAGACCGTGATCGCGGGCACCAAGGACGGCGTGGCCAAGGGTTGCGAGGTGCTCAAGGCGCTGGGCGCCAAGCGCGCGCTGCCGCTGCCGGTGTCCGCGCCGTTTCACTCAAGCCTGATGCGGCCCGCCGCCGAGAAGCTCAAGGCGGCGCTTGCCGAGCTGGCGCTGGGCGCGCCGCGCATCCCCGTGGTGAACAACGTGGACGTGGCCACGCCCGACGACCCCGCGGCGATTCGCGATGCGCTGTACCGTCAGGCGTTCGGCCCGGTGCGCTGGGTGGAATGCGTGCAGGCGCTCAAGGCGCGTGGCGCGGTCCACATCGTCGAGTGCGGGCCGGGCAAGGTGCTGACCGGCATGGTCCGGCGCATCGACGCGCAACTCACGGGCGCTTGCCTGCACGACCCGGCGTCGCTCGCTGAAATCAAGGAGCTGCTCGCATGAACACACCCGCCACACCGCGCATTGCGCTGGTCACCGGCGCCACGCGCGGCATCGGCGCGGCCATCGCGGCCGAGCTGGCCGCGCGCGGCTTCACCGTCATCGGTACCGCCACGACGCCCGAAGGTGCCGAACGCATCACGCAGGCGCTCGCGGCGCGGGGCGGCAGGGGCATGGCGCTGGACGTGACCGACGGCGCGGCGGTGGAGGCTCTCGTGGAGACGGTGGTCAAGACCTTCGGTGGCCTGCACGTGCTGGTGAACAACGCCGGCATCACGCGCGACCAGCTTGCGATGCGCATGAAGGACGACGACTGGGACGCGGTGCTCGACACCAACCTCAAGGCGGTGTTCCGCGTGAGCCGCGCGGTGATCCGCCCGATGATGAAGCAGCGCTACGGGCGCATCGTGAGCATCACGAGCGTGGTCGGCGCCTCGGGCAATCCGGGGCAGGCCAATTACGCGGCCGCCAAGGCCGGCGTGGCGGGCATGACGCGTGCGCTCGCGCGCGAGCTCGCCAGTCGCGGCATCACCGTCAACTGCGTCGCACCGGGCTTCATCGCCACCGACATGACCGCCAGTCTGCCCGACGAGCAGAAAAAGGCGCTGCTGGCGCAGATCCCGCTGGGCGTGCTCGGGCGCCCCGAGGACATCGCGCACGCCGTGGCCTACCTGGCGAGCGGCGATGCGGGCTACGTCACGGGGCAGGAGTTGCACGTCAACGGCGGCATGTACATGTAGCCATTGCCCGTTACGACTGGTGCGATCCAGGCCGGGCAGCATGCCCGGCGGCTGCCCGAAGCCTTACGAAGCCTTATTTCGTGCAGCTAGAATCGCGAATCTGTTCACAACCCCCAGAGGGAACCCCCCATGAGCGATATCGAAGCACGTGTCAAGAAAATCATCGCCGAGCAACTCGGCGTGGAAGAGTCCCAGGTCACCAACGAGAAGGCCTTCGTGGCTGATCTGGGGGCCGACTCGCTGGACACGGTCGAGCTGGTGATGGCGCTGGAAGACGAATTCGGCATCGAGATCCCCGACGAAGACGCGGAAAAGATCACCACGGTGCAAAACGCCATCGACTACGCCAACACCCACCAAAAGGCGTAAGCGCCGCCCGCCGCGGCCCGCCACCCTGGCTGGGCAGCGCGGCATCGACCATAGAAAGCTGTGCGCATGAGCCGACGTCGCGTCGTCGTGACCGGCCTGGGTTGCGTCACCCCCGTGGGAAACACGGTGCGTGAAGCCTGGGCCAACATCCTGGCCGGCCGCTCGGGGATAGGCCCCATCACGCGGTTCGATGCCTCTGCGTTTTCGTGCCGCATCGCGGGCGAAGTCAAGGGTTTCGATCTGGGCGCGTACATGACGCCCAAGGATGCGCGCACCATGGATGCGTTCATCCATTTCGGCATCGCTGCTGCCGAGGAGGCGGTGCGCGATGCGGGCCTGCCCACCGGCGACGCGCTGGACGAAGAGCTGGCCACGCGCATCGGCTGCATCATCGGCTCGGGCATCGGAGGCCTGCCGCTGATCGAGAATACGCATGCCGAACTGGCGAACCGCGGGCCGCGGCGTATCACGCCGTTCTTCGTGCCCGCGTCCATCATCAACATGGTGGCGGGGCACGTCTCGATGCGCTTTGGCTTCAAGGGCCCCAACCTGTCCGTGGTCACGGCATGCACCACCGGGCTGCACTGCATCGGCGAGGGCGCGCGCAAGATCGAGTACGGCGATGCCGACGTGGTGGTCGCGGGCGGGACCGAGGCGACCATTTCGCCGCTGGGCGTGGGCGGTTTTGCGGCGATGCGCGCGCTTTCCACGCGCAATGACGACCCCGCAAGCGCCTCGCGCCCCTGGGACAAGGACCGCGACGGCTTCGTGCTCGGGGAGGGCGCGGGCGTCGTCGTGCTCGAAGAGTACGAACACGCCAAGGCGCGCGGTGCCAAGATCTACGCCGAACTCAGCGGCTACGGCATGAGCGCCGACGCCGGCCACATGACCGCGCCCAACATGGACGGCCCGCGGCGCGCGATGCTGGCCGCGATGCGCAACGCTGGCGTCAACGCCGACGAGGTCGATTACCTCAATGCGCACGGCACCTCCACGCCGTTGGGCGACATCAACGAGACGAACGCGATCAAGGCGGCGCTCGGTGGCGCGGCGCGCAAGGTGGTCGTGAGTTCGACCAAGTCCATGACCGGGCATCTGCTTGGAGGCGCTGGCGGCATCGAGAGCGTGTTCACCGTGCTCGCGCTGCACGAGCAGAAGGTGCCGCCCACGATCAACTTGGCCAACCCGGATCCCGAGTGCGACCTGGACTACTGCGCCAATATCGCGCGCGACATGGCCATGAAGGTTGCGATCAAGAACAATTTCGGTTTCGGTGGCACCAACGGCACGCTGGTCTTCCGGCGCGTCTGACAGGGCCGCCCCGGTGCGGCACCTGGTGCCTGGACGATGACAGCCTCGGATCGTCACGCTCCCGCGGTGCGCTACCCGCTGACGGTGTCGCGCGGCGTGGGGCTGGCGCTGGGGGCAGTGTCTGCCGCGGGACTGGGGTGCGTGCTGGCCTGGCTGGCACAGCAGCCGGCAAGCGTAGCCAGGGTAGGGGTGGGCATGGCGCTGTGGTTCGCGTGCGCTGCGCTGGCGTACCGCGCCTGGCGGGGGCATCGCGCAGCCGGCGGCGGCGCGCTCGCGTGGGACGGCGGGCAATGGTGGCGTGTGGCGCCAGTGGAGGGCGAGGTGGCCGTCGCGGTTCCCGAAATCTGCATGGACCTGCAATCGCGCCTCCTCGTCACGGTGCGTGGGCAGCGCGGCGGCGCCGAGTGGCTCTGGCTGTCGCGGCGTGCTGAGCCTGGACGCTGGATGGACCTGCGGCGCGCGCTGGTCGCGACGGCCGCGACACGGGTTGACCGATGACTGCCGAGGCACCACCGCCATCGGGTGCGGATCGGCCGCTCGACAGCGACCAGCTGCTGGTCGAGCGTACGGTGGCGGGCGACCAGCGCGCATACGAGCTGCTCGTGATCAAGTACCAGCGGCGTATCGAGCGGTTGATCGGGCGCATGGTGCGCGACGTCGATCTGGTGCAGGACATCGCGCAGGAGACCTTTTTGCGCGCCTACCGCGCGCTGCACCAGTTTCGCGGCGACGCGCAGTTCTATACCTGGCTCTACCGCATCGCGGTGAATACGGCCAAAAAGACCCTGATGGACCTCAAGCGTGATCCCTTGATCACTGAAAGCGCGCTGCGCGGCGCAGCCGATGACGAGGATGAAACTTCCTTGCTCGCGCGGGAACTAACGACGGACGAGACGCCGGAGACGGTGCTGGCAGCGCGTGAAGTGGCCGATGCGGTCGAGGCGGCGCTGCAGGCGCTGCCTGCAGAATTGCGTGAGGCCGTGACGCTGCGCGAGATCGAAGGGCTGAGTTACGAGGAGATCGCGCAGGCCATGAACTGTCCGATCGGGACGGTGCGGTCGCGGATCTTTCGCGCACGCGAGGCGATCTCGGTGAAGGTCAAGCCGCTGCTGGAGCGACGCACAGGCAAACGCTGGTAAGGGGCACGATGGGGTAACGCCATGAATGACGAAGTAGCGATGCAGGAACGTCTGTCGGCGCTGGCTGACGGGGAACTTTCCGCCGGCGAATGCGCGGATGTGCTGGCCTACGCACGGACCGGGCCGGGTCAATCGGCGTGGAAGACCTACCACGTGGTGGGCGACGTGTTGCGCGGGGTGGCGGTCTCGCCGACACTTGACGCGGCCCTGCTTGATCGCCTGCGCGTGCAGATGGCGAAGGAGCCGCGCCTGGCCCCGGTTGCGGCTACCGTGGCACCTGTGGCCTCCACCCGAACCGACGCGGCGAACGCCCCGTTGTGGCACTGGAAGCTCGCTGCCGGGTTCGCGTCGCTGACGGCTGCGGTGGCGCTGGGCTGGACGGCCTACGCCAACCTTGGTGTGGGCGTGGGGGGCGGCGGCGCCCAGCTTGCGGCGGCGGACCCCGTGCCCACGGCACCGGCGCAAGGGGCGCAGGCGGTGCCGCAGCTCGTCGTTGACAATCAGAATGTCATTCGCGATCCGCGGCTGGATGAGCTGATGCGGCAATCGTCGCGGTACAGCGGCATGAGCGTGGTCCTGCGTGAGCCGTTCCTGCGCAACGCTTCGCTTCAGGCGGCGCCCAAGCGTTGAGCGCTGCGGTACGCTTGACGTCAGACGGCCGCCCATCCGAGGCGGCTTTTCGTATGGATCGATCTGGAGAAGAGGAAGAGACGATGATGCTGTGCATCCGGCCCGAGCGCACCGCGCGAGCACTGGCCTTGACCGCCGTACTGGCCATGGCGGCCGGTTCGATGGGGGCGTTGCTGCCGCTGCCGGTACAGGCGCAGTCGGCGCCCGCCGTTCGTGGTCTGCCCGATTTCACCGAGCTCGTGGACGCCGTGGGCCCCTCGGTCGTGAACATCCGCACCATGGAAAAGGCCGATGGCAACGCCTCGTCCGACGGGCCTGACGAGGACATGCTGGAGTTCTTCCGGCGCTTCGGCATACCGATCCCCAACACGCCGCGTCCGCGCGGGCAGCGCCCCGGCAACCCGCAGGAGCAGCCGCGTGGCGTGGGCTCGGGCTTCATCCTGACGGCCGACGGCTACGTGATGACGAACGCGCACGTGGTCGACGGCGCCGACGAAGTGGTGGTGACGCTCACGGACAAGCGCGAGTTCAAGGCCAGGATCATCGGCGCGGACAAGCGCTCTGACGTGGCGGTGGTCAAGATCGACGCCAGCGGCCTGCCCGCGGTGAAGATAGGCGACGTCACGCGCCTGAAGGTGGGCGAGTGGGTGATGGCGATCGGCTCGCCGTTCGGGCTCGACAACACCGTCACGGCCGGCATCGTGAGCGCCAAGCAGCGCGATACCGGCGACTACCTGCCGTTCATCCAGACGGACGTGGCGATCAATCCGGGCAACTCCGGTGGGCCGCTGTTGAACATGCGCGGCGAGGTCGTCGGCATCAACAGCCAGATCTATTCGCGCTCGGGTGGTTTCATGGGTATTTCGTTCGCGATCCCGATCGACGAGGCGATGCGCGTGAGCGATCAGTTGCGCGCCACCGGCCGCGTGAGCCGCGGGCGCATCGGCGTGCAGATCGAGCCGGTCACGAAGGACGTCGCGGACGCGATGGGCCTGGCCAAGACCGAGGGCGCGCTGGTGCGCGCGGTCGAGGTGGGTTCCCCGGCGCAGAAGGCGGGCATCGAGGCGGGTGACGTCATCACGCGCTACGACGGCAAGACGGTCGAAAAGGTCTCCGATCTGCCACGCATGGTGGGCAATACGAAGCCCGGCACCAGGACCACGGTGACCGTGATGCACCGTGGCAGCGCGCGCGATCTGACGATCACGATCGCCGAGGTGCCGTCCGACGGCGAGGCGAGCGCCAGCGCGAGCGATACCAAGCCGCACGGCGAGGCTCCATCGGCGGACGCGAAGCAGTGGGGCCTGTCGGTGGCGGCGTTGACGGCCGAGCAGGCCCGGGAGCTGAATGTCAAGGGTGGTGTGCGCGTGGTCGGCGCGACCGGGCCCTCTGCGCGCGCGGGTTTGCGCGTCGACGATGTGATCATCGCGGTGGGCAATGCCGAGGTGCGCACCGTCAAGGACTTTGACGCGGCGTTGGCCAAGGCGGACAAGAAGAAGCCGCTGAACGTGCTGTTTCGTCGCGGCGAGTGGGCGCAGTACACGCTGATACGGCCTGAGCGCTGACACCCGTAAAATCGCCCCGATCCCGGCGGCGGCCACATCGGGCGTGCCGGGTGCGCTGCTTCGTTACAATGGCCCTCCAACTCTTTCGCAGATGCCAGTTGGTCTGGGGCGCGTCGCATGGCTGACGCGCCCTTTTTTCATGCGTCGGGGCGGCTGGATGCCGCTGGCGCCCGCATCGCTGCGGTGTGGTGTGCTGCGAGGCCCGCTGCGTTCTTCTTGGCTGCTGGATGAAACACATCAGGAATTTTTCGATCATCGCGCACATCGACCACGGCAAGTCGACGCTGGCGGACCGCATCATCCAGCGCTGCGGTGGGCTGCAGGACCGTGAAATGCAGGCGCAGGTGCTCGACTCGATGGAGATCGAGAAGGAGCGCGGCATCACCATCAAGGCGCAGACGGCGGCGCTGTCCTACACCGCGCGCGACGGGCAGATCTACAACCTGAACCTCATCGACACGCCGGGGCACGTGGACTTCTCCTACGAGGTGAGCCGTTCGCTCTCGGCGTGCGAGGGCGCGCTGCTGGTGGTCGACGCGAGCCAGGGGGTGGAGGCGCAGACGGTGGCCAACTGCTACACCGCGCTCGACCTGGGCGTGGAAGTGCTGCCCGTGCTCAACAAGATGGACCTGCCGCAGGCCGATCCCGAGACCGCCAAGGAAGAGATCGAGGACGTGATCGGCATCGACGCGACCGATGCGATCCCGTGCTCGGCCAAGACCGGCATGGGCGTGGACGAGATTCTGGAGGCGGTGGTGGCCAAGGTGCCGCCGCCCAAGGGCGATGCGGACGGCCCGCTGCGCGCCATGATCATTGATTCGTGGTTCGACAGCTACGTGGGCGTGGTGATGCTGTTGCGCGTGGTTGACGGTCAGCTGAAGAAGGGTGAGCGCATCAAGCTCATGGCCACGGGCGCCGCCTACGAAGCCAACCAGCTCGGCGTGTTCACCCCGGCGCAGCAGGTGCGTGAGAGCCTGAGCGCGGGCGAGGTGGGCTATCTGATCTGCGGCATCAAGGAGCTCAAGGCGGCCAAGGTGGGCGATACCGTCACGCTGGAAAAGAAGCTGCCCAACAATGCGGGGCCCGCGGCGCACGCGCTGCCGGGTTTCAAGGAAATCCAGCCGCAGGTGTTCGCCGGGCTCTATCCGACGGAAGCCAACCAGTACGACCAACTGCGCGACGCGCTGGAAAAGCTGCAGCTCAACGACGCCTCGCTGCATTTCGAGCCGGAGGTGAGCCAGGCGCTGGGCTTCGGCTTTCGCTGCGGTTTTCTGGGCCTGCTGCACATGGAAATCGTGCAGGAGCGCCTGGAGCGCGAGTTCGACCAGGACCTGATCACCACCGCGCCCAGCGTGGTGTACGAGGTGCTCAAGGGCGACGGCTCCGTGGTCCGCGTCGAAAACCCCTCCAAGATGCCCGATGCGGGCCACATCGAGGAGGTGCGCGAGCCCATCGTCACGGTGCATCTGTACATGCCGCAGGACTATGTCGGCCCGGTGATGACGCTGTGCAATGCCAAGCGCGGCATCCAGGTGAACATGCAGTACCACGGCCGCCAGGTGATGCTCACTTACGAGCTGCCGCTGGGCGAGATCGTGCTCGACTTCTTCGACAAGCTCAAATCCATTTCGCGCGGCTATGCGTCGATGGACTATGCGTTCAAGGAATACCGCGCGTCCGACGTGGTCAAGGTGGACATCCTGCTCAATGGCGAGAAGGTGGATGCGCTTTCCATCATCGTGCACCGCAGCCAGGCGCAGTACCGCGGCCGCGCGGTGGTGGCCAAGATGCGCGAGATCATCAGCCGCCAGATGTTCGACGTGGCGATCCAGGCGGCGATCGGCGCCAACATCATCGCGCGCGAGACCGTGAAGGCGATGCGCAAGAACGTGCTGGCCAAGTGCTACGGCGGTGACATCACGCGCAAGCGCAAGCTGCTGGAAAAGCAGAAGGCCGGCAAGAAGCGCATGAAACAGATCGGCACCGTCGAGGTGCCGCAGGAGGCGTTCCTCGCCATCCTGCAAGTGGAGGATTGACGTCGATGCAGGCCATGCAAGCCATTACCGCCGCGGTGCTCGCGGCCTTTGTCGCCTATATCGGCGCCTGGTACTTCGGTGCGATCGAGGGCAATTTCGCGTTGCTGCTGATGCTCGCGACGCTGGTCACCGGCCTGTACTGGCTGGCTGAGCGGCTGTACTTCCTCCCGCGGCGGCGGCGCGCGGCGCAGGCGGTGCAGGCCGCGGCGGCCGAGCGGCGCAGCGAACTCGACCGCATGGGCATCGCGCAGGGCGACGACAGCGGCGTGCAGGAAACGCGTGAGCGCCTCTTGATGCAGCCGTGGTGGCTCGACTGGACGGCGGGTTTGTTCCCGGTGATCGCGGTGGTGTTCCTGCTGCGCTCGTTCCTGTTCGAGCCGTTCAAGATTCCGTCTGGGTCGATGATTCCGACGCTGCTCGTGGGCGACCTCATCCTGGTCAACAAATACACCTACGGCCTGCGCCTGCCGGTGTTCAATACCCGCCTCACGCAGGGCAATGCGCCGCAGCGCGGCGACGTGATGGTGTTTCGCTATCCGCCGCAGCCCAGCCTGGACTACATCAAGCGCGTGGTGGGCGTGCCCGGCGACGAGGTGGCATATTTGAACAAGCGCCTCACCATCAACGGCAAGGAAGTGCCGCTCAAGGATCTGCCCGAGTTCTTCGACGCCGATGCGATGCGCTATTTTGCGCAGAAGCAGGAGCAGCTTGGCCTGCACACGCATGAGATCATCCTGAACAAGGACGTACCGGCCTTCGTGCAGGGCGCGAGCGAATTCAAATACCGTGAAATGTGCAATTACAGCGTCGAGGGGGTGGTGTGCAAGGTTCCGGCGGGGCACTATTTCATGATGGGAGATAACCGGGATAATTCCCTCGATTCGCGCTATTGGGGGTTTGTGCCTGAGGAAAATATCGTGGGCAAGGCCTTTTTCGTCTGGATGAATTTCGGTAACCTCGGACGCATCGGGTCATTCAACTGAACAGGGAGGCGAAAACATGGAGATGGAGCACAGCGCACTTCGGTCCAGGCAACGCGGGTTGTCGTTCATCGGCGTGATCGTCATCGGGCTGCTGGCGGTCGCTGCGTTTGCCATCGGTGGGCAGTCGGTACCCATCCTGATCGAGTACCAGGCCGTCAAGAAGGCCGCGACCAAGGCCGCGCGAGAAGAGACGACGGTGGCCGGCGTGCGGGCGGCGTTCGACCGTGCCGCCGCGATCGACGATATCTCCTCGATTACCGGCAAGGATCTGGAAATCACCAAGCGCGACGACAAGGTTGTCGTGTCGTTCGACTATTCACGTGAAATCGCGCTGGTCGGCCCGGCCTATCTCGTATACCGTTTTCGCGATTCCGTCGAGTAGTGCCCCCGGAATTGCTTGACGCGTTGCAGCAGCGGCTGCATTACCGTTTTTCCGACGCGCGGCTGCTGGAGCGTGCCCTCACGCACCGCAGCTTTGGCAGCGAGCACAACGAACGGCTGGAGTTTCTGGGCGACGCGGTACTCGATCTCGCGGTCTCCGCGCTGCTGTTCACCCACCTGAGCGACCTGCCCGAGGGCGAACTCTCGCGCGTGCGGGCCCTGCTGGTGCGCCAGGATGCGCTGCACCGCATCGCGCTACGGCTGCAGGTCGCGCCGGTACTGCGCCTGGGCGAAGGCGAGGCGCGCTCGGGCGGGCGCGAGCGGGCTTCCATCCTGGCCGACACGGTCGAGGCGCTGATCGGTGCGGTGTTTCTCGACGGTGGCTACGACAGTGCGAGCGCGCTGGTCGGGCGCCTGTTCGAGGACGTCGATCTGAGCCCGCGCCTGCGGGCTGCCGCCAAGGACGCGAAGACCGCGTTGCAGGAATGGCTGCAGGCGCGACACATGCCGCTGCCGCGTTACGCTGTGCTGCGCACCAGCGGCGAGGCGCACCATCAGGTGTTCGAAGTCGGCTGTGACGTGGAGCCGCTGCAACTGCGCGAGCAAGGCAGTGGTGCCTCACGCCGCGCTGCCGAACAGATGGCCGCCGCCGCGATGCTCGAACGCTTGAAAACCCATGACCCCCAACCCGGCAGCTGACCGCTCGTGAACCTTGATAGTGCTTATGAACCTTGAATTTTCTGGCTTCGATGGGGTTCACCTGTCAGGTGACAGCGCCATGCAGCCGCCAGCACCCTGCTGGCCGCGCCATGCGGCGTTGTTCGTTCCTGCGCACAGGAGTGCGCTGCGTCCTCACGCCTTGCCTGGCACGCCCGTCACGGCATTGGCAGGCGCATCCAACGGCCGGATTCAGGATGACTGACTCTGCCCCTTCCGCGTCCGATGGCGCCAATTCCCCTGCGCCTGCGCAGCGCTGCGGCCTCATCGCCATCGTCGGCAAGCCCAACGTGGGCAAGTCCACGCTGATGAACGCGCTCGTCGGCCAGAAGATCTCGATCACCAGCCGCAAGGCGCAGACCACGCGCCACCGCATCATGGGCATCCGCACGCGCGCGGCGGCGCAGTTCGTCTTCGTCGATACGCCGGGCTTCCAGACGCGCCACGGCTCGGCGCTCAACAAGTCGTTGAACAAGACGGTGCTGGGCGCGGTGAGCGACGTGGACGTGGTGCTCTTCGTCGTCGAGGCGGGCAGCTTCACGCTGCACGACGCCAAGGTGCTGAGCCTGCTCAAGGAGGGCACGCCGGCGCTGCTCGTCGCCAACAAGCTCGATACCGTGCACCGCCGCGCCGAGATCGCGCCCTGGCTCAAGGGCATGCAGGAGCGCCACCCGTTCGCCGAGTTCGTGCCGATGTCGGCCAAGAAGCCGGCGGACGTGCAGCGGCTGCTCGACATCGTCGAGCGCTACCTGCCCGAGCAGGGCTGGTGGTACGGCGAGGACGAGCTGACCGACCGCAGCGAGAAGTTCCTCGCCAGCGAGACGGTGCGCGAGAAGCTCTTTCGCCTCACCGGCGACGAACTGCCCTACACCTGCACCGTCGTCATCGACCAGTTCACCGAAGAACCCAGCCCCAGGCATGGGCGCTTCGTGCGCATCGCCGCCACCATCGTCGTCGAGCGCGATAGCCACAAGGCGATGGTGATCGGCGAGGGCGGCGAGCGCCTCAAGCGCATCGGCACCGAGGCGCGGCAGGAGCTGGAGAAGCTCCTGGGCGCCAAGGTGTTCCTGGAGCTGTGGGTCAAGGTGCGCTCGGGCTGGGCCGACGACGAGGCGCGCGTGCGCTCGTTCGGCTACGAGTGAAATTTTGATTAAAAACGGCCTTCAGCCCTTGCGTGGCTGGCGCTGGCAGCTATCAAAACCAGATAACCATGGCCGCCCGCCGCATTGCCGATGAGCCGGCCTACGTGCTGCACGGCTACGCCTGGAGCGAGTCGAGCCTGATCCTGGAAGCCTTCACGCGCCACCACGGCCGGGTGGTGCTGCTGGCCAAGGGCGCGAAGAAGCCCACCTCCAACTTCCGCCCCGTGCTGCTGCCGCTGCAGCCGCTGCGCCTGGCCTGGAGCGTGGGCGCCAGCGGCGAGGGCGAGGTGCACGCGCTCAAGGGTGCCGAATGGGCGGGTGGCCACGTGATGCCCGGGGGCGACGCGCTGCTCTCGGGGCTGTACCTCAACGAGCTGCTGATGCGGCTGCTAGCGCGCGACGATGCACAGCCCGCGCTGTTCGACGTCTATGCGGGCGTCGTGCGTGTGCTCTGCGGCGGCGAGCACGGCGAGGCGCTCGAACCCGTGTTGCGCGCGTTCGAGCTGCTGCTGCTGCGCCACCTGGGCCTGTTGCCGCAGCTCGATCTGGAGACCGCCACGCTCGCCGCCGTGGCGCCGCAGGCGCTCTATCTGCTGGTGGCCGAGGGTGGTTTGCGCGCCGCCGCGCCCACGGACCGCGGCGCGCTGCCGGGCGCGGCCTGGCGGCAGCTTGAACAGGCGCTGGCCCCCGGTGGCTCGTACCTTGCGGTGCTGCGCGCCTGCGCGCCAGTGGCGGCCGAGCTCAAAGCGCAGTTGCGCGCGCTGCTGCAATACCATTGCGGCACGCTGCTGCGCACGCGCCAGCTCCTGATGGACCTGCAATCGCTATGACTACCGCGCCCCGTACCCTGCTTTCCGTCAACGTCAACAAGGTGGCGCTGGTGCGCAACACGCGCCATCTGGGCATCCCCAGCGTCGTGCGCGCGGCCGGGCTGTGCCTGCAGGCGGGCGCGCATGGCATCACGGTGCACCCCCGGCCCGATGAGCGCCACATCCGCCCGCACGACGTTTTCGATCTGGTCGAACTGCTGCGGCACTGGCCGAGGGCGGAGTTCAACATCGAAGGCAACCCCACGCAGAACCTGATGGACTACATCCGGCGCGTACGCCCGAGCCAGGCCACTTTCGTGCCCGACAGCGAAGACCAGTTCACGAGCGACCACGGCTGGAGCTTTCCGCAGGATGCCGAACGCCTGCGGCCGCTGATCGCCGAATGCCGCCAGCTCGGCGTGCGCGTGAGCCTGTTCATGGACCCGGTGCCCGAGCAGATGGCCGCCGCGCGCGCCGTCGGCGCCGACCGCGTCGAGCTCTACACCGAGCCCTACGCCGCCGCCTGGGGCGGGCCGCGCCAGGAGGCACAGCTGCAGCGCTACGCCGCCGCCGCGCAGGCCGCGGTGGACGCGGGGCTGGGCGTGAACGCGGGGCACGACCTGAATCAGGGCAACCTCGCCGCCTTCGTGGCGCGCGTGCCTGGCCTGCTTGAAGTCTCGATCGGCCACGCCTTCGTGGCCGATGCGCTGGAGCTGGGCTACGCCGCCGCGACGCGGGCGTACCTGCACTGCATCGACGAAGGCAGGGCGGCGCGCGGATGATCTACGGCATCGGCACCGACGTGTGCGACGTGCGCCGCATCGGCGCAACGCTGGAGCGCCACGGCGAGCGCTTCGCGCACAAGATCCTCTGCGAATCCGAGCTCGCCGTCTGGCGCGCGCGCGGCGCGCGCTGGCCCGAGCGCGGCGTGCGCTACCTGGCCACGCGCTTCTCGGCCAAGGAGGCGTTCTCCAAGGCCATAGGTCTCGGGCTGGTCATGCCGATGACCTGGCGCGCGTGCGAGATCGTCAACCTGCCTTCCGGCCAGCCTGCGGTGCGGCTGCACGGTGCGCTGGCCGAGTGGTTCGCCGCGCGCAGCCTGCGCTGCCACCTGAGCCTGAGCGACGAGAGCGACTACGCGGCGAGCTTCTGCGTGGTCGAGAAAATCGAAAACAAATAAGCCTCCAGCGCTTGTCCAGCAAGCGTCAACAGCTATCAAAATAGAGAGAGTCTCATGCGGTCCCACGCTCCCCTCATCATCGACGTCGCCGGCACCGCGCTGAGCCGGGCTGACCGCCGGCGCCTGCGCCATCCGCTCGTCGGCGGGGTGATCCTGTTCGCGCGCAACTGGGAAAGCCGCGCGCAGCTCGTCGCGCTCTCGGCGTCCATCAAGGCGCTGCGCCGCGACCTGCTGATCTGCGTGGACCACGAGGGCGGGCGCGTGCAGCGCTTCAGGACCGATGGCTTCACCCACTTGCCGCCCATGCGTGCGCTGGGCGAGCTGTGGTTGCGCGATGGCACGGCGGGCGAGGGCAGCGGCGCGCTGCGCGCGCTCGATGCGGCCACCGCCTGCGGCTACGTGCTCGGCAGCGAGCTGCGCGCCTGCGGCGTCGATCTGTCGTTCACCCCGGTGCTCGATCTCGATCATGGCGCAAGCGGCGTGATCGGCGACCGCGCCTTCGCGCGCGACCCGCGTGTGGTCGCGGCGCTGGCGCGCGCGCTCATGCACGGCCTGCTGCAAGCGGGCATGGCCAACTGCGGCAAGCACTTTCCCGGGCATGGCTACGTCGCGGCCGATTCGCACACCGAGGTGCCGGTGGACCGGCGCGGCCTGAAAGCCATCCTGGCCGACGACGCAGCACCATACCCGTGGCTTTCCACCGCGCTGGCGAGCGTGATGCCCGCGCACGTCATCTACCCGCGCGTGGATAGCCGCCCGGCGGGCTTTTCCGCGCGCTGGCTGCAGGACATTTTGCGCGAGCGCCTGGGCTTTCAGGGCGCGATCTTCAGCGACGACCTGAGCATGGAGGGCGCGCGGCGCATCGACGGCGCGCTGCTCAGCTACACCGATGCGGCGGTGCAGGCTTTGAGCGCGGGCTGCGATCTGGTGCTGCTGTGCAACCAGAGCCTGGGCGGCGGGCAGGCGGTGGACGCGCTGATCGACGGCCTGGCGCAGGCGGCGCAGCAGGGCCGCTGGCGGCCGAGCGAGGCCAGCGAGGTGCGGCGCCTGGCGCTGCTGCCGCAGACTGCGCCGCTGCCGTGGGACGAATTGATGCAGCACCCCGCGTACATGCACGCGCTGGAGCTGCTGCCGTGATGCGCGTGGGCGTGCTCACGGGCGGCGGTGACTGCCCGGGGCTGAACGCCGTCATCCGCGCGGTCACCAAGTCGCTGATCCACCACGGGCGGTGCGAGGTGCTGGGCATCCTCGACGGCTTCGAGGGATTGATGGGCGAGGCGCCGCGCGCCGTGCCGCTGGACTGGGAGCGCGTCTCGGGCATCCTGCACGTCGGCGGCACGATGCTGGGCACGAGCAACAGCGCCAACCCGCTGCGCGACGCGGCCACGCTGGCGCAGGTGGCGCGCAACGTGCAAGCGCTGGCGCTGGACGTGGTCGTGGCCATCGGCGGCGACGGCACCATGAGCCTGGCCCACGGCGTCGCCGAGGCCACCGGCCTGCAGTGCGTGGGCGTGCCCAAGACCATCGACAACGACATCGCGCACTGCGAGCGCAGCTTCGGCTTCGACACCGCGGTGGCCACCGCCACCGAGGCGCTGCGGCGCATCGAGAGCACGGCCAACAGCCACCACCGCGTGATGATCGTCGAGACCATGGGGCGTCACGCCGGTTGGCTCGCGCTCGAAGCGGGCCTGGCGGGCGCGGCCGACGTGATCCTGCTGCCCGAGATCGATCACGACGTGCAGGCCGTGGCCGCGCACTGCCGCGCGCGCGAGGCGCGCCAGCGCTACTCCATCATCTGCATCGGCGAGGGCGCGAAGGCACGCGGCGCGGGCGAGACGGTGCGCGAACAGGTCGCGGGCAGCCCCGACCCGGTGCGCCTGGGCGGCGTGGGCCACGTGCTGCGCCTGCAACTGCAGCCGCTCCTGAACAGCGAGGTGCGCACGACGGTGCTCGGCCACGTGCAGCGCGGCGGCGAGCCCACGCCGTTCGATCGGGTGCTCGCCACGCGCTTTGGCCACCACGCGGCCGAGCTGGTGCTGGCGCGGCGCTTCGGCGAAATGGTGACCCTCAGTGGCGCGCGCATCTCCAGCGTGGCGATGGCCTGCGTGGCCAACGTGCAGCGCACCGTCCCGCCGGACCATGAGCTGGTGACCATGGCGCGCGACATCGGCGTGTGCCTGGGGAATGCGCCGTAACGCTATTGTCGTGATAGCTGATGGCGCTTGATGGACGGCCGCTGGAGCTACATTTTTTATAAATAGAACAGGTGTCTGGCAAACGCCAGCAGCGACTGAAAGCGCAGTATTTCAAGAAAAAAGCCGACCCGAGGGTCGGCTGGTTCACATGGCGCCGGGCGCCGTTCAGAAGCTGTAGCTCGCGGCCAGCGTCAGCACCACCGGGTGGAAGCGGATGTCGATATTGCGCCGCACGCCAGCGGTGCTGGTCGTGAGCCTGGTCTTGACGCGGGCCGTGGCGATGGAGCCCATGATCGACCAGTGGTCGTCGATGCGGTAGCTCAGGCCGGCCTGCGCGGCGAGGCCCCAGGAGTCCGACAGGCGCAGGTCTGTCGGCCCACCGTTGAGCGCGTTGTTGGCGGCCGTGGAGGTGCGCTTGTCGAAGTTGGTGTAGTTCACGCCCAGGCCGACGAAGGGGCGCCACTGGCTGGTGGCTTCGCCGAACTTGTAGTTGAAGAACAGCGTGGGCGCGAGCTGGCGCACCCGCGCCACGCGCTGGCCGTCGAAGGCCTGGATCGACGGTGGCAGGAACGAGGCGATTTTGGCGTTCACGTCGTGCGTGGGCGGGTAGCCCATCGCCAGTTCCAGCTCCATGTGGGTATTCAGGCCGTAGGCGACCGAGAAGAACACCGTTGCCCGGTCCTTCACGTCGATGCTGATGCCCGAGGGCGGCCCGGGCAGCAGGGGGCCGACGGCGTCGGTGGCCGAGGAGTGGGGCGCGATGTGCGTCGCGCCCGCGCGCAGCGTCCATTGCGCGCTCGCGCTGGTGCTCAGCAGCAGCAGTGCCGCGCCGTACAGGGCATGGTGGGTGATGCGGTTCATGGCGCTTCCTTCCTTGTGTCGCCGTGGTCAGCTTGGGGTTGCCAGCACCTGCTGGAAGAACCCGCGCGCGGCTGCGGCGCAGAACGGCGGTACCAGCGTGCCGTGGTAGGCCTGCACGACCGCGTTCGTGCCGCCTTGGCTCGCGGTGGCGGCCTTGGCCTGCGCGAAGCCGACCTTGGCCGCGGCGAAGGGGTCGGTGGCATCGGCGGGAGCCGAATCCACGTCCAGCACCGTCACGAGGTGGGCCGTCACCAGCGATGACCACAGTTGCGCCATCAACCCGGTGTTGATGTTGTAGAAGACGATCGGATCGGCGTTGCCCCCGCACAGCAGGACGGGGCTTTGCGGTGTCCAGCCGCGCAGGTCGTTCTTGATGAAGGCCTGGCGCATGGGGTTGGCAGCGCCCGTGGCGGGCATGCCCGTCGTGGCGGTCGGCACGGCGCCATCAGGGTGTTCCTGCGCGTCGGCGAGGAAGGCCACGCGGGCGCTGTTCTTCACGAGGTTGTCGCTGCCGAAGCCCAGCGCGAAGAGCGGTGCAAGCTCGGGTGGCTGCGTGGGCGGCGTGATCGCGTCGAACGCCGGGCCGGGCGAGACATTGCTGAAGAGGTGCGATTCGGGCAGCTTGCCCTGCGCGATAAGGTCGCCCAGCGCCGTGGTGGAAGGCAGCAGGGCTTCGATGCCGCTCGCGTAGGGCGCCTCGAACCAGTCCGACGGCTGCGTGTAGATGTTGCCGTAGGCCTTCTGGTAGCTCGTGGTGAGCATCGGCGTGAACACGGTGGAGCCCAGATTCACGTTGCCGTAGAACACCGCGTCGCCAAAGGCGCCCAGTGCGTAGGGGCCGGACATCGGCGCCGAGGCGGTCACGGACACGCCGGCGGTCTGCAGCGCGCGGTGCGTCGCCATCGCCACGTGGCCACCCTGGGAGTAGCCGGTGACGAAGAGCTTGCCGCTGTCCTCGCCGCCGACGGCGGGCAGCGCCTTGCGCGCGGCGGTGAGCGCGTCGATCATGTCCTTGGACTGCTGATCGGCGTTCAGGTAGGGGTGGTAGCTGAGTTTCGATACGTCGTAGCCCGCGTAGTTGGGCGCGACCACGATGTAGCCCTGGGCCGCGAACATGGCGGCCAGCAGCGTGCCCTCCGATGCCCCGGCGCGGGCGGGATTGGTGATGTCGGCGATGTTGTAGTCGCGGTTCGTGTCGGTGCCGTGCGCGTACAGCACGATGGGGTGCGGGCCGCCGCATCCCGCTGCCGCGCCCGAGGGCACCATGAGCGCGCCCGAGGCGTTGGTGGCCTCGCCCGCGCCGCCCACGGTGCCGTATTCGAAATAGCGCACGCTCACGTCGCATTTGGGCGTGCCGGCAACCGCGAGCAGCGCCTGCCCGCTGGCGCCACCGGCCTGCAGTTGCTGGGTGAAAGCGTCCGCCGCGAGCGCGGTGACCTGCAGCGGCGGGTTGTACACGAGCGAGCCGCGGGCGCCGCTGTCATCGACCTGGGTTTCGCCACCCAGGTCCGAGCCGCCTCCGCACGCCGCCAGCACGGCCACGGCGCCTGCCATGGCCAGTCCAGTCGTAAGTTTCATTGCCGATCTCCGAATACACCCGCAGGGCCTGCGGGCGTTTTTGATCGTAGTCGCATGCCCACGGGGCGGTGGCAGGGAAACCCCCTAAAAAGAGTGTCGGTTTGGCCTGGAAGTCGCGCGGGTGACCGCGTCCCGGCGTCAGCCCCCCAGGTAGGCCTTGCGGATATCCGGGTTGGCCAGCAGGTTCTTGCCCGTGTCTTCGAGCACCAGGCGGCCGTTTTCCAGCACGTAGCCGCGGTCGGCGATCGAGAGCGCGCGGTTGGCGTTCTGCTCGACGAGGAAGACGGTCACGCCGTCGGCGCGGATGGTCTCGATGATCTCGAAGATCTGCGCGATGATGAGTGGCGCCAGGCCCAGCGTGGGCTCGTCGAGCAGCAGCAGGCGCGGAGCGCTCATGAGCGCGCGGCCGATGGCGAGCATCTGCTGCTCGCCGCCGCTCATGGTGCCCGCGCGCTGACTGGCGCGATCCTTCAAGCGCGGAAACAGGTCGAACACGTGCGCCACGCCCGCGTCGCCCGCGGCCTTGTCCAGGAAGAAGCCGCCCATCTTCAGGTTCTCGACCACCGTGAGGCCGGGGAACACGCGTCGCCCCTCGGGCGAGACGGCGAGGCCCTTGCGCATGATCTCGTGCGTCGGCAGCCCCGTGATGTCCTGGCCCTCGAGCAGCACCCTGCCGCCGCTGGCGCGCGGCGTGCCGCAGATGGTCATCAGGAGCGAGGTCTTGCCCGCGCCGTTGGAGCCGATCAGCGAGACGATCTCGCCCTGGTCCACGTGCAGGCTGACCTCGTTGACCGCGCAGATCGCGCCGTAGTGGGTGGAGAGCTTTTCCACCGCGAGCATGGGGGTGCTGGCCGCCATCAGGCTTCTCCCAGGTAGGCCTTGATGACCTTCTCGTCGTTGCGGATGGCCTCGGGCGCGTCCAGCGCGATCGGGCGGCCGTATTCCATCACCAGGATGCGCTCGGAGACGCCCATCACCAGGCCCATGTCGTGTTCGATGAGCAGCACGGTCACGCCGTATTCGCGGCGCAGCCGGTCGATGAGCTGCTGCAGGTCTTTCTTCTCCTGCGGGTTCAGGCCCGCGGCGGGTTCGTCGAGCATCAGCAGGCGCGGGCCGGTGATCATGCAGCGTGCGATTTCCAGACGCCGCTGGTGGCCATAGGCGAGGTTGCCGGCTTCGCGGTTGGCGTACTGGCGCAGTTCCATCACGTCCAGCCACTTGAGCGCCTCCTGGATCTTGAGCTGCTCGCTTTCGCGGTAACGCCGCGTGTTGAACAGGCCCGACAGCGGCGGCGGGCGGTGGTGGCGGTGCTGCGCCACGAGCAGGTTCTCCAGCACCGTCATGGTCTTGAACAGGCGCACGTTCTGGAAGGTGCGCACCACGCCATGGTTGGCCACGTGGTGGCTGCTGTGGCCCGCGATGCTCCGGCCCTCCAGCGTGATGCTGCCCGTGGTCGGCTTGTAGAAGCCGCTGATGCAGTTGAACACGGTGGTCTTGCCCGCGCCGTTGGGGCCGATGATCGCGAACACCTCCTGTGGCGCGACGTCGAACGCGATGCCATCGACCGCGAGCAGGCCGCCGAAGCGCATGCTCAGGCCTTGCACGGACAGCAGCGGGGCGCTCATTCGGGCACCTCCGCCTGGTGGCGCTTCATCGGCAGCAGCCCCTGCGGGCGCCAGACCATCATCACGATCATCACCAGGCCGAAGATCAGCATGCGGTACTGCGAGAACTCGCGCGCCAGCTCGGGCAGCACGGTGAGCACGATGGCCGCCACTATCACGCCGAGCTGCGAGCCCATGCCGCCGAGCACGACGATGGCGAGGATCAGCGCCGACTCGATGAAGGTGAACGACTCGGGGTTGACGATGCCCTGGCGCGCCGCGAAGAACGCGCCGCCGAAGCCCGCGAACATCGCGCCCAGCGTGAACGCCGAGAGCTTGATCTTCATCGGGTTCAGGCCCAGCGAGCGGCAGGCGATCTCGTCCTCGCGCAGCGCCTCCCACGAGCGGCCTATGGGCATGCGGATCAGCCGGTTGCTGATGTACAGCGTGATGCATGCGAGCAGCAGCGCCATCAGGTACAGGAACACGACCATGTGCATGGTGCTGAATTCGATGCCGAAGAACTGGTGGAAGGTGGTACCGCCCTCCACCGCCGGGTTGCGCGTCATCGGCAGGCCGAACACCGTGGGCTTGGGCAGCCCCGCGATGCCGTCCGGGCCGCCGGTGAAGCTCACGAGGTTCACGAGCAGCAGGCGGATGATCTCGCCGAAGCCCAGCGTCACGATGGCCAGGTAGTCGCCGCGCAGGCGCAGCACCGGAAAGCCGAGCACGAAGCCGAACAGCGCCGACATCGCCCCGGTGAGCGGCAGCGCCTGCCAGAAGCTCCAGCCCGCCCAGTGGTAGAGCAGCGCGAAGGTGTAGGCGCCCACGGCGTAGAAGCCGACGAAGCCCAGGTCGAGCAGCCCCGCGAAGCCCACGACGATGTTCAGCCCCAGCCCGAGCATCACGTAGATCAGCGTGAGCGTGGCGATATCGACCGAATTGCGCCCGCCGAAGAACGGCCAGACGACGGCGGCCACGAGGATCGCCAGCATCAGTACGCGGTGTTGGGCCGGCTCGAAACTGGGCAGGCTGGGCAGACGCACCGCGGGCAGGCGCGGCAGCACGAGCGGGCGCAGCAGCTGCACCACGAAGACCGCGAGGCATCCCCAGAGCAGGGTGCTCCAATGCGGCGCGATGTTGGTGCGCGCGCCGGCGCGCTCCAGGTGCAGCGTGAACGAGGGCAGCAGCACGATGGCCGCGAGCACGGTGGCGGTGATGGCGCCGCGCAGGGCGCCGCGCAGATCGGGGGGGGCAGCAGTGGTGGTGGCCATCAGACTTTCTCCACCTCGGGCTTGCCCAGCAGTCCGGTGGGGCGGAACATGAGGATCAGCACCAGCAGCGCAAAGGCCACGATGTCCTTGTATTCGGAGGAGATGTAGGCGGCGGCCAGCGTCTCGGCGATGCCCAGGATCACGCCGCCGAGCATCGCGCCCGGAATGCTGCCGATGCCGCCCAGCACCGCGGCGGTGAAGGCTTTGATGCCGGCGATGAAGCCGATGAAGGGATTGAGCTTGCCGACGGCCAGTGCAATCAGGATGCCGCCCACCGCCGCGAGCATGGCGCCCAGGACAAAGGTGAAGGAGATCACGCGGTTGGTGTCTATGCCCAGCAGGTTGGCCATGTGCATGTCCTGCGAGCAGGCGCGGCTGGCGCGGCCCATGCGCGAATTGCGGATGTAGAGCGTGAGCAGCACCATCAGCACCACGGTGACGACAATCACCAGCACGCGCGCATAGGGGATGTAGATTTCAAAACCGTCGCCACCGGCAAAGCGCATCGCCCCCGGAATCAGCGCAGGCACGGCCATGTCACGCGCGCCCTGGCCCAGCGCCATCCAGTTCTGCAGGAAGATGGACATGCCGATGGCGGAAATCAGGGGTACCAGGCGCGGGCTGTCACGCAGCGGCTTGTAGGCGAGCTGCTCGACCACGTAGCCGTAGACCGCCGTCACGAGCACTGCCACGAGGAGCATGAGCGCGATGATGAGCCAGACCGGCAGGCCGCTTTGCACGCCCACGGCCGAGAGCGTGACGAGGCCGACGTAGGCCCCGATCATGTAGATCTCGCCGTGCGCGAAGTTGATCATGCCGATGATGCCGTACACCATCGTGTAGCCGATCGCGATCAGCGCGTAGATCGCGCCCAGAGACAGGCCGTTGAAGAGCTGCTGCAGCAGCTGGGGCAGGAAATCCGACATGCCGGGCTCCGTG
>JAIXLP010000044.1:0-13888 GCA_026954015.1 Burkholderiales bacterium | reverse complement strand
AACGTGGTCTTGTGCATGTAGTCGGCCACCTTCTTGGCGTCGTTGCCGACGGCCTTGATGCTGTCCAGGATCACTTCGGTAGCGGCGTAGGAGGTGAGCTGGAACGCGCCCGACGGGTCACGCTTCTTGTCCTTGAAGGCCTTCACGACGGCCGCGTTCTTGGGGTTGGACGCGAAGTCGGCCGGCAGCGTGAGCAGCATGCCTTCGACAGCGGGGCCCGCGATCGCGTTGATCTCGGGGTTGCCTACGCCCTCAGGGCCCATCATCTTGACCTTCAGCCCCTGCTCGCCCGCCTGGCGCAGCAGCAGGCCCATCTCGGGGTGGTAGCCGCCGTAGTAGACGAAGTCCACGCCCGCGCTCTTGAGCTTGGTGATGACGGCGGAATAGTCGCTGTCGCCGGCGTTGATGCCTTCAAACAGCGCCACGTCCACGCCGGCCTTCTTCAGGTCGTCGCGCACGTTGGAGGCGATGCCCTGGCCGTACGACTGCTTGTCATGCAGCACCGCGACCTTCTTGGGCTTGATCTTCTCGACGATGAACTTGGCCGCCGACGGGCCCTGCTGGTCGTCGCGCCCGATGGTACGGAAGATGTAGTGGTAGTTCTTGCCGTCGGTGAGCGTGGGCGAGGTGGCCGACGGGGTGACGACGACGACGCCTTCGTTGTTGTAGATCGGCGCGGCGGCGATCGATGCGCCCGAGCACACCGGCCCGACGACGAAGTGGATCTTGTCGTTCACCACGCGGTTGGCGGCCACCGGACCCTGCTTGGGTTCGCAGGCGTCGTCCACCACCACGGTTTCGATCTTCTGGCCATTGATGCCGCCGGCGGCGTTGGCTACTTCGACCGCGGTGGTCACGCCTTCCTTGATCATGTCGCCGTACTGCGTGAGCGGGCCGGTGGCGGGGATCACCATCGCGATCTTGATCTGGGCGTGCGCGGGAAACGCGAGCGAGGCGCCCGCCAGGCTCAGTGCCGCCACGAGGGTATGCAGGCTAAAGGATGATTTCATGGTGCTCTTTTCAACAGGGGTTGCAGTGAAGAAAAATCTCCACGGTGCCGATGGGCTCCCGTGAGACCGCGAAGATTACCCAATTGGCCGGGTTTGGCAACGGGAATCCGCTGTACGTGCAGCGCTTTTTGATTGTAGTGAGCGCGACCCTAGGGTTAACCCGGTGGCGCCTGCGTGCCCGTGCCCGCGCTGGCCGGCGCGCTGCGCGTAGCCGCAGGCAGCGCTGCGCCGGCGCGCCAGCGGCGTACCACGCGCTGGAAGATCAGCGCGTTGGGGATCTGCAGCAGGCAGCCCGGCGTCGGGCTGGTGCCGTCTTCCAGCGTGGTGTAGAGCAGATTGATATCCACGACGCGGCCGATCGGCCCGGCCTTGTCGGTGCTCGTGTCGAGCAGCTCGATATGGTCGCCGACGCGAAACGGCCCGGCGGTGAAGATCAGGAACGCGCAGAAGATGTTGGAGAGCACGCTCCACGCGGCGAAGAACGCGATCGCGCCCACGGCGGCAAAACCCGTGAACGCGGTCCAGAGCACACTTGCGGAAACGCCCAGGCGCTCAAGCACGAGCAGCGTCGCCCCGCCGAGTATGAGCCAGCGCACGATGCCGTTGACCGGCTTGAGCAGCTCGTGCGGAAACTGGTAGTGGTCGCTTGCGCGAAAGATCAGGCGCCGCGCCAGGTGGTGCAGCACCAGCGCGCAGAGCACGATGAGCAGGATCTGCGTCACCGGCACGATGAAATCGAGCCAGTCCTGCATCCACGGTGGCAGGCTCGCTTGCAGGCGGGCGAGGGCTTTCATCGTCCGGGCCTGCGGGTCACTGTTCGCGACGCAGCGCGGGGAACAGGATCACGTCGCGGATGCTTGCGCTGTCGGTGAGCAGCATCATCAGCCGGTCCATGCCGATGCCGCAGCCGCCCGTGGGAGGCAGGCCGTATTCGAGCGCGCGCACGAAGTCGTGGTCGAAGTACATCGCCTCTTCGTCGCCCGCGTCCTTGGCCGCCACCTGCGCGGCAAAGCGCGCGGCCTGGTCCTCGGCGTCGTTGAGCTCGGAAAAGCCGTTGGCCATCTCGCGGCCGGTGATGTAGAGCTCGAAGCGCTCGGTCACCTCGGGGCGCTCGTCATTGGCGCGCGCCAGTGGCGAGATTTCGGTGGGATGCTCCATGATGAAGGTGGGCTGCCAGAGCTGGCTTTCCACGGCTTCCTCGAAATAGAGCACCTGCAGGCTCGCGAGCGTGCGCTTTGAGAGGTGGTCCTGGTCTTCCTTCAGGCCGAGCTTCTTGAGTGCCTGGATGAGCCAGGCGGCGTCGTCCACGTGATCGCCCGCGTCGGTGTGCGCGACGATGGCCTCGCGTATCGTCATGCGCGCGAACGGCGCGGACAGATCCACCGCGCGCCCGCCGTAGGAAAGCTGCAGCGCGCCCGTGGCCTTGAGCACCGCGTCGCGCAGCAACTGTTCGGTGTAGTCCATCAGGTCGCGGTAGTTCCAGTACGCCGCGTAGAACTCCATCATCGTGAACTCGGGGTTGTGGCGCACGCTGATGCCTTCGTTGCGAAAGCTGCGGTTGATCTCGAACACGCGCTCGAACCCGCCGACCACGAGGCGCTTGAGGTACAGCTCGGGCGCGATGCGCAAGAACATGTCCTGGTCGAGCGCGTTGTGGTGCGTGACGAAGGGCTTGGCGTTGGCCCCGCCGGGGATGGGGTGCAGCATGGGCGTTTCGACTTCGAGGAAGCCGTGCGCGACCATGAAGGCGCGGATCGAGGCAATGGCCTGGCTGCGCGCCACGAAGCGCCTGCGCGCCGCGTCGTCGGTCATCAGGTCGACGTAGCGCTGGCGGTACTTGGTTTCCTGGTCCTGCATGCCGTGGAACTTGTCGGGCATGGGGCGCAGGCTCTTGGTGAGCAGGCGCAGGCGCGTGACCTTGATCGAGAGCTCGCCCGTCTTGGTCTTCATGAGCGTGCCCTCGGCGCCGAGGATGTCGCCCAGGTCCAGGCGCTTGAATTCGGCGTAGGCGTCTTCGCCCACGCCGTCGCGCGTGACGTAGAGCTGGATGCGCCCGGCGGTTTCGCCCAGCGATCCATCCTGCAGCGTGGCGAAGCTCGCCTTGCCCATGACGCGCTTGAGCATCATGCGGCCCGCCACGCTCACCGCCACCGGTTGCGCTTCCAGTACCGCCGCCTGCGTTGCGCCGTAGCGTTCGTGCAGTTCGCCGGCGTGGTGGGTGGGCTTGAAATCATTGGGAAAGGCCACGCCCAGGCCGCGCGCCTGGCGCTCGCGCAAGGCCTTGAGTTTGTCCCGGCGCTCGGCGATGAGCTGGTTTTCGTCGAGGGCGGGTGCGGTGTTCGAGGGTACGCTGGACATGGCGGGAGCGTGCGGCGCGGCCGAAGGGGCGCACCGCTGCGGAAAAAGTCAGGGAGAAGGAAAGGATTTTAAGTGGGCTGGGGCCAGGCATGCGGCCCGCCGAGCAGGTCGGCGACGAGTTCTAGGCGCACGAGCGGGTTGTCCAGCGCCATGAGGCGCTGCTTGTCGGTGATGCTGGCAGGCAGCAGTTCGCACCAGCGGTTGGCGACCCAGCCGCAGTCGGCAAGTTCGGCGGGCGTGGGGTCGGGGGCGCTGGGGTGGCGTTGCCGCAAGCGGGCAAGCACGTCGGCCAGGCGCGCGCTCGTGTGCGCGAGATCGGGCGGGATGGGGACGGGCTGGTCGTTGGCGAGCAGCTCGCCCTCGGCGATCCACAGGCCCGCTTTGGTGCATCGCGGATCGCGGACGCGAAAGCGCTGCGTACCCCGGCAGCCCAGCAGGATCAGCCCCGGCCGGGGCGTGTCGTAGTGCTCGATCACCGCGAGCGTGCCCACGGCGTGCAGTTCCTCGGGGGCCTGCCCGGCGCGGCGCACTTCGCTGCCGCGCGCGAGTGCCACGACGCCGAACGGGCGGTCGTGCGCGCGGCAGGCCTGGACCATTTCGAGGTAACGCACCTCGAATACCTGCAGCGCCAGCACGCCGCCGGGGAACAGCACGGTGGAGAGCGGAAACAGCGCGAGATCGGTCAGCATGGCGGTGCGTGGCATCATCGCACGGTCGCCCCACACTGGCCTGCATGCTCTACCAAATCCTTTCTTTCCTGCTCGACGTGGTTGGCGGCCTGGTGACGGGCGCCTGCCTGCTGCGCCTGTACATGCAGCGCCAGCGTGTGCCCTTCGGCAACCCGGTGGGGCAGCTCGTGTTCGCGTTCAGCGACTGGCTGGTGCTGCCGCTCAGAAAGCTGTTGCCCGCCGTGGCGCGCTGGGATCTGGCCAGTCTCGTGGGTGCGCTGCTGGCGCAGCTCGCGCAGTATCTGGCGCTGGTGCTCATGGCGGGTGGCGGTATGGCGTTGCTGCCCTGGCTGGCGCTGTTCGGCACGCTGCGCGTGGCGGTGTGGGGCCTGATGGCGCTCGTGATCGTGTACGCGGTGCTTTCGTGGGTGCCCACGCGCTCGGTGATCGCGGGCGTGGTGGCACGGCTGGCGGAGCCGCTGCTTGCGCCGGTGCGCCGCCTGCTGCCCACGCTCGGGGGCATCGATCTTTCGCCGCTGCTGCTGCTCGTGCTGCTGCAGGTGGCGCTGATCGTGCTGGGCAACCTCCAGGCGGGCGTGTTTCTGTGAGCCGCGCTGGTTTTTAGCCAAATCACCCGCAAGCCCTTGTAGGGCAATCGTGGGCAGCTCTCTTTTCAGGAGATGGCGTCGGCGGGCATGCGCTGCAGGATCGCGAGCAGCCGGGCGATGGTGGCGGGCTGTTCGCGCCGGTCCACGATCATGTCCACCGCGCCCTTGGTCTGCAGGAATTCGGCGCGCTGAAAACCCTCGGGCAGCGTGACGCGCACCGTGGATTCGATCACGCGCGGGCCCGCGAAGCCGATGAGCGCGCCGGGTTCGGCGATCACCACGTCGCCCACGAACGCGAAGCCGGCCGAGACGCCGCCCATCGTCGGGTCGGTGAGCACGCTGATGTAGGGCAGGCCCTTCTTGGCCAGGCGCGTGAGCGCGGCGTTGGTCTTGGCCATCTGCATCAGGCTGAGCAGTCCCTCCTGCATGCGCGCGCCGCCGGTGGCGGTAAAGCAGATGAAAGGCACCTTCTGCTCGATGGCGGTTTCCACGCCGCGCGCAAAGCGCTCGCCGACGACCGAGCCCATGGAGCCGCCCATGAAGTCGAACTCGAACGCCGCCGCGACCACGCTGATGCTCTTGACGGCGCCGCCCATCACCACGAGCGCGTCGGTTTCGCCGGTGTTTTCCATCGCCTCTTTCAGGCGCTCGGGGTATTTGCGGCTGTCCTTGAACTTGAGCGCATCGACCGGCACGACCTCCTGCCCGATCTCGTAGCGGCCCTCGCCGTCTAGGAAGGCGTTCAGCCGCGCGCGCGCGCCGATGCGGTGGTGGTGGCCGCAGTGCGGGCAGACGTACTGGTTGTGCTCCAGATCGGTCTTGTAGAGCACCGTGTCGCAGCTCGGACACTTGACCCACAGCCCCTCGGGGATCTGGCGGCGTTCGGCCGGGTCGGTCTGGGCGATCTTGGAAGGGAGTAGTTTTTCGAGCCAGGACATGGTGGGGGGTGGGCGTCTAGCGTTGGGCGTTCGGCGTGTGCGTTGGACGCTCCACGCCAGACGTGTCATGCGGCGTCGAGCGCCTTGCGGATGCCGCGCAGGAAGTCGATCGTAACGCCGACGACGCGCTCGTGCGGCTGTTCGTCGATCAGCTGGATGATGCGGCTGCCGATCACCACTGCGTCGGCGACGCGCGAGATGGCCCGCGCGGTCTGCGCGTCGCGGATGCCGAAGCCCACGCCGACGGGGATGTGCACGTGCTCGCGGATGCGCGGCAGCATGGCCTCGACCTCGTGCGTGTTGAGCGCGCCCGAGCCCGTCACGCCCTTGAGCGAGACGTAGTACACGTAGCCGCTCGCCACCTGCGCCACCTGCTGCATGCGCTGCGGCGTGGAGGTAGGCGCAAGCAAAAAGATCAGGTCGATGCCATGCGCGCGCAACTGCCCCGCGAACTGCGTGCATTCCTCGGGCGGGTAGTCGACGACGAGCACGCCATCGACCCCGGCCGCGCCCGCGTCGCGCGCGAAGCTGCCCGTGCCGTGACGCAGCTCGTAGCGCTCCACCGGGTTGGCGTAGCCCATGAGCACGACGGGCGTGGTGCTGTTGCGCTGGCGAAAAGCGTGCACCATCGCAAGCACTTCCGTCATGCCTGTGCCCAGGGCGAGCGCCTTTTCGCCCGCCTTCTGGATCACCGGGCCGTCGGCCATGGGGTCGGAAAACGGCACGCCCAGCTCGATCACGTCGGCGCCCGCCTCGACCATGCCGTGCATCAGCGCGGGCGTGATGTCGGCAAACGGGAAGCCCGCCGTCACATAGGGAATCAGCGCCTTGCGGCCCTGCGCGGCCAGGGCCTGGAAGGTGGTGGCGATGCGGCTCATGGCTTGGCCCCCTTGACGGTGGCGCCGTGCTGGCTGGGGCGGTCGTAGTACTCGCCGCCCGAGAGATCGGCGACGGTGCCGATGTCCTTGTCGCCGCGCCCCGAGAGGTTCACGAGGATGGACTGGTCGGGCCGCATGGTCCTGGCGAGTTTCATCGCATAGGCCACGGCGTGGCTCGATTCGAGCGCGGGGATGATGCCCTCGGTGCGGCACAGGTGGTGGAAGGCCGCGAGCGCCTCGTCGTCGGTGATGCCGACGTACTCGGCGCGGCCAGTGTCATGCAGCCAGGCGTGCTCGGGGCCGACGCCGGGGTAGTCCAGGCCGGCGCTGATCGAGTGCGTCTCGGTGATCTGACCGTTCTCGTCCTGCAGGATGTAGGTGCGGTTGCCGTGCAGCACGCCGGGGCTGCCGCGCTCCAGGCTCGCCGAGTGCTTGCCCGTATCCAGCCCCTGGCCCGCGGCTTCGACGCCGATCAGGCGCACGTTGTCCAGCGCAATGTAGGGGTAGAAGATGCCCATCGCGTTGCTGCCGCCGCCCACGCAGGCGACGACGGCATCCGGCTGGCGCTGCGCGCCGAGCAGCTCGGGCATCTGCACGAGGCACTCCTCGCCGATCACCTTCTGGAAGTCGCGCACCATCGTGGGGTAGGGGTGGGGTCCCGCGACGGTGCCGATGATGTAGAAGGTGTCGTCCACGTTCGCCACCCAATCGCGCATGGCTTCGTTGAGCGCGTCCTTGAGCGTGCGGCTGCCGCTTTCCACCGGCACGACGGTCGCGCCCAGCAGCTGCATGCGGTAGACGTTGGGGCTCTGGCGCCTGACGTCCTCGGCGCCCATGTAGACCACGCACTGCAGGCCGTAGCGCGCGCAGATGGTGGCCGTGGCCACGCCGTGCTGGCCGGCGCCGGTCTCGGCGATGATGCGCGGCTTGCCCATGCGCCGCGCCAGCATGGCCTGGCCGATCACGTTGTTGATCTTGTGCGCGCCGGTGTGGTTGAGGTCTTCGCGCTTGAGGTAGATCTGCGCGCCGCCGTTTTCGCGGCTCATGCGCGCGGCGTGGTAGACGGGCGAGGGGCGACCCACGTAGTGCGCCAGTTCGCTCCTGAATTCGGCGATGAACTCAGGGTCGTGCTGGTAGCGCGCGTAGGCTGCGCGCAGTTCGTCGATGGCGTGCGTGAGCGTCTCGCTCACGAAGCTGCCGCCATAGGGGCCGAAATGGCCGAGGGCATCGGGTTGGTGGTAGTCGAACATTCTTAACCTTGGGCAAGGGCTGCGTCGGCCGCGCGCACGGCGGCGACGAAGCGGGCGATCTTGCCGGCGTCCTTGAGGCCCTTGAGCGGCGTGCCGTCGGGGCCGTCGAGTTCGACGCCGGAGCTCACGTCAACGGCCAGCGTCGTGCAACGCGGCCGCACCGTGCGCAGGCCATCGCCCACGTTTGCAGGTGTAAGCCCACCAGACAAGACGAGGTGAGCGTTGACGTTTGCTGGCAGGTGTGACCAAGGGAAAGTCTTGCCGCCGCCGCCATAGCCTTCGACGTGCGCGTCGAGCAGGATGGCGCGGGCGCGGGAGTAATCGTGCGCGTATTTTACGAGGTCGAAGCGCGCCGCCGCGGGCCCGGCAGGAATGCGCGCGGCCCGGATATACGGGATGCGCCCGCGGTCGCTCGCCTGCCAGCAGGCTTCGGGCGTTTCGTCACCATGAAATTGGGCTGTAGCGCCTGCCACGTCTGCGCAGGCAGCCATCACTTCCGATGCACTGGCATTCACGAACAGCAGCACCGGCGTGACGAAGGGCGGCAGCCGACGGGCGAGTTCGGCGGCGCGCTCGGGCGTCACGTGGCGCACGCTTTTCGGGTAGAGCACGAAGCCGATCGCGTCCGCGCCGAGCGCCACCGCGGCGTCCACGTCCTGCTCGCGCGTGAGGCCGCAGACCTTGATGCGGGTGCGTCGATTCATGGCAGGCCATCATACGCAGCGCAGCGCTCGGGCAGGCCCCAGCGGGCGTCGTACACCGGCCCGAGAAAGTACAGCCCATCGGCCATGAAGGTGGGCGCCGCGGCGTCGCGTGAACGCGCGGCCAGCACCTCGCGCATCCAGCCGCTCGGGCGCGTGCCCCGGCCCACGGCGACGAGGCACCCCATGATGTTGCGGATCATGTGGTGCAGGAAGGCGTTGCCCTCGAACTCGAAGCGCCAGTACCCGACCGGGCAACCCGGCGCGTCCGCCTGCGCTTGGCCGCGCCAGGCGATCGTGATGCGGCGCAGTTGCTTGACGGGGCTCTTGGCCTGACACTCGGCGGCGCGAAACGAGCTGAAGTCGTGCTCGCCGATCAGGTGCTCGGCTCCCGCGCGCATCGCGGCGGCGTCCAGCGTCTGGAACACCCAGCCCACGCGCCCGGCCTCGATGCTCGGGCGCACGGGCGACTGCAGCAGCACGTAGGCGTAGCGGCGCGCGACGGCGCAGGCGCGGCTGTGGAATGCGTCGGGCACGTGCCGCGCCCATTGCACCGCGATGTCGGTCGGCAGAAAGCGGTTGGTGCCGCGCACCCAGGAGGTGTCGCTGCGCGCCAGCTCGGTATCGAGGTGCACGACCTGCATCACGCCGTGCACGCCCGCGTCGGTGCGCCCGGCGCAGACCGTGCGCAGCGGCACGGTGGCAAAGCGCGCGAGCGCCGCCTCCAGGTGGTCCTGCACGGTCTGGCCTGAGGGTTGGCTTTGCCATCCGCGGTAGGCCTGGCCGTTGTAACTGATGCCCAGCGCCACGCGCATCGCCTGTCACCCCCTGCCGATCAGCCCGCAATACCCAAGACGCCGCCGTTGTGGCGCCTGGGTGAGGGGAGGCACTTCAGCCCAGCGAGGAGAGCATGCGCCGCGCCTGGGCCTTGAGGTCGCCGGTGGCTTCGGCCAGCACTTCCTCGATCAGCGTGCGCGCGCCTTCGCTGTCGCCTATGGTCTTGAACTCTTCGGCGAGCGCAAGTTTGGTGGACAGCGGATCATCCGGCAGCGAAGTGTCGATGATGGTGTCCGGGTCGTCCAGCGGCGACTCGGTGAGTGGCGCAGATCCCGTGGCGGGGGGCGTATCCAGGTCGAGCGAGAGCCCGGAGAGGTCGAACTCCAGCGGCGCGGGCTCGGTCGCGGCTGAGGTGAGCGGCACCGGTGCGCTTGCCGGCAGGTCGGAGAGCGCAAAGCCGGCCGCACCGAAATCCAGCGCCGCACCCGGCGGGGGCGATGGGGCGTCAACGGAAAGTGGCGCGCCAGCCGTGGGGGCTTCCTCCGATCCCGGCGGGGTCACTTCGACGCCGGGCGGCTCGTGGTGCAGTGTGGTTGCTGCGGCCGTGGCCGCGGCGGCAGCGAACGCGCCCGGTGGTGTGATGGTGGGCGCCGCTGCGGGCTCGGGCGGGTCGAGATCGAGGTCGATATCGAACGCCGGCAGCTCCGAATCGGGGCCGGCATCCGGGGCGCTCGTGGCCACCGTATCGACCGGCGCTGCCGTATTGACGGCCTGGTAGAGCGGGTTGTCGGCGTCCAGTGCGTGGCCCAGTTCGCGCACGCGCTCCCATTCGGGGCCATTGCCCTGGGTCAGGTCGAGCACCTGACGTGCGGCGGTTTGCAGCGCCGCGCGGTCCTGGCGCTTGGCGTAAATCTCGGCCAGTTTGGCGGGGATCGCCACGCGTCCGGGGTGGTGCACCGCGGCTTCCTTGAGGATTTCCTCGGCCTGCGGGTCCTTGCCATAAGCCATGTAGACATCGGCCTCGGCGATCGGATCGACGCCGTCGTTCGGGTCCATCTGGCTGGGCGAATACAGCACCGAGGTCGACGACTCGGTGGAGAGTTCGCTGCTGCTGGTGTCCACTTCCTGGCCACCGCTTGCGGCAAAGAACGAATCGGTGCGGGTGTGCGGGTCGGACAGTATGGTCTCGGGCCCTTCCTGCTCGCGCCGGCGCTGCGCCATGCGTCGGCCCGCCAGACCCAGCAGTGCAAGCAGCAGCACGAGCACGCCACCGGCGGCCAAGGGCTGGTCCTTGAAGAAACCGAGCATGCCAGCGTCTTCGGGCGTGGCTGCATCGGCGGAGGCAGCCGGCGCAGGTGCGCTGGCGCCGTTGGCCGGTGCGGTCGCCGATGTCGCCGGCGTGGCGGACGGTTCTGCCGCGGCGGGCCCCGCTGGTGCGTCCGCAATGGGCGCGGGGGCTGCGCTTTGCGCTGCTGCCGGCGCGGTATCGCTTGCCGGCGTAGCGGGGGGCGATACGGGCACGCCAGCGGCCGGCTCCGCTGGCGGTGTGCCCGCGGGCGCGGCGGCGCTGTCGTTGCTCAGTTCCTTCAGATCGGAGATGTTCTTGGAGAGCTCGGCCATGCGCGCCGCGCTCTGGCCAGTCTGCCTGGATTGCGCGGTGGCCTGGTCCGTGGTCGCGGCGTCTCCGTGTGTCAGTGTGAGCTTGTCAGCGCTGGTCGCCTCGGGCTTGGACTCGGCCACCTGGGTCTGGACCTTGCCGCTGTCCGAGCGCTCGGCTTGCGCGACCTTGGCCGCGGGCGCGGCGCCGGCCAGGCGCCGGCGGAATTCGTTGAAATCGCGGCTCTGCGCCGCAATGATCTTGCGCGCTTCGGGCGCAGCGGTTGCCCCGGCTGCGCCCTTGTCGGGTATTTGCAGCACCGCGCCGGTGCGCAGGCGGTTGACGTTGCCGTCGACGAACGCGTCGGGATTGGCCCGCACCATGGCCACGAGCATCTGGTCGAGCGAGATGCCGCCGGGTCTGTGGCGGCTGGCGATGCCGCCGGCGGTATCGCCAGCGCGCACGGTAACGGTGCCGGGGGTTGCGGGCGCGGCAGCCGGCGCGGGTGCTGCCGCCTGTGCCTTGGCGACCGGGGCCGGCGCAGGCGCGCGCGTCACGGCGCGTGCTGGCGCTGGCGCGGGGCTGGGTGTGGGGGCAGCGCGGGGTGCGGCACGCACGGGGGTCTCCACCTGCGGTGCCACGGCCACGGTGGCAGGGGCAGGCCGCAGACCCGGCGGGTCGAACAGCATGGTGTAGCTGCGCACGATGTGCCCGGCGCTCCAGGCCGCGTCGATCACGAGATCGACGAAGGGGTCGTTGATCGCGCCGTTGCTCGTCAGCTCCAGCACGGCACTGCCATTGGCACGGCGTTGCAGCTGCAGCCGAATGTCGTTCACCGTGCGCGAATACTCCAGGCCCTGCGCCCGGAAGGCGTCGGGGCTGGCGATCGAGACGCGCAGCGAGTCGGCCTCGGCGGGCGTGATCTGCGCGAGGGTAATCTGCGCGCGCAGCGGCTCACCGAGCGCCGACTGCACCGTGATGCGGCCCAGCGCCAGCGCGCTCGCGTCGCCGACGTACAGCCCCGTCGCAAGGGCGGCCGCGGAGGCCAGGAGAGACAATTTCCAGCGGTGCATGGGTGCGGCAGTGTGCGTTGCTTGTGAAGAGGCTGTCTGCGCTTTGAAAACAGGAGCAGCCCGGTGGCCGAAATCGGGTGAAAGCACCTTAGCATCAATGCCATGCACTGACAAGATGAGAGCGCGATCGCGCCATTTTTCGGTGCTTTTCCGGCTTTAGAGCGCCACTGCCGCGGGCCGCGTGTTGGCTGTGGGCAACATGCGCCGGGGCCGGCGGCGACCAAGCCCCGTGCCCCGCGCAGGGCGTCGCTTCAGGGCGACGCTGAACGAGTCCCTCGTGCGTGTCGCATCCCTGTCCGGGGCGGTCTGCGGCGTTGCAAATGCTCGCCATGGCCACGGCCATGTCTGCGCCTTGCCTCCCATCCCCGGTCAGGGCGCGCCACACCGCAGGGAGTCATGCAGCGTCGCCTTGGCGCGCCAGCAGGATGCGCAGCATGCGTCGCAGCGGCTCGGCCGCGCCCCACAGGAGCTGGTCACCCACGACGAAGGCCGAAACGTATTCGGCCCCGAAGTTGAGCTTGCGCACACGCCCCACGGCCACCTGCAGCGTGCCGGTGATCGCCGCCGGGGTGAGCTCGCGCACCGTGATCTCGCGCTGGTTGGGCACGAACCGGACCCAGGGGTTGCCGCCGCGGATGAGCGACTCGATTTCGGCGAGTGGCACGTCGCGCTTGAGCTTGAGCGTGAGCGCGAGCGAGTGGCAGCGCATGGCGCCGATGCGCACGCAGATGCCATCGACCGGGATGGGCCGCGGCGTGCCGAGGATCTTGTTGACCTCGGCCTGGCCCTTCCATTCCTCCTTGGACTGGCCGTTGTCCAGCTGCGCGTCGATCCACGGAATCAGGCCGCCGGCCAGGGGCGCGCCGAAGAATTCGCGCGGCACGTCGTCGCGTATCGTCTGCGCCACCTTGCGGTCGATGTCGAGGATGGCCGAGGCGGGCGTCGCCAGTTCGCTCGCGACCGCGCCGTGGATCACGCCCATGCCCTTGAGCAGTTCGCGCATGTGGTTGGCGCCGCCGCCCGAGGCGGCCTGGTAGGTCATCGAGCTCACCCACTCGACCAGATCGGCCTTGAACAGGCCCACCATGCCCATGAGCAGGATCGAATTGGTGCAGTTGCCGCCGATCCAGTTTTTGCCGCCCGCGGCGAGCTTGGCGTGGATCAGGTTCTCGTTGACCGGGTCGAGGATGATGACCGCGTCGTCCACCATGCGCAGCGCGCTCGCCGCGTCGATCCAGTGCCCCTGCCAGCCGCTGGCGCGCACCTTCGGGAAGACTTCCTTGGTGTAGTCGCCGCCCTGACAGGTGATGATGATGTCGCACTTGGCGAGCTGCGCCACGTCGTTGGCGTCCTTGAGCTCAGTGTGCGTGCGCGCCATCGCGGGCGCCTTGCCTCCCGCGTTGGAGGTGGAGAAGAACACCGGCTCGATCAGATCGAAATCGCCTTCGGCCTGCATGCGCTCCATCAGCACGGAGCCGACCATGCCGCGCCAGCCGACGAGGCCTACGAGTTGCTTGCTCATTGGGTTGCCCTTTCAAATGAAAATCTGCATGCCGCCGAAGGCTGCTTTTTTGCCCCGGCTCGTCTTGGCCGGGAGAGGGCGCACGACGATGCCAGAGCTGTTTCAGCCCTTGATGGTCGTGGTTTTGGTGGTGGGTGCGCACGCGGCCGCACTCGCCAGGATGGCGGGCGTGTTCGTCAGACGAAACGGGCAGGCGCGGTGCATGGCGGGTATTTTAGAAGATGCGGCGCGCATGCGCACGCCTCGCCTGCCTGGAACGCGCGTCAGTGCAGCGCGTTGACAACGGCGTCGCCCATCTCGCGCGTGCCCACCCGGGTCGTACCCTCGCTGTGGATGTCGGGCGTGCGCAGGCCCAGTGCCAGCACCTTTTTGACGGCGGCTTCGATGCGGTCGGCGGCCTCGCTCTGGTTGAGGGAAAAGCGCAGCATCATCGCCGCGCTCAGGATGGTGGCGAGCGGGTTGGCCACGCCCTTGCCCGCGATGTCGGGCGCGCTGCCGTGGCTGGGCT
>JAIXLP010000017.1 GCA_026954015.1 Burkholderiales bacterium | reverse complement strand
GCGCCACGGTGCACACCAACGCGCGCCAGATCAAGGCCGACGACTTCTTCCAGGGTCTGTTCACGACAGCGCTCGAGGAAGGCGAGCTCATCACCGCGGTGAGCTTCCCCATCCCCAAGAAGGCCGCCTACATGAAGTTTCCGCAGCCGGCTTCGCTGTTCGCGCTGATCGGCGTGTTCGTTGCGCAAACCGACTCGGGGGTGCGCGTCGCAGTCACTGGCGCTGGCAACGGCGTGTTCCGCCACGCAGGGATGGAAGCCGCGCTGAATGCCAACTTCACCCCCGCGGCCGTCGCGGCGGTGAAGACCGACGCTGGCGAGATGTCCAGCGACTTGCACGGTTCCAGCGCCTACCGCGCGCACCTCGTGGGCGTGATGACGCAGCGCGCCGTTGCCAAGGCCCTCGCCTGAGGCCCGCGCACGCCGGAGCGGACGCCCGCCGCCGTTCGCGGTGGGCGCCTGCTCTTGCGGGCATGCACGGATCGCGCCGCCGCGCGGTGGCTCGCTTGCGGGCCGCCTCGGTCGGCGCTTTTTGATTCTGATACACCGGTGATTTCCATGACTGCCGCCACCACACCCGCCGCTTCGCCGACGTTCGAGTCCGTCGATGCGCTGGTCGCCGCACTGCAGGGGGCGGGCTACTTCGCCGACCGCCGCCTGGCGACCGCCGTATTCCTGGCGCTCAAGCTGCAGCGCCCGCTGTTGCTCGAAGGCGAGCCCGGTGTCGGCAAAACGGAACTGGCCAAGGCCCTGTCGCAGGTGCTGGGGCGCGCGCTGCTGCGTCTGCAGTGCTTCGACGGCCTGGAGCAGCGCGAGGCTCTGTACGAGTGGAACTACGCCGCCCAGCTCCTGCACCTGCGCGCCGCCGAGGGCCGCGCGCCCACTGCCGAGCTCGAACAAGAGGTCTATCAACCGCACTATCTTGTGCGCCGCCCGCTGCTGCAGGCGCTGGAGGCGCCGTCGCCTGGCGCGCTGCTGCTGATCGACGAGGTGGATCGCGCCGACGAACCGTTCGAGGCGTTTCTGCTCGAATACCTCGGTGAGTACCAGGTGAGCATTCCCGAGCTTGGCACGGTGCGCGCCGCCGTGGCGCCGGTCACGATCCTCACGAGCAACCGCACGCGCGAGCTCAACGACGCGGTCAAGCGCCGCTGCCTGTACCACTGGCTCGACTACCCCGAGCGCGAGCGCGAGCTTGCCATCGTGCGCGCGCTGGTGCCGGAAGCGCCCCGACGCCTCGCCGACCAGGTGGCGGCCTTCGTGCAGCAACTGCGCAGCGCGCCGTTCGGCGGCCAGTTTCAGCGCTCGCCCGGCATCGCCGAAACCGTGGAATGGGCGCGAGCGCTCGTCGCGCTCGACACGCTGGCGCTCGACCCCGAGGTGGTGGTCGAAACCTCGGGCATCCTGTTCAAGCAGCGCGACGACATCGCCGCGCTCAACCAGGCGCTGGCGTCGGACGTGCTCGACGCAGCGACGCGGATCGAGGCGGCGGGCTGAGCACCATGCTGGCCGACATGCGGTATGGCGAGCCCTCGTCGCCCGAGCGGGTCATCCAGCTCGGCGATGCGCGCCATGGCAAATTTGCTGGCAACCTGAGCGCGTTCTGCCGCATGCTGCGCCGCGCGGGCGTGCCCGTGGACGCGTCGCGCATGGCGCTCGCGCAGGTGGCGTTGCACCACGTGGGTCTGGCAAGCAAGGTGGACGTGAGCGCCGCGCTGGAGGCCGTGCTGGTGAGCCGCGAGCAGGATCGCGGGGTCTTCCGGGAACTGTTCGACGCTTTTTTTCGCGACCCCAAGCTCGCCAACAAGCTGCTCGCGCAGATGCTGCCCCGGGCCGAAGGCCGCGCCAAGGGCCCCAAGCGCCGCCCCCGTGTTTCCGAGGCGCTGTCTCCGCCCAAGGCGCAAACCAAGCCGCAGGGTGAGCAGACGATCGATCTGGACGCGGCCATGACCGCGAGCGACGTTGCGCGCATCAAGGCGGCGGATTTCAACCAGCTCACCGCCAGCGAATACTGTCTCGTCGAACGCCTCGTGCGTGACATCCCGCTGCCGCTGCCCGTGGTGGCTGCCCGGCGCACCCGTTCGGGCAGCCGGGGCGCGCGCATCCACTGGCAGCGCACGCTGGGCAGCGCCGCGCAGTGCGGTGGCGACGTGGTGGCGCTGCACCGCCTGCAGCGCCGGCACCAGCCGCTGCCGCTGCTGGTGCTGGTGGATGTCTCCGGCTCGATGGAGCGCTACGCCCGCCTGCTGCTGGCCTTCCTGCACTGCGCGACCGCGCGCACGCAGGTCGGGGGGCGGGGCCTCGCGGTGCGGCGCGACGTGTTCGCGTTCGGCACCCACCTGACCGATCTGAACCCGTCGTTTCGCCTTGCCGATACCGACGACATGCTGCTGCAGGCCGGCCAGGCGATCCAGGACTTCGCCGGCGGCACGAAACTCGGCCTGTCGCTCGCGTCCTTGCGGGAGCACCACTGGCGCCGCCTCGTCGGTCGCCGCACGCTGGTGCTCATCGTGACCGACGGTCTCGACACCGGGGAGCCTGCCGACCTCGAAAAGGAACTGGCCTGGCTCAAGCGCCACACGCGCAAGATCCTCTGGCTCAATCCCTTGCTGCGTTTCGACGGCTACCAGCCGAGCGCGCGCGGCGCCTCCGTGCTGCACCAGGCTGCCGACGGCATGGTCGCGGTGCACAACGTCACCCGTCTGCAAGAGCTGGCGAGCGCCATCGCGAGCCTGCTCAAGCGTTGAATTCACTACCAAGGACCACACCATGGAAATGCAAGGCACACGGCAGTTGGCCGTTACGCAACAACAGGCCTGGGAGGCCCTGAACGACCCGCAGGTGCTCAAGGCCTGCATCCCGGGCTGTGACAGCATCGAATCGTCCGGGGAGAACGCCTACGCGATCACGATGGGCATCAAGATCGGCCCCGTCAGCGCCAAGTTCAAGGGCAACATCCAGCTCGCAGACATCGTTCCTCCGCAAAGCTACACCATCACCTTCGAAGGCAGTGGCGGGCCGGCTGGCTTCGGCAAGGGGGAATCCAAGGTGACGCTCACGCCCAAGGACAGCGGGTGCGAATTGGGGTATACCGTCAATGCCACCGTTGGCGGCAAGATCGCGCAGGTCGGGCAGCGGCTGATCGACGGCGTCGCCAAGTCCATGGCGGAGAGCTTCTTCAAGCGCTTCGACGATGAGATGCAGCGCCGCTACCCGGCCCCGGTTGCCGCGCCGGACGAGGCTGCAAACGCCGCCGCGCCGACGTCGGCCGCACCGGCCCCAGCGTCAGCGTCAGCGTCGAAAGGTGGCGTCCCCGCGTGGGTCTGGGTGCTGATCGTGATCCTCGTGGTGGCCGGGG
>JAIXLP010000086.1 GCA_026954015.1 Burkholderiales bacterium | reverse complement strand
AGGAGATGATGAGCCACGCCGACGGCTGCACCATGAGCGGCAAGAAGGACTGCCTCGTCAACATCGGCGGGTTCCTGTGCATGAACGACGACGAGCTCTACCAGCGCGCCAGCGAGCTGGTCGTGCTGTTCGAGGGCATGCCGAGCTACGGTGGGCTGGCGGGCCGCGACATGGAGGCCATGGCGCGCGGCATCGAGGAGTCGGTGGACGTCCACTACATCCACCACCGCGTCGGCCAGTGCCGCTACCTGGCCGCGCAGCTCGACGCGGCGGGCATCCCCATCGTGCGCCCCGTCGGCGGGCATGCGGTGTTCCTCGACGCGCGCCGCTTTCTCGAACACCTCACGCAGGACGAATTCCCGGCGCAGACGCTGGCCGCGCAGCTCTACCTGGAAGGCGGCGTGCGCAGCATGGAGCGCGGCATCGTCTCGGCCGGGCGCGACCAGCGCACCGGCGAGCACCACCGCCCCAGGCTGGAGCTGGTGCGCCTGGCGATCCCGCGCCGCGTGTACACCTACGCGCACCTGGACGTCGTTGCCCAGGCGTGCCGCGACCTGTATGCGCGCCGCCATGGGATCCGGGGCATGAAAATGGTCTACGAACCGGCCTTCCTGCGCTTCTTCACCGCGCGCTTTGAGCCCCTGCCCGCGCCTGCCGCCGCGCCACGCACGGCCGGGCGGGAGGAGGCGGTGCCGGCGTAGGGCGCGCGGGCGCGGGATTCCTAGAATCGCAGTCCACGATCCAACCCGCGCTCCATGAACGACTACGACCAGATCATCCATGCGCTGAACCAGCGCGGCTGGTCGATTTCCGACGGCGCCGTCCCGCAGGCATGGTGCGGTGAACTGCTGGCGGCGGCGCGCGAGCAGTGGGAGGCGGGCGCGTTCGAGCCCGGCGAGTTCGGGCTCGATCCGGCCGGCGGCAGGCAGCCCGAGGTGCGCGGCGACGCGATCTGCTGGGTGCAGCCCGGCTCGGCCATCGCGCAGCACGCCTTCTTCGACTGGATGGCACGCTTTCGCGCCGTGCTCAACGACCGCTATGGGCTGGGCCTGCGCAGTCAGGAATTCCACTTCGCGCGCTACCCCGAAGGGCGTGGCTACCGCAAGCACCTGGACCAGCACCGGGGGCGCAACCTGCGCAAGGTCTCCATCGTGCTCTATCTCAACGAGGGCTGGGACGCAGCCAACGGTGGCGAACTCGCGCTCTACGCGCCCACCAACCCCGAGCTCGAGGTGCAGCGCTTCGCGCCCATCGCGGGGCGGCTCGCGGTCTTCATGAGCGGCTTGATTCCGCACGCAGCGCTCCCCGCGCGCGCCACGCGCTGGAGTGTTGCGGGGTGGCTGCGCACGGACGAGCCTGCGTGAAAAACGAGGGGCTGCGTGGGCGAGCCACACGCCCACGTCTGATTTTCTCTTCGGAATTCAGTGAGTTTCGCCTGCGGACGCCATGGCGTTTTTCGTGAAGGCAAGCACGACGCCCGCAAAGAGCCCGATCAGCAACCCGATAGCCACCATCAGAAGCTTCTTGGGAAACACCGGGCGTGCTGGCTTCAGCAACTGCCCATCGATGCGGTACATGCCGATTTCCTTGCCTTCGAGTTGCTGCGCCTTCAGTGCGGAAAGCCGGGCCTGCGCTTCACGCAGGCCGTCGATGAATGAAGTCTCGTCCTCGCGGGCGCGCAGTACGTCGATTTCGGCGCCGAGAGATTTGGCTCCGCGCGCGTACAGGCTGGAACCGTCGGCAAACGCGGTAACGCTGTCTTGCCGCGGAAGCTGGCCCATGGTCAACTGGGGCGTTACTTGCCCGACGGTACGCGCGACCTTGAGCGCCTCTGTCAGGCGGATTTCCCGGTCTGACCGGAGCTTTTCGGCCAGCGCATACTTTTCCGAGAGATCATTCTCGATGTTTTTCATCGTCGTGATCAGCACCTTGTGTTCCTCATCCATCCAGCGCTGCCGCGCCGAAGCTTCCACCTGTCCTAGGAAAGCCTCCATCCAGTGCACCACGAGTTCGCTGCTGGGGGCCTGAATTTGCACGTTGTAGAGCGGTCTGCCCTTGGGCTTGGGTTCGCGCACGAGGACCTGTTTTTTCTCCATCTTGTCATAGAGCGCCTGGCGCTGCGCTTCGTTCTCTGGCGGTTCGGCAAGGGACGGCAGGTAGGTCTTTTCAAAGAATTCCTGTTTCGCCGCGTCGGAAGTCAATCGTGCAAGGAAGCGGTTGTACAGGTCGTCACCCGTGACCCATTTGAGGCTGGATAACGAAGTGCGACCTTCATTGACTTCCATGTACTGAGAGGCGGTCGGCGGTTGCAGGTAGACGGAGGCTTCGTATCTTGGGGGAATCACGAAGCTCAGTGCCGCGCCGATGGCACCACCGCAGACGACTAGCGCCGCGATCAGCTTCCAGCGCCTACGTACGGTCTGGTAGAGCTCCAGCAGAGAAATTTCGTCATCGGTGGTGGGTGGAGAAGTTGTATGCATGGTGGCGAAGCGGAACGCAAAACGCGCTCTGGTGAGCGTGTTTCATGCTGCAAATTGTAGCGCCGCCAAACGCGCGTACGTTCCACCCGCGGCCACAAGGCTCGCGTGCGTGCCTTTCTCGATGATGCGCCCGTGCTCGAGCACGACGATGCGGTCGGCGTGCTGCACGGTGGCGAGCCGGTGCGCGATGACGAGCGTGATGCGTCCGCTCGCGTGGCCGCGCAGCGCCGCATCCAGCGCCTGCTGCACGGCGCGTTCGCTGTGCGCGTCCAGCGCGCTCGTGGCCTCGTCGAGCAGCAGCACTGGCGCGTCCTTGAGCAGCGCGCGGGCGATGGCGATACGCTGGCGCTGCCCGCCCGACAGGCGCACGCCGTGCTCGCCCAGGAAGGTGTCGTAGGCTTGTGGCAGCGCCTCGATGAAGTCGTGCGCGAAGGCGGCGCGCGCGGCCGCGATCACCTCGCCGCGCGTCGCATCGGGGCGGGCGTAGCGGATGTTGTCCAGCGCGCTGCTGGAGAAGATCACCGCCTCCTGCGGCACGGTGGCGATGCGCTCGCGCAGCGCGTGCGGGTCGAGGCCGCGGATGTCTTCGCCCCCGAGCAGGATGCGCCCGCGCTCGACGTCGTAGAAGCGCTGCAGCAACTGGAGCACCGTCGATTTGCCCGCGCCGCTGGCACCCACCAGCGCGACCACTTCGCCGGGCACCAGGCGCAGCGTGAAGTCGCCGAGCGCCGCGCGGTCGGGGCGCGAGGGGTAGTGGAAATCGACCGCCTCGAACGCCACGGTGAGCGGCCGCGCGGGGTCCATCGTGCGTAGCGCGGCACCTGCCGGCGCGCGGATCTCTGGCTCGGTGGCCAGCAGCTCCATCAGCCGCTCGGTGGCACCGGCGGCGCGCAGCAGATCGC
>JAIXLP010000015.1 GCA_026954015.1 Burkholderiales bacterium | reverse complement strand
GCGGCCGTGCGTACTCGCCGCGCTTCCTTTGGATGTGGCCGAATGCGCGCATCAGTGTGATGGGTGGCGAGCAGGCCGCGAGCGTGCTGGCCACCGTCAAGCGCGACGGCATCGAGCACAAGGGCGGCACCTGGAGCGCCGAGGAAGAAGAAGCCTTCAAGGCGCCGATCCGCGCGCAGTACGAGGCCCAGGGCCACCCCTACTACGCCAGCGCGCGCCTGTGGGACGACGGCGTGATCGACCCCGCCGACACGCGCCGCGTGCTGGCGCTGGGGCTCTCGGCCGCGCGCAACGCGCCGATAGCAGAGACGAAGTTTGGCGTGTTCCGCATGTAATGTGTATGATTCATTGAATTCATACACATTTCAAGGCGGGACATGCGGACCAACATCGACATCGACGACGAGCTGATGGCTGCGGTCATGGGCTCGGGCGAGTTCAAGACCAAGAAGGAGGCCGTGGAAGAGGGCTTGCGCCTGCTGCGCCGCCGCAAGGCCTATCAGGGCTTGCGCGCGCTGCGCGGCAAGTTGCACTGGGACGATTCGGCCAAGCTCGCCCCTGCCTGGGAAGCAGGCGATGTGTTGGCGACGGCTGCGGTCAATGAGCCTGCAGCCGCTCCCTATGCGGGTGGCGCGCGCCGCCGCCCGGCCAAGGCCCGACCATGATGTACACGGTGGACAGCAGCGTCTGGATCGACTACTTCAACGGCGTCGACACGCCGCAGGCGCAGGCGCTCGATGCCGCGCTCGACAGCGACGAGTGCGATCTCGTCCTGCTCGACGTGGTGCTGATGGAGGTATTGCGGGGTTTTCGCCATCTGGGCGAGCTGCGCACGGCGCAGGCAGCCTTGGGTGATTTCCCCGTCCACGTGGCCGGGGGCGAGCAGGTGGCGTATCTGGCCGCGTCCGTCTATCGCAGCCTGCGCGCGCGTGGCACCACGGTGCGCAGCGCGATCGACCTGCTGGTAGGCGCCTGGTGCATCGATAACGATGTCCCACTGCTGCACGCCGACCGCGATTTCGACGGCATGGTGCGCCATCATGGCCTGCAGACCTTCGAGCCACCGCGCCGCGCCATCAACTGAATTTTGGAGAGTTTGCCCATGAGTACCGCGCTGACGACCACGTTCGACGGCTCCGTCGCCCGCATCACCCTCACCCAGCCCGAGGTGCGCAACGCCTTCAGCGACGAGGTGATCGCCGAGCTCACCGCCGCGTTCACCGACGTGGGCGCGCGGGGCGACGTGCGCGCCGTGGTGCTCGCCGCCGAAGGGCCGGCCTTCTGCGCGGGTGCCAACCTCAACTGGATGCGCCGCATGGCGGACTATTCGCACGCGGAAAACGTCGAGGATGCGGGCAAGCTCGCCGAGATGCTGCGCGTGATGTACGAATGCCCCAAACCCACCATCGCGCGCGTGCAGGGCGACGTGTACGCGGGCGGCATGGGGCTGGTGGCCGCGTGCGACCTGGCCGTGAGCGTCGATACGGCGCACTACTGCCTGAGCGAGGTCAAGCTCGGGCTCGTGCCCGCCACCATCAGCCCCTACGTGATCCGCGCGATGGGGCCGCGCGCGGCGCACCGCTACTTTCTGACGGCCGAGCGCTTTTCCGCCGCCGAGGCGCTGCGCATCGGCTTCGTGCACGAGGTGGTGGCGGCCGACCAGCTCGATGCAACCGTGGACGGCTGGGTGCATGCGCTGTGCAACGCCAGTCCCAACGCCTTGAGGGTCGCCAAGCGCCTGGTGCAGGATGTGGCCGAGCGTGAGATCAACGCCGCACTGATCGCCGAGACGGTGCGCGGCATCGCCGACATCCGCGCGAGCAGTGACGGCAAGGAAGGCGTGCAGTCCTTCCTGCAAAAGCGCAAGCCGAACTGGCTGGCGCGCTGAAAGGCCAATGGCGATGGACGCGCTCTGGCTCCAGATCGTGCAGTGGCTCCATGGCATGGGTCTGCATGTCGATGCCGGTACCGCGCAGGTGGTCGCGGGTGGCGCGGCGCAGGTGCAGCAGGGCGTGGCGCGGCTGGACATGCCGGGCCTGCTCGCGCTGGCCGCCGCACTGGGCTGGGCCAGCGGTCTGCGGCTGTACGCCGTCGTGTTCCTCGTCGGGTTGGCGGGCGCGGCGGACTGGGTGGCGCTGCCGCCGGGGCTCGTGGTGCTGCAGCATCCGGCGGTGCTGATGGCGAGCGGCGCGATGCTGTTCATCGAATTCTTCGCCGACAAGGTGCCCTGGCTCGACAGCCTGTGGGACGGTGTGCACGCCTTCATCCGCGTGCCTGCCGGGGCGCTGCTGGCGGCGAGCGTGTTCGGCATGAACGACGCCACGATGGCGGTGGTCGCGGGGCTGCTCGGCGGCTCGCTTTCGGCCACGGCGCTCGCCACCAAGATGACCACGCGCGCGGCGGCCAACGTCTCGCCCGAGCCGTTTTCCAACTGGGGGCTGTCGTTCTTCGAGGACGGCATCGTCGTCGCCGCGCTCTGGCTGGCGGTGCAGCACCCGGTGTGGTTTGCCGTCGCGCTGGTGGTGGCGCTCGTCCTTTCCGCGGTGCTGCTCGTGGTGCTGTTCAAGTTTTTGCGCGCCGTGCTGCGGCGCGTGTCGTCGGTGTTTTCGGGTTCTGTGAAGGTGGCTTGAATGTTCAAAAAAATACTGATCGCGAATCGTGGAGAGATCGCCTGCCGCGTGGCTGCGACGGCCCGCCGCATGGGCGTGAAGACGGTGGCGGTGTATTCCGATGCCGATGCGCGCGCCAAGCACGTGGCTGCGTGCGATGAGGCGGTGCACATCGGTGGCAGCGCCCCCAAGGACAGCTACCTGCGCTGGCAGGCCATCATCGATGCGGCCAAGGCCACGGGCGCGCAGGCGATCCACCCCGGCTACGGTTTTCTGAGCGAGAACACGCACTTCGCGCAGGCCTGCGCGGATGCGGGGCTGGTCTTCATCGGCCCGCTGCCGTCGAGCATCCAGGCCATGGGGCTGAAGGCCGAATCCAAGCGCCTCATGGCCCGGGCGGGCGTGCCGCTGGTACCGGGCTACCAGGGCGAAGACCAGGACCCGGCACTGCTGCAGCGCGAGGCCGACGCGATCGGCTACCCGGTGCTCATCAAGGCGAGCGCGGGCGGCGGCGGCAAGGGCATGCGCGAGGTCTACAAGAGCGAAGACTTTGCCGAGGCCCTGGCTTCGTGCAAGCGCGAAGCCATCAACAGCTTTGCCAACGACGCGGTGCTGATCGAAAAACTCGTGCAGCGCCCGCGCCACATCGAGATCCAGATCTTCGGCGACACGCACGGCAACTGCGTCTACCTCTTCGAGCGCGACTGCTCGGTGCAAAGGCGCCACCAGAAGGTGCTGGAAGAATCGCCCGCGCCCGGCCTCACGCCCGAGAT
>JAIXLP010000018.1 GCA_026954015.1 Burkholderiales bacterium | reverse complement strand
GGCGTCAGTACGCCGCCATGCCGCTGGCGGTCAGGCGCAGCACGCGGTCGGCACGCGCCGCGGCGCTCGCGGCGTGCGTCACCAGCACCAGCGCGGCGCCGTGCTCGCGCGTCTGCCGCGTGAGCAGGTCGAGGATGCGCGCCGCGGTGCCGGGGTCGAGGTTGCCCGTGGGCTCGTCGGCCAGCAGCAGCGGCGGGCGGTGCACCAGCGCGCGCGCGATCGCCACGCGCTGCAACTGGCCGCCGCTGAGCTGCTCGGGCAGCCGCCCGGCGAACTCCGCCAGGCCCACGGCAGCCAGCATCTGGCGCACGCGCGCGTCGTCGTCCCGGCCCAGCAGCATCAGCGGCAGCGCGACGTTCTGCGCCACGCTCAGGTGCGGCAGCACGTGAAACGCCTGGAACACGAAGCCCACGTGCGCGCGGCGCCAGAGCGCGCGCGCGGTGTCGTCCAGCGGTGTGAGGTCGGTGCCATCGAACAGCACCTGGCCTTCGTCCCAGGTGTCCAGCGCCGCCAGGCAGTTGAGCAGCGTGGATTTGCCCACGCCCGAATCGCCGACGATGGTCACGAACTCGCCGCGCGCCACTTCCAGGTTCACCTGCGCAAACACCGTCTGCGCGCCATAGCGCCGCGCAAGGTGACGCGCCACGAGCAGGGGGGGGGCGTCGTTCATGCGTTCAGCCGCCGCAGCGCGGCGCGCACGAGCTGCGCGGTGGCGTCGGGCGCGTCGGCGGCAATCACCTGCCGCCCCGGCATGGCGCGCAGCCAGGTGAGCTGGCGGCGCGCGAGCTGGCGCGTGGCCGCGATGCCGCGCTGCGCCAGCTCCGCCAGTGGGAACGCGCCGTCCAGCGCCTGCCAGCACTGGCGGTAGCCGACGCAGCGCATGCTCGGCAGGTCGGCGTGCAGGTCACCGCGCGCGCGCAGCGCCCGCACCTCGTCGAGCAGGCCACCCTGCAGCATGGCATGCAGGCGCTGCGCGATGCGTTCGTGCAGCCAGGCGCGATCTTGCGGTTCCAGGGAAAAAACGGCACCAGCGCTTATGGGGAAAGCGCCAGCAGCTTCTTTTTTTGTAGTCAATAGCGTGGACAGTGGCTGCCCGCTCAGCCGCCAGACTTCGAGCGCGCGCTGGATGCGCTGGCTGTCCGCCGGGGCCAGGCGCGCCGCGGTGACCGGGTCCACACGCGCCAGCTCGGCGTGCATCGCGGGCCAGCCGACGGCGCGGGCCTCTTCGTCGAGCTGCGCGCGCACCGCGGGATCGGCCACCGGCAGCTCGGCCAGACCTTCGGTGAGCGCCTTCAGGTACAGCAGCGTGCCGCCGACGATCAGCGGCAACGAGCCGCGCGCGCGGATGTCGGCGATGAGCCGTGTGGCGTCGCGCGCGAACTCGGCCGCGCTGTAGGCATGCCGCGGGTCGCGGATGTCGATGAGGTGGTGCGGCACCTGTGCACGCTCGGCGGGCGTGGGCTTGGCGGTGCCGATGTCCATGCCGCGGTACACGAGGGCGGAATCCATGCTCACGATTTCCACCGCCGTGCAAGGCGCGAGCGCCTGCACGAGCGCGAACGCCGCGGCCGTCTTGCCCGCCGCGGTGGGCCCGACGATGACGAGCACGGGCCATGAGGTCGGGGGGCGTGGCGGAGGGGTCTGCATGGGCTGGCGAAGAGCGTAGCAGAGCCTGAAAGCAGATCGCCCGTCACGAGGACGGGCGATCCGGCGTGCGCGTGTGGCCGGGTATGTCAGAACCGATGGCGCATGCCGACCGCCAGGCTGTTGCCCGTCTTCTGGTTGGTGATGCGGTCGTTCATGTACATGCCATACAGATCGGTGCGCTTGGAGAGGTTGTAGTCGTAGCCCACCGTCAGCGTGCTGCGACTGATGTCCAACGCGGTGACCTTGGTGCGGGCCCAGGAGGCAAGCAGGTTGCCACCACCCAGTGGTGCCGAGGCGCCCAGATGCAGTGTCTGGGCGCGTCCCGGTGCGCCATCGGCCTTGGCTTGACCGTAACCGAGATACGGTTTGACGACCTTGAAGTCATATGCGCCGGTTAGCAACCAGTCGGTCTTGGTGGTGCCCAGGTAGACGCTGGTACCCGGGTTGCTTACCTGGTCACGTTCGTAAAAGCCGGTGAGCGTGAGCGGCCCGCCGAAGTAGAGGAAGCTCACGCCGACGTTGTGTTTGCCGCTGTCGCTCGGCAGGTTGCCCAATTGGTAGTGCAGCGTGGCCTTGAAGCCGCCCAGGTCGGGCGTGGTGTACGCGATCTGGTTGCTCCAGCCAGTATCCGCTGGCGTCGTGGCCTGCCAGCCGGTGCCGTTGAACAGAGGCACGTTCATGTGCAGGATCAACGGTGCGAATACAAACGAATCTCCCAGCGGGTTGCCAATGATCGATGGAAGGAAGTTCGGCGCCAGCCAGCGGCCCAATATCACCGAACCGAAGTTTCCTGAAATGCCAAGGTTGGCGTCGCGCGAAAACAGGGGATCTCTGGGGAACCGCCCTTGTTCACCGTTGTTGACCTGAATGAAGGAGGTGATGGCGAAGTTGGCCTTGAGCCCTCCGCCGAGGTCCTCGGAACCGGAAAACCCGAACCATGAGGTGGTCATGCCTCCGCTGCCCATGATGTTGCGGCTGCTCGTGTCGCCCGCCATGCGCAGGGACCCGGCGTACATGTCCAACGTTCCGGCCAGCTGCACCGTGCTTTGGGCTTGGGCACCGATAGCGCACGCTGCGGTTACGGCAGCGGCAATCCATGATTTGCGCATGAAGTCTCCTTTTGTCGATTTGTGTGTCGTTCGTCTCGGTTTTGGATGAACGCGAGACCACTCCATTGTGTGTCAAGTGCCGGTGGGTCGCCAGAGGTTGCGTGCCACCGGCCCGTGTTTTCATGCGTGTGTGTCGCGCAGTGGCATCACCCCGGTCATGCCGGTTCGCCGTAGCGTTGCACCAGTGTCCAGGCGATCGCCGCGGTAGCCGCGCCGCAGACCAGCACGCCGTGCACCAGTGGCCAGACCGTGCCGTTGAGCGCGCCGCCGAGCCAGTAGCCGAGTGCGAACGCAGCCAGCATCATCATGAAACCGTTGAACGCCGAGGCTACGCCCGCGGCCAGGGGGAAGGGTGAGACCGCACCGGCCTGGCCGCAGGGCTGGTGGATGCCGTGGCCGATCATGAACAGGTAAAACGGCAGCAGCAGCGCGAGCGTGCCACGCGCGCCCGCAAGCGCCGCGAGCAGCATCAGCAGGCCGCCGCCCAGGCTGAGGATGCCGCCGACCGCGATCGTGCGGCGCAGCCCCAGGCGCCCGAGCAGGCGCCGACAGACGAAGGTGCCCAGCAGGTACGCGATTGCGATCGAGAACAGCGTGAAGCCGAACTCGGCGCGCGACTGGCCGAGCACCTCGATGAAGA
>JAIXLP010000059.1 GCA_026954015.1 Burkholderiales bacterium | reverse complement strand
CGTCATACGGGTTGCTCGGCATCACGGTGCGGATGCCGCAGATGTGGGCGAACACGGCCTCGGGGCTCTGGCTGTGCGTTTGCCCGCCATAGATGCCGCCGCCGCAGGGCATGCGGATCACCATGGGCGCGGAAAAATCGCCCGCCGAGCGAAAGCGCAGGCGTGCCACTTCGGAGACGATCTGGTCCATCGCCGGGTAGAAGTAGTCGGCGAACTGGATTTCCACCACGGGTTCGAGCCCATAGGCCGCCATGCCGAGCGCGGTCGCGACGATGCCCGATTCGGAGATCGGCGCGTCAAAGCACCGCGTCTTGCCGTACTTCTTCTGCAGGCCCTCGGTGACGCGGAACACGCCGCCGAAATAGCCCACGTCCTCGCCGTAGACGATGACGTTCTCGTCGCGCCCCATCATCACGTCCAGGCCCGAGCGCAGCGCCTGCACCATGGTCATCGGGCTCACGGCGCCTTCAGGATGTGCTTGCGTCGTCATGGCTCAGACCCCCAGTTGCTGGCGCTGGCGGCGCAGGTGCTCGGGCATGTCCTTGTAGACATCCTCGAACATCGTCGCGGCGCTGGGCACGCGGCCATCGAGCAGCGTGCCGTAGCTCTCGGCCTCCTTCTGGGCGGCGACGATCTGCGCCTCCAGCTCCCTGGTCGCCGCCTCGTGCTGCGCTTCGCTCCATTCGCCGATGGCGATCAGGTGCTGCTTCAGGCGTGCGATCGGGTCGCCCAGCGGAAAGCGCTGCCAGTCGTCGGCCGGGCGGTACTTGGACGGATCGTCCGACGTGGAGTGCGCGCCGCCGCGGTAGGTGACCCACTCGATCAGCGTCGCGCCGTGGTTGGTGCGCGCGCGCTCGGCGGCCCAGTGCGATGCGGCATACACCGCCAGGAAGTCATTGCCATCGGCGCGCAGCGCCGCCAGCCCGCAGCCCACGCCGCGCTGCGCGAAGGTCGTACCCTCGCCGCCCGCGATCGCCTGGAAGGTGGAGATCGCCCACTGGTTGTTCACCACGTTGATGATGACCGGCGCGCGGTACACGTGCGCGAAGGTGAGCGCGGTGTGAAAGTCCGCCTCGGCGGTGGAGCCGTCACCGATCCACGCGGAAGCGATCTTGCTGTCGCCCTTGATCGCCGAGGCCATCGCCCAGCCCACCGCCTGCGGCACCTGCGTCGCGAGGTTGCCCGAGGTGGAGAAGAACCCGGCGCGCTTGTACGAGTACAGCACCGGCAACTGCCGCCCCTTGAGCGGGTCGCGCGCGTTGCTCATGAGCTGGCAGATGATTTCCACCAGCGAGATGTCGTCGCGCGAGAGCAGCAGGCCCTGCTGGCGGTAGGTCGGAAAGCACATGTCGCCTTCCTGCAGCGCCTGTGCGTGCGCGACCGTGATCGCCTCCTCGCCCAGGCACTGCATGTAAAACGACAGCTTTTTCTGGCGCTGCGCGATCTGCATGCGCGCGTCAAAGAGCCGCGTCTTCAGCATCGCGCGCAAGCCACGGCGCAACCGCTCGGGGTGCAGGCTGGGTGCCCACGGACCCTGGGGCCGGCCCTCGTCGTCAAGCACGCGCACCAGGCTGGTCGCAAGCTCCGCGGTCGCCGCCACCGGTGCGTCCGGTGGTGGTCTGCGCACCGCGCCCGCGGGCGACAGGCTCAGGTAGGAAAAATCGGTGGTGCCCCCCGGGCGCCCGGTGGGCTCGGGTATGTGCAACCCCAATGCGGTGTGCAAAGTCATCCACGGTCTCCTTGTGCCCGATGGTGTCGGGCCTTCTGGTGTGGGCAGAACAGCGCGCCAGGTCGTGGCACCGCGTCCGCTCGTGCGCACGGTGGCGCTGACAGAATTCTAGGCCAGCGCAACGCCGCCCCGTCCTTTTGCACGTTCGGGCGGCTCCGCTAAGATACCGCGTGCACCACCGCACCGGCGCGTGCCGCGCACCACCATCGTCTCTCTTCTCTGGAAAGTCCACCCCATGTCCAAAGCATCCGATGCCGCCGCCACCACCCAAAGCGAACTGGAGCGCCTCGTCGGCGACCTGCGCAAGCTCATGGCCAGCAAGGAGCTCGACGGCATCCCCGAAATCAAGCAACTGCGCCAGCGGCTCGACGAGGGCGTGCAAAGCGTGCGCGACGCCACCGTGCGCGCCGCGCAGGATGCCGCCGACCGCGCCATGGACGCCGCCCGCACGGCAGACCGCTACGCCCACGACGAGCCGTGGCGCGTCGCCAGCGCCGCGCTGGCCGTCGGGGCACTCGTCGGGTTTCTGCTGGCGCGGCGCTGAACCCCGCCCACGCACACGCGACAAGAGCGAGGCGTGAACTGGGCTGCGCTGCTCGGAATCAGCGGCTGGACCGCACGCTGGCGCACGCTCGTGACCGAGGGCGCGCTGGCCGCCGAAGATCGCCTTGCGCTGGCGCGGCTCGAATGGGAGGGTCACCGCCACCATCTGGTGTGGCTGGTGCTGCTGCTCGTGCTCTTCGGCGCGCTGCTGCTCGTGGCGCTGCTGCTGCTGTCCGCGGCCGTGCTCGTGCAGTTCTGGGACACGCCGCAGCGCGTCACGGTCGCCTGGAGCCTCGCGGGGGCCTGGGGCGTCGCCTGCGTGCTCGTGCTCGCGCGCCTCGTGGCGCTGGCCCGCCAGGCGCGCAACGTGTTCGCGCTCACGCGCCGTGAACTGGCCCAGGACTGGCAGGTTCTGAAGGGCCAGTTGCGCGACTGACTCCCTGAGGCGCCATGCAACCCACTCCTGCACAACAAGCACTGCTCGAACGCATCGCGGCGCAACGCGAGCGCCTGCGCGCCGCACGCCACGCCGCGCCCGACGGCATCGATCCGCAAGCCCCGCTGCCTGCGCGGCTCGCCGCATTCACGCGCCTGCACCCGCTTTCCACCGCGGTTGCCCTGGGCGCGGTCGCGCTCGCCGGGCCGCGGCGCCTGGTCCAGTGGGCCGGCGTGGTGCTGCCCTTCCTCTTGCGCGTGTACCGGCGCTGACCGCCTCAGATCCCGAAAGCGGCCCCTGCCCCCGACAGCGTCGCCACACCCAGCAACACAAATACCCCTGCGGCCGCCGCGTGCACCCAGCGCATCGGAATGCGCCCCGCCAGCGTGCCCCCCACCAGGACCGCCGGGACATCGGCGATCAGCATCCCAAGCGTGGTGCCGACCACGACCATGACCGGCGTGCCGTAGTGCGCGGCCATGGCCACCGTGGCCACCTGCGTCTTGTCGCCCATCTCGGCCAGAAAGAAGGTCAGCAGCGTCGCACCGAAAACACCCATGCGCCTCGTGACGCGCGCATCGTCCTCGCCCAGCGTGTCGGGCACCAGCGTCCAGATGGCCATGCCGATGAACGACAGGCCGAGCACCCAGCGCAGCACGGCGGGACTCAAGATCTGCATGATCCACGCGCCCAGCGCACCCGCCAGTCCGTGGTTGATGAGCGTCGCGAGCAGAATCCCGGCAATGATGGGCAGCGGCTTCTTGAACCGCGCGGCGAGGACGAACGCCAGCAATTGCGTCTTGTCTCCGATCTCGGCGAGCGCGACGACGCCGGTGGAGACGATGAGGGCTTCCATGGGGTGCTCCGGGGCCGGATGGCGACACTTGACCGCCACGCCTCCCCAGCCACATCGGAGGCATCGCGGTCAAAGGTCTGGCCAGGCACACAGGCTGCTGACGCCATGACCGTGCGGCCAAGTGTGTTGACGTCAGCCTCTCGCAAAGCAAAGAGCGGCTACTCCCCGATGACGCGCGGATTCTAGCAGCACCGATAGGGCTTCATTGACCTGCATCATGGACTGCGCTGGCGCCATCTGTCACGCTGAAATCCGTCTTCAACCCTGAGGAAATCGCCATGGAATCCACCGCCCTGCATGTCATACGCGAAGAGCACTTCTCGATCGCGGCGGTGCTGCGTTCACTGCGGCTCATGCTCCAGCGCGGCCCCGGCGAAAACCCGCAGGAATACTTCGACGCGATGCGCGCGATGCTGTTCTACATCGACGAGGTGCCCGAGCGCCAGCACCACCCCAAGGAATCGTTGTACTTCTTCCCCCCCGTCGCACGGCGCGCGCCCGAACTGGCCGAAACGCTGCAACAGCTCGAGCAGGACCACGCCGGCAGCGAACAGGAAGTGCGCCATCTGCAGCACCTGCTGCTGGCCTGGGAGCTCATGGGCGAGAGCCGGCGTGAAACCTTCGCGAACGCGCTCGGCAAGTACATCACGTTCTACCTGGAGCACATGCGGCTGGAAGAAACGATGATCATTCCGGCCGCCCACAAATACTGCACGCCCGAAGACTGGGCCGCAATGGACGCGGCCTTCGCGGAAAACCGCGACCCGTTCGCGCAGGCCGAGCCCGACCCGGAGTACGAACGGCTCTTCAGCCGCATCGTGCGCAGCGCCCCGAGCCCGATCGGTCTGGGAAGCGGCCGCGCCCGGTAGCGCATGGAGTGATGTGCCCGCAGGCGTTCACACCCCGAGAAACTCCGGCAGTTGCGGGTCCACGAGCAGGTCCTGCGCATCGCCCTGCAGCACCACCTGGCCTTTTTGCAGCACGCAGGCGCGGTTGCTGCGCGAGAGCACCCGGTGCCAGTCGCGGTCGACGATCAGTACAGCCATGCCGCCGCGCTTGATCTCGTCGATCACGCGCCAGATCTCGCGCACGATGAGCGGCGCGAGCCCCTCGGTCGCCTCGTCGAGAATCACGAGCTCGGGGTGCGTCATGAGCGCACGGCTGATCGAGAGCATCTGCTGCTCACCGCCGGACAAGCGCGCACCCAATTGATCGATGCGCTCGGCCAGCCGCGGGAAGGTTTCAAGCACGCGCGCCAGGTTCCAGTCCGCACGGCCGTCCCGTCCCGGGCGCTCGGCCATGATGAGGTTCTCGCGCACCGTGAGGTTGCCGAATACGCCCCGGCCTTCGGGCACATAGGCCACGCCCAGGCGTGCCACCTCGTGCGGTTGGGCGCGCGAGATATCCTGGCCGAACAGGCGGATGCTGCCCTCGCGCTGCGCCACATGGCCCAGCAGCGAGCGGATCAGCGTGCTCTTGCCCATGCCGTTGCGCCCCAGCAGGCCCACCGTCTCGCCCTGGCGGATTTCCAGATCGACGCCATGCAGCACATGGCTGCTGCCGTACCAGGCGTGCAGGCCCCGGGCCTGCAGCATTACGTTGGCATCGGTCATGCGTCGTGCCCCAGGTACGCCTCGCGCACTTCGGCGCTGGCGCGGATTTCATCGGGCGTCCCGGTAGCGATCACCGCGCCATTGACCATCACCGTGATGCGGTCGGCGATGCGAAACACCGCGTCCATGTCGTGCTCCACCAGCAAGATGGCGTGGTCCCGCTTCAATGCATCCAGCAGCGCCAGCATGCGCTCGGTCTCCTCGGCGCCCATGCCGGCCAGCGGCTCATCGAGCAGCAGCACCTTGGGCGCGGTCGCCAGGCACATGGCGATTTCAAGCTGGCGCTTCTGGCCGTGGCTGAGCAGGCCGGCCTCCCGCTCCAGCACATCGGTGAGGCCCACGCGCTGCGCCACCTCGCGCGCGATGCGCTGCGTCGGCCCGCGCGATCGGGCGTCATGCCACCAGGCCCAGGGCGTCTGGTAGCGCGCCTGCGCCGACAGGCGGCAGTTTTCCTGCACCGTGAAACTGGGGTAGATGGTGTTGCGCTGGTAGCTGCGCCCCAGGCCTGCGCGTGCGCGCCGCTGCTGGGACCACGCGGTGACGTCCTGCCCCAGCAATTCGATCTGGCCGCTGCTGGGCGGAAACTCGCCCGACAGCAGATTGATCAGCGTCGATTTGCCCGCGCCGTTGGTGCCGATCACCGCGTGCACGGCGCCGCGAATGAGCTCCACGCTGACGCCGTTCACCGCAACCAGGCCGCCCCAGCGCCGCGTCAGCGCGCGGCCGCGCAACAGTACTTCGCCACTCATGCCGCATCCTCCGCGGTATCGGGCGCGTGCCTGTCGCGCTTGCGCGCCGCGCGCAGTCGCCACTGGTGCGGAAGGCCCACCAGGCCGCGCGGCATGAAGGCGACACAGGCGATCACCACCAGCCCCAGGCCCAGATGCCAATGCTTGGCAGCCTCGCCCAGCAGCGCCTCGGACTTGAAAAATTCCTGCAGCAAGGAGAAGGCAAAAGCGCCGATGAGCGCACCGCGCAGATGGCCCAGGCCGCCCAGGATGATCATCACCAGCACGCCCGCGCTCAGGTGCCAGCTCAGCAGCTCGGGGCTGACGAAGCCGTCCTTGATGGCGAACAGGAACCCGGCCCAGCCGGAAATCGCGCCCGAAATCGTGAACGCCGCGAGCTTGTACGGATAGACCGAAAACCCGGTGGCCCGCATGCGCTGCTCATTCACCCGGATGCCCGCCAGCGCCCGGCCAAACGGTGAGCGCAGCAGCAGCGCGAGAAACGCGAACACCAGCAGCAGACTGGCCCAGATGAAGCCGTACAGGTGGGTGCTGTTGCCCAGATCCAGCGACCCCAGCACCGGCTTGACGTAGAGATAGATGCCATCGGTGCCGCCGCCCAGTTCGGTGTCGTGGATCACGTAATAGGCCATCTGCGCGAACGCCAGCGTCACCATGATGAAATACACGCCCCTGGTGCGCAGCGACAGCGCGCCCACCGCCAGCGCATACAGCGCCGCCAGCAGCATGGACAGCGGCAGCGCGACCAGCAGCGAAGGCACGGCGTTGTCGGCAGGCGCCAGCAGCACCGCCGCATACGCGCCTATGCCGAAGAATGCCGCCTGGCCAAAGCAGACCAGGCCGGTGCTGCCCACCAGCAATTCGAGCGCCACCGCCAGAATGGCGTAGATCATGAGCTTGGCCACCAGGTCGGCGCCGTACTCGCCCGAGACCAGCGGCCACAGCGCCAGCAGCACAAACACGGTGGCGACAAACACATGCCTGCCGCCAAAGAAGGAGGAATGTGCGGTGCTCATGGCTTGAACAGTCCATCCGGGCGCCACAGCAGCACGGCCGCCATCAGCACATAGACCAGCACCCCGGCCGCCTGCGGCAGCAGCACCTTGCCGAAGGTATCGACGAAGCCGATGAGCAGCGCCGCCACCAGCGCGCCGCGGATCGAGCCTATGCCGCCGATCACCACCACGACGAAGCAGATGATGAGCACCGATTCACCCATGCCCGGGTAGACGCTGGAGACCGGCGCGGCGATCATGCCGGCGAACGCCGCCAGCGCCACGCCGACGGCAAAGACGATGCGGTACAGCAGCGAAATATCGATGCCCAGGCTCTGCACCATCTCGCGGTTGGCCGTGCCGGCGCGAATTCTCATGCCCAGGCGCGTGCGCGTGAACACCCACCACATGGCAAGCGCCAGCAGCACGCAGCAGGCGCTGATGAACAATCGATACACCGGGTAGTTCATCACCTCGCCCAGCGCCACCGAGCCACTGAGCCACGCCGGCGCCTGCACGCCATGCACGTCGTTGCCCACAAGGATGCTGCGCAGCTCCTCGAAGACCAGAATCAGGCCATAGGTCATCAAGACCTGCTGCAGGTGGTCGCGCTCATAAAGGAAGCTGAAGAAGGCCCACTCGAGCACATAGCCGAGCAGCACCGACAGCACCACGCCCACCGCGAGCGTCACGAAGAACCCCCCGCCGAGCAGCGGCGCCAGGCCGTACGCCATGTAGGCGCCTATCATGTAAAAGCTGCCGTGCGCCAGATTGATCACGCCCATGATGCCGAAGATCAGGGTGAGGCCGGAGGCGACGAGGAACAGCAGCAGCCCGTACTGCAGGGAGTTCAGGCACTGGATGAGAAAGGTCGGAAGGTCCATGCAGACAGTCGCGCGGTGAAACACGCCAGGCGGCGGATCAGCCGCCCGGAATTCAGGCTTGGATCACATCCGGCAGCCGGTGGCCGGATCGGCCAGCGCCTTGACCGCCACGCTCTGGTAGACGTTTTCCTTGCCGACCACCTTGCGCAGGTACATGTCCTGCACCGGGTTGTGCGCCTTGGACAGCGTGAACACGCCGCGCGGGCTGTCGATCTTCGCCTTGGTCACCGCATCGGAAAACGTCTTGGCGTTCTTCGCATCGCCCTTGGTGGCATTGAGGCCGATCGCCAGGATCTGCGCCGCGTCGTAGCCCTGCACCGCGTACACGTCGGGCTGCAGCTTGTAGGCCTTGGCGTAGGCCAGGCGAAATTCCTTGTCGCGCGCGATCGGCAGCTCATCGGCGTAGTGCAATGCGGTGAGCATGCCCTCGGCCGCCGCGCCCTGCGCTTCCAGCGTGCCGTCGGTGATGAAGCCCGCGCCCATGAGCGGAATGGCGTCCTTCAGCCCGGCCGCCGCATAGTCCTTGACGAATTTCACCGCGCCGCCACCGGCGAAGAAGGTGTAGACCACGTCGGGCTTGAGCGCGGCGATTTCGGTCAGCAGCGCCTGGAACTCCACGTTGGGGAAAGGTACCGTGAGATCCTTCATGACCTTGCCGCCCGCCTTCTCGAACGCATCCTTGAAGCCCTTGACCGACTCGGCACCGGCCGCGTATTTCCAGGTGATCGTGACGGCCTTCTTGTGGCCCTGCCTGGCCGCCACCTCGCCCATGGCAAAGCCCGGCTGCCAGTTGGAGAAGCTGGAGCGGAAGATGTTGGGAGCGCACATCGGGCCGGTCACCGCGTCTGCGCCGGCATTCGGCACGATGAGCAGCGTGCCCGATTCCTTGGCCGCCTTGGCCATGGCCATGGCCACGCCGCTGTGCACGGTACCGACGATCACGTCGACGTTGTCGCGCTTGATCAGCTTGTTGACGTTGTCCGTGGCCTTGGACGGGTCGCTCTCGTCGTCGACGCGCACGTATTCCACCGTGCGGCCGGCCACCTTGCCGCCGAGCTGATCGATGTAAAGGCGAAAGCCGTTGTCGATCGCGGTGCCCAGCGCCGCGTACGTGCCCGTGGCCGGCAGCATGAAGCCCACCTTGAGGGCGCCGGATTGCGCGCGCGCCAGCGGCGCGATGCCCGCCAGTGCCAGCGATGCCGCGCTCGTCAGAAAGGTCTTGCGATTCATCATGGTCGTCTCCTCGTCTTTCTCTGGAAGATCAGTGGTTGGGGAAAGGGTGTTCTTGAACAAAGGCACCGCAGGCTTCGATCACGGCGGCGGGCTGGTCGCGGTGCGGCGAATGGCCGCAGTGATCCAGTTCGACCACGCGCGCCCGCGGCACCTGGCCCGCAATGCCATGCACGTGCGCCAATGTACCGTACTCATCCTGCAGGCCCTGGATGGCCAGGACCGGACAGTCGATGGCGCTGATTTCCTGCCGGATGTCCCAGGCGCCAAACGCCGGCGACAGCCAGACATCGTTCCAGCCCCAGAAGGCCGAATCGACATCATCGTGGTAGCGCGCCAGGCGCTCGCGCAGGCCGCCATGCAGATAGGCGGCGCGCGCCTTGGCGATGCTGTCCACCGAAAGCTGCTCCACCATGGTGTGCGGCGCCAGCGCGATGACACCGGCCGACGGGTGGTTGCGCGCATGCAGCAGCGCAATGGAAGCCCCGTCACTATGGCCGAACAGCCAGGGGGGCTGCGCCACGCCGACGGCGCTCAGAAACGCCGGCAGCAACTCGTCCGCCTGGCGGTGCATGAAATCATTGGCCCAGTGCTCGTCCGGCGCACGCGGAGTGGAGCGCCCGTAGCCGGGGCGCGAGAACACCAGCCCGCGCATGCCCAGTTTTTCGCAAAGCTGCGCCGGGAAATCCCGCCACATCGCGACCGAGCCCAGTCCTTCATGCAGAAAGACCATGACAGGCGCATGTGCGAGTTCGCTGCCGACCCAGACGTATTCGATGCGCACCGGCCGACCGCGCCAGGCCATCTGCGCAAATTGCGTTGGCGGGGGTGCGTTCATGCGGCCGGGGTTTCCATCGCGCGCAGGCGAAAGCGCTGAATCTTGCCGGTGGCGGTCTTGGGCAGCTCTTTCACGAACGCGATCTGGCGCGGGTATTTGTAGGGCGCAAGCTTGTCCTTGACGAAATGCTTGAGTTCCTCTTCCGTCGCCTTGCCAGCTTCCTTGAGCACCACATAAGCCTTGGTCTTGGTCAGGCCATCGGCATCCTGCACGCCGATCACCGCGGCTTCGAGCACCGCGGGGTGCTGCACCAGCGTGGCCTCGACTTCGAAGGGACTCACGTAGATGCCGCTCACCTTGAGCATGTCGTCGCTGCGCCCACCGTAGGTGTAGGTGCCGTCGGGGTTGCGCACGTACTTGTCGCCGCTCTTGGTCCACGGGCCCTGGAAGGTGTCGCGGCTCTTTTCGCGGTTGCCCCAGTACATCAGCGCGGCCGAGGGGCCCCTGATGTAGAGATCGCCCAGTTCGCCGTCGGGCACCAGAGCGCCGTCAGCGTCGCGCAGCTCCACCTCGTAGCCCGGCACAGGCCAGCCGGTGGTGCCATAGCGCACGTCGTCGGGACGGTTGGACAGGAAGATGTGCAGCATTTCGGTGGAACCGATGCCGTCGACGATGCGCACGCCGAAGTGCTCGGTGAAACGCTCGCCCAGGTCCGCCGGCAGCGCCTCGCCGGCCGACGACACCAGGCGCAGCGCCACCTGTCCGCGCGCGGGCAGGCGGGGGCTTGCGAGCATGCCCGCAAAGCCGGTGGGCGCACCGTAGAACACCGTGGGCTTGACGCCGCCGACACCCCCCGTGAGGCGCTTGAACACCGCATCGGGCGTGGGCCGCTCGGCCATCAGGAGCGTGGTTGCGCCCGCCCCCATGGGGAAGGTGAGCGCGTTGCCCAGGCCGTAGGCAAAGAACAGCTTGGCGGCGGAAAAGCACACGTCGCTTTCCGTGAGGCCCAGGATGCGCTTGCCGTAGAGCTCCACCGTCCAGTAGGGATTGGCATGCGAATGCACCGCGCCCTTGGGGCGGCCGGTCGAGCCCGATGAGTAGAGCCAGAACGCCGGATCGTCGGCGTGCGTCGCCGCCGGATGCGGCAGCGGTGCCTGCGCCGCGAGGAAGGCGTCGAACGCCAGCTCGCCGAAATCCAGCGGCGCCACGGGCCGCGAAACCACGACGCGCTGCACCTCGTGGTCCGCCTTCACGAGTGCGCCCTTGATCGTCGGCAGCAGTGACCCGCTCGTGAGCACCACCTGCGAGCGCGAATGTTCGAGCATGTAGGCATAGTCGTCGGCGGGCAGCAAGGTGTTGACCGCCACCGGCACCGCACCCGCGTAGATCGCGCCAAGGAAGGCTACGGGCCAGTCCGTCACATCCAGCATCGCGAGCAGCACGCGTTCCTCGCGCTTGACCCCAAGCGCGCGCAGGCCCGCCGCGCACTGGCGCACGCGCCGGTCGAGCTCGCCGTAGCTCACGCTCTCGGTATCGTCGATGAACGCCGCCGTGCCCGCGCGCCCCGCGTTGGCCTGCAGCAGGTGCGCCGCGAAGTTGAAGATCGCCGGCGGTGCGGCCACCTCGGGCGCGTCGGCCCCCAAATCAGTCACCATGTCCTACTCCTCGATGGTTGCCGTGGGTCAAAGTGCGGACAGCACCTCGGGCGCGCCCTGGATGGCCACGCGGCGATGGTAGAAATCGAGCGCCCGCACGCCGCCGAGTTCGGCGCCGCCACCGGCGCGCCCCGGACCGCCATGCAATGACTGCGGCATCACGTTGCCGTGGCCGGTCTGCGTCGCCGCGCACGCCGGGCTCACCACGTGCACACGCCCGTGCCAGGGCGCGAGCCGCAGCGCCGCGCCCGCCAGTTGCGCCGCGTCGTCGCCATAGAGCGACGCCACGAGCGAGCCCTGGCCGCGCGCCACCTGCGTCACAGCCTGGTCCACGCTGGCGTAGGGCAGCAGCGTCGCGACCGGGCCGAACACCTCAACCTCGTGCACCACATGATTCGCCAGCACCGCATCGGGCGTGGCCAGGCCCAGCAACGTGGGCGCGACGCAGCAGCTCGTCGCGGGATCGGCATCGACCAGCGCGGCCCGGCTGCCGTCGTGCAGCACGTCGGCGGCGGCGCGCAGCGCCTGCAGGCCCTCGCGCACGCTCGCCAGTTGCGCGCGGCTCACGAGCGAGCCCATGCGCACCGCTTCGTTGCGCGGATTGCCCACCGTGGTGCGCGCCAGGCGAGCGCCTACGGCCTGCGCGGCAGCCTCGTAATGCGCAGCCGCAACGAAGGCGCGGCGGATCGCGGTGCATTTCTGCCCGGCCTTCTGCGTCATCTCGCGGGCGAGTTCCTTGACGAACAGGTCGAACGCCGGCGTACCGGGAGCAGCGTCGGGCATGAGCACCGCGCTGTTGATGCTGTCGGCCTCGATGTTCACGCGCACCGAATGGCGCGTGACTGCCGGGTGGGCGCGCAGGATGGCCGCCGTGTCGGCCGACCCGGTGAACGAGAGCACATCGAGTGGTTCCAGCGCGTCGAGCAGCCCGGCCGAGCCGCCGCAGATGACCGACAACGCACCCGCCGGCAGCACGCCGGCATCGACCACGTCCTTGACCATGCGCTGCGTGAGCCACGCGGTGGCCGTGGCGGGCTTGACGACCACCGGCACACCCGAGAGCAGCGCGGGCGCCGCCTTTTCCCACAGCCCCCACGACGGAAAGTTGAAGGCGTTGATGAACAGCGCCAGCCCCTGCACCGGCACCTGGAGGTGGCGCGTTGCGAACGACCCGTCCTTGGCCAGCGACTGCGTGTCACCGTCGGGCAGGAAGTGGCCGTCGGGCAGGCTTGCCGCGAGCCTGGCGTAGCTGCCGACGGTGTAGATCGCGCCGTCCACGTCGATGCCGGTATCGGCCTTGGTCGTGCCGGAGTTGGCGGTGGAGATCTCGTAATAGGCGTCCCGGTGGGACTGCAGCACCTTGACCACGTTCGCGAGCAGCTCGCCGCGCTGGCGGTAGGTGAGCGCGCGCAGCGCCCGCCCGCCCTGCTCGCGCGCAAAGGCGAAACCCGCGCGCAGGTCGAGGCCGGTCGCATCCACGCGCACGAGTTCGGTGCCAAGCACCGGATCGCGCAGCACCGCGCCGCTGCCGGTGCCCGCCTGCCAGCGGCCACCGAGGTAATTCGACAAAAGCTCAGTCATCAGTCGATACGTCCGTCAAAGAAACTTGATTTCGCCGGCGGGCAGCAGGTAGAGCACGAGTGCGCGCCCGCCCTGGACCGTCGGCGCATGCTGGCTGCCCGGGCCGTAAACCACCCAGCCGGCGCCGTGACCGTCGAACTTCGCGTCGCCCGCAAGCGGCATGACCATGTCGATCTCGCCGTTGGGGTGCACGTGCTGCGGACCCACGATGGAATCCATGTCCACCACGTCCACGGAGTAGCCCTGCAGATCGTCGGCCGGCTTGAAGATACGGCCGTAACGTATGCCGCCGCCTTCGCGGTTGCACAGCCAGCCGTCCCGCACGCCGGCCTCGCACGTCGCCTGCAACTGGCGGAAGGTGTCGGATGCGGGCCCGTGCTCGGTATTGAGCCAATCGGCGAGCGACCGGTCGAGCGGCCGGCCGGCCATCTGGCTGGCGAGCGCCGCCACCTGGCTGCGAAGTTGTTCTGCGGTCATGCGCTGAGTCCCAAGAAAGTGCGTTCTTCTCGAAAAATGGCCTTGTGCAAAAACTTGCGGTCCAAGGGCCGATGCATTATTGTGCGTATGTCATCTTAACTGCCTACCGCGACGTGTCAAGCAATATAATGCCTGTTTCCGGGTTATCCCTAGGCTCTGCAGATGAAAACCCGGCCCCGTCGAATGGCAAACGAGCGTCGGCCGCGACCCGTTTCGCCAAGGAGGGCGACGTCTTCCTTGCGCAGCTGGGCGAGCGCGTGCGCACGCTGCGTTCGCGCCGCGGGCTCACGCGCAAGGCCGTGGCACAGCTGGCGGGCGTGAGCGAGCGGCACCTGGCCAACCTGGAATACGGGCAGGGGAACGCCTCCATCCTCATCCTGCTGCTGATATCCCGGGCGTTGCAGTGCACGATGGCCGAACTGCTGGGCGACGTGACGACCACGAGCCCCGAATGGCTGCTGATCCGTGAAATGCTCACCGGGCGCGATGAAAAGACGCTGCGGCGCGCGCGCGTTGCCGTCGGCGAGCTGCTGGGCACCGGCGGCGCGCAGGGCGAGGGGTCGCACCCGCGCAGCCAGTTGGTGGCGCTGATCGGCCTGCGCGGCGCGGGCAAGAGCACGCTGGGAGCGCTGCTGGCGCACGATCTCGGGTTCCCGATGATCGAGCTCAGCCGCGAGATCGAGAAATTTGCCGGCTGCAGCGTCGGCGAAATCCAGGGGCTGTACGGCCAGGCGGCGTACCGACGCTACGAACGGCGCGCGCTCGAAGAAGCGATACAGATCTACCCCGAGGCGGTGATCGCCACGCCCGGGGGCATCGTCTCCGACCCGGCCACGTTCAATTTGCTGCTCGCGCACTGCACCACGGTATGGCTCAAGGCGCAGCCCGAAGACCACATGCGCCGCGTCGCCGCACAGGGCGACCTGCGTCCCATGGACGCGAGCCACGAGGCGATGAACGACCTGCGCTCCATCCTCGCGGGGCGCGCGGCGTTCTACGCCAAGGCGGAATGGCAGCTCGACACCAGCGCGCAATCCGAGGAGGCCACCTTCGTGCTGCTGCGCGACAAGGTGCGCGACCTGCTCGGCCTGCCCCAGGCGCAATAGTGCATCCGGATGCATTTTTATACCCAAACACGCATTAGATTGCATATTTCGCTTGACAGGGGGGCGAATCACGCATAATAATGCACGTCATCGCCTTCGTTGAATCTTCACTTCCTGGAGCACGCCGTGACGCAAAACCCCACCAGCCGGGTCGAATACCAGACCCACCCCACCCAATACAGGCACTGGAAGCTGTCGTTCGACGGCGCCATCGCGACGCTGTCGGCGGACTTCGCCGAGGACGGCGGCCTGCGCCCCGGCTACAAGCTCAAGCTCAACAGTTACGACCTGGGCGTGGACATCGAGCTGAACGACGCGCTCAACCGCATCCGCTTCGAGCACCCCGAGGTGCGCACCGTGGTGGTCACCAGCCTCAAGGACAAGGTGTTCTGCTCGGGCGCCAACATCTTCATGTTGGGGCTGTCCAGCCACGCCTGGAAGGTGAACTTCTGCAAGTTCACCAACGAGACGCGCAACGGCATGGAAGACTCCAGCCGCCACAGCGGCCTGAAGTTCCTCGCGGCCGTGAACGGCGCGTGCGCCGGCGGCGGCTACGAACTGGCGCTCTCGTGCGACGAAATCCTGCTGGTGGACGACCGTTCCAGCAGCGTGAGCCTGCCCGAGGTGCCGCTGCTGGGCGTGCTGCCCGGCACCGGCGGTCTCACCCGCGTCACCGACAAGCGCCACGTGCGCCACGACCTGGCCGACATCTTCTGCACCACGAGCGAAGGTGTGCGCGGCCAGAAGGCAGTGGACTGGCGCCTGGTGGACGCCATTGCCAAGCCGGCGCAGTTCGCCGCCGCGGTGCACGCGCGTGCGACCACGCTCGCCGCGGGCAGTGACCGTCCGGCCAACGCCAGGGGCGTGGAACTCACGCCACTCACCCGTACGATCGAAGCCGACGCGCTGCGCTACAGCCAGGTGACGGTGGAAATCGACCGCGCACGCCGCGTGGCGACGCTCACCGTGAAGGCGCCCCAGGGCGCGCAGCCGCAGGACGTGGCGGGCATCGAAGCCGCGGGCAACGCCTGGTACCCGCTGGTGCTGGCACGCGAACTCGACGACGCCATCCTGCAGATGCGCACCAACGAACCCGCGATCGGCACCTGGCTCATCAAGACCCAGGGCGATCTGGCCGCGGTGCAGGCGATGGATGCAACGCTGCTGGCCCACAGGAACCACTGGTTCGTGCGCGAAACGCTCGGCCTGCTGCGCCGCGTGTTCAGCCGGCTCGATGTCTCCTCGCGCAGCCTGTTCGCGCTCGTGGAGGAAGGCTCGTGCTTCGGCGGCAGCCTCCTGGAGCTGGCGCTCGCCTGCGACCGCATCTACCACCTTGCGCTGCCCGACGCGCCCGAAAAGGCGCCCAGGATCAGCGTGGGTGAACTCAACTTCGGCCAGTACCCCATGGCCACCGAACAGAGCCGTCTCGCGCGCCGTTTCTACGACGATGCCGCGGCACTGCAGGCCGTGCGCGCCCGCCTGGGCCAGCCGCTGGACGCCGACGCGGCGCTGGCACTGGGCCTCGTGACCAGCGCGCCGGACGACATCGACTGGCATGACGAAACCCGCATCGCCATCGAAGAGCGCGTGGCCATGAGCCCCGACGCCCTGACCGGCATGGAAGCCAACCTGCGCTTCAACGGCCCGGAGACCATGATCACCCGCATCTTCGGACGCCTCACGGCCTGGCAGAACTGGATCTTCCAGCGCCCCAATGCCGTCGGCGAGAAGGGCGCGCTCAAGGTCTACGGCAAGGGCGAGAAATCCGCCTTCGACTGGAACCGCGTCTGACACTGCAGCAGCGGCGCGCCCGGCATATGTCTGACGTGCCCACAGTCCTGAACCCGCCATACGCTCGACTCTCCACCTTCAACACACCAGGAGCACCCCGTGAGCACCATCGACTACAGCACCAAGATTCCCAACAATGTCAACCTCAACGACGACCGCACGCTGCAGCGCGCGCTCGAAGCCTGGCAGCCCAACTTCCTCTCGTGGTGGCAGGACATGGGTCCCGAGGGCTCGCACGGCTTCGACGTCTACCTGCGCACCGCCACCAGCGTCGATCCGCAGGGCTGGGCGCACTTCGACTACGTGAAGATGCCCGACTACCGCTGGGGCATCTTCCTGAACCCGGCCGAGCAGGAACGCAAGATCCACTTCGGCGACCACCTGGGCGAGGCCGCCTGGCAGGACGTGCCAGGCGAGCACCGCGCCAACCTGCGCCGCATCATCGTCACGCAGGGCGACACCGAGCCCGCGAGCGTCGAGCAGCAGCGCCACCTGGGCCTGACCGCGCCGAGCAACTACGACCTGCGCAACCTGTTCCAGGTCAACGTCGAGGAAGGTCGCCACCTCTGGGCCATGGTCTACCTGCTGCACAAGTACTTCGGCCGCGACGGCCGCGAGGAAGGCGAGGCGCTGCTCGAGCGCCGCTCCGGCCACGAGGACAACCCGCGCATCCTGCAGGCGTTCAACGAGAAGACGCCCGACTGGCTCTCCTTCTTCATGTTCACCTACTTCACCGACCGCGACGGCAAGTTCCAGCTCTGCGCGCTGGCCGAATCCGGGTTCGATCCGCTGGCGCGCACCACGCGCTTCATGCTGACCGAGGAGGCGCACCACATGTTCGTGGGCGAGCAGGGCGTGAGCCGCGTCGTGCAGCGCACCTGCCAGGTGATGAACGAACTGAAGACCGACGACGTCAAGACGCTGCGCAACGCCGGCGTGATCGACCTGCCGACGATCCAGCGCTACCTGAACTTCCATTTCAGCGTGACGATCGACCTGTTCGGCGCCGACGAATCGAGCAACGCCGCGATCTTCTACTCGACGGGCCTGAAGGGCCGCTTCGAGGAAGGCAAGCGCAACGACGACCACCTCTTGAAGGACCACACCTACAAGGTGCTCAACGTCGCGAACGGCCAGCTCTCCGAGAAGGACGTGCCCATGCTCAACGCGCTCAACGAAGTGCTGCGCGACGACTACATCAAGGACTCGGTCGCGGGTGTCTCGCGCTGGAACCGCGTGATCGAGAAGGCCGGCATCCCCTTCCGCCTGCAGGTGCCGCACAAGGCCTTCAACCGCAAGATCGGCATGCTCTCGGGCGTGCGCGTGAGCCCCGAGGGCAAGGTGCTGAGCGAGGCAGAATGGAATGCCCACGCCAAGGAATGGCTGCCCAGCGACGAAGACCGCGCGTTCGTCGCGAGCCTCATGGGCCGCGTCGTCGAGCCGGGCAAGTTCGCCAACTGGATCGCGCCGCCCATGGTCGGCATCAACCGCCAGCCGGTGGATTTCGAGTACGTGCGCTTCAACTGAACTTGGTATGAAATAGGGCCCTGGCGCTTGCTGGACAAGCGCCAGCAGCTACTGTTTGAATAGGAGGCCCCCATGGACATGGCTGATACCGCGCTCATCAAGCAACACTTGATCGACCCGGAAATCTGCATACGCTGCGGCGCGTGCGAGGCCGCCTGCCCGATCGACGCAATCACGCACGACGACCGCAACTACGTGGTGGACGTGAGCATCTGCGAAAGCTGCCGCGCCTGCGTGCCGGTGTGCCCCACGGGCGCGATCGACAACTGGCTCACCGTGCCGCGCGTGGGCGCCTACAGCCTGGAGCAGCAGTTCAGCTGGGATGAGCTCCCCGCCGAACTCACGCCCGCGCAACTGGCCGAATTCGGCGTGAGCGAGGTGGCGGAAGAAATGCCACTCACGCAAAAGGAAGTGGCGCAGGCGCAGGCCCGGCAGGCGCCCGCCGCCGAGCCCGACCCTTCGGGCGAGACACCGTTCGATCCCGCAGAATTCAACGCGCCGCAGCCGCCGTGGTCGGCCGCGCACGCGTACAGCAACCTCTACGGCCCGCGTGCCGAACAGAAGACCATCACCGCGACCGTCGCCGGCACGCTGCGCGTGACGCAGGTGGGCACCGAATACGACACGCACCACATCGTGCTCGACTTCGGCGCCATGCCCTTCCCGGTGCTCGAAGGCCAGTCCATCGCCGTGCTGCCGCCTGGGCTGGACGCGCGCGGCAAGCCGCACGTGCCGCGCCAGTACAGCATCGCGAGCCCGCGCAACGGCGAGCGCCCGGGCTACAACAACATCAGCCTCACGATCAAGCGCGTGCTGCAGGACTACGACGGCAACCCGGTGCGCGGCGTCGCGAGCAACTACATGTGCGACCTCAAGGTGGGTGACCAGGTGCAGGTGATCGGGCCGTTCGGCACGAGCTTCCTCATGCCCAACCACCCCAGAAGCCACATCGTGATGATCTGCACCGGCACCGGCAGCGCGCCGATGCGCGCGATGACCGAGTGGCGCCGGCGCCTGCGCAAGAGCGGCAAGTTCGAGGGCGGCAAGCTGATGCTGTTCTTCGGCGCGCGCACCAAGGAAGAGCTGCCCTACTTCGGCCCGCTGCAAGGCCTGCCCAAGGACTTCATCGACATCAACTTCGCGTTCAGCCGCACGCCCGGCGCGCCCAAGAAATACGTGCAGGATGCGATGCGCGAGCGCGCGGCCGACCTGGCGGCGCTGCTCACCGACCCCAACGCCTACTTCTACGTCTGCGGCCTGAGGGCGATGGAGGAAGGCGTGATGCTGACGCTGCGCGACATCGCCACCGACGCGGGGCTCGACTGGAACGAAGTCGGCGGTGCGCTCAAGCGCCAGGGCCGGCTGCACCTGGAAACCTATTGATGGACACGCTGCAGATCTCGCGCCCCGCCACCGGCGTGGCGCAGGTGCTGATGAACCGCCCCACGGTCTTCAACGCCTTCGACGAAGCCATGATCGCGCAGCTCGACGCCGCGTTCGTGCAGCTCGCCGACGACCCAACGGTGCGCGTGATCGTGCTCGCGGGCAGCGGCAAGCACTTCAGCGCCGGAGCCGACCTGCAGTGGATGCAGCGCGCCGCGCAGGCCGACCGCGCCTGGAACCTGGCCGACGCCGAACGCTTCGCCGCGATGCTCGCGCGCATCGAGCAAAGCCCCAAGCCGACGGTGGCGCGCATCCAGGGCGCGGCGCTCGGCGGCGGCGTGGGCCTGGCGTGCGCCTGCGACATCGCCATCGCCGCAGACAACGCGAGCTTTGCCGTGAGCGAGGCCAGGTTCGGCATCATCCCCTCGGTCATCGGCCCCTATCTCCTCAACGCCGTGGGGCGCCGCCAGGCGCGGCGCCTGGCGCTCAGCACCACGCGCATCCAGGCCGATGAAGCGCTGCGCATCGGCCTCGTGCAGGAGGTGGTGGCGCAGGGCGCGCTCGATGACGCGGTGCAGCGCACCGTGGCCGACCTGCTCGTGGGCGGACCGATGGCACAGATGGAAATCAAGCAGCTTTACGACCAGTTGCCCGGCGGGCCGGTGACGGCCGAGGCGCGCGCGCTCACCGCGCATACCATTGCACGCATCCGCGGCACGGACGAGGCGCGCGAGGGTTTCGCCGCATTCCTCGGCAAGCGCAAGGCCTCGTGGAATCCCCAATGAGCACACCCCAAGACATTCTCCTCATCGGCGTTGGCGTGATGGGCCAGGGCATCGCGCAGGTGGCCGCGCAGGCCGGCCACCGCGTGTTTCTTTTCGACCAGCTCGAGGGCGCGGCCGCGAAGGCGCGCGAGAAGATCGCCGCCACCTTCGACAAGCTCGTCGCCAAGGGCAAGCTGACGCGGGCCGACACCGACGCCACGCTCGCGCGCCTCGTGCCCATCGCCACGCTGGCCGACGGCAGGAGCGCGCTGCTCGCGATCGAGGCCGTCGTCGAGCGCCTGGACGTCAAGCACAGCCTGTTCCAGCAGCTCGAAGACCTGCTGCCTGAGGGCGCGATCCTCGCAACCAATACCTCGTCGATCAGCGTCACCGCGATCGGCGCGGGCCTCAAGCGCCCCGAGCGGCTCGTGGGCATGCACTTCTTCAACCCCGCGCCGCTCATGAAGCTCGTCGAGGTGGTGCACGGCCTGCGCACCGACGTGGCCATCGCTACCCAGGTGGAACAGCTTGCCCGCGCCTGGGGCAAGACGCCGGTGCATGCGCGCAGCACGCCCGGCTTCATCGTCAATCGCATCGCCCGCCCCTACTACGCCGAGGCGCTGATGCTGCTGCAAGAGCGCGCGCTCGCGCCCGAGCAGCTCGACGCGCTGCTGCGCGGCGCGGGCTTTCGCATGGGCCCGTGCGAGCTCATGGACCTCATCGGGCTGGATACGAACTACGCCGTCACGCAGACGGTGTTCGCCGCCAACTTTTATGACCGGCGCTTCACCCCCAGCCTGGTGCAGCGCGAGCTGGTCGAAGGCGGCCTGTACGGGCGCAAAAGCGGTCAGGGCTTCTACCGCTACCCGGAGGGCGCGCCCGCGCTCACACCCTGCGCGAGCACCGCGCTTGCGCCGGGCCGCGGCATCGAGGTACACGGCAGCGGCGCGGTGGCCTCCCTGCTCGCCGAGGCCGCGCGCGAGCACGGCGTGACGCACGCACGCGCCAGCGCGTGGACGGGCGTGCAGGTCGGCGCGCTGCAACTGCGCCAGACCGACGGCCGCCCCGCGTGGCAGATTGCCCAGAGCGAAGGCGTGGCGCACGTGGCGGTGTTCGACGAACTGCCCACGACGGCGGGCGGCGCGATCGCGTTCGCCGCCGCGCACCCGCAGGATGCGGCGCAGGCCGCGGGCGTGCTCGCCGCGCTTGGCTGGCAGCCGGTGCAGATGGCCGACGCGCCCGGCCTCGCCGTCGCCCGCACGCTGGCGATGCTCGTCAACGAAGCCGCCGACGCGGTGCTGCAGGGCGTGTGCACGCCCGACGGCGCGGACGCGGCGATGAAGCTGGGCGTCAACTACCCGGCGGGGCCGTTCGAGTGGCTCCAGCGCCTGGGTCGCGCGCGCGTGGTGCACCTCATTGAGGCGCTCGACGCCTGCTACCGCGGCGAACGCTACCGCGTGAGCCCCTGGCTGCGGCGGGGAGAGACCACGTGAGCATCCGCATCGAGCCGCAAGAAAACGGCGTGGTCGAAGTCGTCTTCGGCCCGGCGGGCGAGCTGCCCGTGTGCACCGCTGCAGACCACTCGCGCCTGGCCACGATCTGGGGCGAGCTGGCGCAAGAGCCGGCGCACCGCGTGATCCTCGTGCGCAGCGAGGGCAAGGGCTTTTCCGCCGGTGGCGACATGGACCTGCTGCAGGACATGCTCGCCCAGGAAGCGGTGCGTCAGCGCGTGATGCGCGAGGCACGCGCCATCGTGCAGGGCATGATGGATTGCGACCTGCCCGTCATCAGCGCGATCAACGGCGCCGCCGCGGGCGCGGGCGCCGCCGTCGCGCTCATGGCCGACATCTCGATCGCGGCGGAAAACGCCAAGCTGCTGGACGCGCACACCAGGCTGGGCGTGGCCGCTGGCGACCACGCCGCCGTCATCTGGCCGCTGCTGTGCGGCATGGCCAAGGCCAAATACCTGCTGCTCACCTGCGCGCCAGTGAGTGGCGCGGAAGCCGAGCGCATTGGCCTCGTGAGCCTGAGCGTGCCGCCCGAGCAGTTGCTGGCCCGCGCCCGCGAAATCGCCGCGCGGCTCGCCGCGGGCAGCCGCACCGCGCTCGGCCACACCAAGCGCAGCCTGAACCACTGGCTGCGCGCGGCCTGGCCCGCGTTCGAGCACTCGCTGGCGCTCGAATTCCTCGACTTCGCGGGCGGCGACGCGCGCGAGGGCGTCGCCTCGTTCACCGAAAAGCGCCCGCCACGCTTTGCCTGAACGCGCCCGCGCCCGCGCGTTAGCATCGACGCCATGAAATACGCCGAACTCCAGGTAGACCAGGCGCTGCACGCCGGCCCCTACACCGTGAGCGAGGAAGAAATCCTCGCCTTCGCCCGCCAGTGGGACCCACAGTGGTTCCACACCCAGCCCGAGCGGGCCGCCACCGGCCCATGGAAGGGCCTGATCGCAAGCGGCTGGCATACCTGCTGCATCGCGATGCGGCTGGCGGTCAACGAATTCCTGGGCGACTCCGAGTCCTACGTCTCTCCGGGGCTGGACGCCATCCGCTGGATGCACCCCGTACGCCCCGGCGACACGCTCACGCTCGACATCACCGTCACCGGCAAGCGCACCACCAAGGCGGGGCTGGGCCTCATCCAGTGGCACTGGGTGATGACGAACCAGGACGGCACCATGGTGCTGTCCATCGACGCATCGAACCTGTTCAAGATTTGAGCGCGCCGCGCGCCGTCGCGCGATCGGCGTCCGCCGCGTTTCGTTGCCAGCGCACCGTGGCCATTGCGGCGGCCCGTGCACGTCGGCACGCTGCGGAGTATCCTGATTTGGTCATGGGAATGTGTGGAGGCACAGCACTGTGAGCACGAAAATCCCCAGCGCCAATGTACGCATCAAACGCGCCTACGAGGCGCCCTCGCCCGAGGACGGCGAGCGCATCCTGATCGACCGCCTGTGGCCGCGCGGCATCAAGAAAGAGGCGCTGCACCTCACCGAATGGAACCGCGACCTCTCGCCCAGCACCGACCTGCGCCACTGGTTCAACCACGAACACGAGCGCTGGCCCGAGTTTCGCCGCCGCTACGCCGCCGAGCTGGCCGAACACCCCGAGCACTTCGAGGCGCTGCGCCAGCGCGCGCGCAAGGGCGTGGTCACGCTGGTGTATGGCGCGCACGACGCAGCCGTGAACAACGCGGTGGCGATGCGCGAGTACCTGCTGAGCCCCGACGGCCTGAACGTGCAATGAAACGGGAGATGAAATGATGGAACACCCGATGTACCCGGCCAGCAGCGCCGACATCGCGCGCAAGCGCCGCGAACTGGCACCCAGGCAGCTCGAAGCCTTTCGCGCCTTCAGCGCGGCGGCCTTCGCCGAGGGCGAGCTGGACGCCAAAACCAAGCAGCTCATCGCCGTGGCGGTGGCGCACGTGACGCAGTGCCCCTATTGCATTCGTGGTCACACCGACGGCGCGCTCAAGGCGGGCGCAACCGAGGGGCAGATCATGGAAGCGATCTGGGTGGCCGCCGAGATGCGCGCGGGCGGCTCGTACGCGCATTCGTCGCTGGCGATCGA
>JAIXLP010000021.1 GCA_026954015.1 Burkholderiales bacterium | reverse complement strand
CGTTATGCCTCATGATATGGGCGCTCGGCGAGTTGAGCTCTCATGAGCACCGAGGATGGTCATGCAGGATAAGCGCGTTGCATTGGTCACTGGAGCCAATCAGGGCATCGGGCTACAGATCGCCAAGAGCCTTGCGGAGAACGGTTTTACCGTCCTCGTTGGCTCGCGCAACCTTGAGAAGGGCAAGAAGGCTGCGGAAACCATCAAGGGTGACAGCCGCGCAATTCAGCTTGACGTGACCGATCAAGAGTCCATCGCTTCGGCAGCCAACCGGATTCGTGAGGAACTGGGGCGTCTCGACGTGCTGGTAAACAACGCGGGCATTGCCCATGCGGGAAGGCCGGAGCGGTCACTTGCAGAAGTCGTCAAGTCGGGCCGTGCGAGCGCGGCATCACTTGACGAGGTGCGTGCCGTTTTTGAGACCAACGTGTTTGGTGTCATCGCCGTCACACAGGCAATGCTTCCGCTGCTGCGCGAGTCACCGGCTGGGCGCATCGTCAACGTATCGAGCGGCCGAGCGTCACTTACCTTGGCTTCAGACCCCAACGAATCACGGCGTCGCGACATGTTCGGCATAACCTACTCCGCGTCGAAGGTTGCTCTCAACGCAGTGACGGTCGCGTTCGCACTGGACCTTGCGTCATCAGGCATCAAGGTCAACGCGGCAGCCCCGGGTTTCACAGTGACAGCTATGAACAACTTTGAGGGCAGACGCACTGTCGAGGAGGCCGCGCGCGAACCCGTCCGGCTTGCACTCCTCGGCCCAGACGGACCAACGGGCACCTTTTCCGATGACAACGGGCCAATTCCATGGTGATGCTGAAAGACGAGGCGCATGACAATTCATTCCAGCGAATGCGGTACCCGCGCCGCTGATTTCTGGCATTAGGCCGCGTGGAGGTTCTGCCTATGGCGTTCCCTTCAAAAATAGACGCTTGGCTGTTCGTCGTGCTCGTCGCTGCCGCTGGCGTTTGTGCGGTCGCAGCCGCAGCGGCGCTGCGACAGGCTTCCGGCATGGCATTGCTGGCGCTTCTTTTCATCCTTGCCATCGGAGCAACGCTCCCCGTATGGATCCTCGTATCTACGAACTATTCAGTTCAGGGCAGCACGCTACATGTCAGGAGCGGCCCTTTCGCCTGGCACATCCCCGTTTCGGCTATCACGAGCATCAAGCCGACGCATTCGCCTCTTTCAAGTCCCGCCCTCTCGCTCAGGCGGTTGCGTGTGGAGTACGGGCACGGCAAGTGCATACTGGTTTCGCCCGTTGATCAGCAAGCGTTCATCAGTGCGGTCGAAAGTGCGAAGAACGCGACCTGACATTTCGTCGCAGCAGACGGGCTACGCCGTCGGCTGAATTCAGGGCGTCAGGCCACCTTCCAAGCATGCGAGCAGAAAACCATGAGCAAAGTATTCGTCAACATTGGACTTAGCCTCGATGGCTACATGGCGCCGGACGGAATGACCATGGACAAGCCTGAGTACAAGAACTGGGGTGCCAAGTGGGGTGCGTTGATGGCCTGGATCATCAATCAACAGTACTTCCGCGAGAAGCTCCATTTCGGCCCCGGGGGAGAGGTTGGGCCTGTCAACGACATGGTTCGCCACACCTTCGAGCGTACGGGAGCCAATATCATGGGCAAGCGTATGTTCGATCAGGGCGAGGTCAGTTGGCCGGAAGAGGCTCCGTTTCACACGCCGGTATACGTGCTTACCCACGAAAAACGTGCCCCGTGGGTGCGTCCTGGGGGAACCACGTTTTACTTCATCAATGAAGGGCCGAAGTGCGCACTGGAGCAGGCCAGAGTGGCTGCAGGGGATGGTGACATTCGCATTTCAGGGGGCGCCGATGTCATCCAGCAGTACCTCAATCTTGGTGTTATCGATGAACTGGAGATTGCCCTGGCCCCCGTATTCTTTGGCGGTGGGCGGCGACTTTTCGACAACCTGATCGAGCCCGTGCCGCAGTTTTGCATAGACAAGGTTCTTGGTGGACCAGCTGCCACGCATTTGCGATATGTGCGTCAGCAAGGCCGGCCTGACATTTCGCATATGGACTCCCCCACAACGACAAGAGCCTGACCGATCGGGGACCAAGGGGCAAAAAACCTGCAGTCGCATATCCGGCATCTGTGGTGGACTCTGTGGCGGTCCGTGCCGACATGGAGTCTGCGTCACGGCATCGCTGACCTGCTCCCCGTAATTCGTACCAAGGCAATGGAACAGAAGCCGCGCAGGGCGAAACGCGCGAGCGTATTTTTCTTGCCCCGGCCGGCCGCCGCACCTACCATCCCCGTCACCCCATTCGTGCCCCCCCTGGAGAACCCCTCATGCTGCTCGCTTCCAGCATCGCCGTCGCGGTCGTGGCCCTGATCCATGTCTACATCCTCATTCTCGAAATGTTTCTCTGGACCCGGCCGGCCGGTCGCAAGGCATTTGGCCTGACGGAAGAATTCGCGGCCCAGACCAAGGTCCTGGGGGCCAACCAGGGGCTTTACAACGGATTCCTGGCGGCGGGCCTGATCTGCGGCCTGGCCCAAGGTGCAAGCGGCTTCGGCTTCAAGGTCTTCTTCCTGGCTTGCGTGCTGGTGGCCGGTCTCTATGGCGCCGCAACGGCCAGCAGGAAGATCCTGTTCATACAGGCCCTGCCCGCGGCCATTGCGCTCGCCCTCGTTCTATTGGCCCGGACATGAACCCGCTCCCCCAATCGATCACGCTGGCGGGCGTCATCCTGCTGGCGTGTACCACGCCCGGCGCGGACTCCGTGGTGGCCACCCCGGGCGCGCTTCATCACCGGCAGACCGGCATTTTCGTTGAACGGTCCTGAGAAGGAAAACCGCTTGACCAAGAAATACCTGGCCATCCCCGCCCTCTTCGCGCTGGCGCTGGCGTGGTTCGTCGCTGCGCCGGGGATCGCCGTGCACCAGATCAGCACGGCGGGGCAGGCGCGCGATGCGCAGGCGTTGGCCGAATACGTGGATTTCGAGAGCGTGCGCGCCAGCCTGACGGAGCAGATCAACGCCCTCGTGCCGCACAGGATGGCCGGTGACGGCGACGGAGCGCGCAAGCCGCCTTCAGGCGCCGGGACAGGCTACCGCGGCATGGGCCGCTTCGCCATCACCTCGCACGCAAACCACGGCGATGCGCCGTTCGTGCCCGGCCACCGGGGACTGGGCTGGAAACCCACCGGAATCATCCTGCCCCCACGGTAACAACCATGACCGCACCTGCCCACTTCCCCTTGCCCGAAGATTTGCCGCGCCCCGTGGACGACGGCGCAACCGATCACCTGAGCGGGCTGACGCTGCCGCCCCTCGTGCTCCCGGCCACCGACGGGCGTGAAGTCGCACTCAACGCCCTGAGCGGGCGCACGGTGATCTACATCTACCCGATGACGGGGCGCCCCGGCGTGCCGCTGCCCGAGGGGTGGAATGCCATCCCCGGCGCGCGCGGGTGCACGCCGCAGTCGTGCGCGTTTCGCGATCACCACGACGCGCTGCGCGCGCTGGACGTGACGGTGTACGGCCTGAGCGCGCAGGACGGCGCCTACCAGCGCGAGGCGCGCGAGCGCCTGCATCTGCCGTTTGCGCTGCTGAGCGACCCGGCGCTGCGGCTGGCGGCGGCGCTGCGCCTGCCGACGTTCGAGGCCGGGGGCATGCGCCTGTACCGGCGCCTGACGCTGGTGCTGGACGGGGCGCGCATCGCCCACGTGTTCTACCCGGTGTTTCCGCCGGACCGCAACGCTCAGGACGTGGTGGACTGGCTGCGCGCGGCGGCCTGAGCGCGGGGCGCGGGCAGCCAGCGCCAGAACATCCAGCCCGCGAGCAGCGCCATGCCGCCGACGCCGACGATGCCCCAGGCAAGCGAGGCCACCGCCGTCAGGCCCGACAGCAGCAGCGGCCCGCCGCCGCCGCCCGTGTCGGTGATGACGCGCCAGATGCCGAGGAACGGCGTGCGCCCCACCTCGGGCGAGGCGTCGGCGCCGATGGTGAGCACGATGCCCGAGCCGATGCCGTTGCCCACGCCCAGCACCATGCTGGCCGCCAGCAGGCTGGCGTAGCCCCCCGTGAACGGGATCGCGAGCAGGCTGGCGCCCATGATGAGCATGCTCGGCAGCGTGACGGCCAGCCTGCCGTGCTGGTCCATCACCTTGCCCGCGGGGTAGAACAGCAGCATGTCCACCGAGCCCATCAGGCCGTAGATGAGCGAGGTGGTGGCGGCGTCCAGCCCGATGTGGTCGGCCCACAGCGGGATCACGATCTGGCGGCAGGCGCGGATGGCCGACACCAGCGCGCAGGCCACGCCCAGCGTGAGGAAGGAGCGCGCGTGCGCACGCATGAGCGAGAGCGCCGTGGGCGCGGGCGCGGCGCTCTCGCCGCCGGCGGGCGCGCGCAGCTCCAGGTCGGGCACGAGCAGCGAGAGCGCGCCGGTGGCCACCATCACGATCAACGCGAGCCAGTACGCGCCCGCCAGGCCGATGGCGTGGATGAACGCCGCGCCGAGGAAGGGCCCGATGAACATGCCGACGCGGTGCACGCCGCCGAGCGTGGACATGGCGCGGGCGCGCAGATGGGCGGGCGCGGCCTCGATGAGGAAGGTCTGGCGCGCAAGCATGAACACCGCGCGCGCCAGCCCCACCATGAGCACCGCCAGGCCGAACAGCCAGACCACGCGCGCCACGAGGCACAGCACCAGCGCCAGCAGCGCGAAGGCCGAGGCGCCCACCATCGCGCGCCGCTCGCCAAAGCGCGTGGTGAGCCAGGCCGCCGGCAGGTTGGCCAGCAGCGAGCCCATGCCCACGAGCGCGACGATGAGCCCCGCCACCGCGGAACTGGCGCCCAGCGCGCGCGCGCTGAGCGCGAGCACCGGCAGGATCGCGCCCTCGCACACGCCGAACATGAGCGAGGGCCCGAACGCCGGCAGCGCCAGGCGGCGCAGGTTGAATTCGTCGGGGGAAATGGAAGGCATGCGAAACCTGCGATTGTCGCGACAACGGCGAGAGCCGTGCTTGATGCTTGATGCGACGAACACTGCACTGGGCCCTGCACGCGCGCCCTGCGCGACCGCTCGCCCGGCCGGGGAACCGGCGGCGGCGCGTCAGCGCGTGGTCACGCGCGCGTCTTCGTCCACGATGGGAAAGTGCCGCGGCGCGATGAAGAGCACCGCCAGCATCAGCACCGCGAGCACGCTCATGCCGAGGTAGAGCCGGTCGGTGGCAAAGCCGATGGCGCCCCGCACGTAGGCGGCGGCCTGCGCGGCGGCGCCGCCCGCGGCGGGCGCGTGCAGCGCGGCGATCACGCCGTCCACGTTCTGCGGCAGGTGCTCGCGCAGCGGCTCGGGCGCGGACGCCAGCCGCGCGCCGAGCGAGGCATTGAAGATCGCGCCGAACAGCGCCGCGCCCAGGCTCTGGCCCAGGTAGCGCGCGAACATGTTCGAGCCCGTGACCACGCCGCGTTCGCCCCAGAGCACCACGGACTGCATGCCCACGAGCAGCGGCGTGGAGAGCAGCCCCAGCCCGGCGCCGAGCGCGATCTGGTCGATCAGCACGAGCAGCGCCGGCTGCGGGTGCGGCATCCAGCCGAACGCAAGCGACGCGAGCAGGATCAGGAGCGCCCCGGCGATGGCCGCGTCGCGAAACCCGATGCGCATGTACACGCGCGGCGAGAGCGCCGACGCCACGGGCCAGCCCATGCTGACGCCCGCCAGCACCAGCCCGGCCGCGATCGCGCCCAGCCCCTGCACCGATTGCAGAAAGGTGGGCAGGAAGACGCTGGGCGCCATCATCAACAGCCCCATCGCGATCATCGACAGGTTGGAGCCCACGAGCACGCGCCGGCGCCAGAGCCAGCCCGGCATCACCGGCTCGGGGGCGCGCCGCTCCACCCACACCAGCAGCACGAACGCGAGCGCGGCGGCGGCGAACACGAGCACGCTGCGCGCGTCGCCCCAGGGCCACGCCTGCCCGCCCTGCAGCACGCCGAAGATCAACAGGCCGAGCGCGACGAGCAGCAGCAGCGCGCCCGCGTAGTCGATGCGCGGCGTGCGCCGCTGAAACGATTCGTGCAGCGTGCGCGCCACGAGCGCCAGCGCCAGCGCGCCCACCGGCAGGTTCACGAGGAAGATCCAGCGCCACGAGACGTACTCGGCAAACGCGCCGCCGAGCAGCGGCCCGACGATGGCCGACACGCCCCAGACGCTGGAAAGCCAGCCCTGCACCACGCCGCGTTCCTGCACCGCGTACAAGTCGCCCGCCAGCGTCATCACCGTGGCCATGATCGCGCCCGCGCCCAGGCCCTGCAGACCGCGAAACCCGATCAGCGCGTGCATGTTCCACGCCGCCGAGCACGCCGCCGAGCCGATGAGAAACAGCACCGTGCCAGCGAGCAGCACGGGCTTGCGCCCGTACAGGTCGGAGAGCTTGCCGTACACCGGGATCGTCACCGTCTGCGCGACGAGGTAGATGGAAAACACCCAGCTCACGAGCGCGAGGCCGCCCAGATCGCCCACGATCTGCGGGATCGCGGTGGAGACGATGGTGGTGTCCATCGCCGCAAGCGTCATCATGGCCATCAGGCCGGCGAGGATCCAGCGGCGGTGGGATGCCGCGGCGGGTGTCAGTTCAGGCATGGCCGCCATTGTGCTGTGGCGCGCGCGGTGCGTGGCCACGCCCGCATTGGGCCGGTTCGCGGTGAGGCGATCCGAGGGGTATGCGGAGGCTGTCGGGCTTGGGGCGGCGAAAGCGAAAAATGGGCCGCTGGGGCCACTTTGCAGCCGCCGATTCCCAAGTCCGACAGCCTCCTAGAAATCCCAGTTCGCGGGCACGCGCACCGGCAGCGCCAGCAGGATCTGCGCCATGCCCTTGCCCAGCGCGTCGTTGCGCAGCGAGGCCATGCCGCCGCCGCCCAGCGCCTGCTGGCAGACGAAGTTGAAGGCGTGTATGCCCGGCACGTCGTAGCGCGTCACCGGGCCCTGCACCAGGTGCGCCAGCCAGTCCTTCACGCGCGCCTCGGTCAGCTCGGCGCGCAGCAGCGGCAGCCATTCGGGCCTGCGGGCGATCACGCCGATGTTGGAGCTGTCGCCCTTGTCGCCCGAGCGTGCCCAGGCCAGGCGGATCAGCGGCACTTCGACCGTCGGGCCGGTGGCGGGCGCAGATTCCGGCCACGCCGGGCTCGCTTCCTTGTTGATAGCTGCCGGCGCTTGCTGGACAAGCGCTGGCGCCTGATTTGGCATTGAAACCTGGCTGCCGTCGAGCCGCACGCTCGGCGTCACCCGGTGCTTGTCCAGCAGGAAGGCGTACTGACGGATCAGCGGCGACACGCCGGCGCGCCCGCCCGCGCCGGTGGTGCCCGGCGCCCACGAGGTGCCCGCGGGCGCCACCTCGCGCGCCAGCAGCTCCAGCGCGGCCTTGACGGGGTGGCGCGCGCTCAATCGCAGCACCACCTCGCGCATCTGCGCCGCTGCTGGCTGCGCGCGCGGGCCGTAGGGGCTTTCGGCGCCCAGCACCTCGACGTGCGTGGCGCTGAAGGGCGGCAGGCCCTGCTGCGCGAGCAGCTCGCCCACGCGCGCAAGAATCGCCTCGCCCGTGCGCCGCGCCTTGGCCACCGCGTCGAAGCCGACGAGGGTCAGCTGCGCCGAGGTCTTGAAGCCATCGACGTAGGTGGCGCTGACCTTGTAGCTGGACGTCGGCGGCTTGCCGCGCGCGCCTTCGACGCGCACGCGGCCCGGCCCGTCCTGCGAGACCGCAACCTGCGTGAAGTCGCACACCACGTCGGGCAGCAGGTAGTTGGCCGGGTCGTGGATTTCGTACAGCATCTGCTCGGCCACGGTCTGCGGCGCCACCAGCCCGCCGGTGCCGGCGGGCTTGGTGACGGTGAAGCTGCCGTCCGCTTCGCACTCGACGATCGGGTAGCCGATGTGCGCCCAGTCGGGCACGGCCTGCCAGTCGGTGTGCAGCCCGCCCGTGGCCTGGCAGCCGCATTCGATGATGTGGCCAGCCAGACTCCCGCCCGCGAGCTGGTCGAGGTCGCCCGCGCCCCAGCCGAATTCGTGCATCAGGATGCCCAGCGTCACGGCCGAATCGACGCAGCGGCCGGTGATGACGATCTGCGCGCCCGCATCCAGCGCCGCCTTGACGGGCAGCGCGCCCAGGTAGGCGTTGGCGGTGACCACCCTGGCGGGCAGCGGCGCGCCGCTCTGCAGCTCGGCCAGGGGCGGCTGCTGTTCGCGCAGCGCGGGGATCAGCGGCAGCACGTCGTCGCCGGTGACGGTGGCGATCCTGACTTGAACGCCCAGCTCGGCCGCCAGCGCCCGCAGCGCATCGGCGCAGCCCTCGGGGTTGACGCCGCCGGCGTTGCTGACCACGCGGATGCCGCGCGCCACCACGTCCTTCAGCACGCTCTTCATGGCCACGGTGACGAAGTCGGTGGCGTAGCCCAGTTCGGGCTTCTTCATGCGCGCGGCCGCGAGGATGGACATGGTCAGCTCGGCCAGGTAGTCGAAGGCCAGGTAATCGACCTGGCCGCTGGCCACCAGCTGCGGCGCGCCGACGCTGGAGTCGCCCCAGAAGCCGCTGGCGCCGCCGATGCGGATTTTTCTATCGCTGTTCATCGTCCGCTCCATTGGGGTTTGCGTTTTTCACGGAAGGCCGCCTGTCCCTCGGCCGCGTCCTCGGTCAGCGCGAACAGGCCGATCTGGCTTTCGGTGAAGGCCATGGATTCTTCGAAGGACATGGCGCCGATGCGCTTCATCAGGTACAGCCCGCGGCGGATGGCGGCGGGGGATTTGTCCAGAAAGCGATCCAGCAGCGCCTGCACGCCGGCGTCCAGGTCCTCGGCCACGCGGTTGATCAGGCCAAGCCGCAGCGCCTCGTGCGCCGTGATCGGTTCGCCGGTGATGCACAGCTCGGCAAGCTGGCGCGGGCCGATCAGGCCGCTGAGCACCGACAGCACCTGGGCCGGAAACACGCCCACCTTGACCTCGGGCAGGCCGAAGATGGCGTGCGGCGCGGCCACCACCAGGTCGCACATCGCCATCAGGCCCATGCCGCCGGCCATGCAGGCGCCGTTGACGCGCGCGACCAGCGGCACGCCCAGCTGGCGCGACAGGCGGAACAGGTTGGCGATGCCCTGCGTCGGCTCGGAATAGTCGAACTTGAAGGACTGGCCGGTCTGCAGGTCGGCGCCGGCGCAAAAGGCCTTGTCGCCCGCACCGGTGAGCACGATGGCGCGCAGGCTGCGGTCGGCATTGGCGCGCGAGAGTGCGTCGGTCAGACCGGCCAGCACGCCGGGGCTGATGGCGTTGCGGCGCTCGGGGCGGTTGATGGTGAGCCAGAGCACACCGTCTTCCGTGCGCTGCAGCAGTTCGGCGTCCTGGGTTGGCGTCATGGGGTGCTCCGGTTGGTCGATCCGCGTCGTTCAGACGGTCTTCAGCGGCATGCCCAGCACCTCGTCGATGGCCAGGCCCTGGCGCCGGATCGCGTCCGTCTGCGCCTGCCGGGCACGCGCGTAGCCGTCACGCGCGGCCAGGCGCTGCCAGTAGGCCGCGACCTGCGGGCCGTACTGCGCATCGAGCTGCAGCACCGTGCCCAGCAGCAGCGCGTAGCCGACCGAGATGTCGGCCACGGTGAAGCGCTCGGCGCACAGGAACTCGCGCCCGTCCGACAGGATGGATTCGACCGCGCGCAAGCGAGCCAGGAACCACTGCGCGTAGTCCTGCGCCACCTGCGGCTGGCGCCGCTCGGCGGGCTCGAAGCGCGCGTAGCGCAGCACCAGCGTCTGCGGGAAGGTCAGCGTCGCCTCGCCAAAGTGGGTCCAGTTCAGGAAGGCGCCGTAGTCCGGCTCGTCCACCGCCACCGCCAGCGGGCTCGGCCCGTGGCGCGTGGCCAGGTAGTGGCAGATGGCGGCCGACTCGGTCATGCGCGTGTCGCCGTCCAGCAGCAGCGGGATGGTGCCCAGCGGGTTGAGCTGCTTGTACTGCGGCGCCAGCGCGCGCGGCGGAAACGGCAGCACCGTCAGCTCGTAGGGCAGGCGCATTTCCTCCAGCGTCCACAGGGGGCGCAGCGAGCGCGCGTTGATGCAGTGGTACAGGTGGATCATGGCGCCCCGCTCACGCGCCGAAGGCCTGGGCCGCCACGTCGGCGAACTGCTTGCGCAGCAGGTGCTTTTGCACCTTGCCGGTGGACGTGGCCGGAAGCGCCTCGACAAACCGGATCAGCTTGGGCACCTCGAAGTCGCCCAGGTGCTGGCGGCAGTGCGCCAGCACGCCGGCCTCATCCAGCTCGGCGCCCGGCTTCTTGACCACGAAGGCGCACACCGCCTCGGCCCAGCGCGGGTGCGGCAGGCCGATCACCCCGGCCGCGGCCACACCCGGGTGCGACAGCAGCACGGCCTCGACCTTGACGCTGGCGACGTTCTCGCCGCCGGTCTTGATCATGTCCTTCTTGCGGTCCAGGAACATCATCTGCCCGCCGGGGCCCCACATGCCCAGGTCGCCCGTGTGGTGCCAGCCGAAGCGCTGCGCGGCGGCCGTGGCCTGCGGGTCCTTCAGGTAGCCCAGCATGGCGTTGGCGCCGCGGTGCACGATCTCGCCCGGCTCACCCGGGCCCAGCAGGCGGCCTTCGTCGTCCATCACCGCGGTCTCGTTGTGCGGCAGCGAGACGCCCCAGTAGTTGGCGTCCAGCCCCGGATGCTCCAGCGGGCGGAAGGTCATGGTGCCGGGGTACATCTCGGTCTGGCCGGTGGCCAGCTGCACGTTGGCCGACATGCGCGCGGCGATCTGCGGAATCAGCGGCTTGGGGATCGGCGCCATGGCGTAGATGCACAGGCGCATGTGCTCGTCGCAGCGGAACGTCGGCTCGGCCAGCAGCGCCGCGTACATCATCGGCAGGCCGGTGAAGACGGTGTACTTCTCCTTCTTGATGGAAGCGCGCACCTCATCGGGCACGAAGCCGCGCAGCAGCACCACGCAGGCGCCGGCCACGTGCGCGGTGGCCGCCAGGCAATGCTGGGCGCAGTGGAACAGCGGCAGCACGCCCGAGAACACATCCTGTTCGGTGTACGCGAAGCCGCCCAGGTTGCCCATCAGCGCCGCCGCGACCGACGCGTGTGAATGCACCACGCCCTTGGGGTGGCCGGTGGTGCCGCTGGTGTACATGATGAGGGCCGGGGCATCGGCATCGAGGGCGAGGTCGGGCAGCCCGGCGCTCTGGCCGCTTTCCGCCTGGGCCAGCGTGACGGCGTTCGTGATCGCGGCCGTGGCTTGCGTGCTCATCGTCACGATCAGCGGCACGCCCAGCGCGGCCAGCATGTCGGCGATGCCCGGCGCGGCGTGGAAGGCCTCGTCGACCACCACCGCCGACACCTCGGCGTGGCGCAGGATGTAGTCGATCGCCGCCACGTCCAGCCGCAGGTTCACCGGCACCCAGACGTTGCCCGACTTGTGGATGCCGTTGTAGGCCACCACCATGTCGGCCGAGTTGGCGCACAGCATGCCGATCTGCCGGCCGCTGCCCAGCGTGGCCAGCAGGTGGTGCGCGAAGCGCGAGCTGCGTGCGTCCAGCTCGCGGTAGGCCAGGCGCGTGTCGCCATCGACGACGGCGATGCGCTCGGGAAACTTCAGCGCGCTGCGGTGCACGAAGTCGCCCAGCGCGACGCGGCGGATGCGGCGCAGGGCGTCGGTGCTTGGCATGTCGATCATGGTGGTGTCTCCTGGTCTGTGAATCCAACTTGCTACACGATCCCCCACTGGCGCGCCGCCAGCTCCTTCATGATCTCCTCGGTGCCGCCGCCGATGGTGACGACCTTGACCTCGCGGTAGATGCGCTCGCACACCGTGCCGCGCATGAAGCCCATGCCACCCAGGATCTGCACGCCGGCATCGGCGCAGAACTGCAGGGTCTGCGTGGCCTGGTTCTTCAGCGTGCAGACCTCGGCCACCCAGTCGCCGCCCACTTCGCCGGCGTCGGCGCGCGCGGCCAGGTCTTCCATCCAGGCCGCCGAGGCGCAGATGCGCTGGCGCATGTCCACCAGCTTGTGGCGGATCACCTGGTGCTGGACGAGTGCTTGGCCGAAGCTCTGGCGCTGTTGCGCCCAGGCCAGCGCCTCGTCGTAACAGGCCTCGGCGTAGCCGATGGCGCCCGCCGCCAGGCCCAGGCGCTCGCCGTTGAAGTTGGCCATGATGGCCTTGAAACCCTGGCCCTCGGCGCCCAGCAGGTAGCGCGCCGGCACGCGCACGCCGTCGAAGCGCAGCTGCGCCGTGTCGGAGCACAGCCAGCCCATCTTGTCCAGGCGCGTGCGGCTCAAACCCGCGCTGTCGCCGGGCACCAGCAGCAGGCTGATGCCGCTGGCGCCTCGGGCTTCACTCGTCCTTACGGCCACCGTGATCCAGTCCGCGCGCATGCCCGAGGTGATGAAGATCTTCTCGCCATTCACGACGTACGTGTCGCCCTCGCGCCGCGCCGTGGTCTTGAGCTGCGCCACGTCCGAGCCGCCGCCGGGCTCGGTGATCGCCAGCGCGGCGATCTGCTCGCCCGCCAGCACCGGCGGCACCACGTCGCGCCGGACGTCCTCGCTGGCCAGCAGCACCACCGGCGGCAGGCCGATGTTGTGCGAGAAGAGGCTCGCCTGCACCCCGCCCGAGGTGCCGTGGCGGCACAGCGCGCGCCACATCGGCAGGCGCAAGGCCCAGGGCGCGGGCGTGCCGCCGTATTCCTCGGGGTAGCCGATGCCGAGAAAGCCCAGCTCGGCCGCGCGGCGGTAGAGCGCGCGCGGAAACTCGCCCGCAGCGTCCCACGCGCCCACGTGCGGCGCGATCTCGGTGCGCGCAAAGCGCGTCATGCTGTCCACGAGGGCGGTGCGCGCCTCGCGCAGTTCGTTGGCATTCATTTCAGGGGCTCCATCGCGCGCCGCGTTACCCGCGGCCCATGGAACGGGCGGCGGTGTTGCTCCCTCCCCCGCTGGGGGAGGGTTGGGGTGGGGGCCAGCACGGCATGCGGGTGATGCACCAGGCAAGCCCCCATCCCTGCCTTCCCCCAAAGGGGGAAGGAGCCAAGACCTGTGCGCGTCATCCGGTTCGGTTTCATTTCAGGGGCTCTGTCGGAGTCGCAAAGCGCAGCAGCACCTGCCCCGGCGTGACCTGCTGGCCCTCGGCCACCAGCACCTCGGCCACCACCGCGTCGGCGCGCGGCGCCAGGCTGTGCTCCAGCTTCATCGACTCGACCACCACCGCCACCTCGCCGGCCTTCAGCGGCTGTCCGGCCTGCGCGGCAACGCGCACCACGCGGCCGTTGAACGGTGCCTTCAGGTCGGCGGCGGCCTGCGCGCCGGCGGCGCCCGCGACCGGCTCGAACGAGACGTCGTCGAACCACCAGTCCACCCCGCCGGCCTGCGCGTGCCAGCGCGGCGCGCCCTGCGCCACCGGCACGCGCACCGCGCGCACGGCGCGGCGGACGCCCCCCAAGGTGCAGCGCACGCGGCCGTCGGGCAGGGGCTGCAGGGCCAGCAGGCGCTCGTCGCCCTCCGGCGCTGCGCTGCTGCGCACGCGCAGGCCGCCCGCCGTGGGGCGCACGGTGAACGCCTGCACGTGCTCGCCGTGCGCCAGCCGCAGCGGCAGCGCAAAGGGGCAGGCCAGGGCGTCGGCGCCATGAGAGAAAACGGCCGCCAGCGCTTGCTGGTCATGCGCTGCAAGCTCTTTTTTCAGGAGCGAATCGCGCAATGCGTCGCCGTGCTCGTCCAGAAAGGAGATCAGCGCCTGGCCGCGCCGAAAGCGCGCGTCATCCAGGCATTCCATCAAAAAGCCGCGGTTGCCGGGCAGGCCCAGCAGCTCGGTGCGCGCCAGTGCGGCCAGCAAGGCGTCGATCGCTTCGCCGCGCGTGGGCGCGTGCACGATCAGCTTGCCCAGCATGGCGTCGTACCAGGGCGTCACCTCGCCACCCGCCTCGATCGCGTGGTCGAAGCGCACGGGCCCGCGCTCGAAGGCGGTGGCCGGCGGCGCGGAAAAATGCAGGATGCGCCCGGCGTGCGGCACGTAGTGCGCGTCCTCGGCGCACAGGCGCACCTCGATGGCATGGCCCTGAAGGCGGACTTGATCCTGCGTGAGCGGCAGCGGCTCGCCGCGCGCGACGCGGATCTGCCATTCGACGAGATCGAGGCCCGTGAGCGCCTCGGTCACCGGATGCTCGACCTGCAGCCGCGTGTTCATCTCCATGAGATAGAAGCCCCCACGCTCCCCCGCTTCGCGAGCTGCGCTGCCCCCCAAGGGGGCGCTCGCGCCCTGGGACGGCCCGGCGGCGCTCAGGAACTCATTGCCCTCCAGCAGAAACTCCACCGTGCCCGCGCCGACGTAGCGCGCACCGCGTGCCAGCGCCACCGCGCATGCGCCCATGCGCGCGCGCAGCTCGGGCGAGACGGCGGGGCTGGGCGCTTCCTCGATGATCTTCTGGTGGCGCCGCTGCACCGAGCAGTCGCGCTCGCCCAGGTGGATCACGTTCCCGTGCGTGTCGGCGAAGACCTGGATTTCGACGTGGCGCGGGTTCATCACCGCGCGCTCGATCAGCAGCGTGCCATTGCCAAAGCCCGCCAGCGCCTCGGAGCGCGCGCTGGCCAGTGCGGCGGGCAGCTGCGCCGCTTCGGTGACCAGGCGCATGCCGCGCCCGCCGCCGCCGGCCACGGCCTTGACCATGACGGGGTAGCCGATCTTCGCGGCCTCGGCGGCAAAGCGCGCCTCGGACTGGTCGCCACCCGCGTAGCCCGGCAGGCAGGGCACGCCCTGCTGCGCCCCCAACGCCTTGGCCGCGGCCTTGTCGCCCAGCGCGCGCGTGGCGGCGGGCGGCGGGCCGATCCAGGTCAGGCCCGCGTCCAGCACGGCCTGCGCGAAGTCGGCGTTCTCGCTCAGAAAGCCGTAGCCCGGGTGCACCGCGTCGGCGCCCGTGGCACGCGCCGCTTCCAGCAGCTTGTCCACGCGCAGGTAGCTCTCGGCCGAGGTGTTGCCGCCCAACGCGTAGGCCAATGTCGCTTCACGCACGTGCAGGGCGCTGGCGTCGGCGTCGGAATGCACGGCGACGGTTTCGATGCCCATGCGGTGCGCGGTCGTAATCACCCGGCGGGCGATCTCGCCGCGGTTGGCGATCAGGATGCGTTTCATACGCCGTGCCCTCGCGGCTCGATCGCCCGCTGGCACGCTGCGCGTGCCCGGTCCATGTGCTTCGCCTTGCCTGCGGCAAGAACGCCGCGGTTGGCGATCAGGATGCGTTTCATGCCTTGTGTCCCCGCGGCTGGATCGCTCGCTGGTGTGCCGGCAGCCCCTCACCCCAGCCCTCTCCCCAGAGGGGCGAGGGAGTAAAACCGGTACGCCATGCCCTCGTTCGACTCCCTCTCCCTCTGGGAGAGGGTGGGGGTGAGGGCCGCACGGCCTGCGCCAAGCAATTCAAGCGAAAACAGGCTGCAGACCGCACAGACAAAGCGCAAGCAGCTCCCAAATCAGAAGCTTTCATGCCTCACGCCCCCGGCCGCTTGGCCATGCCCATGGTCTTGGCGATGATGCCCATCATCACCTCGTCGGCGCCGCCGCCGATCGACGCCAGCCGGCCGTCGCGGTACAGGCGCGAGACGCGGTTGTCCCAGGTGTAGCCCATGCCGCCCCAGAACTGCAGGCAGGTGTCGGCCACCTCGCGCATCAGGCGCCCGGCCTTGAGCTTGGCCATGCTGGCCCATTGCAGCACGTCCTCGCCCGCGACGTAGCGCTCGCCCGCCGACCAGGTGAGGGCGCGCAGCGCCTCGACCTCGGTCTGCAGTTCGACCAGCTTGAACTGCACCCACTGCTGGTCCAGCAGCGTGGCGCCGAACATCCTGCGCTCGCGCGCCCAGGCGATGGTCTCGCGGATGCATTCATCCAGCGCCAGCAGCGCATTGGCCGCCGCCCACAGGCGCTCCTCCTGGAACTGCTGCATCTGGTAGATGAAGCCCTGGCCCTCGGCGCCGATCAGGTGGCGCTGCGGCACGCGCACTTCGTCGAAGTAGATCAGGCCGGTGTCGCTGCTGTTCATGCCGATCTTGCGGATCTTTCTTGCGACTTCAATGCCCTTCGTGAGCTTGCCGTTCGGCCCGTCGCGCATGGGCACCATCACCAGGCTCTTGTTCTTGTGCGGCGGCCCGTCGCTGGTGTTGACCAGCATGCACATCCAGTCGGCCTGCAGGCTGTTGGTGATCCACATCTTCTGGCCGGTGATGAGGTAGTCGCCGCCGTCCTTGCGCGCCGTGCTCCTGATGCCGGCCACGTCGCTGCCCGCGCCGGGCTCGCTCACGCCGATGCAGCCCACCATGTCGCCGGCGATCGCCGGGGCGAGGAACTGGCGCTTGAGCTCGTCGCTGCCGAAGCGCGCCAGCGCCGGCGTGCACATGTCGGTCTGCACGCCGATGGCCATCGGCACGGCGCCGCAGCGGATCAGGCCCAGGGTCTCGGCCATCACCATGCTGTAGGAATAGTCCAGCCCCATGCCGCCGTATTCCACCGGCTTGGTCAGGCCCAGCAGGCCCAGCTCGCCCAGGCCCTTGAACACCTGGTGGGCGGGGAAGATCTCGGCCTCTTCCCACTCGTCCACATGGGGGTTGATGTGCTCGGCGATGTAGCGCTTGAGCGTGTCGCGGATTTGCTCGTGGTCGTGGGTCAGTTGCATCGGGTGTCTCCTGAAAATCGCCTTCACATGCGCGCCACGCCGAACTGCATCGGTCGCAGCGTGCGCGCCGCGCCCTCGGCGATGGTGTCCAGGCAAAAGGCCAGCACGGCGCGCGTGTCGCGCGGGTCGATCACGCCGTCGTCCAGCAGCAGGCCGCTGGTGGTGAAGGCGTCCTGCTGGCGCTCGAACATGGCGACCACGGCATCGAACTGCTGCTGCATCCTGGCCGGGTCGGGCTCGACGCCCTTGCGCTTGAGCGCCGCCTCGGTGACCATGCGCATGGTGCCGGCGGCCTGCTCGCCGCCCATCACGGCCGTGGTTGCGCCGGGCCATGAAAACAGGAAACGCGGCGCAAAGCCCCGTCCGCACATGCCGTAGTTGCCGGCGCCAAAGCTGGCGCCGCACTGCACGGTGAGCTGCGGCACGGTGGCGTTGGTGACGGCCTGGATCATCTTGCTGCCGTGCTTGATCATGCCGGCCTGCTCCACGTCCTTGCCGACCATGTAGCCGGTGGTGTTCTGCAGGTAGACGATGGGGTGGCCGAGCTGGCACATCCATTGGATGAAGTGCGTGGCCTTGTTGGCGCCCGCGTTGTCGATCGGGCCGTTGTTGGTGATCAGGCCCACCGCGTGCCCGCGGATGCGGCCCTGCGCGCACACCGTGGCGCTGCCGTAGCCGGCCTTGAACTCCAGCAGCGCGCCGCCGTCGACCAGGCGCGCCGCCACCTCGCGCATGTCCACCGGCTCGCGGTGGTGCGCGGGCATCAGGCCCAGCAGTTCGTCGGCCGGCCAGGGCGGCTCGGCTGCTTCTGATTCAATAGCTGACAGCGCTTGCCCAGCAAGCGCTGGAGGCTGATTTGACCATTGAAGTTCAGCCACCACGCGCCGCGCCATGCCCAGCGCCTCGCGGTCATCGCGCGCCAGGTATTCGCCCAGGCCCGAGACCGTGGTGTGCATCAGCGCGCCGCCCAGCTCCTCCTCGGTCGCCACTTCGCCGGTGGCGGCTTTCAGCAGCGGCGGGCCGGCCAGGAAGGCGCGCGAGCGGCCCTCGACCATGATCACGATGTCCGACAGCCCCGGCATGTAGGCCCCGCCCGCCGTGCCCGAGCCGTGCTGCACGGTGATGACGGGGATGCCCGCGGCGGACAGGCGCGCCAGGTTGCGAAACAGGCTGCCGCCGATGACAAAGCCCTCGACCCGGTAGCGCATCAGGTCGGCCCCGGCGCTCTCCACCAGGTGGACGAAGGGCAGGCGCTCGGCCAGGGCGATCTCCTGCACGCGCAGCATCTTGTCCAGGCCGCCCGGCTGGATGGCGCCGGCGTCGATGCCCGAATCACTGGCCACCACCATGCAGCGCGTGCCTGCGATGAAGCCGATGCCGGCGATCAGGCCGCCGCCGGGCACGGACTTTTCGGGGTCGGGCACGTCGCGCAGGTAGCCCGCCAGCGAGGCCAGCGGCAGCCAGGGCGCGCCGCGGTCCAGCAGCAGCGCCACGCGCTCGCGCGGCAGCAGTTGATGGCGCCGGGCAAAGCGCTCGGCGGCGCGCGCGGACTTGGCCTCGGTGCGCTGCTCCAGCGCACGCCACTGCGCAATGCGCGCGAGCATGTGCTCACGGCGCTGGCGCGCGGTGTCGCCGTGGGGGTTCCATCGGGATACGAAGTCGTGCATGGATCGGATTCGCCAGTGGGGTTCGGTCACGGTGCGCACACGAACAGGCGCAGCGCCTGCTCGGTCAGCTCGTCCAGGGAGTAGGGGCCCTTGCGCGAGAACCATTGCACCGTCCAGTTGAGCGCACCAAAGATGTACAGCCGCGCCACCGCGGGCTCGGCCTGCAGCAGGCCCGCGCGCGCGAGCGCCTGCAGCGCCGGCATCCACTGCGCCTCGTAGGCGTCCTTGATGCTGGAGACGCCGCGCCGCTGCGCGGCCGTGAGCGAGCGCCACTCGTAGAGCATCACCGGGATGAAGCCGCTGTGCGGTCCGAGCAGGATTTCGAAGTGCTGGCGGATCAGCACGCGCAGGCACTCGCGCGCATCGGTGCCCGGCGCCAGCGCCTGCAGCACCTGCTGCTGGCGCGCGGCAGCCAGTTCCATGCCCTCGCGCATCACCGCGTACAGCAGCGCACTCTTGCTCTTGAAATAGTAGAACGGCGAGCCGCTGTGCATGCCCATGGCGGCAGCGATGTCACGCGTGGTGGTGGCGGCGTAGCCCTTGACGAGAAAGAGCCGCGCCGCGTGTTCCATCAGCTCACGGCGGCGCGCGCCGCCGTCGACATCGTCCGCGCTCTTGCGCGGCCGACCGCGCGGGCGGTGCGGGGTATCGTCGGCGGACGTGCGTGTGCGGGCGGCGACCATGCGCGCATCATAGCCAGCCGCCTTATTTAATCAAGCGCTTGCTTTGTAAAAATGTATCGCCACGCCGGCAGGCGCCACAGGCCACGCGAAGGCGCTCAGCAGGCACTGAAATCCGGCTTGCGCTTTTCCAGGAAGGCGCTGAACGCCTCGCGCGCCGCGGGCTCGCGCATCAGGCGCGCAAATTCCCGTGATTCGCGCTGCATCTGCGCCAGCACCTGCTCGGTCTGCGCGCCCTTCATGAGCTGCTTGGCCGCCATCAGCGCGCCCAGCGGCTTGGCGGCGAGCTTGCGGGCCTGCGCCTGCGCGAGCGCGTTGCATTCGGTGGGCGGCACCACGCGGTTCACGAGGCCGACTTCCAGCGCCGCCTCGGCCATGAAGGGCTCGCCCAGCAGCAGCGCCTCGGCGGCGCGGTGCATGCCGAACATGCGCGGCAGCAGCAGGCTGGAGGCCGCCTCGGGGCACAGCCCCAGGTTCACGAAGGGCAGCGCGAACGCCGCGTTGTCGCCCGCGTAGACCAGGTCGCAGTGCAGCAGCAGCGTGGTGCCCACGCCCACGGCCGGGCCGCAGACGGCCGCCACGAGCGGCTTGGGGAAAGTGGCGATGGCCTGGAGAAAGCGCCACACCGGCCGCTCGGTCATCGCCACCGGCTGCGCGGCCGCGCCCTGGCGCAGGAAGTCACCGATGTCGTTGCCGGCGGAAAACACCGTCACGTCGCCCTGGATCACCGCGCAGCGCACCTGCGCGTCCTGCGCCGCGGCTTCGAGCACATCGGCCATCGCGGCGTACATCGCCTCGGTGAACGAATTCTTCTTGTCCACCCGGTTGAAGGTGATGGTGGTCACGCCGCCTTCGGCATGCACCAGGATGTCCTGCGTCGCGTCGCTCATGGGTTATTCCTTGTAGTAAACGATCTGCTGCGTGGTGACGAGCATTTCGCCCGCCTCGTTCCACAGTTGCGCGGTCTGGTCGAAAAAGCCGTTGCGGAACTCCTGCGCGCGCGCCTGCGCCAGCAGGTAGCCACTGCCGGTGTGCGCCAGCAGCTCGGACCCGGCATGAAAATACACCGTCATCGAGACGGTGCCTATCGGCACGCGCGTGGCGCGGCGGCGCCAGATGCGCGGAAAGAACACGTCGCTGATGCCGGCCAGCGCCGCGAAATCCAGCGCCCGTGCGGGCGTGTCGCGCACCCAGAGCCGGGTCAGGCTGTCGTGCTCGGCGCCATCCCACTGCGCGGGCAGTGGCCCCGCAATCGGGCGCATTTCATAGCGGCGCACCCATTGCACAGGAAACAGTCCTTCAATCGCCGGGTAGTCGGCAGGTTTTTGCACGGCCGGCATCGGCGTTTCCGTGCTGCTCCAGGTGCTGCGGCGCACGGCGGTGATGACGGTGGCCGTCGTTGCCACCTGCTCCGCGCCGCTGGCGTCGTTCTGTGACAGCGTTACCCACCAGTGCTGGGTGGAGCGGTTGGTGCGCACCGCCTGCGCACGCACGGTGAACGCGCCCTCGGTGACGGCACCGGCGTAGTTCACGGTGAGCGAGAGCGGATCGCCGAGCCGCTCGGGGTGCTGCAGCACGCCCTGCAGCAGCGTGGCCGCGGTCACGCCCCCATAGGGGCCGACCATGTTCCAGTAGGGCTCGGTGGTGCGCCCGCGGTAGTGACCGGGCGCGGTGGGGGCGAGCGCGAGCGCGTCGTCCAGCGGATGGGGAGAGGTCGTCGAAATCATGCGGCAGGAGTGTGGCGTGAAACCGGCGCGCCGCGCGTCGTCTCGGCGACGGCGCCCCAGCGGCGCAGCACCGCGAGCGCGCGTGGCCAGAGCGTGGCCTCGAAGCGCGGCTTGAAAAAACCCAGATGCCCGATGCGCTGCCCGCCCGCGTCCTGCGCCGTCAGGCACTCGCTCGCGTGCTCGGAACCGGCGTACATCGCGAGCAGATCGCGGTTGGCCTGCTCGCTCATCATCTCGTCGTCCTCCATGCGCAGCAGGTGGATGGGAAAGCGCACCGCGCCGTAGAGCGCCTGCGCGTGCTCCGCGCCCATGCCATACAGCGGGTCCAGGCACCAGCGGCGCCACTGCCAGGCAATGCTCGCGGGCAAGTCCCCCACCATGCCCAGGCGCGCGCCGGGAAAATAGCCGCATACGGCCGTGGCCAGCGGCATCACCGCATACCAGAAGGGCAGGATGGAGCGCCGCAGCTGCGGCGCGTTCACGCGCCAGTAGCCGCTGCCGGCAGCCACGGCCAGCAGCCCATCCACACGTTCGGGGTGGGCAAAGAGGCCGGGCAGTTGCGCGCCCAGGCTGTGGCCGATGAGCAGCAGCGGACGGCCCGGCAGCGCCGCGCGCGCATCGGCGATCACCGCCTCGTAGTCCGCCACCCAGTCCTGCAGTGTGGCGCGCACTGCACGCATGGGGCCGCTCAGCGACGCGCCCTGTCCGCGCCAGTCAAAGGTGGTGACGAGGTAGCCCTGGCGCGCGAGCCAGGCGGCAAAGTCCTGGTAGTAGCGCTGGGGCACGCCGATGGCGCAGCCGATCACCACGCTGGCGCGCGCCGGCTTCTGGCTCTCGTGGCGCGTGACGGCCAGCGTCACGCCACCGTGCTGCAGGCTGAAGGCCGGCATGCCGCGCTGCGCGAAAGGCCTAAACGCGCTCGAAAATGCCGGCCGCGCCCTGGCCCATGCCCACGCACATCGTGACCATGCCGTACTTGAGGTTCTCGCGCTGCAGTGCATGCACCACCGTGGCCGAGCGGATCGCGCCCGTCGCGCCCAGCGGGTGGCCCAGCGCAATCGCGCCGCCCATGGGGTTGACCACGTCGGTGTTCAGGCCCAGCGTGCGGATCACGGCGAGCGACTGCGCGGCAAAGGCTTCGTTGAGCTCGATCCAGCCCATGTCCTCGTGCTTGAGGCCCGCGAGCCTGAGCGCCGCCGGAATCGCCTCGATCGGCCCCACGCCCATGATCTCGGGGCGCACGCCGCGGCTGGCGAACGAGACGAAGCGCGCCAGGGGCTGGAGGTTGAAGCGCTTCACGGCCGCTTCGCTCGCCAGGATCAGCACGCCCGCGCCGTCGCTCGTCTGGCTGCTGTTGCCCGCCGTCACCGTGCCGCGCGCCGCGAACACCGTGCGCAGCTTGGCCAGGCCTTCCAGCGTCGTATCAGGGCGTGCGCCTTCGTCCAGATTCACGGTGCGCGTCTTGACCACCGGCTCGCCCGTGGCCAGATCCACGCCGCGCTCGGTCACCTCGATGGGCGTGATCTCGTTGGCAAAGCGCCCCGCCTGCTGCGCCGCGATCGCGCGGCGGTGCGATTCGAGCGCGAAGGCATCCTGGGCCTCGCGCGTCACCTTCCACTGCTGCGCCACCTTCTCGGCGGTGAGGCCCATGCCGTAGGCGATGCCCACGTCCTCATCGCCGTTGGCGAAGATCGTGGGCGAGAGGCTGGGGCTGTTGCCCATCATGGGCACCATGCTCATGCTCTCCACGCCCGCGGCGATCATCACCTCGGCCTCGCCCACGCGGATGCGGTCGGCGGCCATCTGCACCGCCGACAGGCCCGAGGCGCAGAAGCGGTTGACGGTGATGCCGCCCACGCTCTTGGGCAGGCCCGCGAGCACGGCGGCGATGCGCGCCACGTTCAGGCCCTGCTGCGCTTCGGGGATGGCGCAGCCGGAGATCACGTCCTCCACCGCGGCCGGGTCCAGGCTGGGCACCTGCGCGAGCGCCGCGCGGATCGTGGTGGCCAGCAGGTCGTCGGGCCGCATGTTGCGGAAAAAGCCCTTGTGCGATTTGCCGATCGGCGTGCGCGTGGCGGCAACGATGTAGGCGTCTTGTACTTGCTTGCTCATGGTGTGTTCCTTTGCCGCGATCAGTTGCGCACCGGCTTGCCGGTATTGAGCATGCCCAGAATCCGCTCCTGCGTCTTCGGGTGCTGGATCAGCGCGCAGAACGCCTTGCGCTCCAGGCGCATCAGGTATTCCTCGTTCACAAGCGTGCCCGCGTCCACGTCACCGCCGCAGACCACTTCGGCGATCAGGGTGGCGATGTGCTGGTCGTGGTCGCTGATGAAGCCGCCGCCGCGCATGTTCACGAGCGAGCCCTTGATGGTGGCGATGCCGCTCCTGCCGGCCACAGCGAAGTTGCGCTTGAGCGGCGCGCGCCAGCCGCCGCGCGCCATCGCGCGCGCCTCGTTGATCGCGACGAACAGCAGCTCGTCCTTGTGCGGCACGATGAGGTCACTGTCCAGCAGGTAGCCGAGCTGGCGCGACTCGATCGCGCTCGTGCCCACCTTGGCCATGGCCGCGGCGGTGAAGCCTTCAGTGAGGAAGGGCAGCAGGTCCTTGCCCGTGCTCGCCTGCGCCTTCTCGGCCGCGCGGCGCGCGATGTAGGTGAGGCCCCCCGCGCCCGGCACCAGGCCCACACCCACCTCGACGAGGCCGATGTAGCTTTCCATGTGCGCCACGCGCCGCGCGCTGTGCACCGCCAGCTCGCAGCCGCCGCCCAGCGCCATGCCGTGGATGGCCGAAACCACCGGCACCTGCGCGTAGCGGAGGCGCAGCATCAGCCCCTGCAGCTCCTGCTGCAGGCCGTCGATCGCGTCGATGCCCGCGGCGATGAAGGCCGGCATCGCCGCCTGCAGGTCCGCGCCCACGCTGAAAGGCGCGTCGCCCGACCAGATCACCAGGCCTGCGTACTCACGCTCGGCCAGGGCCAGCGCCTCGCCCAGCTCCTCGATCACCGCCGGGCTGATCGCATGCATCTTGCTCTTGATCGAGGCGATCAGCACGCGATCGTCGTCCTGGCAGTTCTGGTCCAGCGTCCACACGCGCACCGCGGCGCCGTCACTGACCGTGGTACCGGCCACGCGCCAGTCGGGCAGGTTGTCTTCACCCAGCAATTTTTCAGGGAAATACTGTCTTTCGTAGACGGGGAGCGCGCGACGCGCTATGAATTTTCCAGCCTTCGGGCTCCACGAACCCTGCGCCGTGTGCACGCCGCCCGCATCGGCCACCGGCCCCTTGAAGACCCACTCGGGCAGCGGCGCCGCGCACAGCGCCTTGCCGGCATCGATGTCTTCCTGCACCATCTTCGCCACGTCCAGCCAGCCCGCTTCCTGCCACAGCTCGAACGGGCCCTGCTTCATGCCGAAGCCCCAGCGCATCGCCTGGTCCACGTCGCGCGCGGTCTCGGCAATGTGCTCCAGATGCACGGCAGCGTAGTGAAAGCCGTTGCGCAGAATCGCCCAGAGGAACTGCCCCTCGGCGCCCTTGGCGTCGCGCAGCAGCTTGAGGCGCTCGGCCGCGGGCTTCTTGAGCATGCGCGCGTACACGTCGTCGGCCTTCGCACCGGCAGGCACGTACTCCTCCTCCGCCAGGTCAAAGCGCAGGATGTCGCGCCCCACCTTCTTGAAGAAGCCCGCCTTGGTCTTCTGCCCGAGGTTGCCCAGCTCGATGAGCTTGGCCAGCACCGCCGGGGTCTTGAAGCTGTCGTAGAACGGGTCGAACTGCGCAGCCCCTTTGGTAGCGTCCAGGCTCAGGTTGTCCTGCATGGTCTTGATGACGTGCGCCATCGTGTCCAGCCCCACCACGTC
>JAIXLP010000096.1 GCA_026954015.1 Burkholderiales bacterium | reverse complement strand
CGCAACTGGTCATCGTGGTCAAGGACACCACCTTCGGCTACGTCGTCACCTACGGTGAACTGATGCAGAACGCCAAGGTGCTGATTGCCAACTACCACGCGCTGGTGCCGGTGTACCTCGTTGTGGCGCTGCTTTACTGCCTGGTGAATTACGCGATATCGCGGGCGAGCAAGCGGCTGGGGCGGCCGGTGCATTGAGCGGCACGCAGGCCACGGCGCTCACGCCTCGGGGCCCACGAAATAGTGGCGAAGGCGGCAGGCATTGCCGCGGCGGCGTATCCTGAGGCCGTCATGGGCATGTGTGGAGGCACGGCAGTATGAGCAGCAAGATTCCAGCCAGCCATGTGCGCATCAAGCGCGCCTACGAGGCGCCCTCGCCCGAGGATGGCGAGCGCATCTTGGTCGACCGGCTGTGGCCACGCGGTCTGAAAAAAGAGGCGCTGCAGCTCACCGAATGGAACAAGGCGCTCTCGCCGAGCACCGAATTGCGTCACTGGTTCAACCACCAGCACGAGTTGTGGCCCGAGTTTCGCCGACGCTACGCCGCCGAGCTGGCCGAGCACGCCGATCAATTCAGCGCGCTGCGCGAACGCGCGAGCAAGGGCGTGATCACGCTGGTCTACAGCGCCCGCGATGAAACCGTGAACAACGCGGTCGCGTTGCGCGACTACCTGCTGAGCCCCGCGGGCCTGAACGTGCAATAGGAGAAGTTTCATGGAACACGCCATCTACCCCGCCAGCAGCGCCGACATCGCGCGCAAGCGCCGCGAACTCGCGCCCAAGCAGCTCGAGGCGTTTCGCGCCTTCAGCGCGGCGGCCTTTGCCGAAGGCGAGCTGGACGTAAAAACCAAGCAGCTGATCGCCGTGGCCGTGGCGCACGTGACGCAGTGCCCCTACTGCATCCGCGGCCACACCGACGCCGCGCTCAAGGCGGGCGCCACCGAGGGCCAGATCATGGAGGCGATCTGGGTCGCCGCCGAGATGCGCGCGGGCGGCGCCTACGCGCACTCGTCGCTGGCCATCGACCAGATGGCGCAGCACGCGCAGGCGGCCGAGGCGAAGAAGGCCTGACGGGCGGCGTCATCCGTCGCGCCGTCTGCCCAGCCGGGGCCACCGGGCTCTTCAGGCCGCCTCGCGCAGCTCCCTGGCCGCGGCCACCATGTGCGCGAGCGATGGCACCACCTCGCTCCACTGCCGGGTTTTCAGGCCGCAGTCCGGGTTGACCCAGAGCTGGTTCGCCGGGATGCGCCGCGCCGCCTCGCGCATGCGCGCCGCGATGCTCGCCTGCGTCGGCACGTTGGGCGAATGGATGTCGTACACGCCCGGGCCGATGCCGTTGGGGTAGGCAAAGTGCTCGAAGGCGCCAAGCAGTTCCATGCCCGAGCGGGAATTCTCGATGGTGATGACGTCCGCGTCCATCGCGGCGATGGAAGCGATGATGTCGTTGAATTCCGAATAGCACATGTGGCTGTGGATCTGCGTCTCGTCGCGCACGCCGTTGGCCATGAGGCGAAACGACGCGATCGCCCAGTCCAGGTATTCCTGCCAGTGCGCATGGCGCAGCGGCAGGCCCTCGCGGAACGCCGCCTCATCGATCTGGATGATGGCAATGCCCGCCGCCTCCAGGTCGAGCACCTCGCCGCGCAGCGCCAGCGCGAGCTGGCGGCAGGTGGCGCTGCGCGGCTGGTCGTCGCGCACGAAGGACCAGTTGAGCATGGTGACCGGACCGGTGAGCATGCCCTTCATCGGGCGCTTGGTGAGCGATTGCGCGTAGGTGATCCAGCCCACGGTGATGGGGTGCGTGCGCTTGACGTCGCCGTAGAGGATGGGGGGTTTGACGCAGCGCGAGCCGTAGGACTGCACCCAGCCGTAGCTGCTGAAGGCGTAGCCCGCGAGCTGCTCGCCGAAGTATTCGACCATGTCGTTGCGCTCGGCCTCGCCGTGCACCAGCACGTCCAGGCCCAGCGCCTCCTGCTCGCGCACGCCGTGGGCGATCTCGGCGCGCATGGCCTTCTGGTAGTCGGCGTCGGAAAGGCGCCCGGCCTTGTGCTCCTTGCGCGCGTGGCGGATTTCGGCGGTCTGCGGGAACGAGCCTATGGTCGTCGTCGGAAACGCGGGCAGGCCCAGCCTCTTGGCCTGCAGCGGCGCGCGCACGGCGTAGGCGCTGTGGCGCTGCTCCAGCGCGGGTGTGGCCTGCGCCAGCGCCTGCTGCACCTGCGCGTCGTGCACGCGCGTGGAGGCGCGCCGGCTCGCGAGCGCTTGCGCGTTGCTGGCGAGCTCCGCCGCCACGGCGGCGCGCCCTTCATTGAGCGCACGGCCCACCACGCGCAGCTCATCAAGCTTTTGCAGCGCGAACGCGAGCCAGGACTTGATTTCCGGGTCAAGCCGGTCTTCGCTGGCGAGATCGACCGGCACGTGCAGCAGCGAGCAGCTCGGCGCGAGCCACAGGCGATCGCCCAGCTGCGCCGCGATGGGCTCCAGCCAGCCCAGCAGCTCGGTGAGGTCGGTCTTCCAGACGTTGCGCCCGTCGATCACGCCCAGCGACAGCACCTTGTGCGGCGGCAGCAGGCCGATGAGCTGGCGCACGTCGTCGCGGCTGGCGACGGCGTCCACATGCAGGCCCGCCACCGGCAAATTGGCGGCGAGGTATTTGTTGTCCAGCAGGGCGCCGAAGTAGCTCGCCAGCAGAATCTTTACGCGGCTCGCCTTGAGCTGGTGATAGGCGGTGTTGAAGGCGTGCTGCCAGTCGGCGTCGAGCTCGGTCACGAGGATGGGCTCGTCGATCTGCACCCACTCGGCGCCCTCCGCGGCCAGTGCGTCGAGCAGCGCGGCATAGACGGGCAGCAGGCGTTCGAGCAGCGCGAGCTTGCTCGAGCCGTCGTGCGCCTTGCCCAGCGCCAGGTAGGTGACGGGGCCGATGATGACGGGCTTGGCCGCCACGCCCTGCGCACGCGCTTGACGAAGCTGGGCCAGCAGGCGCGAGGCGTCGAGCGTGAACGTGGTCTGCGCGCCGAGCTCGGGCACGATGTAGTGGTAGTTGGTGTTGAACCACTTGGTCATCTCGCCCGCCGCCACGCCGCCGCAGCAGTCGTGGTGCGCGTCGTGGTCGTGCTCCGCGCTGTCGGCGCTACGCCCGCGCGCCACGCGAAAGTAGTTGTCCAGCGCGTCGCCGTGGTAGCCGCGCACGCGCTCGGGCAGGTTGCCGAGCGTGAAGCTCATGTCCAGCATCTGGTCGTAGAGCGAAAAATCACCCACGGGCACCCAATTGAGGCCCTGCTGCTGCGTCCAATGGCGCTGGCGCAGTTCGGCCGCGGTGGCCAAGAGCTGCTCGCGCGGGCTCTGGCCCTTCCAGTAGCGCTCCAGCGCCCATTTCAGTTCACGTTGCGCGCCGATGCGCGGGAATCCCAGGTTGTGCAGGACGGCCATCTTCTTCTCCTTCCAGATACGGTGACGCAGGCCATCGTAGGAAAGACGATCCATGAAGTAAAATGGTATTTATTCACAAACCAATGAATTGTGTTCATTGATATGCTGGAACGCATCCATCTGGCCATCGTCGCGGAGGTTGAACGGCAGGGCTCGCTCACCGCCGCGGCCGAGCGGCTGT
>JAIXLP010000091.1:125945-129451 GCA_026954015.1 Burkholderiales bacterium | reverse complement strand
CGGTCAAGCAGACGATCGAGCTGATCCAGAAGGTGTTTCGCCTGCGCACCTGCGAAGACACAGTGTTCGCGCACCGCACGCGCCCGTGCCTGCTCTACCAGATCAAGCGCTGCAGCGCGCCCTGCGTGGGCTACATCTCGCCCGAAGCGTACGCGCGGGACGTGCAGGGCGCCGAGGCACTGCTGCGTGGCGAGACGGACGCATTGCTCAGGACGCTGGAGGCGCGCATGCAGGCGCACTCCGACAGGCTCGAGTTCGAGCAGGCAGCCGAGGTGCGCAACCAGATCACCGCGCTGTCGCGCGTGCTCCACCAGCAGGGGGTGGAATCAATCGCCGACCGGGACGTGGACATCCTCGCGGTGCGCGTCGAAGGCGGGCGGGCCTGCGTCAACCTGGCGATGGTGCGCGGTGGCCGCCATCTTGGCGACCGCGCGTACTTTCCCACCCAGGTGGAGGATGCTGCGGGGGTGTACAGCGCCGAGGAGGCGGACGATGCGGCCGCTCGCGTGCAGCCGCTGGCCGCGCAGGTGCTGGAGGCGTTCATCGCGCAGCACTACCTGGAGGTGGCGGTGCCGCCGACGCTCATCGTGAGCGAGCCGGTCGATGCCACACTGGTGCAGGCGCTGGAGCAGCACAGCGGCACGCGCGTGACGGCGGTGCACCAGCCGCGCGAAGAGCGACGCGTCTGGCTCGAGATGGCGCAGACCAACGCGCGCATCCAGCTGGCGCGGCTGCTGGCGGAAGAGGGCTCGCAGCAGGCGCGTACGCGCGCGCTGGCCGATGCGCTGGGGCTGGACGTGCAGCAGCTCGACGAGCTCACGATCGAGTGTTTCGACATCTCGCACACGGCGGGGGAAGCCACGCAGGCCTCGTGCGTGGTGTTTCACCACCACAAGATGCAGCACGGCGCATACCGGCGCTTCAAGATCGATGGCATCACGCCGGGGGACGATTACGCGGCCATGCGCCAGGTGCTCGAGCGCCGCTACCGCCCCGTCGCGCAGGCGCAGCAGGAGGCGGGTGGCGCGCAGGTGACGCGCGCCGGCGCGCGGCTACCCGACGTGGTGCTGGTCGATGGCGGACGCGGCCAGGTGGCGATGGCGCGCGCCGTGTTCACCGAGCTGGGCCTCGATCTTTCGCGCATCGTGGGGGTGGAGAAGGGCGAGGGCCGCAAGGTTGGACTCGAAGAGCTGGTGTTTGCCGACGGGCGCGAGAAGGCCTATCTGGGGCACGACTCGGCCGCGTTGATGCTCGTGGCGCAGATCCGCGACGAGGCGCATCGTTTCGCGATCACCGGCATGCGCGCCGCGCGCGCACGGGTGCGCACGGGCGGCAGTCGGCTGGAGGACATTGCGGGCGTGGGCCCGCGCAAGCGCGCGCGGCTGCTGCAGCGCTTTGGCGGCGTCAAGGGCGTGCGGGACGCAAGCGTCGAAGACCTGGCAACCGTGGAAGGCGTTTCGCGCGCACTCGCCGAAGTGATTTACCAGGCGCTGCGCTAGCCTCAGCAGACGGCCGACAGCACGTCGACGATCTGTCTCTCCCGTTCGGTCAGCGCGGCGTAGCCGCGGGCCATCAGGTGGCGCAGGGCCGCATAGATTTCGGTGTCCGAGTAGCGCATGGATACATCCCCGTGGTTGGTGCCAGCGTTGCGTCGCAATGCCGTGAAGCGTCGATGGAGACGATAAGGGCGTGTACGTCAGCGTGAAGCCCGGATAAGCGGGGCGGATGGTTGCTACATCGCGTTGGATCGGCATCCCGCACACCCCGCGAGGGCAGCGGTATCAGGGGGCGAGCCGTTCGCGCAGCCATGTGCCAGCTTCAAGCCGGTAGCGCAGCCGGTCGTGCAATCGGCTCTTGCGGCCCTGCCAGAACTCCCAGCGATCGGGCTTGAGCCGGAATCCGCCCCAGTGCGGCGGGCGCGGCGGCTGCAGCAGGAACTGCGCGCCGTAGCGCGTGGCGTTGGCGACGAGCGTCTTGCGGCTGGCGATCACCTGGCTTTGCGGGCTGGCCCAGGCGCCGATGCGCGAATCGAGCGGGCGGCTCTGGTAGTAGGCGTCGCTCTCTTGTGCGCTGGTGCGTTCGACCGTGCCCTCGATGCGCACCACGCGCTCGAGCGGCACCCAGTGAAACTGCAGCGCGGCGTACGGGTTGCCCGCCAGTTCACGGCCCTTGCGGCTGTCGTAGTTGGTATAGAACACGATGCCACGTGCGTCGTAGCCCTTGATCAGCACGATGCGGGTGCTGGGGCGCAGGTCACTGGCCACGGTGGCGAGCGTCATCGCGTTGGGCTCGGGCACCTCGGCCGCCAGCGCCTCGCCCAGCCATTGGTCGAATTGCTGCAGCGGATCGGCGTGCGAGGCGTCTTCGCTCAGTTCGGCGCGCTCGTAGCTTTTGCGCAGGTTGGCGATCGTGCTGGACAGCGGGGCGGAGGTCATCGCGCGATTGTGCCCGCGGCGGCGATGATGCGGGCCAGCGCGCGGTCATGGATGCCCAGGCGTTGCAGCTCCTGGTGCGTGGCTTCGGCGTATTCGCGCGTGCTGCCGTAGATGCCGCGCACGTGCTCGAAGATGTGCCGGTATTCGCCATCCGCAAGGACGCCGGTGTAGGCCGCGCTGGCACGCGACAGCGTGAAGCCGAGCGCGCGCACCGGGCCTTGTGGCGTGCGGCAGTGCAGCCAGCGCGGGTCGTACACCGGCATGGGCATTTCGCGTTGCCACAACGCCGGAAAGACGGCGGGCACCGCCGCGCGCGGGACGCGGTAGGCGATGCCGCGGCAACTGCCGCCCGCGATCAGCGCGAACACGAGGCCGGGGCGCGCGGGCGTGCCGCGATTCACGTGGCTCCACATCTGCAGGGCCCGGTGCCAGCCGTGGACCGTGGCACTGCGCCGTTCGTCATAGGGCAGATCGGGGCGCCACATGAGCGAGCCGTAGCCGAACACCCAGAGGTCGCCTCGCTGCGCGCGCCACTCGTTCAGCATTCGTTCGTAGAGCGGGTCCGCGGCGGGTGCGCGCGCCGCGCGGTGGGAAGAGGGCGATGTGCGATCGGACATGCGCGACGGATTCTAGGCGGGATGCGTCGCACTAAAATGGCCCAGGGCAACGCTGAACAGGTCCCTGCGATGCGGCGCGCCCTGTCTGGGGACGGGATGCAAGGCGCAAAGCGCAGACATGGCGGTGGCCATGGAGAGCCTTTGCAACGCCGCAGACCGCTTCAGGCAGGGATGCGACGCGCGCGAGGGACGTGTTCGGCGTTGCCCCAGTTCGCAAGGCCATCTGCGCAGCTCGCAGGTGGTCTCTTGTTTTGCGTCGTTCACTCGTTCGAATTGCCATGGCCACCCTACCGATCACCAAGCGCGGTGCAGAAAAACTCAAGGCGGAGTTGCAGCGCCTCAAGACCAAGGACCGTCCCGCCGTCATCGCCGCGATCGCCGAGGCGCGCTCGCAGGGAGACTTGAGCGAAAACGCCGAGTACGACGCGGCCAAGGACCACCAGGGCTTCATCGA
>JAIXLP010000091.1:125529-125935 GCA_026954015.1 Burkholderiales bacterium | reverse complement strand
GGGCGCATCGCCGAGATCGAGGGCAAGCTGGCGGCGGCGCAGATCATCGACCCCGCGACCGTGGACGCCGAGGGCCGCGTGGTGTTCGGCGCCACGGTGGATCTGGAAGACGTGGACTCGGGCGAGGCCGTGACCTACCAGATCGTCGGCGAGGATGAGGCCGACCTGAAGCACGGCCTCGTCAACATCGGCAGCCCGATCGCGCGCGCACTCATCGGCAAGGAAGTGGGCGACACCGCCGACGTGCGGGCGCCCGGCGGCGTGCGCTCCTACGAAGTCGTGGCCGTGCGCTACGTCTGACCATGCTTGCGCGCCTGCCGGTGTTTGCCGCCGCGCTGTGGTGGAGCAGCCTGTCGGTGATCGGCTTCGTCGCCGTGCCGCTGGTGTTCGTGCGCATCCCGCAGAG
>JAIXLP010000091.1:124620-125237 GCA_026954015.1 Burkholderiales bacterium | reverse complement strand
GCGGGTAATTCCGCGCAGCGCTGATGCCTGCGTGGGGGTGGGTTCAGCACCGCCTCAGCGCCCCTCCCAGGCCCGTTCGACCCAGGGCGCCGGCCGGATGTAGTGCAGCGCCTTGTTGCGCCGCCCCGCGAGCGCGTCGTGCGGGTTCACCTCGCCGTGGAAGATGACGATGCGCGCGCCGTCCGGAACGAACGGGGCGCGCCAGTAGTTGCTCGGCCACGTCGGGATGCACTGGTACTTGAAGCTCGGGCACCAGCCGTCGGGCCAGTAATCGAGCTTGCCCTGGCGGTGCAGGAAGTGCGAGAGGAAGTGCTGCTCGTTGCGGTGGCGCGCGCGCACTTCGTCGATGTGCCCGCGAAAGTACGCGAGCACGTCCGCGTGGGCGCCGAGCTCGAACCGGTAGACGGACGAGTTGCCGATGATGCGTTCGCCCACGCGCCAGAAGCGCGGGTAGTCGTGGATGATGAGGAAGTCGCCCGGCAGGGTAAAGAAATCATCGAGCGAGCCGACGATGACCACGTCCAGGTCCAGGAACAGCGCGGTGCCGCGCAGGCCGTGCAGGTCGGCCTCGAAGGTGGTGAGCTTCTTCCACGCGCCGTCGCGCTGGCCGGGCTGCA
>JAIXLP010000091.1:122854-124254 GCA_026954015.1 Burkholderiales bacterium | reverse complement strand
TCGCCTTGTGCTTTTCGGGCACCGGGCGCCAGAGCACGAGCAGCTTGCCGATGTGCTGCACCGGCGCGGCGCTCAGCGTGTCGGCAAGCTGGCGGTAGAGCGCATCGCGCTCGGCGCGGTCGTCGCTGAAGACGCGCACCTTGATCAGCCCGTGCGCCGAGAGCGCGGCGTCCACCTCGTGGCGCACGGCGTCCGTGAGGCCGTCGTTGCCGATCAGCACCACGGGATGCAGGTGGTGCGCCTGCGCGCGGTGGGTGCGCCGTTCGGCGGGGGTGAGCTCTAGCTGTGGCATGCGCGCATTATCCCAGCGCCGTCGCGGACAATGGCGGCCATGAAGGTCAGGACCAAGAGCAAGAAGGTCAACAAGGCGTGGCTGCACCAGCAGGCGACCGACCCGTGGGTGCGCCTGGCGCACAAGGAGGGCTACCGTGCCCGCGCCGTGTACAAGCTCAAGGAGATCGACGAGCGGCTGCGGCTGCTGCGCCCCGGGCAGGTGGTCGTCGATCTGGGCAGCACCCCGGGCGCGTGGAGCCAGTACGTGCGCCATCGCCTCGCGCCGCAGGGCGCGGCGGCGGGCGCGCTCGACGGCTGCGTCGTCGCGCTCGACCTGCTTCCCATGGAGCCGATCGAGGGTGTGATGTTCCTGCAGGGGGATTTTCGCGAGGAAGAGACGCTTGCGCGCCTTGCGCAGGCGCTGGGCGGCAGGGCGGTCGACGTGGTGGTCTCGGACATGGCGCCCAACCTGTCGGGTGTGGCCTCGGTCGATACCGCGCGCATCGCGCATCTGGTGGAGCTCGCGGTGGATTTCGCGGTGCAGCATCTGGCGCGCGACGGCGCGCTGGTGACCAAGGTATTTCACGGCGCGGGGTACGCGCAGTGGGTGGCGCTGTTTCGGCAGCGGTTTCGCACCGTGAAGGTGTTCAAGCCCAAGGCGTCGCGCGAACAGTCGGCAGAAACGTACCTGGTGGGGCTGGGCCTGCGCTGAGCGTGTCCCCACCAGGGGGAATGGGCGCGGCTACAGGGTTGAAGCGCCTACAATCGGCCCCAAGTACGTACCGTGTGTGCTGGGCGGTCGTCGCTTCGCGTCTGAACCTGGAGTTGCGCTTGAACAATCAGTGGTTTTCGAAAATTGCCGTGTGGCTGGTGGTGGCCATGGTGCTGTTCACGGTGTTCCGGCAGTTCGATACCCGCGCCACGATGGGTTCCGGCGCGATCGGCTATTCGGACTTCCTCGAACAGGTGCGCAGCAACCACATCCGCAGCGCGACGATCCAGGAAGGGCCCGGCGGCACCGAAATCCTCGCGACGACGACGGATGATCGCAAGGTGCGCACCACCGCGACCTACCTCGATCGCGGGCTCGTGGGCGACCTGATCGACCACAACGTCAAGTTCGACGT
>JAIXLP010000091.1:78590-122442 GCA_026954015.1 Burkholderiales bacterium | reverse complement strand
GTGGGCGCGGCGCGCGTGCGCGACATGTTCGAGAACGCCAAGAAGAACGCGCCCTGCATCATCTTCGTCGATGAAATCGACGCCGTCGGGCGCCAGCGTGGCGCGGGCCTGGGCGGCGGCAACGACGAGCGCGAGCAGACGCTCAACCAGATGCTGGTCGAGATGGACGGGTTTGAAACCAACCTGGGCGTGATCGTGGTGGCCGCCACCAACCGCCCCGACATACTCGATGCGGCGTTGCTGCGCCCCGGCCGCTTCGACCGCCAGGTCTACGTGACGCTGCCCGACATCCGCGGGCGCGAGCAGATCCTGAACGTGCACATGCGCAAGATCCCCGCGGGACAGGACGTGAACGCCAGCGTCATCGCGCGCGGCACGCCCGGCATGAGCGGCGCGGACCTGGCCAACCTGTGCAACGAAGCGGCGCTGATGGCCGCGCGGCGCAATGCGCGCGTGGTCGAGATGCAGGACTTCGAGAAGGCCAAGGACAAGATCATCATGGGCCCGGAGCGCAAGAGCATGGTGATGCCCGAGGAAGAGCGGCGCAACACCGCCTACCACGAGAGCGGCCATGCGCTGATCGGGCGGCTGCTGCCCAAGTGCGACCCGGTGCACAAGGTGACGATCATCCCGCGCGGGCGCGCGCTGGGCGTGACCATGGCGCTGCCCGAGCAGGATCGCTACTCCTACGACAAGGAGTACATGCTCAACCAGATCGCGATGCTCTTTGGCGGGCGCATTGCCGAAGAGGTCTTCATGCACCAGATGACCACGGGCGCGAGCAACGACTTCGAGCGCGCCACGCAGATCGCGCGCGACATGGTGATGCGCTACGGCATGACGCAGGCGCTGGGCCCCATGGTCTATGCGGAGAACGAGGGCGAGGTGTTCCTGGGCCGCTCGGTCACGAAGACGACCAACATCTCGGAAGAGACGATGCAGAAGGTGGATGCCGAGGTGCGCCGCATCATCGATGAGCAGTACACGCTCGCGCGCGGCCTCATCGAGGGCAACCAGGACAAGATGCACGCGATGGCCAAGGCGCTGCTCGACTGGGAGACCATCGACATGGAGCAGCTCGACGACATCATGGCCGGCAGGGACCCGCGCCCGCCCAAGGACTGGACGCCGCGCACGCCGCCGTCGGGCGGTGGCGGCGGGGGCAGTGCACCCGCGGTCAAGACCGATCCGGCGCCCACGGCCGCCTGATCGGGCCAGCACGCACGAGACGGGGCGCGAGCCCCGTTTTTTTGAGCCGCGCATGCACTGGCAGACCACCCGCTACTCCATCGATCTGGCGCGCCCGCGCGTGATGGGCATCGTCAACGTCACGCCCGATTCGTTCTCCGACGGCGGCGAGCATGCGAGCAGCGCCGCGGCCATCGCGCATTGCGAGCGGCTCGTGGCCGAGGGCGCGGACATTCTCGACATCGGTGGTGAATCCACGCGCCCCGGCAGCCCACCGCTGCCGCTGGCCGAGGAACTCGCGCGCGTGCTGCCCGTGGTGCGCGCGGCCCTCACGCTGGGCGTGCCGGTATCGGTCGATACCTACAAGCCGCAGGTGATGCAGGCCGTGCTCGACCTCGGCGCGGACATCATCAACGACGTGTGGGCGCTGCGCCAGCCGGGCGCGGCGCAGGCCGTGGCACGGCACGGCACGTGCGGCGTGTGCCTGATGCACATGCACCGCGAGCCGCAGACCATGCAGCAGGCGCCAATGCAGGGCGACGTGGTGCCGCAGGTACTCTCGTTTCTGGAGCGATCCGCGCAGGCCCTGCAAGCGCTGGAGGTGCAAAAGGCTCGTATCTGCATCGATCCCGGCATAGGCTTCGGCAAGACGGTGGAGCAGAATTTTGCACTGCTGGCGCGCCAGCGTGCATTGCTCGCGCCGGGCTACCCGCTGGTGGCGGGCTGGTCGCGCAAATCGTCGCTGGGCACGGTCACCGGCCTGCCCGTGCACGAGCGCGCGGCGGCAAGCGCGGTGGCCGCGGTGCTCGCGGTGCAGCAGGGCGCGGCGGTGGTGCGCGTGCACGATGTGAAGGAGACCGTGGCCGCGCTGGCCGTCTGGCGCGCTACCCAGGAGCAGATGGCGCATTGAGGGGGACACCATGACACGCCAGTATTTCGGCACCGACGGCATCCGCGGCACCGTGGGCCAGCCACCGATCACGCCCGACTTCGTCCTGCGCCTGGGCCACGCGGTCGGGCAGGTGTTGCGCCGCAGCGGCGAGCGCCCGACGGTCGTGATCGGCAAGGACACGCGCATCTCAGGCTACATGCTCGAATCGGCGCTCGAATCGGGCTTCAACTCCGCCGGGGTGGACGTGGTGCTGCTCGGGCCGCTGCCCACGCCCGGCGTCGCCTACCTCACGCGGGCCTTGCGCGCGAGCCTGGGCGTGGTCATCTCCGCCAGCCACAACCCGTTTGCCGACAACGGCATCAAGTTCTTCAGCGCGCAGGGCTCCAAGCTGCCCGATGCGTGGGAGCGCGACGTGGAGGCCGCGCTGGACGAGTCGCCCGCGTGGGTCGGGTCGGCGCAACTGGGCAAGGCGCGGCGCCTGGACGACGCGGCCGGACGCTACATCGAATTCTGCAAGAGCACCTTCGCGCACGACCTCACGCTGCGCGGACTCAAGATCGTTGTCGACGCGGCGCACGGCGCGGCCTACCACATCGCGCCCAAGGTGTTCCACGAGCTCGGCGCGGACGTGATCGCCATTGGCTGCGCGCCCGACGGGCTGAACATCAACGACGGCGTGGGTGCGACGCACCCCGACGCGCTGGTGCGCGCGGTACGCGCCAACCATGCCGACGTGGGCGTGGCGCTCGACGGCGATGCCGACCGGGTGCAGATGGTCGACGCAAGCGGGCGGCTCTACAACGGCGACGAGCTGCTCTACGTGATCGCCACCGAGCGGCTGAACCGGGGCGGCGCGGTGCCTGGCGTCGTCGGCACGCTCATGAGCAACATGGCGGTGGAGCAGGCGCTGCGCGCGCGTGGCGTGGAGTTCGTGCGCGCCAAGGTGGGCGACCGCTACGTGCTCGAAGAGCTGCTGGCGCGCGGCTGGCTGCTCGGCGGCGAAGGCTCGGGCCACCTGCTGGCGCTGGACAAGCACAGCACGGGCGACGGCCTCGTGAGCGCGCTGCAGGTGCTGCAGGCGTGCGCGCGCAGCAGCAGGACGCTCGCGCAACTGCTCGACGCGGTGCGGCTGTTTCCGCAGGTGCTGCTCAACGTGCGGCTCGCGCCGGGGCAGGACTGGCAGGCCAATGCGGCGCTGGCGCAGGCCACGCGCGCGGTGCAGGAAGAGATGGGCGACAACGGCCGCGTGCTGGTGCGCGCCAGCGGCACGGAGCCACTGCTGCGCGTGATGGTCGAGGCGCGCGACGCCGATGCGGCCAACCGTGGCGCGCAGCGCATCGCCGACGCGGCGCGCGCGGGCTGATCGAAAGCCCTCAGTGCACCAGCAGGCGCGATGAGCGCGGCACGTGCGCCATCAGAAAATCCATCTGGTCAGCCAGGATGCGGCGGTTGCGCAGGATGAAGTCTTCCCAGAGGCTGGGCACGTAGGGCGCGTACAGGAGCGGCATGTGCGCCTGCTCGGGCGTGCGCGAGGCCTTGCGGTGGTTGCAGGCGCGGCAGGCCGTCACCACGTTCATCCAGTGGTTGGCGCCGTGGTGCGCCACCGGCACGATGTGCTCGCGCGTGAGGTCTTCCTCGGCAAAGTGCCCGCCGCAGTAGGCGCAGATGTTGCGGTCGCGCTGGAACAGCTTGGCGTTGGTGAGGCTGGGCTGCAGGTCGAACGGGTTGATGCCGGGCACACCGCGCGTGCCGATGATGCTGCTCACCGCGATCTGCGACTGCACGCCCGTGGCCGCGTTGTGCCCGCCGCGAAACAGCGCCACCTGCGCGCCCAGCTCCCAGCGCACCTCGCCCGCGGCGTAGTGCGTCACCGCCTGCTCCAGCGTGATCCACGACTGGGGCAGCCCCTGTGCCGACAGCTTCAAGACCTTCACCATGCCCCCTTTCCCCTGCGATGCAGTCACGAGTGCCCAGTCGCCGCGCAGTGCGCGGCGCGACCGGTGCACAATATACTCGGTTTGTAATGAAATACGGCTTCAGCGCTTGATGGGCAAGCGCAAAAAGCTATGAAAATAAAAGCGTTTCGATGAACATTTTCCATGGTCTGCGCGCGCGCGGCGTGGCCGACGCCTGCGCGCTCACGATCGGCAACTTCGACGGCGTGCACCGGGGCCACCAGGCGATGCTGGCGCTGCTCGTCAACGAGGCGCGCAACCGCGGCGTGCCCAGTTGCGTGCTCACCTTCGAGCCGCACCCGCGCGACTATTTCGCCGCGCTGCACCGCAAGCCCGACCTGGCGCCCGCGCGCATCGGCACGCTGCGCGACAAGCTCTCGGAGCTGGCGCACTGCGGCGTGCAGCAGACGGTGGTGGTGCGCTTCAACCAGCAGCTCGCGCGGCTGCCGGCGCAGGCGTTCATCGACGAGGTGGTGGTGCGGGCGCTGGGCGCGCGCTACGTGCTCGTGGGCGACGATTTCCGCTACGGCGCGCAGCGCAGCGGCGACTATGCGCAGCTCGACGCCGCCGGGCGCGCGCAAGGCTTCGACGTGGCGCGCATGATGAGCTACGAGGTGCACGGCGAGCGCGTGTCGAGCACCGCGGTGCGCCAGGCGCTGGCCGCGGGCGACATGCTCGCGACCGAGCGGCTGCTGGGCCGCCCCTACAGCATCAGCGGCCACGTGGTGCGCGGGCGCCAGCTCGGCCGGGCGCTGGGCGCGCGCAGCGCGGGCGCGGGGGATGGCTTTCGCACGCTGAACCTGCGCTTTGCGCACTGGAAACCCGCGGCCAGCGGCATCTTCGCGGTGCGCGTGCACGGCCTGCAGGAAGAGCCGCTGCCGGGCGTGGCCAACCTGGGCGTGCGCCCGTCGCTCGATGCACGCGACGTGAACGGCGGGCAGGTGCTGCTGGAGACGCATTGCCTTGCGTGGCCCGCGGCGCTCGGCCCCGAGGGGGGCTACGGTAAAATCGTGCGCGTGGAGCTGCTACACAAACTGCACGACGAACTCAAGTACGAAAGCCTCGCGGCGCTCGCCGCCGGCATCGCGCGCGATTGCGAGGACGCCCGCGCGTACTTCGCCACCACCTACGCCCAGACCCGTCGCCAGACCACGCGCGACCGAATTTGACCGGGCCCGCCCCGCCGCCCCGTCGCACCGTTTTGGCCTTGCAGGCGCCAGTGCCTGAAATGCCGCTCGCATTGAAGGTTGTCCATGTCCGATTCCCGATCCAAGCACGCGCCCGAGAGCGCCTACCGCGCCACGCTCAACATGCCCGATACGCCGTTTCCCATGCGCGGCGACCTGGCCAAACGCGAGCCCGGCTGGGTCAAGGCGTGGAACGAGGAGGGCCTGTACAAGAAGCTGCGCGACGCGCGCCACGGCGCGCCCAAGTTCATCCTGCACGACGGCCCGCCGTACGCCAACGGCCAGATCCACATCGGCCACGCGGTCAACAAGATCCTCAAGGACATGATCGTCAAGGCGCGCCAGCTCGAAGGCTTTGACGCGCTCTACACCCCCGGCTGGGACTGCCACGGCCTGCCGATCGAGAACGCGATCGAGAAAAAGCACGGGCGCAACCTGCCGCGCGACGAAATGCAGGCCAGGGGCCGCGCCTTCGCCACCGAGCAGATCGCGCAGCAGATGCGCGACTTCCAGCGCCTGGGCGTGCTCGGCGAATGGGAGCACCCCTACAAGACCATGGACTACGCCAACGAGGCGGGTGAGCTGCGCGCGCTCAAGGTGGTGATGCAGCGCGGCTTCGTCTACCGCGGCCTCAAGCCCGTGTACTGGTGCTTCGACTGCGCCTCGTCGCTGGCCGAATTCGAGATCGAATACCAGGACAAGCAAAGCCAGACGCTGGACGTGATGTTCCCCGCCGCCGACCCCGAGCGGTTGGCAGCGGCCTTCGGGCTGGCGAAACTGGACAAGCCCGCGTTCGCCGTGATCTGGACCACCACCGCGTGGACCATCCCCGCCAACCAGGCGCTCAACGTCAACCCGCAGCTCGAATACAGCCTGGTCGATACCGAGCGCGGCCTGCTGGTGCTCGCCAGCGCCCTCGTTGAAAAGTGCCTGGAGCGCTGGCAGCTCACGGGCAAGGTGATCGCCACCACGCTGGGCCAGAAGCTCGACCACATGCCCTTCCGGCATCCGCTCGCGCATGTGGACCAGGGGTTTGACCGGCTCTCGCCGGTTTACGTGGCCGACTACGCCACCGCCGAGGACGGCACCGGCATCGTGCACAGCGCGCCCGCCTATGGGGTGGAAGACTTCAATTCCTGCGTCGCCAACGGCATGAAGATCGAGGACATCCTCAACCCCGTGCAGGGCAACGGCGTGTACGCGCCCGACCTCGGCATGTTCGCGGGCCAGTTCATCTGGAAGGCCGTGCCCGTCATCATCGACGCGCTCAAGCTCGCCGGGCGCCTCATGGACACGCGCGCCATCACCCACAGCTACCCGCACTGCTGGCGCCACAAGAGCCCGGTGATCTACCGCGCCGCCGCGCAGTGGTTCGTGCGCATGGACGAAGGCGAGGGCGTGTTCACCGATCCGGCACAAAAACCGGCGCAAACGCTGCGCCAGATTGCGCTGGCAGCTATCGAAAACACCAGCTTCTACCCCGAAAACGGCAAGGCGCGTCTGCGCGACATGATCGCCAACCGCCCCGATTGGTGCATCTCGCGCCAGCGCTCCTGGGGCGTGCCGCTGCCGTTCTTTTTGCACCGGGACAGCGGCCAGCTGCACCCGCGCACGCTGCAGATCATCGACCGGGCCGTCGAAATCGTGGAAAAGGGCGGCATCGAGGCCTGGAGCCGCGTGACCGCCGAGGACATCCTCGGCAAGGAAGACGCGGCGCACTACACCAAGAGCACCGACATCCTGGAAGTCTGGTTCGACTCCGGCTCCACCTTCTGGCACGTGCTGCGCGGCACGCACCCGCATCTGCACCACGACCAGGGCCCCGAGGCCGACCTGTACCTGGAAGGGCACGACCAGCACCGCGGGTGGTTCCACTCCTCGCTGCTGCTCGCCAGCGCCATCTATGGCCGCGCGCCCTACCGGGGCCTGCTCACGCACGGTTTCACGGTGGACGGCCAGGGCAAGAAGATGAGCAAGTCGCTGGGCAACACCGTCTCGCCGCAGGAGGTAAGCAGCCGCCTGGGCGCGGAGATCATCCGCCTGTGGTGCGCCGCGACCGACTATTCCGGGGATCTGGCCATCGACGACAAGATCCTTGCGCGCGTGGTCGACGGCTACCGCCGCATCCGCAACACGCTGCGCTTTCTGCTGGCCAACGTGAGCGATTTCGACCCGGAGGTGGATGCGGTGCCCGATGCCGAGCTGCTCGAGATCGACCGCTGGGCGCTGGCGCGCAGCGCGCAGTTGCAGCAGGAGATCCTCGCGCACTACACGGTGTATGAGTTCCACCCCGTCGTCGCCAGGCTGCAGCTCTTCTGCTCGGAAGACCTCGGGGGCTTCTACCTCGACGTGCTCAAGGACCGCCTCTACACCACGGGCACCAAAAGCCTCGCGCGGCGCAGCGCACAGACCGCGCTCTACCGCATCACGCATGCGCTGCTGCGCTGGATGGCGCCGTTCCTCTCGTTCACCGCCGAAGAGGCGTGGCAGGTGTTCGGCACGTCCGCATCGATCTACCTGGAAACCTACCAGCCCATCGCACCCGTGGACGAGGCGCTGCTCGCCAAATGGCAGCGCCTGCTGGAGATCCGCGCGGCGGTGAACAAGGAGATCGAGCACCAGCGCGCCGCGGGCAGCGTGGGCTCGTCGCTGCAGGCGGTGGTGACGCTCGGCGCGCCGCCCGAAGACCACGCGCTGCTCGCCAGCCTGGGGGGCGACCTGAAGTTCGTGTTCATCGTCTCTGCCATGCATCTGGAAGCTGCCGGCGCGCTCCAGATCAGCGTTGCGGCCAGCAAAGACCCCAAATGCGAACGCTGCTGGCACTACCGCGACGACGTGGGCAGCGACGCCGCGCACCCCACGATCTGCGGGCGCTGCGTGAGCAACCTCTACGGCAGTGGCGAGTCGCGCGCCCATGCCTGACGGCGCCCGCGCCACGCCCGGCCGTGCCGCCTGGCCGTGGCTCGCCTGGGCGCTCGTGGTGTTCGTGCTCGACCAGCTCACCAAGGCGCTGATCCTGCGGCACTACCAGCTTGGGGACGCCACGCCCGTCACGGGCTTCTTCAACATCGTGCGCGCGCACAACAGCGGCGCGGCGTTTTCCTTCCTCGCGGCAGCGGGCGGCTGGCAGCGCTGGCTGTTCGTCGCGATCGGCGTGGTCGTGGGCGCGTTCATCCTCCGGCAGCTCTGGCGCCATCCGGGGCGCAAGCTCTACGCCTTTGCGCTGGCCAGCATCCTGGGGGGCGCCGTCGGCAACGTGGTCGACCGCCTGCAGCATGGTTACGTGGTGGACTTCCTCGACTTTCACTGGGCCTGGCTCGCCAGCCTGTTCTACGCGGGGCATTTTCCTGCGTTCAACCTGGCCGATGCGGCGATCACGCTGGGCGCTGCGTGCCTGATCCTGCAAGAGCTGCTGCAGGGGCGGCGGCAGGACTGACCGGGGCCGCGCCGGCGCACGTTGCGTGCCTGAGCAATGCGGCCAGCGCCACGCGCGCGCTGCGGTGGCGTGCGAGCGCGGTGACCGGGTAGACGGTGCCCACGGTAGCCAGGCGCTCGCGCAGCGCGGTGTTACACGCCACCCCGCCGCCGAGCGCAAGCTGAGAAATTCCTGTGCGCTGCAGCGTCCGCGCGGTCTGCGCAGCAAGCTGGGCTATCACCGCCTCCTGCACGCTGGCCGCGAGATCCGCGCGCGGCTGCTCGCAGGGGCTGCCTTCCAGCTCCCGCGCCCGCTGCAGTGCCGCAGCCTGCAGCGCCGCGAACGAGAAATCGAGCGTGTCGGTGCCCGCCGCAGTAGGCAGCAGATCACAGGCTTTCGGGTTGCCAAAGTCCGCCAGCCGCGCGATCGTGGGGCCGCCGGGCAGGTCCATGCCGAGCTGGCACGCGAGCGCGTCGAACACCGCGCCTGCGCTGATGTCCAGGGCCTGGCCAAGCACAGCGTATTCGCAGGGTGTCCGCACGCGCACCAGCGCCGTGTGCCTGGCCGAGGCGACGAGCGCGACATAGGGGGCGTTGAGGCCGATATGCTCGGCCAGCGGTGCCAGCAGGTAGGCTTCCAGCGGGTTGATGTGCACCACGGGCGTGCCGGCGGCCAGCGCCGTGAGCGCCGGGCTCATGCTGGAGCAGCCGGTGCCGATCACCGATGCGGCGAGCAGTGGCGCGCCGTCCTCGCCTTGCAATGCGGCGAGCGCCTCGGGGCGCGCGCACTGGCCTTGCGCAAGCAGCCGCAGCGCGCCGTCGCCGCCGCGGGCGACCAGCGTGTAGCCGATGCGCCCGCCGCGCGCGGCGATGCCCAGTGCCGTCATGCGTTGCTGCTGCGCCATGGTGCTGCGAGTTTAGGGCGCCGGGCGGTCGCGGCGTGGGTATGCTGCAAGCCTGCATGTGCGCAGTGCGGGTTTAGGGCAAAAATACGTAGGAGACATGAAACATCTGCTGAATCTGCTGGCCGCCGTGGCGCTGCTGATCTGGGGCATGCACCTGGTGCGCACGGGGGTGCTGCGCGTGTTTGGCGCCAACCTGCGCAGCTGGCTGGCGCGCAGCCTGGGCAACCGCTTCACCGCGGCGCTGTCGGGCATAGGCGTCACGGCGCTGGTGCAGTCAAGCACGGCGACGGCCCTGATGACCGCGTCGTTCGTCGGGCAGGGGCTGATCTCGCTGCCCGCGGCGCTGGCGGTGATGCGCGGCGCGGATATCGGCACGGCGCTCATGGCGGTGCTGTTCTCGCTCGACCTGTCGTGGCTTTCGCCGATGTTCATCTTCGTGGGCGTGGTGCTGTTCATCACGCGCCAGGCGAGCACCGCCGGGAGGGTGGGGCGCATCTTCATCGGCCTGGGCCTGATGCTGCTGGCGCTGGAGCGCATCGTGCAGGCGAGCGACCCGATGCTCGCCTCTCCGGCCACGCCGATCGTGCTGGGCGCGATGGGCAACGACCTGCTGGCCGAGATCTTCATCGGCGCGGTGCTGGCCGTGGTTTCGTATTCCAGCCTGGCCGTGGTGCTCCTGATCGCGGCGATGGCGGCGTCGCAGGTGGTGCCGGTGCAGATGGCGCTGGGGCTGGTGCTCGGCGCCAATCTGGGCAACGGCCTGGCGGCGGTGCTCACGATGGCGGGCTCGGCCGCCGAGGTGCGGCAGGTGATGGTGGGCAACCTCACCTTCAAGGTACTGGGCGTGGCGCTGATGGCGCCCTTCGTCGGCGTGTGGCTGCGCTTCGTGCAGCCGCACATGCCGGGTGTGGCGCACGGGGTGGTGCTGTTCCATCTGGCGTACAACGTGATCATCAGCATCGGTTTCATCGGCCTCACGCAGTGGGTGGCGCGGTGGGTCGCGCGTTTTCTGCCCACGAAACCGCGGGAGCAGGGCTACCGCCCGCGCCACCTCGATCCGTCGGCACTCTCCACGCCGTCGCTTGCGATGACGCTGGCGGTGCGCGAGGCGCTGTACCAGGCCGATGTGGTGGAAAACATGCTCGTCGGCGTGATGGACGTGATCCGCCGCAACGACGAGGCGCTGGCCGACAGGCTGCGCAAGATGGACGACGAAGTCGACCAGCTCTACGCGGCGATCAAGTACTACCTCACCAAGATTCCGCGCGATGACCTGGGCGAGAAGGAAAGCCGCCGCTGGGCCGACATCATCAGCTTCACGATCAACATGGAGCAGATCGGCGACATCGTCGAGCGCATCGTGCAGGACGTGCAGGAGAAGAAGATCGCCAAGGGGGTTGAATTCTCCGAGGCCGGCATGGTGGAAATCTCCGATCTGCACCAGCGCCTGGTGAACAACCTGCGCCTGAGCATGGGGGTGTTCCTCGACGGCACGGTGCGCGACGCGCAGCGCCTGCTGGAGGAAAAGGGACACTTCCGGGCGCTGGAGCGCACCTACGCGGCCAACCACCTCGCGCGCCTGACCGAGCGCACCACGCAGAGCATGGAGACGAGTTCGCTGCACATCGACCTGCTCAGCGACCTGCGCCGCATCAACTCGCTCATCAGCGCCACCGCGTACCCGATCCTGGAGCAGGCGGGGGCGCTGCCGAGCGCGAGCGAGCGCGCCCACGGGCATGAAGGTGGCCTGCCGCGAGGCTGATCGCGGCTTGCTTTCAGGGCGTCCGCAGCGCGCTGTTTTCCCACATGGGCAGGCGTGGTTTCATGCCACTGCGGCGCGGATGTTTTTTCGCGCACGGCACTACAGGTTGTGTATGATGTGCCCGTGACCTACTATCCCTAGTGCATCACGCCGCCGATCGCCGCACACGAAATTACGCCTGCACACCCCTGACAGCACGGCTGATCCGCAGTATGACTGCGGCTTGCGGCGTGCCTTGAGCGTGCAGGCGACGGTTTCGTGACCGGAGCCATCGGTCGGCCACCGCACCGGTGTCACACCGAACAACCCCGCAGACAACGTACTCCAGGAGACCACGCCGCCATGATCGAATCAGTCACCAAACGCGACGGCCGCGTCGAGCCGTTCACCCCGAACAAACTCAATGGTTGGGGCGAATGGGCCGCCAAGGCGCTGGGGCCGGACATGGACTGGTCGTCGGTGGTGCTGGAGACCGTGACGGACATGCCCGAGCAGGTCTCGACGACGATGCTGCAGCAGCAGCTCATCAAGAACTGCCTGCAGTCCGACTCGTGGCTGTACAACCGCATGGCCGGGCGCCTGTATGCCGCGCTCATGCACAAGGAGGTGCACGGCGTCTTCATGCCCACGGTGCTGCAGCTGCACCGCCGGCTGCAGAAGCTCGGCTACATGGAGGTGCTCGACTACTGCGACGAGGAGTATGCCGAGGTCGAGAAGCTCATCGACCACGAACGCGACTTCAGCTACGCGCACTACCAGCTGCACACGCACCTGTCCAAGTACGCGATCGCCGACCGCGTGAAGAACCGCATTTACGAGACCTCGCAGTTCATCTACATGCGCATGGCGATGGCGCTGGCGGTGGACCAGCCGCGCGAGCGGCGCATGACGGACGTGGCCAAGTTCTACGAGCACCTCTCGATGAACCGCATCAACGCGCCCACGCCCAACCACATCAACCTGGGCACGCCGCTGCGCGGCTACGCCAGCTGCTGCCTGTACACCACGGCCGACTCCGCGCGCTCCATCGCCGTGGGCAACCACATCGCCTACACCATGACCTACATGAGCGCGGGCATCGGTTCGCACATGAACATCCGCTCGGTCAACGACCCGGTGCGCGGCGGCGTGATCCGCCACCAGGGCAAGCTCCCCTACCTGCGCGCCGTCGTCTCGGAGGTGAAGTCCAGCCTGCAGAACGGCCGCGGCGGCGCCTGCACCAGCTACTTCTCGATCTACGACCCCGAGGTCGAAACCCTGCTGCGCCTGAAGAACCCCATGTCCACCGAGGACAAGAAGATCCGCGGCATGGACTATTCGTGGGGCAGCAACCGCCTGTTCGCGCGCAAGGTGGCGCGCAACGAGGAGGTGTTCCTGTTCAACAGCTTCACCGCGCCCGACCTGTACGAGGCGCTGTACAGCAACGACGAGGAGCGCTTTGAGCAGCTCTACCAGAAGTACGAGAAGAACCCGCTGTTCCCCAAGCGTTTCATCAACGCGCGCGAGCTGCTCATCACCGCCTGCAACGAATGGAACGAGACCGGCCGCATCTACGAGCACAACATCTATGAAATGAACCGGCACACGCCGTTCAAGGAGACGATCTACAGCTCCAACCTGTGCTCCGAGATCGACCTGCCCACGAGCCCCTACAACCACATCACCGAAATCTATCGCGACGAGGATGTCTCCTTCGTCGAATTCGAGGACGAGGAGGGCGGCCGCCACAAACTGCCCGGCGAGCATGCGGTGCAGACGGAGCGCGGCATGGTCTATCCGCTGGAGCTGCAGCCCGGCGACGTGGTGGGCGGCGTGGCGATCAAGAAGATCACGCAGCGCTCCTCGCCCGAGGTGGCCACCTGCAACCTCGCGGGCATCTGCGTGGACAACGTCGAAAGCGATGCACAGTACGAGGAAGTGGCCTACTACGCGCTGCTCATGATCGACAAGTGCATCCACCTGGCCGAATACGAGCTGCCGCACATCGGCTACACCTCCAAGGCGCGCTTGAACGCGGGCGTGGGCATCCTGGGCCTGGCGCACCTCATGGCGCGCGAGCACAAGCGCTACACCACGGCGGATGGCAAGCAGTTCATCCACGAGGCGGCCGAGCGCCACTACTACCACCTGGTGCGCGCCAGCCTGCGCCTGGGCCGGGAGCTGGGCAACGCGCCCTGGATGCACAAGACGCGCTGGCCCGCGGGCTGGATGCCGCTCGACACCTACAACCGCAGCGTCGATCAGATCGCCGCGTTCACCAACCGCTACGACTGGGAGGCGCTGCGCCGCGACGTCGTGGCCAACGGCGGCATCCGCAACTCGGTGCTGGCCGCGCACATGCCGACCGAGACCTCGGCCAACGCCTCGGGCACGACCAATGGCGTGTACCCGATCCGCGAGCTGACGATGATCAAGACCGACAACCAGCGCGTGAACTACTGGGCCGCGCCCGATGGCGAGGAACTGGCCGCGTGGTACGAATCGGCCTGGGACATCCCGGCCAAGGACATGACCGAGGCCTACGCCATCATCCAGAAGTGGACCGACCAGGGCATCTCGGCCGACTTCTACCGCAAGGTGATCGGCGATGCGTTCATCGGGTCCAGCGAGATGATTCAGGACTACCTGTACCGCATCAAGATGGGCCTCAAGAGCAAGTACTACATGAACCAGAAGACCTCGGCCGGGTTCAAGCCGCTTGACGACGCGCAGGCCGAGCGCAAGGAGCTGGTCGGCCGCATGGTCGGCAGCGCGATGGCCGCCGCCGCTGCCGACCAGGCAAGCAGCTCGGGCGACGGTCAGGTCAGCGTGCTCGACGCCGACCCCGAGTGCAACGGCTCGTGCACGCTCTGAGTTTCAAGGAAACACCATGACCGCCAATGTCTTCAACTACGAAAAGACCGATTACGAAAAGCCGCTGCTCTTCCTCGGCGAGAAGCAGGGGCTGTTCGACACCATCAACCGCCACTACCCGCGCATCTGGGAGCTGTACAAGACGCAGAAGTCGCTCGACTGGGACGAAAACGAGTTCGACTATTCAAGGTGCAACGCCGACTTCAAGAAGGCCAGCCGCTCCACCTACGACATGATGATCAAGACGCTGGCCTGGCAGTGGGAGGCCGACAGCGTCGCCTCGCGCGCCATCGCGCCGGTGCTCGCGCCCTTCATCACGTCCAGCGAGCTCTGGGCCGCATGGCAGCGCATCTCCGACAACGAGGTGATCCACGCCGCCACCTATTCCGAGATCGTGCGCAATTCCTTTGACGACCCCTCGGTCATCATCGACGAGATCCTGCGCGTGCAGGAAGCGCACGAGCGTCTGGCGCGCGTGGTGAAGGCCTTTGCCGAAGGCTTCAAGGCCTCGCACCTGTACGCGCTGGAGCAGCTGCCCAACGACCAGGAGACCTACAACGCCATCTTCCTGATGGTGGTGGCGCTGTACTGCATGGAGCGCATCCAGTTCATGGCCTCGTTCGCCGTCACCTTCGCGATCTGCGACACGGGCATGTTCCAGCCCATAGGCAAGTCCATCCAGAAGATCGCGCAGGACGAGCTCGAAATCCACGCCGAGCTCGACCGCGCGGTGCTGCAAAACGAACTGGAAACCGCGCGTGGGCAGATCGCGTTTGCGCAAAAGCGCGAGGAAATCGAACAGCTCATCGCCGAGGTGGTGGACAGCGAGCTGGCGTGGATCGAGTACCTGTTCTCCGAAGGGCGCGAGCTCGTGGGCATGAACGCCGAGCGTCTGGCCGCGTGGACGCGCTACTGCGCCAAGGATGTGTACCAGACGCTGGGGATAGAGACGGACCGGTACGAATTCCCCAAGGCCAACCCGCTCAAGTTCATGGAGAAGTGGCTCAACATCAGCAAGACGCAGGCGTCGCCGCAGGAGCAGGACATCGCTGCCTACAAGGTCGGCGTGATGCGCCGCAATGACGAAGGCGTGATCTTCGACGACGCATTCTGAGCCGCGGCTTCAGGCCGCGCGCGCTTCGTTTCAGGCCGCGCGCGCTTCGTAATACGCCCCCAGCACCAGTGCGGCCTCGGGGGTGAAGGCGCCTGCGGCGAGCTGCGCTCGCACCGCCGCGTGGCTCCAGCGCTCGAAGCGTGCGACCTCGCCATCCTGGTTTACCGGCACCACGCCGCCCGGCAGGCGCGCCGACCACCAGGCGATGCGCTCGTGCATGTGGCCAACGCCAGCGCCACCTTCGTCGCTGGGCTGATCCAGCCACACGGCGGCGCCGGGCAGCAGGTCGGTGAGCACTCCGATCTCCAGGCCCGCCTCTTCCCGCGTTTCGCGCGCCAGCGCCTGCGTCAATGTGTCGCGCGCGCTGACCATGCCGCCCATCAGCGTGTCCCATGCTCCCGGGTGGTAGGCCTTGGTGAGCGCGCGCTGCTGCACCCAGACGCCCGCGCCATCCGCCGTCAGGCCAACGAGGTGTACCGCGTCGGTGGCGATGCCGAGCACGCGCACCGCGCCGCGCTCCACGGTGCCCACGGCTTCGCCCCGGGGGCCGCGCACGCTGAGCTGCTCATTGCGCCACGGGCCGCAGCAGCCGGCATCGCGCAAGGCTGCGGCCAAGGCGTTCAACGCGCCGCTGGCGTCGCCTGCCGGCAAGGTCCATGCGGACGTGCCCCGGCACTCTGCAAATGAGAGCTGGTAGCGCCCGCCCAGCAAGCGCTGCAGGCCGATTTGTTCAATGACTTCCGGTGCCACGGAACCGACCTGCACCGTACCCACCCGCAGCGGCACGCGCCCTTCGCCGGGGCCGCGCCGCGCCTGCGCGCGCAGCCGCGCCAGCCACGCGGGCGTTTCGCTCACGGCAGCGTCAGGATGGTGCAGCCCGTGGTCTTGCGCGCTTCCAGATCCCGGTGCGCCTGCGCCGCATTGGCCAGCGGCTGGCGCTGGTCGATGTGGATCTTCACCTGGCCATTGGCGACGACGGCGAACAGATCGTCGGCCATGGCCTGCGTCGATGCGCGCGTGGCGATGTGCGTGAACAGCGTCTGGCGCGTGACGTAGATCGAGCCCTTGGCCGCGAGCAGACCGGGTGAAAACGGCGCCACCGGCCCCGAGGCGTTGCCGAAGCTCACCATCAGGCCGAAAGGATGCAGGCATGCGAGCGAGCCCTCCCAGGTGTCCTTGCCCACGGCGTCGAGCACCAGCTTCACGCCCTTGCCGCCGGTGATTTCTTTCACGCGCGCGGCGAAATCCTCCTTGGCGTAATTGATCATGTGGGCCGCACCGTTGGCGCGTGCCAGCTCGCACTTGGCGTCGCTGCCCGCCGTGCCGATGAGCTGCAGGCCGAGCGCGCGCGCCCACTGGCAGGCGATCAGGCCCACGCCGCCCGCGGCCGCGTGAAACAGCACGAAGTCGCCCGGCTCCAGCCCTTCCACGGGCTTGCATTTCTTGAGCAGGTACTGCGCCGTCAGGCCCTTGAGCATCATCGCGGCGCCGGTCTCGAAGCTGATGGCGTCCGGCAGCCTGCACACGGTGGTGGCGGGTAGCACCCGTGCCTCGCTGTAGCTGCCCTGCGGCCCCGCGTAGGCCGCGCGGTCGCCCACGGCGAGGTGCGTGACGCCCGCGCCCACCGCCTCGATCACGCCCGCGCCTTCACCGCCCAGCACCATGGGGAGCGCGCCGGGGTACAGGCCGGTGCGAAAGTACACATCGACAAAATTCACACCGATCGCGCGGTGGCGGATGCGCACCTCGCCGGGGCCGGGTTCGCCCACGGGTACATCGACCATCTGCATCACTTCGGGGCCACCGTGCTCGTGGATCTGTATGGCACGCGCCATGGGGTTTCCTCCTGCGCAAGACGTGAAACGGAGCACTGATCGTGCCATGTTTGCGGCTTCGGCGCAGATCGGGCCGTGAGCCGCTACAGTCGCAGGCTTCATGTCTGCGCGCATCGACCCCACCACCATCGTTTTCCTGACCGTGCCACCGCTGCTGTGGGCGGGCAATGCGGTGGTCGGGCGCGTGGTGCACGCGATGGTGGGTCCGGCGATGCTCAATTTTTTGCGCTGGCTCATCGCCTTCGTGGTGCTGCTGCCGCTGGCCTGGCGCGTGCTGCGCCCAACGAGTGCAGTCTGGCCGCACTGGCGGCGCTATGCCATGCTCGGGTTGCTGGGCATAGGCTGCTACAACGCGCTGCAGTATCTGGCGCTGCAGACCTCCACGCCGGTGAATGTCACGCTGGTCGCTTCGGGCGTTCCGGTGTGGATGCTGGTGGTGGGCGCGCTGTTCTTTCGCGCGCCGGTCTCGCGCGCGCAGGTCGTGGGCGCGTTGCTCTCGGTGGCGGGCGTGCTGCTCGTGCTCGCGCGCGGTGACTGGGCGCAGTTGCTCGCGCTGCGCCTCGTGCCCGGAGACCTGTACATGGTGCTCGCAACCATCGCCTGGGCGTTCTATAGCTGGCTGCTGCTCGGCACGAATGAGCCGCGCGCGCTGCGCGCCAACTGGAGCGCGTTCCTCATGGCGCAAATGGTGTTTGGCCTGGCGTGGTCGGGCGCGTTCGCCGGTATTGAATGGAGCCTGGGCAGCTACGGCACGATCACGTGGGGCTGGCCGCTGGCCGCGGCGCTGGCGTTCATTGCGCTCGGCCCGGCGGTGCTGGCGTACCGCTTCTGGGGCGAGGGGGTGCAGCGCGGCGGCCCGGTGCTCGCGGGGTTCTTCCTGAACCTCACGCCGCTGTTCGCGGCGCTGCTTGCGGCGGCCTTCCTCGGGGAGTTGCCGCATGCCTACCATGCGCTCGCGTTTGCGCTGATCGTGGGTGGCATCGTGGCCACGTCACGCCGCGCCTAACGGAAAGCGCCGCGTGCAAAGAGGGCGCTCATGCGCTTTGCGGCGTGTCCTGGAACGTCCAGCGTCGCTGCGAGGCGAATACCGCGTTGGGGTAGGCGGCCTTGCCGCGGCTGCCGTTGTAGCGCCCCAGCGCCAGCGCGAGATTGCCGTTTTCGCGGTCCAGGTAGTGGCGCAGGATCACGCAGCCGAAGCGCAGATTGGTCTGCAGGTGAAACAGCTTGCTCGCGTCGCCGTCGCCGATCAGGCGCGACCAGAAGGGCATCACCTGCATGTAGCCGCGCGCGCCGACCGACGAGACCGCGTACTTGCGAAACGCGCTCTCGACCTGGATCAGCCCGAGCACGAGCGAGACGTCCAGCCCCGCGCGGGTGGTCTCGTACCACGTGGTTTGCAGGAAGTCGCGCCGCAGCTCCCACGACGACTTGTGCGGGCGCAGGCGCTCGCTCATCGCGCCGAGCCAGCGCAGATAGGAAAGGCGCGCCTCGGTGCTCGCGAAGATGGGCTCGGGTGGCGCAAGGTCGGCCACCGCAGCGCTCAGCGCGCCGCGCACCGCGTCCATGAGCGGCTCTTCCACCTGTCCGCCCGCCAGTGCCGCGGTGGGCGCCGCGAGCCACGCCGACGGGCCTGCCGCGAGCGCCCACAGGCAACCGCGTCGCGTAGGGGCGAAGAACGCGGCGCGCTGCACCGCTGCCGGATTCATGGCGCCAGGCGCTCCCGGAGGAAACCGGCGATGCTCGCCATGGGGATGTGCGTCGCCCGGGTGTCGCGTCGATGCTGGTATTCCACCTGTCCTTCCTTCAGTCCGCGGTCGGAGAGCACGACCCGGTGCGGCACGCCGATGAGTTCCCAGTCGGCGAACATGGCGCCCGGGCGTTCGCCCCGGTCGTCGAGCAGCACGTCGATGCCCGCGGTGATCAGTTCGTCGTGCAACTGCTGCGCGGCGGTGCGCACGGCCTCGCTGCGATCCATGCCTATGGGGCAGAGCACCACCGTGAACGGCGCAATCGCGTCGGGCCAGACCATGCCGCGCTCGTCGTGATTCTGTTCGATCGCGGCGGCGGGCAAGCGCGTAATACCGATGCCATAGCAGCCCATTTCGAAGTATGCGGGCTTGCCGTCCTCGGCGAGGAAGGTCGCGTTCATCGCCTTGCTGTACTTGGTGCCAAGGTAGAACACGTGGCCGATCTCGATGCCGCGCTCGATCGCGAGTGTTCCGCGTCCGTCGGGCGAGGGATCGCCTGCCACCACGTTGCGCAGGTCGGCGACGAGGTCGGGCTCGGGCAGGTCGCGGCCCCAGTTCACGCCGGTGATGTGGTGGCCCTCCTGGTTGGCGCCGCAGATCCAGTCGGCCATGACGGCCACCTCGCGGTCGGCAACCACCTTGACGCGCTTGCGCAGGCCGAGCGGGCCGAGGTAGCCCGGCTTGCTGCCGAAGTGCTCCTCGATCTCCGCCACGGTGGCAAAGCGGAAACCCGCGTCCAGCCCCGCTATCTTGGAGACCTTGACTTCGTTCATGTCGTGATCGCCGCGCAGCAGCAGCAGCCAGACCTGGCTGGCGGTCACGTTGCCGTCGCCGTCGCGTTCGTCGGTCGCGAGCACGAGCGACTTGACGGTCTGCTCAAGCGGCACGCCCAGCAGTTCGGCCACGGCCGCGCAGGTGCTGCTGCCCGGCGTGGGCGTGAGCGTTTGCGGCTGCGTCGGCGCGGGGCGGGGCGCGGTGGGCGCCGCGCTCTCGGCCTTTTCCATGTTGGCGGCGTAGTCGCTGGTGGGGCAGTAAACGATCGCATCCTCGCCGGTGGCGGCGATGACCTGGAATTCCTCGCTCAGGTCGCCACCGATCGCGCCCGAGTCCGCGCGCACCGCGCGGTAGGAGAGGCCGAAGCGGTCGAAGATGCGGCGGTAGGCGTCGCGCATGGCCTGGTAGCTCAGCTGCGCAGCCTCGCGGCTCTTGTCGAAGGAGTAGGCGTCCTTCATGATGAATTCGCGCCCGCGCATCAGCCCGAAGCGCGGACGGCGCTCGTCGCGGAACTTGGTCTGGATCTGGTAGAGATTCTTGGGCAACTGCTTGTGGCTGCGCAGCTCCTGGCGCGCAATATCGGTCACCACCTCTTCGCTCGTGGGCTGGACGACGAAGTCGCGCCCGTGGCGGTCCTTGATGCGCAGCAGTTCGGGGCCCATTTTCGCGAAGCGCCCGGTTTCCTGCCAGAGCTCGGCGGGCTGCACGATCGGCATCGTGCATTCGATCGCACCGGCGCGGTTCATCTCCTCGCGCACGATCGCCTCCACCTTGCGCAGCACGCGCAAGCCCATCGGCATGTAGGTGTAGATGCCCGCGCCGAGCTTCTTGATGAGGCCGGCGCGCATCATCAGTTGATGGCTGACGATCTCGGCGTCGGCAGGCGCTTCCTTGAGCGTGGAGATGAGAAATTGGGAGGCTTTCATCGGGTCGATCCAGCGCCGGCGCGTGCCACGCTTGCCGCGTGCGCGCCAGCGTGCATAATGGCTTCAATCAGGAAAATTGGGGTCAGATTATGCTCGACAGAGAAGGCTTTCGGCCTAACGTCGGCATCGTCTTGCTCAACCAGAGAAACCAGGTATTTTGGGGCAAGCGTTTAGGCACACACAGTTGGCAGTTTCCGCAAGGTGGCATCGACCGGGGGGAAACCCCGCAGGAAGCGATGTTCCGCGAGCTGCACGAAGAGGTGGGACTGTTCGCTCACCATGTGCGCGTGGTTGCCCGTACGCGGGATTGGTTGCGCTATGAGGTGCCGGACCGCTACATCCGCCGCGACGCGCGCGGACACTACCGGGGGCAAAAGCAGATCTGGTTTCTGCTGCAACTGGTGGGCAACGACTGGGACCTGAATCTGCGCGCCACCAACCACCCCGAGTTCGACGCCTGGCGCTGGAACGAATACTGGGTGCCGCTGGACGTGGTGGTCGAATTCAAGCGCGGCGTCTACGAACTGGCGCTGACCGAGCTGGCGCGCTTCCTGCCGCGCCCGATACAGCGCAACCGCTATCTGCGCGCGGGCATGCGTGCGCGCGATGCGGTGGCAGGCGAGCATGTGGCAGGGGGGTACCGCAGCGCAGGCTCGCTGCTGGTGCGCCCCGATGTGGAGTTGCCGCCGGGCGCGTCGTTCGACCCCGATCCGCACCACAGCATGCCGGCGGGGGCGTCGGCGGCCGTCTCTGCGCACAAGTAGGCGCCAGGCTGCGCGCCGCCTTCAGGCGTGCGTGAGCACCAGGTTGTCGCGGTGCACCATCTCAGGCTCGGCGGCGTAGCCCAGCAGCCGCTCGAACTCGGACGACGACTTGCGGCACAGCAGGCGCGCCTCGGCGCTCGCGTAGTTGGCCAGGCCGCGTGCGATCTCGTGGCCACCCACGTCGCGCACCGCGATCACGTCGCCGCGCACGAATTCGCCCTCGACCGCCACCATGCCGATCGGCAGCAGGCTCTTGCCCGCGTCGCGCAGCTTGGCCGCGGCGCCCGCGTCCACCGTGACCGAGCCGCGCAGCTGCAGGTGGTCCATCATCCACTGCTTGCGCGCCTGGTGCTTGTGCGTGTGCGCCGCCAGCAGCGTGCCGATCGCCTCGCCGCGCGCCAGGCGCAGCAGCACGTCGCGTTCGCGCCCCCAGGCGATGATGGTGGAGGCGCCCGAGCCCGCCGCGCGCCTGGCCGCGAGGATCTTGGTAATCATGCCCCCGCGCCCGATGCTGGAGCCGGCGCCGCCGGCCATGGCTTCGAGCGCGGGGTCTCCGGCCTGCGCCTCGTGGATGAAGGCCGCATCGGGGTGGCGGCGTGGGTCGGCCGCGTACAGGCCCTGCTGGTCGGTGAGGATCACGAGCAGGTCGGCCTCGACCAGGTTGGTGACCAGTGCGCCCAGCGTGTCGTTGTCGCCGAACTTGATTTCGTCAGTGACGACCGTGTCGTTTTCGTTGATGACCGGCACCACGCCCAGGTGCAGCAGCGTGAGCAGCGTCGAGCGCGCATTCAGGTAGCGCTCGCGGTCGGCCAGGTCGGCGTGCGTGAGCAGTACCTGCGCGCTGCCCATGCCAAGCTCGCGCAGCTTGGTCTCGTACATCTGCGCCAGGCCCATCTGGCCCACGGCGGCGGCGGCCTGCAGCTCGTTCACTTCGCCGGGGCGCGTGCTCCAGCCCAGGCGCTTCATCCCTTCGGCTATCGCACCGCTGGAGACCATGATGACCTCGCGCCGCGCACCCGCCTCGCCGCGCACCAGTGCGGTGAGCTGGCGGCACCATTCGCCGATCGCGGCCTCGTCCAGACCGCGGCCTTCGTTGGTCACGAGGCTCGATCCCACCTTGACGACGATGCGGTGGGCGTCGCGCGCGAGCGTGGAAGTTTTATGCATCAAATCGGGCGCTGACGCTTGCCCAGCAAGCGCAAACAGCTATGAAAACCATTACGTTGTGGGATGGGGTGCGGCAAAGCGCGGATCGACCTCCACCACGCCTTGCTCGGCCTGCTGGCGCGCGTGCACGTGCTGGTAGATGGCCTGCGTGAGCGGCTCGCAGCCTTCGTGCGTGAGCGCGGAGATCTCGAACACCGGGCCCTTCCAGCGCAGGCGCCTGACGAACTCCCGCACCCTGGCCGCGCGTTCCTCGGCGGGCACCATGTCGAGCTTGTTGAGCACCAGCCAGCGCGGCTTGGCGTGCAGCCTGGCGTCGTACTTCTTGAGCTCGGCCACGATTGCGCGCGCCTGGGCGACGGGGTCCACCGTCTCGTCGAACGGCGCGAGATCGACGATGTGCAGCAGCAGCCGCGTGCGCTGCAGGTGGCGCAGGAACTGGTGACCCAGGCCCGCGCCCTCGGAGGCGCCTTCGATCAGGCCCGGAATGTCGGCGACGACGAAGCTCTGCTCCGGCCCCACGCGCACCACGCCCAGGTTGGGGTGCAGCGTGGTGAAGGGGTAATCCGCGATCTTGGGCCGCGCGTTGGAAACCGCTGCGATGAAGGTGGACTTGCCGGCGTTGGGCATGCCCAGCAGCCCCACGTCGGCAAGCACCTTGAGTTCGAGCTTGAGGCTCTTCTTCTCGCCCGGCCAGCCGGGGGTCTTCTGGCGCGGCGCGCGGTTGATCGCGCTCTTGAAGCGCAGGTTGCCAAAGCCTCCGTCGCCGCCCTTGGCGATCATGATCTGCTGGCCGGGTTCGAGCAGCTCGTGCAGCACCGCGCCGGTATCGGCGTCGGTGATGATCGTGCCCACGGGCATCTTGAGCGTCACGTCGCTGCCGGCCGCGCCGAACATGTCCGAGCCCATGCCGTGTTCGCCGCGCTTGGCCTCGTGGCGGCGCGCGTAGCGGTAATCCACCAGCGTGTTGAGGTTGGGGTCCGCCACCGCGTACACATGGCCGCCGCGCCCGCCGTCGCCGCCATTGGGGCCGCCGAATTCCTTGTATTTCTCGTGGCGGAACGACACGCAGCCGTTGCCGCCGTCGCCGGCCGCGACGTCGATATAGGCCTCGTCTACGAATTTCATGGGGTGACAGTGTAGGGGGCGCCTGCAAACAACAAAGCCCCGAGCGATCGGGGCTTTGCCGCTGCGCGTGCGAGCCGCCGTCAGCTTGCAGGCGTGACGCTCACCGTGTGCTTGGAGAGCGCCCCCTTGGTGGCGAACGACACATGGCCGTCCACCAGCGCGAACAGCGTGTGGTCCTTGCCGGTGCCGACGTTGGTGCCGGCGTGGATGCGCGTGCCGCGCTGGCGCACGATGATCGAGCCGGCGCTCACCAGCTCGCCCCCGTAGGCCTTCACACCCAGCATCTTGGGCTTGGAATCGCGCCCGTTGTGCGTCGAGCCGCCGCCTTTTTTGTGTGCCATGACTTCAACTCCCTGGGTTCAGGCGGCGATCGCGGTGATCTGCAGTTCGGTGAACTGCTGGCGATGGCCCTGGTGTTTCTGATAGTGCTTGCGACGGCGCAGCTTGAAGATGCGCACCTTGTCGTGCTTGCCATGTGCCACGACCGTGGCCTTGACGCTTGCGCCCGTCACCAGGGGTGCGCCCACCTTGAGTTCGCTGCCGTCGCCGACAGCCAGAACCTGGTCGAGCACGATCTCCTGGCCTACTTCCGCAGCAATCTGTTCTATCTTGATTTTTTCGCCAGTGGCAACGCGATACTGCTTGCCACCGGTTTTTATGACCGCGTACATGTAAACCTCTTTTTTGCAAAAGCTCTGCAAACGGATTTTTGCAGAACCGGTGATTGTACAGGATGCACTTGCATCCCCACGGCGCAAACGTGTCGCCATGCGTATGGAGGCCCGGGGGGCTTCCTATAATCGCCCGCTGGCTTACACCGCCGCAGGCACGGAGCACCTTGAGTACCTCAGCACCCAGCACTTACGCCGCTCTGGCGTTGATCGCCGACGACATGCGTGAGGTGGACCGGGTCATCGCGGCGCGCCTCGATTCTTCCGTGGCGCTCGTGGGCGAGGTGGCGCATTACATCATCCGCGCGGGCGGCAAGCGCCTGCGCCCGGCGCTGCTGCTCCTGATGAGCGGCGCGCTCGGCTACACCGGCGCGCAGCGCTTCAACCTCGCCGCGGTGGTTGAGTTCATCCATACGGCGACGCTGCTGCACGATGACGTGGTGGACGCCTCCACCCTGCGCCGCGGCCGCGCGACTGCCAACGAGCGCTTCGGCAACCCGGCGAGCGTGCTGGTCGGCGATTTCCTGTACTCGCGCGCCTTCCAGATGATGGTGGAAAGCGGGGACATGCGCGTGATGCGCATCCTGGCCGACGCCACCAACGTGATCGCCGAGGGCGAGGTTCAGCAGCTCGTGAACACGCACGACGCGGCGCTGACCGAGGCGGGCTACCTGGAGGTGATCCGCTCCAAGACGGCCAAGCTGTTCGAGGCGAGCGCGCGCCTGGCCGCCGTGCTCGCGCGCAGCCCCAGCGACGTGGAGGAGCGCTGCGCGACCTACGGCCGCGCGCTGGGCACCGCGTTCCAGGTGATCGACGATGCGCTCGACTACGAGGGTGACGTGCAGGTGATGGGCAAGAACCTCGGCGACGACCTGCGCGAGGGCAAGATGACGTTGCCGCTCATTGTCGCGATGCAGCGCGGCACCGCGGCGCAGCAGGCGATGCTGCGCCGCGTCATCGAGGCCGGTTCCACCGACGAACTCGACGCCGTCGCGGCAGTCGTGCGCGACACCGACGCGATGCGCGCAACCCACGCCGCTGCCGTGGCACAGGCACAGGAAGCTGTTGATGCGTTATCCGCGCTTCCCGCCAATTCCTATACCAGCGCGCTGCTACAATTAGCGACTTCGCTGCTGGATCGCACTTCCTGAAGAGGGTGGTCTCCGGCAAGGCGATCGGGGTGTAGCTTAGCCTGGTAGAGCGCTACGTTCGGGACGTAGAGGCCGGAGGTTCGAATCCTCTCACCCCGACCAGAAATTTTCGTGCAGGCCCCATGTTCCAAGCCCCTCGCGCAGGGGCTTTTGCTTCTGGGCGTAACCCTACCGCCAGAACTGACTGCATCGCCCAGGACCGCGTTTTTGGGCGAACAACCTCTTCGGTAACTGCAGTTAGTGGAAGCGATGCAGAATCCGCGCAGGTGTAGCTGCGCGCCCGATATCGGTGCCCGGCCACCAGGAAGCACCGGTATCGGTCGCTGCCGCTGGGGTGCAACACAGGCGCCGAAGCAGGTCCACGCCGGGCGAGCTCCGGCGTCTGCGGGCCCGGCGGGGCGGAACCGGATAGTGCCGGTAAACCACGACCACGAGACACCAGGAGTCAAGCATGAAAGTTTATGAAGCCATTGCCCACGGATTGTTCGATATGGGCTGTACCGAGCTGTTCGGCGTGTTGGGTGACGGGTGTGTCTATGTGATCGACAGCTACCGGCGCGATACCACCGGGCACTACACGGCAGCGGTTCACGAGGGCGGCGCGGTCCTGATGGCACAGGGCTGGGCGCGCGTGTCGGGCCAGGTCGGCGTGGCCGCGGTGACCCACGGGCCCGGGCTGACCAACACCGTGACGGCGCTGGTTGAGGGCGTGAAGGCCGGTACGCCGATGGTGCTGCTGGCTGGGGCGACTCCGGTGATCGACCGCGAGCATGCGCAGAACGTCAACCAGCCCGCGCTGGTGGCCGCCACGGGCGCGGGCTTCGAACCGTTGCGTGGTCCGGGGACCGTGGCCGAAGACCTGGCGCGCGCGTTTTACCGCGCGCATTGCGAGCGCCGGCCCATCGTCTTCAACATGCCGGTGGAGTTCCAGTGGCAGGAGGTCGAGTACGAAAAGCCGCACCTGCGGTTCCCCGACGCGCGCTCCGTCATCCCGAGCAGCAAGGACATGGACGACGCGATCGGCATCATTGCCTCCGCGCGCATGCCCGTCGTGATCGGCGGACGGGGCATCGGCACGCCCGAGGCGGAGGCGGCCGTGCTGCGTTTCGCGCAGCGCATCGAAGCGCCCGTGGCCACCTCGCTGCGCGGGAAGGGGCTGTTTGCGGACGATCCGTTCCACCTCGGCATCTCCGGCACGGTGAGCCACGAGGTCGCCTTGGACGTGATAGGCCGCGCCGACTGCCTGATCGTGTTCGGCGCCAGCCTGAACAAATACACCTCGGGGCACCGGGGCCTCACGCGCGGCAAGCGCATCGTCCAGGTCAATCCGCTGGCGAGCGAGATCGGTCGCTGCGTGCCCGTGACCGTCGGCCTGGTTGGCGACCCCGGCCTGACCGCGGACGCCATGGTCAAGTGGCTGGACGAGGCGGAAATCCCCGGCTCCGGCGGGCGCACCCAGGATTTGCGCGAGCAGATCGAGACCTACCGCAAGACGTCGCGCAAAACGCTGACGCATCCGACGCCGGCCGGCACCGTCGATCTGTACGAGACCGCGTTTGCGCTGGAGCAGGCGCTGCCGCGCGACCGCGTGTTCCTCACGGGGTCGGGCCGTTTCATGTTCGCGTTCTGGCAGGCGATTTCCGTCCCGAACCCACATTCCTATGTCGATGGCAACGGGCTGTCGTCCATCGGCATCGGCGTGGCCACGGCCATGGGCGCGGCCCGGGCTGCGGGCGACCGCCCGACGCTGCTCGTCACGGGCGACGGGGGCTTCATGCTCAGCGGCCTGAGCGAACTGGCCACCGCCGTGGCCGAGCAGCTCGACCTGATCATCGTCGTCGCCAACGACAGCAGCTACGGGGCCGAACATATCGCACTGACCGCGCACAACATGGACCCGAACATCTCGCTGCTGCAGTCGCGCGACTTCGCGAAAATTGCCGAAGCCTTCGGCTGCAAGGGGCTGACCGTAACGAGCAACGCCGAGCTCAAGACCGCCATGGACGCCATCGCCACGCGTGACCGCAAACGCCCGCTGGTGATCGACGTGAAGATCGATGCCGCGTCCGTCTACGGCGGGGCGCCGATCTCGCGTCCTTGAACCGCTGGCCCGGTCGGGCCGTAGCCGCCAGGGCCGACGGGGCTTGCGGCGTCGGCTCGCAACCGAGGGGTTCCTGCGGGGGCGGTCAAGTTGCAGGCGCATTGCACCGCGCACCAACGACAAGGGCCTTCGCATGAAGGCCCTTGCAATGTGTGTCGGTGTACCGGTGGCTCCTCGACCTGGGCTCGAACCAGGGACCTGCGGATTAACAGTCCGTCGCTCTACCGACTGAGCTATCGAGGAACAAGCCCGCAATTCTAACGGCAAAATGGGCGCCGTCGCGACTCAGTTCGGGTTTTCTCGAGAGGGTTCGGGGCGCAGCCACAGCCAGGTGAGCACGCAGCCCATGCTGATCCAGGCGAACGCACGCGCCCAGGTGGGTACGTTCACGACCGCGAGCAGCGCGGCGGAGGCGGCCATGACCGCGGTGGCGCTCCACTTGGCGCGGCGGCTCACGTGGCCGCCGTCGGCCCAGTCGCGCAGCATCGGGCCGAAGAGGCGGTGGCGCCAGAGCCACGCGTGCAGGCGAGGCGAGCTGCGCGCCGCAGCCCATGCGGCCATGAGGATGAAGACCGTCGTGGGCAGGCCGGGGACGAAGATGCCGATGATGCCGGTGGCCAGGCTCAGCAGCGCGAACGCCAGCAGCAGCCAGCGCACTGGCGTCGGCAGCGGGGGAGGCATTTCGGGCGGATCTGCCATGTCGGCGCCGATTGTGCCCGCGCTATGCTCGCCCGCATGGCAATACACGAGATTCTGAAGATGGGCGACGCGCGGCTGCTGCGCGTGGCGCAGCCGGTACGCGAGTTCGACACCGACGCGCTGCACCAGCTCGTGGCCGATCTGATCGACACCATGCGCGCGGCGCAGGGCGCGGGTCTGGCGGCGCCGCAGATCGGGGTGGGGCTGCAGGTGGTGGTGTTCGGCGGCGGCGCGCCCAACCCGCGCTATCCGGACCGGCCCCTCGTGCCGCGCACGGTGCTGGTCAACCCCGTGGTGACGCCGCTGGGCGACGAGCAGGAGGACGATTGGGAGGGGTGTCTGTCCATCCCCGGCCTGCGCGGGCGGGTGCCGCGCTGGCGGCGCGTGCGCTACGTGGGGCGCGATCCGTACGGAGACCCGATAGCGCGCGAGGCCGAGGGCTTTCACGCGCGCGTGGTGCAGCACGAATGCGACCACCTCGTGGGCAAGCTCTACCCCATGCGCATGCGCGACCTGGCGCTGCTGGGCTACACGGACGTGCTGTTCCCCGGCGTGGCGCTGGAAGACGACTGATACGGATTTGACTTCAATCGTCTGACGTTGTTGGTTCGCCTTGCCGTGCGGCAGCACTGCCTTCGGCTCGCCTCGCTATCCGCCTGAAAGCTAATCCGTATGGGCGCTGATCTGCGCCAGCGCGTCGGCGATGGCCCCCTCGGTCTGCGGGCGCACGAGCCGCGCGACTTCCGCGCCGTCCCGAAGGAACACGAGCGTGGGCCAGAGCTTCACGCCGAAGCTGCGGCCCAGGCGCTGGCCGGGACCGTCCTGCACCTTCACGTGCGGGAGTTCCGGGTAGCTGGCGAGCGCCGCGCGCACGAGCGGCGCCGCGCGCGCGCAGTGGCCGCACCAGGGCGTGCCGAATTCAAGCAGCACCGCGCCGCGCGACTGGTCCATGGCTTCGCGCGCGGGCGCCTGGGTCAGATAGGTTGCGCTGTAGGGCATGTCATGTCGCTCCGTCGAACATCAGCACGTCGACCAGGTCGCCCGGCGGCACGTCGCCCTGGTCGTGGTGCAGCACGATCAAGCCGTTGGCGCGCGCCATCGAGCTGAGCACGCCGGAGCCCTGGTGCCCCGCGGCGGCCACCTGCGGGTGGCCGTCGGGGCCCTGTCGCACGATGCCGCGCAGGTACTCGGTGCGCCCCGGCTTCTTGCGCAGCAGCCCGGTGCTCGCGGCGCGCAGTGGCGGTGGCGCGCAGCAGGTGCATCCCATGCGGCGCAGCAGCGCGGGGCGCACGAGCGTGATGAATGTGGTGACCGCGGCCACCGGGTTGCCGGGCAGGCCGAAGAGAATGCTCTCGCGTTGATAGCTGCTGTCGCTTGTCTGCTGGGCGCTGGAGGCAGATTTTGATGATATTTCAGCGTGCAGCTTGCCGACCACGAGCGGGCGGCCCGGTCGCATGGCAAGGTGCCAGAACGCGGCGTCGGCGAGCTCGCGCATCAGCGCATGCGTATGGTCGGCGTCGCCCACGCTGGCGCCGCCGCTGGTGATGAGCACGTCGGCCTCGGTGGCGCCGCGCGTGAAGGCGGCGCGCAGCAGCGCCGGGTCGTCGGGCACGGCGCCGAGGTCGAGCACCTGCGCGCCCAGACGCTGCAGCAGGCCGTGCAGCGCGTGGCGGTTGCTGTCGTACACCGCGCCTGGGCGGGGCGCCGCACCGGGCTGCAGGATTTCGCTGCCGGTGGACAGCAGCGCTACGCGCAGGCGCCGCAGCACCGTGACGTGGTCCATGCCCAGGCTGGCGACCAGCCCGAGCGCGGCGGGCGTGAGGCGCTCGCCGCGCGCGAGTGCCGTGGCGCCGTGCGCCAGGTCTTCACCGCGAGGGCGACGGTGCGCGCCGGGGGCGAGCGCATCGGCGGCGATCGTGATGCGGCCGTCGGGCGCGGGCTGCGTGAGCTCCAGCGGCACGACGGTGTCGGTGCCGGGCGCGAGCATGGCGCCCGTCATGGTGCGCAGGCACTGGCCGGGCGCGACCGGCGTGCGCCAGGGTGTGCCCGCGAGCGCCGTGCCCGCCAGCGGCGTGAGCGTCAGCGGCGCGCCCGCGCGCAACTGGGCGCCGGCGAAGGCGTAGCCGTCCATGGCCGCGTTGTCGTGCGCGGGCACGTCGATGGGTGAGACGAGGTCTTGCGCCAGCACGCGGTCGAGCGCCTGCAGCAGCGCCACGCGCTCGGTTGCCAGCGGCGCGGGGGGCGCGAAGTGCCGCAGGAACGCCTGTGCGTCGCTCACGCGCAGGTTGTCGGGGTCGTAGCCCGGCACCTGCGCGGCCGCATCGCGGATGCTCGTCATGGCAGCGCGAGCGACCGCAGCTCGGCGAGCGTGTTCGCGTTGAAAAAGGCGTGCGGGTCGTCGTCGGGTGCGTGAAACGTTGCGATGGCGCAGCCCTGCTCGCGCGCCCAGGCGTAGGCCTTGCGCCCGCCGTGGGCCAGAAACCGTGCGATGCTGGGCGCCAGACGCTGGTGCATCAGGCAGAACACCGGTTGCGGCTGCTGCCGGCCCTGCTCGTCCATGGCACTGGCGATCGCCACGGCGGTGCGGGCCTGCTCCAGCGCGGCCACCAGGCGCTCGGCAAGGTCATGCGGAAACCTGGGCGCGTCGCACGGCACCGCGAGCAGCCAGGGCGTGGCGCAGTGGGTGAGGCCGCTCAGAAACCCCGCGAGCGGGCCGGGGTGGTCGGGCAGCGTGTCGGGCCAGACGGGCACCTGCCACGCGCGGTAGCGCTCGGCGTTGCGGTTGGCGTTGATCGCCAGCGGCCCCACCTGCGGCGTGAGGCGCGCCAGCGCCCAGTGCACCAGCGGCGTGCCGTGCAGCAATTGCAGGCCCTTGTCCTCGCCGCCCATGCGCCGCGCCTGCCCGCCTGCGAGCACGAGTCCGGTGATGCGGCTGCGGGAGATCATCGTGGGAGGTGGGCGACCGGTCGCTTAGCCGCCGATGTAGCTCATCTCGATGCGGTGCGCGGCCTTCTGCGTATCGGGCGGCAGGCTCGCGCGCAGTTCGCTGTAGTGGTCGTCGCGCCCCTGCCAGATGCCGGCCACGGCGCGCGCGATCTGCTCGTCGCTTGCGCCGCCGCGCAACAGCGCACGCAGGTCGTGCCCCTGGGTGGCGAACAGGCACAGGTAGAGCTTGCCGTCGGTGGACAGGCGCGCGCGGTTGCAGGCGCCGCAAAACGGGTGCGTGACGCTGCAGATCACGCCCACCTCGCCCAGCCGCGGGTCGTGCGCGCCGTCGGCGCCGGCGTAGCCCCAGCGCTCGGCGGTTTCGCCGGGGGCCGTGGCCTTGAGCGGCACCAGCGGGAATTCGGTCTGCAGCAGGCGGATCACGTCCTTGCCCGGGAGCACCTCGTCCATGCGCCAGCCGTTGGTGGCGCCCACGTCCATGAATTCGATGAAGCGCAGCGTGATGCCGGTGCCGCGGAAATGCCGCGCCATCGGCAGGATCTCCTGGTCGTTGGTGCCGCGCTTGACCACCATGTTGACCTTGATCGGCCCCAGCCCCACGGCGTGCGCGGCCTCGATGCCCGCGAGCACCTTGCCGACGGGAAAGCCCACGTCGTTCATGCGCTGGAACACCGCGTCGTCCATGCTGTCAAGGCTCACGGTCACGCGCCTGAGGCCCGCGTCGGCGAGCGCGCGCGCCTTCTTTTCGAGCAGCGAGCCGTTGGTCGTGAGCGTGATGTCCAGCGGCTCGCCCGCGGGCGTGCGCAGCGCCGCGAGCTGCTCGACGAGCTTTTCCACGCCCTTGCGCACCAGCGGCTCGCCGCCGGTCAGGCGCAGCTTGTGCACGCCCTCGGCGACGAAGATGCGCGCCAGGTGCGTGATTTCCTCGAAGCTCAGCACCTCGTCGCGCGGCAGGAACTTGTAGCCCGCGCCGAAAACCTCCTTGGGCATGCAGTAGGTGCAGCGGAAGTTGCAGCGGTCGGTGACGCTGATGCGCAGGTCGCGCAGCGGCCTGCCGCGCGTGTCGATGAGCGTGCCGGCGGGCGCGGCCGCCGGAAGTTCGGGCGCAGCGCTGCGCGACGACTGCACGCGTCCGTCCACGCGCCGCGCGGTGTAGGAAATCGGGTCTGCTGGCATGGATCTCATTATGAAGGTGTAACGAGAGGCCAGCGTGGTGGTGGTGGCTTGCCCCGACGGCGAGCGCTGCAGCCCACGCGCGGCGGCGCAGGTGAAGATAATCGCCAGCACTTCATGGAACCACGCCCCACCGTTTCCGCCGCCGCGCCCCAGGCGGGCAGCCCGCTGGCCGCCGCCGTCGTGGCCGCCGCCGTTGCGCGCATCGAGCAGGAGGGCGCGCTGGACGACAACGCGGCGCTGCGCCAGGCGTGGCAGGGCGCCGCCACGCGCGCCGAGCAGGTGCGTTTGCGCGCGTGGCTGCTGGGCGAGCGCCTGGGTCTGGTCGAGGAACTGGCGCGCTGGCGCCACCTGACGGGCTGGGTGGTACTGGCGCTGGCGCTGGCGCTGGCGCTGGCCGGGTTCGCCGCCGGGCGCGGCGTGCTTGCGGCGGACCGCAGCATCAACGCGGTGGCGGCCTTCGTGGGCCTGCTGGGGCTGCATGCGCTCACGCTGCTGCTCTGGCTCGCAGGCGTGCTGGCGCTGCGCTGGGGCGCCGGGGCGGCGGCCGGCGGCTGCTCGCTCGGGCGTGTGGCGCTGGGCCTCACGGCGCGCCTGCCGCCAGGCCGTGGCCGCCACGCGCCCGCGCTCTGGGCTGCGTTCAACGAGGTGCTGCGCCGCGAGCGGCTGTGGCCGTGGCTCACCGGCGCGCTGAGCCACACGGTGTGGGCGCTTTCGCTCACGCTCACGCTGGCGGTGCTCGCGTTCGGCTTCGCCTTCCAGGCGTACCGGCTGAGCTGGGAGACCACGATTTTGAGCGCCGATTTCTTCGAACGCTTCGTGCGTTGGACTGGCGCGCTGCCCGCCGCACTCGGCTTTCCCATGCCCGACGCGGACTCGGTGCGCCTGGTCGGGCAGGCGGGCGCCAGCGGCGCGGTCGATCAGCGCGGCTGGGCCTGGTGGCTCATGGGCTGCGTGGCGGTGTACGGCGTGCTGCCGCGCGCGTTGCTGGCGGCGTTCAGCGGCTGGCGCTGGCGCGCGCGGGTGGCGCGCCTGCCCGGCGTGGACATGGGCGACCCGGCGGTGCAGCGCATCGTGCGCAGGCTCGACGCGCTGGAGCCGCCGCCCGAGGTGCTCGACCCCGAGCAGCCCGGCGCCGACGCCGTGCTGGCCTGGCCGCGTGCCGCGGGCGACGCCGCCGCGGGCGCGCCCCTCGTCGTGGGGTTCGAGCTTGCGCCCGAGCAGCCCTGGCCGCTGCCCGAACTGGCACGCTGGCGCGCGGTGCGCCTGGCCGGCAGCGCGGCCGAGCGCGAGGCGCTGCTGGCGCACCTGGCAGCGCAGCCGCCGTCGGCGCTGCTCGTCGTGGTACAGGCTGCGTCCAGCCCCGACCGCGGCAGCGCCCGCTTTCTGCGCGAAGTGGGCGCCGCGGCGGCGCGCACGGCGCTCTGGCCGCTGGGCGAGACCGGCGCCGAGCGCTGGCGCGCGTGGCTGGATTCCGAGCATTTTTCGGATGTAGCGCTTGTGGATCAAGCGCAAGCAGCTACGCATTGGATAGCGCAGGAGGTGCCACAGTGACCCGCACGCCGCCAGACCCGCTGAGCATCGTCGTCGTCGGGCACACCAACGCGGGCAAAACCTCGCTGCTGCGCACGCTCACGCGGCAGGTGGATTTCGGCCAGGTGTCGGACGTGCCCGGCACCACGCGCCACGCCGAGGCCGTGGTGCTGCGCCTGGGCGGCGAGGTGCTCGCGCGGTTCGTCGACACGCCGGGGCTGGAAGATTCCGTGGCGCTGCTCGAATTCCTGGGCCGCCAGCCGGGGCAGGCGCGCGTCGAGCGGGTGCGCGCCTTCCTCGCCGGGCCGGAGGCGCGCGGCGTGTTCGAGCAGGAGGCCAAGGTGCTGCGCGCGATGGTGCAGGGCGCGGACGCGGGCATGCTCGTGATCGACACGCGCGAGCCGGTGCTGCCCAAGCACCGCGCCGAGATCGAGGCGCTCACCTGGTGCGCGCGGCCCATCATGCCGGTGCTCAACTTCGTGCGCGCGCCCACCAGCCGGGTGCGCGACTGGCACGCCGCACTGCGCGAGTGCAACCTGCATGCGCGCGTCGAGTTTGACGCCGTTGCACCGTTCGATGGCAGCGAGCAGCGGCTCTACACCGACCTGGCCGCGCTGCTGCCCACGCGGCGCGCGCAACTGCAGGCAATTGCGGGCGCGCTGGCGCAGGCGGCGCGCGAGCGCCATGTGGCCGCCAGCCGCATCATGGCCGACGCGCTGATCGACGTGGCGGCCATGCGCCGTGTGGTCTCCGCCGAGGATTTCGCTGACGAAGGGCACCGGCGCGCTTTCGTGCGCCGCTTTCAGGACGAAGTGCGCCGCCACGCGCGCCGCGCCGTCGATGACCTGCTCGCGCTCTACGCCTTTCGCTCGGGTGACGCCGAGCTCACCGATCTGCCCGACGTGGTGGGCCGCTGGGAGGACGACCTGTTCAATCCCGACGCACTGCGCCAGGCCGGTGCGCGCCTGGGACTGGGCGCCATGATCGGCGCGGGCCTGGGCATGGTCGCGGACGTGGCTCTGGCCGGGCTGTCGCTGGGCGCCGCCACTACGCTGGGCGCAACGCTGGGCGGCGCGGCCTCGGGCGGCTGGCGGCCGCTGTGGCGCAAGCTCGAAAACCGCTGGGCGGGTGTGCGCGAGATGACCGTGGAAGACCCCGTGCTGCTGCTGCTGGCCGAGCGCCTGTGCACGCTGGCGGGCGCGCTTGCCCAGCGCGGCCATGCGGCGGTGCAGGCACTGCGCATCGATGGCGTCGGGGCGGGCGAGGCTGCCGACAACGCCGCCGCGCGCGAGCTGGTGCGGACGCTTGCACCGGCGCGCGGCTTTGCGCACTGGGAGCGCACGGCGGGCCGTGCCGTGCCCGACGAAGAGCGCACGCGGCTCGCGCGCGCACTGGCGCAGCAGCTCGCCGCCTGCGCGCAACCCCGAGAGCAGTCCTGACCGCCACGATGCAGCGGATTTCCCGTTTTCACATGGCGCTCGCGCTCGTCGTGCTCGTGCCCGCGCTCTGGGCCGTGAACTACCTCATCGCGCGCAGCGCCCCCGGCGTGATCGCGCCCAACATGCTCGCGGGCCAGCGCTGGCTGCTTGCGGGCGCAGCGTTCTGCGCGCTCTCGTGGCGCGAGATCCGCGCGCATTGGGACGTGATCGTCGCCGACTGGCGCCACATGCTCGTGCTCGGCGTGCTTGGCATGTGGATCTGCGGCGCCTGGGTCTACATCGCGGGGCAGAGCACGAGCGCGACCAACCTCGCGCTGATCTACGCGCTCTCGCCGGTGATGATCGTCGTTGTCTCGCGCCTGTGGCTCAAGGAGCCGTTCACGCGCGTGCAGGCGCTGGGCGTGCTGCTCGCCTTTGCCGGGGTGGTGCACGTGGTGCTCAAGGGGCAGTGGGCGCAACTCGCGCGCGTGCAGTGGGCGGTGGGCGACCTCTGGGTGCTGGGCGCGACGCTGTCATGGACGTTTTTCACCATTCTGCTCAAGCGCTGGAGCACGCCGCTCACCGACACCGCGCGCCTGGGCGTCATCAGCTTCTACGGCGTGCTGGTGATCCTGCCGTTCGCGCTCTGGGAGGCGGCCACCGGGCCGCTGCCCGCGGTCTCGGCGCAGGGACTCACGCTTTCGCTGGCAGCGGCGGTGCTGCCGGGCTTCGCCGCCTACCTGGGCTACACCTTCATGCTGCGCGAACTCGGCGCGGCGCGCGTGGGCGTGGTGCTCTACCTCGGCCCGCCCTACGCGGCAGTGATGGCGTGGCTGGTGCTGGGCGAGCCCATCCACGCGTACCACGCGGTGGGGCTCGCACTCATTTTGCCGGGGATTTACCTTGTGAACCGCGGGCGGCGCGCGGCTGCTCCAGCGCGGTAGCGATCGCGTCGTCCACCCGCTCGAGCCAGAAAAATTCGAGCCGCTCGCGCACCTCGGCGGGGATGTCTTCGTAGTCGCGGCGGTTGCGCGCGGGCAGCATCACGCGGGTGATGCCGGCGGCCGCGGCGGCGATGATCTTTTCCTTGATGCCGCCCACGGGCAGCACGAGGCCGCGCAGGCTGATCTCGCCCGTCATCGCGGTGTCGCTGCGCACACTGCGGTTGGTGAGCAGCGAGACGAGCGCGGTGAACATGGCCACGCCCGCGCTCGGGCCGTCCTTGGGCGTGGCGCCCGCGGGCACGTGCACGTGGATGTCGATCCTGGCGAGCCGCTTGTCGTCGATGCCAAGCTCGGCGGCGCGGTGCTTCACGAGCGAGAGCGCGGCCTGCACGCTCTCGCGCATCACGTCGCCCAGTTGCCCCGTGAGGATGAGCGCGCCCTTGCCGGGGTAGCTCGTGGCCTCGATGAAGAGGATGTCGCCGCCCACGGGCGTCCAGGCCAGGCCCGTGGCCACGCCTGGCGTGGCGGTGCGCATGGCCACTTCGTTTTCGAAGCGCGGCGCGCCCAGGATGGGCTTGAGGTCGGCCTCGGCGACGTCCATGCGCGTCTGCGAACCGTCAGCGATGCGCACGGCCACGTGACGCAGCACGCGGCCGATTTCGCGGCGCAGGTTGCGCACGCCCGCCTCGCGCGTGTAGTCGCGGATGATGTGGCGCAGCGCCGCGTCGGCGATGCTCGCCTGCTCGGCGCCGATGCCGTTGGCCTCGAGTTCGCGGCGCACGAGGTAGCGGCGCGCGATCTCGAACTTTTCGTTTTCGGTGTAGCTTGCAAGCTCGATGATTTCCATGCGGTCGCGCAGCGGGCCGGGGATGGTTTCGAGCATGTTGGCGGTGGTGAGGAACACCACGCGCGAGAGGTCGAAGGGCACGCCCAGGTAGTTGTCGCGAAAGACGTTGTTCTGCTCGGGGTCGAGCACCTCCAGCATCGCCGCCGACGGGTCGCCCTGCACGCCCGCGCCCATCTTGTCGATCTCGTCGAGCATCATCACGCAGTCGCGCGCCCTGGCCTTGCGCAGCGCCTGGATGATGTTGCCCGGCATGGCGCCGATGTAGGTGCGCCGGTGGCCGCGGATTTCGGCCTCGTCGTGCACGCCGCCCAGACTCACGTGCGCGAAGGGCCGCCCCATCGCGCGCGCGATCGACTGGCCCAGCGACGTCTTGCCCACGCCCGGCGGGCCGACGAAGCACAGGATGGGCGAGCGCCCGTGCGGCGCCAGCTTGCGCACCGCCAGGAACTCGACGATGCGCTGCTTGATCTTCTCCAGCCCGTAGTGGTCTTCGTCGAGCACCGTGCGCGCGGCGGCTATGTCGATGGCGCGCGGTTCGGGCTCGGCCCAGGGCAGCGCGGTGAGCCAGTCGAGGTAGGTGCGCACCATGCCCGCCTCGGTCGAGCCCTCGGGCATGCGCTCGTAGCGCTTGAGTTCCTTCTTGGCGGCGTCGGCCACCTCGTCCGGCAGGTGCGCGTCGTCGATGGCCTGGGTGAGCTCGGCCACTTCGTGCTTCTTGCCGTCGTCGTCGCCTTCGCCGAGCTCGCGCTGGATCGCGGCCATCTGCTCGCGCAGCACGGCTTCGCGCTGGCGCTGGTCGAACGTGGCCTTGGTGCGCTCGCCGATCTGGTGCGACAGGCGCAGCACCTCGATGCGCTTGGCCAGCAGCGCCGAGACCTTGTCGATGCGCTCGCCGGGCTCCAGCGTTTCGAGCAGCGCCTGGCGGTCGGCGCGCTCCAGGTCCATGTAGGCGGCGATCAGGTCGGCGAGCGCGCCGGGCGCCGCCGTGTTCTGCACCGCGGCAACGAGCGGTGGCGGCACGTTGGGCAGCAGTTCGAGCGCTTCGAGCGCCTGCTGGCGCAGGTGCAGCGTGCGTGCCTCGATTTCGGTGCCGTGCGCCTCGGGCTCGTCAAGCGGCTCGGCGCGCACCGCGAGCAGCGGCGCTTCGCTCACGAACGCCTTGACGCGAAAGCGCTGCAGGCCCTGCACCACGACGTGGCGACCGCCGTCGGGCAGCGTCACGTAGCGCAGGATGTTGGCGATGGTGCCGGTGGTGTAGAGGTCATCCGGGCGGGGCTCGGCCTGCTCGGCGCTCTTTTGCATCAGGATGCCGACGGGGCGCTCGGCGCGCAGCGCCTGTTCGGCCGCCGCCACCGACGACGGGCGTCCGACGAGGATGGGGAACACCGTGCCGGGGAACAGCACCGTGTCGGGCATCGCGACGATGAGCAGCGCGTCGTCCGGCAGCGCCGCGGAGGCCGCGGCCGTGGCGGCGGGTGAGGGCTGTGACTCCGCGGCAGCAGCGTCTGGCGCCGGTGCGGGTGGGTGGCCGGTGTCGTCCGTCATGGCATCTTGTGCAGGCGTATCACCAGGCACCCGCGTTCGCTCGTGACGTCCGCCGCCGCGTAGCGACCCGGCGGCAACCCGACGTGGCGCTCGAAGCGCCCCTGCGGCAGCTCCAGGCGGTGGATGGCCGCGGTGCGCAGCGCGGGTGGCAGCGTGCGCCGCCCCGAGACGACGAGCGCCGCGCCGTCGATCACCGCCGAGACATCGCGCGCGTCCACGCCCGGCAGCGCGACGTAGATCAGCACGTCGTGCTCGGTTTCGAGCACGTCCACGGGCGGCTCCCAGGTGGTCGTGCGCGCGTGCCGACCGGGCTGGAACAGATGGCGGTGCAACTGCTCCGCGCGGTCGAGCGCCGCCAGCGCGTCGGACCACATCCAGTCGGGCAGATCGTCACGGCGTTTCATGGCTGCTCTTCATGCGGTGTACGCGAACCATTGTGCATCGACCCTGCGCCGCGCGCAGGCTTGGCATCACCCCGCGAGCATGTCCTTGTAGCCCTGGCGCGCCTTCATGTAGGTCTCGAACGGGAACTTGATCGGCACGCCCTCGAGCGCGGCGGCGAGCATCTCCAGGTGGCCTTCGAAGCCGGCGCAGGCCTTGGCCGCGTCCTCGCCCGCGGGCACGCCCACGGTGAGCGCGAGTCGCGTGCCGGCGCCGTCGGGCGTGAGCTCCCAGCGCAGCGGGCGCTGCGGCTCGCTGCCGCTGCTCCAGGAGTATTCGAGCAGCCGACCCGCCTCGAAGGCGGTGACGCTGCTGTCGATCACGATGCCGCTGTCCACGAAGTCGATGCGCACCTTGCCGCCCAGGCGCTGCTCTATGGTGCCGCCGCTCAGCCATTGCGCCATCGAGGCCGGTTCGGTGAGCATGCCCCAGACCTTGGCCGGCGGGTGTTCGAAGGTGCGCGTGAGGCGCCCCTGGTGGCCGCCGCCCGCGGCAGTGATGGTGCCCAGTTGCAGTGCGTCGTCGCTCATGGTGGTGTTTCCTCGCAAGGGGTGGTGCAGCCTTCGATCCTAGCGCGCGTGCAAAGTCCGCACGGGGCGCGTGATCTCGTGGCCCGGGGTCTCTGCGCCTTTACATTTCTTCAAGGGCTTCATACCGCCTGCTTGCGCGGGCTCGCTACGATGCGGGGCGCCGCACAGAACTCCAACATCCCCATGGCCGAACCCATCCCACACCCCACGCCCGAAGCGGCCGCGCCGCGCCCGCACCGCAAGGGCCTTGCGCTGCTGCTCACGCTGGTGGTCATCGCGCTGCTTGCGGGCGGGGCGTGGTGGCTGGTGCAGCGCAGCAAGGCGCCGCAGCCCGTCGCGGGCGCGGCGCTTGGCCCGGGGCGCGGGGGGCCGCCGGGCGGCGGCGCTCGCGGCGGCGGCGTCACGGTGGGCGCGGTGGTGGCGCAGCAGGGCACGCTGCCGGTGGTGGTGGACGCGCTGGGCACGGTCACGCCGCCCGTCACCGCGACGCTGGTGCCGCAGGTCTCGGGCGTGCTCACCGAGGTGCTGTTCACCGAGGGCCAGATGGTGCGCAAGGGCCAGGTGCTCGCGCGCATCGACGTGCGGCCCTACGAGCAGACGCTGGCGCAGGCGCGCGGCCAGCGCGCCAAGGACGAGGCGCAGCTCGCCGCCGCGCGGGTTACGCTGTCGCGCTACCAGACCTTGCTGGCGCAGGATTCGATCGCGCGCCAGGATGTGGATACCCAGATGGCACTGGTGCGCCAGCTCGAAGGCGTGGTGCAGGCCGACGTGGCGGCCGAGCGCGCAGCCGAGCTGAACGTGGGCTTCGCGAGCATCCGCGCGCCGATCTCGGGCCGCATCGGGCTGCGCGCGGTCGATCCGGGCAACCTGGTTTCCGGCGGCAGCGCCACGGGCATTGCCACGATCACGCAGATCGAGCCCATCGACGTGGTGTTCTCGGTGCCGCAGGACCGCGTGGACGCGGTGCTTGCGGCGCAGAAGGCGGGCACGCTGCCAGTGCAGGCGCTCGACCGCGGCCGCACGCGGCCCCTGGCACAGGGGCAGTTCCTCACGCTGGACAATCAGGTGAACGCCGCCACCGGCACGGTGCGCGCGAAGGCGCGGTTCGCCAACGCCGACGGCAGCCTGTTCCCCGGCCAGTTCGTCAACGCGCGCCTGCGCCTGGGCGACGATGCCGGCGTGCTCGTGCCCGTCACTGCGGTGCGCACCGGGCCGCAGGGCGATTACGTCTACGTGGTGGATGCGGAGCACGTCGCGCACATGCGCGCGGTGACGCGGGGCCTGGCGACGACCGACCAGGTGCTGATCGTGCAGGGGCTGCAGGCGGGCGAGCGCGTCGTCACCGAAGGGGGCGACCGGGTGAAGGACGGCGGCGCGGTGCAGCTGCCATCTGAAGAAAAAACGGCTCCAGCGCTTGGTGGGCAAGTGCAGGCAGCTACCAAAGGCAGAGCGCACCGCCAACGCGGTCAAGGTGGTCAAGGTGGTCAAGGTGGCCAAGGCGGGCAGCGTGCCGGCGCGCCGGCACGCTGAGCATTGGCCACTTCCCACCAAGCCCTGTAGTCCATGAACCTCTCGCGCCTGTTCATCGAGCGCCCGGTCGCTACCGCGCTCTTCATGGTGGCGATCGCGCTTGCGGGCCTCGTGGGCCTGCGCTTTCTGCCGCTGGCCGCGCTGCCGCAGGTGGACTACCCGACGATCCAGGTGCAGACGCTGTACCCCGGCGCGAGTCCCGACGTGATGAGCCGCACCGTGACCGCGCCGCTGGAGCGCCAGTTCGGCCAGATGCCGGGCCTGGCGCGCATGAGCAGCGTGAGCAGCGCGGGCGTGTCCATGGTGACGCTGCAGTTCACGCTCAACCTGGCGATGGACGCGGCCGAGCAGCAGGTGCAGGCGGCGATGAATGCGGCGGGGTCGCTCCTGCCCGCCGACCTGCCCGCGCCGCCGATCTACGCCAAGGTGAATCCCGCCGACGCGCCCATCCTGCAACTGGCGGTGACGAGCGACAGCCTGCCGCTCACCGAGGTGCAGAACATGGTGAACACGCGCCTGGCGCTCAAGATCAGCCAGATCGATGGCGTGGGGCTGGTGACGCTCGCGGGCGGCCAGCGCCCCGCCGTGCGCGTGCAGGGCGACGTGCAGGCGCTGGCCGCGATGGGGCTGGGGCTGGACGCGATCAGCAGCGCGATCACCGCGGGCAACGCGAGCAGCGCCAAGGGGAGCTTTGACGGGCCCACGCGCCAGTACAGCATCAACGCCAACGACCAGCTCCTGACCGCGGAGGACTACCGCGAGCTCATCGTGGCCTACGTGAGCGGCCAGCCCGTGCGCCTGAAGGACGTGGCGCGCGTGGTCGACGGCGCGGAAAACGACCAGCTCGGCGCCTGGGTGGGCCTGCGGCACGACGCGGGCGGCACACCCGCAGCCCCGCATTCGGGCGCAGAGGCGGCGGCGGCGCTCACGCCCGCCATCATCATCAACGTGCAGCGCCAGCCCGGCGCCAACGTGATCGCCACCGCCGACGCGATCAAGCGCCAGTTGCCGCAGCTCGAACAGGGCCTGCCGCAGAGCGTGCACCTGGCGGTGCTCACCGACCGCACGCTGGGCATCCGCGCGTCGGTCGAGCACGTGGAGATGGAGCTGGTGCTGGCCGTGGTCATGGTGGTGCTCGTGATCTTCGCCTTCCTGCACAGCCTGCGCGCCACCCTGATCGCGAGCATCGCGGTGCCGATCTCGCTGCTGGGCACGGTGGGCGCGATGTACCTGCTCGGTTATTCGCTCAACAACCTTTCGCTGATGGCGCTCACGATTGCCACCGGCTTCGTGGTGGACGACGCCATCGTGATGATCGAGAACATCGCGCGCCACCGCGAGATGGGCAAGCCGCCGCTGCAGGCCGCGCTCGCCGGGGCGGGCGAGATCGGCTTCACCATCGTCTCGCTCACCGTGTCATTGATCGCGGTGCTGATCCCGCTGCTGTTCATGCAGGAGGTGATAGGGCGGCTGTTTCGCGAGTTCGCGGTCACGCTGGCGATCACCATTTTGTTTTCCGCGCTGGTTTCGCTCACGCTGGTGCCGATGATGTCGGCGCGCGTCCTCAAGCCGCTCGATGAGGCGCAGGGTCGCATCGCGCGCGCGCTGCAGGACGGTATCGACGCGATGATCCGCTGGTACGACGCCGGCCTCGTCTGGGTGCTGCGCCACCAGGGGTTCACGCTCTGGGTGGCGCTTGCCACCTTCGCGGTGACGGCGCTGCTCTACGTGCTGATTCCGAAAGACCTGTTCCCCACGCAGAGCACGGGCCAGTTGCAGGGCGAGGTGCAGGCGGCGAGCGACGTTTCTTTTGCCCGCATGTCGGCGCTGCAGGGCGCGGTGGCGCGCATCGTGCTGCAAGACCCCGCGGTGCGCTCGCTCAGCTCGGTGGTCGGCGTGGACGCGGCCAACAACAGCGCGCTGTCGTCGGGGCGCCTCGTCATCAACCTGGCGCCGCACGAACTTTTCGGCGATACGCAGGACGCCGTCATGCAGCGCCTGCGCGAGCGCGTGGCGCGCGAGGTGGCCGGGGTGAGCCTGTACCTGCAGCCCACGCAGGATCTGACGATCGACTCGGACACCGGCCCGACGCAGTACCGCTTCGACCTGGAGGGCGTCGATACCGCGCTGGTCGACCACTGGGCGCAGACCCTGGCGCAGCGCCTGGGCGACGTGGCCGAGGTGCGGCACGCCACCACGCGCGCGGGCGCCACGAGCCCCTCGGCCATGGTGCACGTGGACCGCGACACCGCCGCGCGCCTGGGCGTGAGCACGAGTACGCTGGACAACACGCTCTACAACGCCTTCGGCCAGCGCATCGTCTCCACCATCTTCAGCGAGACCAACCAGTACCGCGTGATCCTGGAGGCCGCACGTGACGAGGCCGCCAGCCTGCACGCGCTGCGTGACCTGCCGGTGAAGACCAGCGGTGGCGGCACCACGCCGCTGTCGTCGTTCGCGCAGGTCGTCGAGGAGCCCGCGCCGGTCACGGTGCAGCGCGTGGGCCAGTACCCGGCAGCCACCGTGGGTTTCGACACCGCCCCCGGCGTGAGCCTGGGCGCCGCGGTGCAGGCGGTGCGCGCGATGGCGCAGCAGGCGGGCCTGCCCGGATCGGTCACGCTGCGCTTCACCGGCGCGGCCGGGGCGTACCAGAAGTCGCTTGCCAACCAGCTCTGGCTCATCCTCGCGGCGGTGGTCTGCGTCTACATCGTGCT
>JAIXLP010000091.1:65554-77370 GCA_026954015.1 Burkholderiales bacterium | reverse complement strand
CTCATGAACCTCTCCCGCCCCTTCATCCAGCGCCCCATCGCCACCATCCTCCTGACGATAGGCCTGGCCCTTGCCGGCATCGCCGCCTTCCTCACGCTGCCCGTCGCGCGCCTGCCGGCGGTGGATTTCCCGGTGATCTTCGTGAGCGCGAGCATGGCGGGCGCCAGCCCCGCCGACATGGCGCGCACCGTGGCAACGCCGCTGGAGCGCACGCTGGGCACGATCGCGGGCGTCAACGAGATGACGAGCTCCAGCAGCGTGGGCTCCAGCCGCGTGGTGCTGCAGTTCGACCTCAATCGCGACATCGACAGCGCCGCGCGCGACGTGCAGGCGGCGATCAACGCGGCGCGCATCGACCTGCCGGCCAATCTGCGCACCAGCCCGACCTACCGCAAGGCCAACCCGGCCGCGCAGCCGTTCATGATCCTGGCGCTCACCTCGAAGACGCGCACGCCGGGGCAGATCTTCGACGCGGTCAACAACATCGTGAGCCAGCGCCTGCTGCAGGTGCCGGGCGTGGGCGACGTGACGCTGGGTGGTGGCTCGCAACCGGCCGTGCGCGTGGAGCTCAACCCGTTCGCGCTGCACGACCTGGGCATCAGCAGCGACGACGTGCGCGCCGCATTGCAGGCGGGCAACGCCAACCGGCCCAAGGGTGCGATCGAGCTGGGCGGCGCCGAAGACGGGCGCGCGCTGCAGGTGCTCACGCCCGCGCCGGGGCTGCGCGCGGCGGACTACCACGACCTCATCGTCGGCCTGCGCGACGGCGCCGAGGTGCGGCTGTCGCAGGTGGCCAACGTGCTCGACAGCGTGCAGGACACGCGCACGCGCGGCATGTTCAACGGCCAGTCGGCCATCATCGTCAACGTCACGCAGCAGCCCGATGCCAACCTGATCGAAACCGCCGATGCGATCGACGCGCTGCTGCCCCAGCTGCGCGCGCAACTGCCGCAGGACGTGTCGCTGCAGGTGGCGGTCGATCGCACGGGCTCGGTGCGCGCGTCGGTGCAAGAGGTGGAGATCACGCTCGTGATCGCGGTGCTGCTCGTGGTGGTGGTGGTGGGGCTCTTTCTGCGCAACCTGCGCGCCGCGGTGATTCCGGCCGTCGCGACAGTGGTATCGCTGCTGGGCACGTTCGCGGTGATGGCGCTGCTCGGGTATTCGCTCAACAACCTCACACTGATGGCGCTCACGGTGGCGACGGGCTTCGTCGTGGACGATGCGATCGTCGTGATCGAGAACATCACGCGCCACCTGGAGCAGGGCGTGGCACGCCGCCGCGCGGCGCTCGAGGGCGCGCGCGAGGTGGGTTTCACGGTGCTCACGATCAGCGTCTCGCTCGTGGCGGTGTTCATCCCGCTGCTGTTCATGGGTGGGCAGCCGGGGCGGCTGTTTCGCGAGTTCGCGGTGACATTGTCGGTGGCGGTGCTGATTTCACTCGTGGTCTCGCTCACCACCACGCCCATGCTGTGCGCCCTGCTGCTGCCCGCGCAGGGCAGCGCGGCGCCCGAGCGGCGCAGCGCCGCGGGCTGGCTGCGCGCGCGCCTGACGGGGCTGCAGCAGCGGCTCGCGCGCGCGTACAGCCGCGCGCTGGATTGGTCGCTGGCGTTTCCGTGGCTCGTGATGCTGGTGCTGGCGGTGGTGATCGGGCTCAACGGCTACCTGTTCACGGCGATCGACAAGGGCTTTTTCCCCGACCAGGACAACGGCCAGTTCTTCGCCGGGCTGCGCGCCGACCAGAGCATTTCCACCGCCGCGTTCGGCGACAAGCTGCAGCAGGTGGCCGACATCATCGGCGCCGACCCGTCGGTGGGCACCGTGGCCGCGTTCTCCGGTGGCCGCTCGGGTGGCGGCTTTCTGTTCGGCGCGCTCAAGCCGGCGCAAGAGCGTCCCAAGGGCGAGAAGACGCGTACCGTCATCAATCGCCTGCGCCCGCAACTTGCGCGCATCACCGGCCTGAGCGTGTTCCTCAACCCCGCGCAGGAGCTGCGCATGGGCGGCAGAAGCAGCAATTCCACCTACCAGTACACGCTCAAGGCCGACAGCGCGGCCGACCTGAAGACCTGGACGCTCAAGCTCGCCGCGCAGCTCAAGCGCGACGGGCGCCTGACCGACGTGGACGACGATATGAGCGACAACGGCGTCGAGACCTTCGTCGACATCGACCGCGCCAAAGCCGCGAGCCTGGGCGTCACGCCCGCCGCGGTGGACGCCGCGCTGTACAACGCCTTCGGCCAGCGCCAGGTGGCGACGATGTACAGCGACCTGAACCAGTACACCGTGGTGATGGAGTGGGCGCCGCGCTACGCCCGGTCACCCGAGGTGCTGCGCGACGTGTACGTGCCAGCGGGCGCGCAGGGCGGCACCTCGGTCAATCCGGCACTGCGCAGCGCCTCGACCGGGCAGCCCGTCTCGCTTGCCGCGCGCACCATGGTGCCGCTGTCGGAGTTCGCGCATTTTTCCGAGCGCGCGGTGCCCGCCAGCGTCTTTCACGATGGCGGCGAGCTCTCCAGCACGCTGTCGTTCAACCTGGCCGATGGCATTTCGGTGGAACAGGGTCGGGACGCGGTGCTCGCGGCGGTGGACGCGATCGGCATGCCGAACGCCGTGCGCGGCGCATTCGGCGGGGCGCTGGCGCAGTCGCAGCAGACGCAGTCCCAGCAGGGGCTGCTCATCGCGGCGGCGGTGGTCGTGATCTACATCGTGCTCGGCATGCTCTACGAGAGCCTGATCCATCCGCTCACCGTGCTCACCACGCTGCCGAGCGCCGGTTTCGGCGCGGTACTGGCGCTGCTGCTGCTCAGGATGGAGTTTTCGCTGATGGCGCTGATCGGCGTGTTCCTCTTGATCGGCATCGTCAAGAAGAACGCCATCCTCATCATCGACTTCGCGCTCGAAGCCGAACGCACGCGCGGCCTCACCGCGACGCAGGCGGTGCGCGAGGCCTGCCTGCTGCGCTTTCGCCCGATTCTCATGACCACGCTGGCGGCGGGCCTGGGCGCGCTGCCGCTGGCGATCGGTTTCGGCGAAGGCGCCGAGCTGCGCCAGCCCCTGGGGGTGACGATCGTTGGCGGCCTGCTCGCGAGCCAGGTGCTCACGCTGCTCACGACGCCCGTGGTGTACGTGCTGCTGGACCGGCTGCGTGGGCGGCGCGGCGCAATTCAGGGCGCCGCGCTCGCCGTCAATTGACCATGTGGATCAACGCACCCAGCCGCCCGCGCGCAGCGACCAGCTGCCGTTCGGACGCTGCACCCAGCGTGAGGCCTGCCAGTGGTAGCCTGGGCGGGGCCGGACGTAGCGCCCCGGGACCCACACGTGGCGCCGGCCTTCCCAGTTCCAGTACCCGCCTATCCAGACCGCGCCAGGAAACGGGACGGCCGGAACGACTTCGTACTGTGGTGGGGGCGGCGCCACGGGTGCATAGATTTCGCCGGACGCGACCGGCGCGGATGCAGGCACGGGTACCACGGCGCAGCCGGTGGCCAGCGCTGCGGCGAGCAGCGCGCCGGTGCAGGAAAATCGTATGGACATCATGGGCTCCTTTGCTGGGCGGCCCGCCGATGCGCTGCGTCGGGATGGCGTGCACGGCGGGACTGCCTCGCAGTGCTCAACGCGTGAGCGGTGCGTCTGGCCGTCTGCTTCATCTTTTTTTACATTGCCACGCGGCAGTCGGGGTCCGCACGGGCCAGCCCGCGCCGCCGGTGGAGCATCTCGCCAAGGGGAGATCGTGATGCATGGAACCCGTTGCCCGGCCCGGATCGCGCTGGCGTGCGCGCTGGTCGGCGCCGTGCTGGCTGGCTGCGCGAGCCTGGCGCCGCCCGATGAGGTGCCGACGCTGGCGCTCACCGACCAGTGGAAATCCGAGGCCCCCGCGGGCTGGGTGGACGCGGGCGCGCGGCAGGACTGGCAATCGGGCCGCTGGTGGGCGATGTTCGGCGATGCGCAGCTCGATGCGCTCGTGCCGGGCGTCGAGGCGGGCAACCAGAATATCGCGCTGGCGGTGGCCAGCGTGGCGCAGGCGCAGGCGCTGCTGACCCAGGCACGCGCGCAGCTGGCGCCCACCGTGGGCGCGCAACTGGGCACGCAGCGCAGCGGCTCGTCCGCGGGCGGATCCGCCTCGCTCGGCCTGAACGCGAGCTGGGCTCCGGACCTCTGGCAGCGCCTGGGCGACGCCGCGCGCGCGCAGCAGGCGAGTCTGCAGGCGAGCGAGGCCGATCTGGCGGGCGCGCGCCTGGCGGCGCAGGCGAGCCTCGCGCAGGCCTACTTCAGCCTGCGCGAGGCGGATGCCGAAATCGGCCTGATGGACGAGATCATCGTCGGCTACGAGCGCGCCGCCACGATCACCGGCAACCGCTACGCGGCGGGTATCGCCGCGCACACCGACCTGCTGCAGGCGCAGAGCCAGCTGGCGGGCGCGCGCTCCACCCGCGCGAGCCTGGCGCGCAGCCGCGCCACGTACGAGCACGCGATCGCGCTGCTGCTCGGCCGTCCGCCCGCGGCCTTTGCGCTGCCCGCTGCGCCGTGGGTGGCGCGGGTGCCCGCGGTGCCGCCGGGCGTGCCGTCCGAGCTGCTGCTGCGCCGCCCGGACGTGGCCGCCGCCGAGCGCACCGTGGCCGCGGCCAACGCGCGCATCGGCGTGGCGCGTGCGGCATGGTTTCCAAGCTTCACGCTGAGCGCCAGCGTGGGCGGCGGCGCGAGCGACCTGGCGCGGCTGGTTTCGGCGCCGACGCTCGCCTGGTCGCTGGGCGCGGCGCTGGCGCAGACGCTGCTGGACGCGGGCGCGCGCGACGCGGCGCTGGCGCAGACGCTGCTGGACGCGGGCGCGCGCGACGCGGCGCTGGCGCAGGCGGTGGCCGCGCACGAGGGCGCGAGCGCAAGCTACCGCCAGACCGCGCTCACCGCGATGGGGCAGGTGGAAGACCAGCTCACCGCGCTCGCTGCGCTCGCCACGCAGATCGACCACCAGAAGGCCGCTGCCGAGGCGGCCGCGGGCGCCGAGCAGCGCATCATGAACAGCTACCAGGCGGGCATCTCCGCCTACACCGACGTGGTGAGCGCGCAGGCCAGCGCTCTCTCGGCCCGGCGCACGCTGATGCAATTGCAACTGCAGCGCCAGCAGGCCGCGGTGGCTCTGGTGCAGGCACTCGGCGGGGGCTGGCATGCAGCAGGGGCGGATTCGGCCGGGGCGGATACGGCAGCATCCCCCGGCTAGGCGCGCCTCGCGTTGCGCGCTACATTCGCTGCCATGCCGCCCAGCACCGCCGCCGCCCGTGAGATCACCGAAGAGGTGCTGTCGCATCTGTGCACCTGGGTCGGCCGCACCGAAGCGCTGCACGACGACATCACCGCGGCGCCGCTGCGGGGATGGGCGGCACTGCTTGACCGCGCCGATGCGCCGCCGCGGCCGGGCGACGTGGTGCCGCCGCTGGGCCACTGGCTGTACTTCCTGCCGCAGGCGCCGCAGGGTGAGCTCGGCCCCGACGGCCACCCCCGGCGCGGCGGCTTCCTGCCGCCGGTGCCGCTGCCACGGCGCATGTGGGCGGGCGGGCGCCTGAGCTGGGAAGCGGACAACTGCTTGCGCGTGGGCGACGCCGCGCGGCGCGTCTCGCGCATCGTCTCGGTCACGCACAAGAGCGGGCGCAGCGGCGAGATGGTCTTCGTGCTCGTGCGCCACGAGGTGCACAACGCACGGGGCCTGGCGCTCACCGAAGAACACGACATCGTGTACCGCGCGGCCCCGCTCGCGGGCGCACAGCCCCCCGCGCCGCAGGCCGCCGCCACCGATGCACCCTGGCGGCGCGAGATCGTGCCCGACCCGGTGCTGCTGTTTCGCTACAGCGCGCTCACCTTCAACGGCCACCGCATCCACTACGACCGCAGCTACGTGACGGAAGTGGAGGGTTACCCCGGCCTCGTCGTGCACGGCCCGCTGATCGCCACGCTGCTGCTCGACCTGGTGCGGCGCCACGCGCCGCAGCGCTTCGTGCGCCGTTTCGAATTCCGCGCGGTGCGCCCGACCTTCGACCTGCACCCCTTCCACGTGAACGGCGCGCCGTCGCCGGATGGCCAGCAGGTCGCGCTCTGGGCGCATGACCACGAAGGCTGGCGCACCATGCAGGGCATGGCCGAATTTTGAACGTTTCATGGCTCCAGCGCTTACCCGTCAAGCGCTGACAGCTCTTCAAGTCATAGCAAAAACCAGCCCATGATTGCTCCTCCGACCGACCACCACGAAATCCGCGACGCGGTGCGCGCGCTGTGCGCGCAGTTCCCGGGCGACTACCACCGCAAGATCGACGCCGAACGCGGCTACCCCGACGAGTTCGTGCAGGCGCTCACTGAAGCGGGCTGGATGGGGGCGCTGATCCCGCAGGAGTACGGCGGCTCGGGCCTGAGCATGGCCGAGGCGTCGGTCATCATGGAAGAGATCAACCGCAGCGGCGGCAACTCCGGCGCCTGCCACGGCCAGATGTACGTGATGAACGCCATCGTGCGCAGCGGCAGCGAGGCGCAGAAGCAGCGCTACCTGCCGCGGATCGCGAACGGCACGCTGCGCATCCAGTCCATGGGCGTGACCGAGCCGACCACGGGCAGCGACACCACGCAGCTCAAGACCACCGCGGTGAAGAGGGACGGGCGCTGGGTGGTCGACGGCCAGAAGGTCTGGATCAGCCGCATCCAGCACAGCGACATGATGATCCTGCTGGCGCGCACCACGCCGCTGGCGCAGGTGAAAAAGCGCTCCGAGGGGCTGAGCTGCTTTCTGATCGACCTCAAGAGCGCGATCGGCCACGGCCTCACCGTGCGCCCCATCCCCAACATGGTGAACCACGAGACCAACGAGCTGTTCTTCGACCAGCTCGAAGTGCCCGAGGAGAACCTGCTCGGCCCCGAAGGCCAGGGCTTCAAGACGCTGCTCGACGGCCTGAACGCCGAGCGCACGCTGATCGCCGCCGAGTGCATCGGCGATGGCTACTGGTTCATCGACCGGGTCACCAAGTACGCCAACGAGCGCGTGGTGTTCGGCCGCAAGATCGGCCAGAACCAGGGCGTGCAGTTCCCGATCGCCGAAAGCTACATCGAGCTCGAAGCCGCCAACCTGATGCGCTGGAAGGCCTGCGAGAAGATCGACGCGCACCAGAACGCCGGGGCCGAGGCCAACATGGCCAAGTACCTCGCCGCCAAGGCGAGCTGGGAGGCAGCCAACGCCTGCCTGCAGTTTCACGGCGGCTTCGGCTTTGCCTGCGAATACGACGTGGAGCGCAAGTTCCGCGAAACCCGCCTGTACCAGGTGGCGCCGATCTCCACCAACATGATCTTCAGCTACGTGGCCGAGCACCTCCTGGGCCTGCCACGATCTTTCTAAACAAAAAACGGATACAACGCTTGTCTGGCAAGCGCGAGCAGCTATCACAAGATGAGTCAACCACCCCTGCGGCCCCTGGACGGCATCACCGTCGTCTCGCTTGAACACGCGGTTGCCGCGCCGTTCGCGTCGCGCCAGCTCGCCGACCTGGGCGCGCGTGTCATCAAGGTCGAGCGCCCCGGCAGCGGCGACTTCGCGCGCGCCTACGACGAGCGCGTGCGCGGCGAGGCCTCGCACTTCGTCTGGATCAACCGCAGCAAGGAAAGCCTCGCGCTCGATCTCAAGCAGCCCGCCGCGCGCGCAGTGCTCACCGAGCTGCTGGGTCGCGCCGACGTGCTGCTGCAAAACCTCGCACCGGGCGCGGCGGCGCGCATGGGGCTGTCGTTCGATGCGCTGCACGCCGCGCACCCGCGGCTCATCGTCTGCAATATCTCGGGCTACGGCGAGGACGGGCCGTATCGCGACAAGAAGGCCTACGACCTCTTGATCCAGAGCGAGGCGGGGTTTCTCTCCGTCACCGGCACGCCCGAGACGCCGAGCAAGGCCGGCTGCTCCATCGCCGACATCGCCGCGGGCATGTACGCCTATACCAGCATCCTCTCGGCGCTGCTGCTGCGCGGGCGCACGGGCGTGGGCAGCGCGATCGACGTATCGATGCTCGAATCGCTCGCCGAGTGGATGGGCTACCCGATGTACTACGCCTTCGAAGGCGCGCCGCCGCCGCCGCGCACCGGCGCCAGCCACGCAAGCATCTACCCCTACGGGCCGTTTGCCGTGGGCGACGGCGGCACCGTGATGCTGGGCCTGCAAAACGAACGCGAGTGGAAGGCGTTTTGCGAGCAGGTGCTGGATGATGCGCCGCTGGCCACCGACCCGCGCTTTGACGCCAACGCACGGCGCAGCGCCCACCGCGACGAGCTCAGGGCCCTCATCGTGCAGGCGTTCGCCGGCATGACGACGGCGCAGGTCGAGGCGCGGCTGGATGCGGCGGGCATTGCCAACGCGCGCATGAACGACATGGCCGGCCTGTGGCGCCACCCGCAACTGGCCGCACGCGAGCGCTGGGCGCAGGTGGGCTCGCCCGCGGGGGAGATCCCGGCGCTGCTGCCGCCGGGGCGCAGCAACGCCTACGCGCCGCGCATGGATGCGGTGCCGGGCGTGGGCGGGCACACAGACGCGATCCTGCGCGAGCTCGGCCGCAGCGATGCGCAGATTGCGGCGCTGCGCGCGGCCAGGGCGATCTGATGCGGACGAACGTGGGCGCTCATGTCGCGTTGAGCACACTAGGCATGTTGTCGGCAGGGTTTTTCCGGGTACCGTAGAGGGCGTGATCCCACAGAATCGGGCTTCATCGACGACCGGGCCGTGCGCCCGGCATTCTTTATCTTTCAAGGCAGGAGATATTCATGAGCGAATCGGTCAAGATGGGTCGGCGTCCGGTGCTGGCGGCGTTGTCCGCCGTGGGTCTGGGCGGCGCGCCCTTCATCGCGCGGGCGCAGTCGCCCATCGTCATCAAGTTCAGCCACGTGGTGGCCGACAAGACGCCCAAGGGCCAGGCCTCGCTCAAGTTCAAGGAGCTGGCAGAAGCCAAGTTGCCCGGCAAGGTGCAGGTGCAGGTGTTCCCCAACTCGCAGCTTTTCGGCGACGGCAAGGAGATGGAGGCGCTGCTGCTGGGGGACGTGCAGATGATCGCGCCGTCGCTCTCCAAGTTCGACCGCTACACCAAGAAGATCCAGATCTTCGATCTGCCCTTTCTGTTCGACGACATGGAGGCGGTCGACCGCTTCCAGCACAGCGCGGCGGGGCAGTCGCTGCTGGACTCGATCAAACCCCGCGGCCTGCAGGGGCTGGCGTTCTGGCACAACGGGCTCAAGCAGCTGTCGACCAACAAGGACAAGCTTGAGCGCCCCGAGGACGTGAAGGGCCTCAAATTCCGTATCCAGGCCTCTGACGTGCTGGAGACGCAGTTCCGGGCGATGGGCGCCAACCCGCAGAAGATGGCGTTCGGCGAGGTCTACCAGGCGTTGCAGACCGGCGTGGTCGATGGTCAGGAGAACACCTGGTCGAACATGTACTCGCAGAAGTTCCACGAAGTGCAGAAGACGATCGCCGAGTCCAACCACGGCGTGATCGACTACATGGTGGTCACCAATTCGAAGTGGTGGGACGGCCTGCCGCCCGACGTGCGCAAGGGCCTCGCCGAGGCGATGGCCGAGGCGACCGAATACGGCAACAAACTCGCGGGCGACTTCAATGCGCGCGACAAGAAGCTGATCGGCGAAGCCGGCAAGGCGCGCATTCAGCAGCTCACGAAGGACGACGTCGCGGCCTGGCGCAAGGCGATGGAGCCGGTGCTCAAGAAGTTCGAGGGCGACATCGGCGCCGACCTGATTGCGGCGGCGCAGAAGTCGAACCGGTAACCACGGCGCATCGGACACGATGAGCGTACAGGGCGGCCCGCACGATGGGCCGCTTTTTTTGACCTCCACGAGAGACACACCATGCGCTGGATCGATCGATTCGAGGAGTACTTCCTCGCAGCGATGCTGGCGGGCATGACCCTGGTCACCTTTGGCCAGGTCGTCGCACGCTACGTCTTCAACTACAGCTTCACCTGGGCGATGGAATTCACCAGCGTGCTGTTCGCCTGGTTGATCTTCATCGGCGCTGCCTACGGCGTGCGCGTGAGCGCGCACATCGGCATCGACGTGCTGACCCGCCTGCTGAGCGCCAGGGTGGCGCACGTGGTCGCGGTGGTCGCGACCGCGCTGTGCGTGCTGTATTCGTGCATTCTCGTGTTCGGCGGCTGGCAGTACATCTCCAAGCTCTACGCAGTGGGCGTGTACATGCAGGACATCCCGATCCCGCAGTGGATGCCCAAGATCGTGCTGCCGATCGGGTTCGTGCTGCTTGCGGTGCGCTTCGGCATCATCTTCTGGAAGCTCATCACGGGGCGCGACGTGCACCTGCTCGGTGACGAGGTGCAGGATGCGCTCAAGATGCGCGAAGAGATGGAGGACCACGCATGAACACGCTCGTCCTCTTCGCGTTGCTCTTCATCTTCATGTTCATGGGCATGCCCGTGGGCGTGGCGCTGGGGCTGTCCTCGCTCACGGTGATCCTGGGGTTCACCAACGATTCGCTCGCGTCGATGACGCTCAAGATATACGAGACCTCGGAGCACTACACGCTGCTCGCGATCCCGTTCTTCATCGTCGGCGGCACCTTCATGACCACGGGGGGCGTGGCGCGGCGCATGATCCGCTTCGCCAATGCCTGCGTGGGGCATTTCCCTGGCGGCCTGGCCATGGCGTCGGTGCTCGCGTGCATGCTGTTCGCGGCGGTTTCGGGCTCTTCGCCCGCGACGGTCGTGGCCGTGGGCTCGATCGTGATCGCGGGCATGGTCAAGGTGGGCTACACGAAGGAGTTCGCCGCGGGTGTGATCTGCAACGCCGGCACGCTCGGCATCCTGATTCCGCCATCCATCGTGATGGTGGTCTATGGCGCGGTGACCGAAACCTCGGTGGGCGCGCTGTTCATCGCGGGTATCGTGCCGGGCATCCTGCTCGGCCTGCTGCTCATGGTGGCGATCTACTGGCGCGCCCGCGTGCTCAAACTGCCACGTCAGCCGCGCGCAAGCCTGGGCGAGGTGCTGACGGCGGGGCGCCAATCGCTCTGGGGCCTGCTGCTGGTTGTCATCATCCTCGGGGGCATCTACGGCGGCGTGTTCACGCCCACCGAGGCCGCGGCGGTCGCGGCGGTCTATGCCTTCGTCGTCGCGGTCTTCATCTATCGCGACCTGAAATGGGGCGAGGTGCCGGGTGTGCTGCTCGAATCGGCCAAGGTCACGGTGATGCTGATGTTCATCATCGCCAACGCGCTGCTGTTCGCGCACGTGCTCACCACCGAGCGCATCCCGCAGCATATCGCCGAATCCATCGTCGGCATGGGCATGGCGCCGTGGCAGTTCCTTGTCGTGGTGAATCTGCTGCTGCTCGTGGCCGGCATGTTCATGGAGCCCACGGGCATCATCCTGATACTTGCGCCCATCCTGTTCCCGATCTCGCAGCAGATGGGGATCGACCCCGTGCACCTGGGCATCATCATGGTGGTGAACCTGGAGATCGGCATGATCACGCCGCCCGTGGGGCTGAACCTGTTCGTCACCTCGGGCATCACCGGCATGAGCATAGGCCACGTGGTGCGCGCGGCGCTTCCGTGGACCCTGCTCCTGATCGCCTTCCTCGCGGTCATCACCTACGTGCCGGCGATATCCACCTTCCTGCCGCAGTGGATCCACTGACATCCGCAAACGCTGCTGCCCGCCCATGACGGGCAGCAGCGCCGCGCGTCAGACCGCTTCCAGCGCCTGGTTGAGATCGGCCAGCAGGTCGTCGATGTGCTCGATGCCGATCGACAGGCGAATCATCCCCTCGCTCACCCCGGCGCT
>JAIXLP010000091.1:20919-65082 GCA_026954015.1 Burkholderiales bacterium | reverse complement strand
TCGTTCAGGCGCTTGAAGCGCGCCTTGTGCTGGCCCCAAGGGAACTTGCCGCTGTCGACGATGATGCCGCCGATGCTGTTGCCGTGGCCATTGAGGTACTTGGTGAGCGCGTGCACGACGATGTCGGCGCCGTACTCGATCGGGCGCAGCAGGTAGGGGCTGGGCACGGTGTTGTCCACGATCAGCGGCACGCCATGCGCGTGCGCCACGTCGGCGAGCGCGCGGATGTCGGTCACGTTGCCCAGCGGGTTGCCGATGGATTCGCAGAAGACGGCCTTGGTGCGCTCGTCGATCAGCGCGCCGAAGCTCTCGGGCTTGCGCGGGTCGGCAAAGCGCACCGTGATGCCCTGCTGCGGGAAGGTGTGGGCGAACAGGTTGTAGGTGCCGCCGTAGAGCGTGCTGGCGGCGACGATGTTGTCACCCGCCTCGGCAATCGTCTGGATCGCCGCCGTGATGGCCGACATGCCCGAGGCAAACGCCAGCGCCGCCACGCCGCCTTCGAGCGCCGCCACGCGCTTTTCCAGCACGTCGGTCGTGGGGTTCATGATGCGCGTGTAGATGTTGCCCGGCACCTTCAGGTCGAACAGGTCGGCGCCGTGCTGCGCGCTGTCGAACACGTAGGACGTGGTCTGGTAGATCGGCACCGCAGCCGACTTGGTCGTGGGTTCGGGGGTGTAACCGGCGTGGATGGCCAGGGTGTCGATATGCATGTGCGCAGCCTCGTTCTTGGAAAAAGCCGCTATTGTGCAGGTACGCTGCGGCGATCGAAAAGACGGGTTGGTGATGTGCTTATGCCGCGTTCCCGCACCACGGCCTGCAGGCGCGTGTGCCCTACAGTGGCGGTGTTCTGGGGTGCGAACGGTTGCGTCGGCGCGCCCGGACGGGGCCACCGGATGTGAATGGACAGGAGTGCGGGATGCGTTTTGGGATCGGACTCGTGGGCTTGCTCGTGGCGCTGGCTCTGGTGGCCGTGCTTGCGAAGCAGCAACTGCGCGCCACGCGCGTGCAGGTGCCGACTGCCGCGCCTTCCGGGGCGCCCGCGCCTGTGGGTGCAAGCACCGTGCGTGAGCAAAGTCGGCAGGTACAGGAGCAGGTGCGCCAGCAGGTAGAGACGCTGATGCAGCAGGCTCGGCCCATGCCGGAAGATGAGCAATGAAATAGGTTCTTGGCGCTTTCCGGCAGGGCGCTGACAGCTATAAAGTCATGAGCATTCCATCGGCGCTCACGGATGACGAGCACTGGATGCGTATCGCGCTGGACGCGGCGCGCGCGGCGGCGCAGGCGGGCGAGGTGCCGGTGGGCGCGGTCGTGGTGCAGGACGGTGTCGCGGTGGCCACGGGTGCCAACGCCCCGCGGGCGCACCACGATCCGACCGCGCATGCCGAAATCCTGGCGCTACGGGGCGCAGCCCGCGCGCTGGGCAACTACCGGCTCGAGGGCTGCACGCTCTACGTCACGCTGGAGCCGTGCCTGATGTGCGCCGGAGCCATGCTGCACGCGCGGCTGGCCCGCGTGGTGTTCGGTGCGCCCGACCCCAAGACCGGCGCCGCGGGCTCGGTGGCGAACCCGTTTGCCGATGTGCGGCTCAATCACCGCACGCGCGTGACCGGTGGCGTCCTTGCACAGCCGTGCGCCGAGCTGCTGCGTGCGTTCTTTGAGGAGCGGCGCACGCAGCGGCGCTCGCAGGCCGAGCCGCTGCGTGAAGATGCCTTGCGCACGCCGCAGGCGCGCTTCGAACCCTGGCCACAGCCGCAGGCGCGCTATGTGAGCGGTCTGCCCGCGCTGGCGGGCCTGCGGCTGAGCCACCTCGACGCCGGACCGGCGCAGGCGCGCACCGGCTGGCTCATGGTGCACGGCGCGCGCGGCTGGAGCCTGCAGTGGCAGGCCTGGGTCGAGGCGCTTGCCGCGCTGGGGCAGCGGGCCGTCGCGCCGGATCTGCCCGGCTTCGGTCGCAGCGACAAACCGAAAAAGAGCGCCGTGCACCGTCTGGAATGGCACGCGCAGGTGCTCGGCGAGCTGGCGCGCCATCTGGGTTTGGTGCGCGTGGTGCTGGTGCTGGCCGAGGCGGATGCGTATTGGCTGGCGCCACTGGCGCAGGCGCTCGGTGGGCGCTGCGTGGGCGCGCTCACGGTGCCGCTGCGGGCGCTGCCACCCGAGGCCGAGCGCGCGCCGTACCCGGATGCGGGCCATCGCGCCGGCCCGCGCGCGCTCGAGCGCCTGGCGCGGGATGCGGATCCGGGCGTGCCCGATGGCCTGAAGCTGGTTGCGGCATCCGCGCTCGGTCTGCCGCCCGGGTTCACGCTCGACCGTGCGGAAGACGCTGGCCGGCTGGCCCGCCGCGCTGTGGAATACTTTGCGGTTGATGCCATTTGACGGAGCGGGCCCCTGCGGGCCCGGCGCGAGCCTTGCCCATCACCCATGACCACGGCGCCTGCGGCCACCACCGGGGCGCGCAGCATATCTACGTCTATTCGCCCTCGGGCGCGGTGCGCGACAAGCTGGCGATACGCCGCGCCGTCAAGCGCCTGCAGCAGATGGGGCACGAGGTGGAGCTCGACCCCGACGCCTCCAGCCGCAGCGCGCGTTTCGCGGGCGACGACGCGACGCGACTGACCGCGATCCACCGCGCGGCCGCGAGCGGCGCCGACGTGGCCATGATGACGCGCGGCGGCTACGGCCTCACGCGGCTGCTGCCCGAGATCCGCTACAAGGCGCTGGCCAGGGCGATCGAGCGTGGCACGCGCTTCATCGGCATGAGCGACTTCACCGCGTTGCAGATGGCGCTGCTCGCGCGCACCGGCGCGATGACGTGGGCGGGGCCGCTGCTCGGCGCCGACCTGGGCGTGAAGGAGGAGCCCGACGAGATCATGCTCGCCTGCCTGCACGACGTGTTCAGCGGCGACGGCGAGGGCACGGGCTGGCGCCTGCCGCGCGAAAGCGAGGGCGTGTTGCCGCGGGAACTGCACGATGCGCCGCTCTGGGGCGGCAACCTCGCGGTGCTGTGCTCGCTCGTCGGCACGCCCTGGCTGCCGCAGATCGACCGTGGCGTGCTGTTCCTGGAGGACGTGGGCGAGCACCCCTACCGCATCGAGCGCATGCTCACGCAGTTGCTGCATGCGGGCGTGCTCGCACGGCAGCGGGCCGTGCTGCTCGGGCAATTCACCGGCTACCGGCGCGTGCCCGGCGACGGGGGGTTTTCCATGGCGACGGTGGTGGCGTGGCTGCGCTCGCGCACCAAGGTGCCGGTGCTCACCGGCCTGCCGTTCGGCCACGTGGCCACCAAGGTGGCGCTGCCCGTGGGGGCCCGTGTTTCGCTGTCGGTCCAAGGGCGGGAGGCCTTCATCGTCTGGGGCCACCTGCACTGACGACGGATTGCGCGGCGCGGCGGCACATGCGGGCAGCGGTGGGGAGCGTATTTACGAGCGCCCGGGTTCTCCGATAATGCGCACGTGGTGCGCGCTGAGCGCGCGCCGCAAATCCGGTTCAAGAAAGGTTGCTTCTGCCTGACTCCACGCATGCGACCAAGACGGTCGTATTCATCGACATCGCGGGCAGCACCACGTTGTATGACGTGCTCGGCAACGCCGAGGCTGCGCGCGCGGTGACTGCGCTCACGCGCGAAATGGAGCTGGCTGCGCGCCAGGGCGGCGGGCGTGTGATCAAGAAGCTGGGCGACGGCCTGCTCGCGGTGTTTGTGGGTGCGGCCGACGCAACCCAGGCGATGGCGCGGTTGATGCGCGAGCAGGGCTTTGCGATGCGCAACCTGCCGGCGGCCGAGCGTCTTGCGCTGCGCGTGGGACTGGCCACGGGCGAAGTGCTCGAGGTCGATGGCGACTGCTATGGCGATGCGGTCAACGTCGCGGCACGGCTGTGCGAGCGCGCCGGACCGGGCGAAATCTGGGCAACCGAAGGCACGGTGCAAGATGTGCGCCCCCGCAGGGGGCTGGCGCCTATCCGCCTCGGGCATATCGCGATCCGCGGCAAGACCGATACGGTGGTGGCCTACCAGGTCGAATGGAGCGAGGAGACCGACGTCGAGATGCTCACGGTCCCTGCGGAGCTGCCGAGCCAACTCGGATCGCTCGATACCGTCGCCGGCCGGATCGAATTTGGCTGGCGTGGGCGCACGCAGATGTTTGTCGCCTCTGGCGGCCCGGTGCTCGTGGGGCGCGCAGCGGATTGCCAGATGCGGGTGGACGACCCGCGCGTTTCGCGGCTGCACGCGCGCCTGGATTGGCGCCAGGGTGGGCTGATGCTGACCGACCTGAGCAGCTTCGGCACCTGGGTACGTTTCGCGACCGGCGTGGCGCCCGCGCGGCTGCGTCGTGACAGCTGTCTGCTGCTGGGCAGCGGCGACATCGCGATGGGCGTGCCCTTTACGGACTCGAGCGCGCCGGTACTCTCGTTTTCGATAACCAGCCCGCTCGCGCGTTAGCGTCTGGCCGTGGCCCCCGTCCGGACGGTCGCCCTGACGGGTTTGCGGACGCCTGCCTTCAGTTGGCCGCTTCGGGCGACAGCAGCGCCGCGTCGATCTTGGAGGCCAGCTGCGCGATCGCCAGCGCCGCCGGGCACCCGGGCATGTGCTGTACCAGCAACTGGCGGCGCATCACTGCGTCGCGCACCGTAGGATCGGCGGGAATGTCGCCCATGTGGATGAGGCGCAGCGGCTGGCCCGAGCCGGTGGCGACGAAGCGGTTGAGCACCTGCTGCAGCTGCCCGGTGATGGCCCGGCCGTCGCCCGCGCGCGCGGTCTGGTTCACCACGAGACGGATGTGCTGGCGGCCCTGCTGTGACGCGAGCACCTTGATCGCGGCGTAGGCGTCGGTAAGTGAAGTAGGTTCGGGCGTCGCCACGACGAGCACGTCCGTGGCGAGCGAGATCGAGAACAGCACCACGTCGGAGATGCCTGCGCCGGTGTCGAGCAGGATCACGTCGTAGCGTGGGGCGAGCGTCTGGATTGCCTGCAGCAGGTCGCCGCGCACCTCGGGCGTGAGGCGTGAATATTCGACCATGCCCGAGCCCGCCAGCACCACGGTGAAGCCGCCCGGGGCCTCGATCAGCGTGTCCTCCAGGTTGGCCTTGGCGGTGAAGACGTCGTGCAGCGTGAGCTTGGGGTAGAGGTTGAGTACCACGTCCAGGTTGGCCAGACCCAGGTCGGTATCGAGCACCAGCACGCGGTAGCCGCGTCGCGTGAGGGCGGCAGCGAGGTTGGCGGAGACAAAGGTCTTGCCCACGCCGCCCTTGCCGCTCGTGACGGCGATGACACGGGCGTGTTGCCGCGCGGCGGTGGCAGGTGTGGCGGGCGCGGTGGGCGCGACGGTGGAAGAGGGCGGCGCTTCGGACATGGTTGGAATTGTTAGTGGGCGCTACCGCCAGCGGCGTTCAGGTCTTGGGAGAGTTCACCCCAGACCGACGCAGTGTATAGCGGGCCCAGGAGCAAACTTTTCTCGTCTGCGGACACGGTGCTGTCAGGAGCTTCTTCGATGCAGATCTGGTTGCGCCCCCCCTGTTTGGCACGGAAGAGCTGCGTGTCGGCGCGCTCGGTCCACAGCGCGGTGGTGCTGCGGATCCACTGGATCGCGTAGGCGCCCCCGATGCTGACCGTGACGCTCAGGTTGCGGGAGGGAGAGATCGGAATCTGGGTGGCCTCCACCGCCGTGCGCACGCGCTCGGCGACGCGCCGGCCGAAGCCGGGTTGGCAGGCCGGCAGGATCATGGCGAACTCTTCGCCGCCGTAGCGTGCGACGGTGTCCATGGGGCGCATGCACGCGCGCAGCGTGCGGGCCACCGTCTGCAGCACCCGGTCACCCACGAGATGGCCATGGGCGTCGTTGACCAGCTTGAAGTGATCGATGTCCAGGATCAGCAGCAGCGCGGCCTCTCCGGTGCGCGCGACGCGGTCGATCTCGCTTTCGAGCACTGCGTCGAGGTATCGGCGGTTGTTCAGTCCGGTGAGCGTGTCCTTGAGCGAAAGCTCGCACAGCCCGTCGATCAGCGCCTGCAGATAGGCGGTGGGATCGGCCTGCGGATCGGGCAGATGCCTGGGCAGGGACTCCGCCACCAGCGCGTGGGCGGTGCCCAGGTGCAAATCACCGAGGTCCATGGGGCGGGGAAATCAGGCCGATGCGGGTAACGGGATTGGGTCAGTGTAGCAGCAGGGCAGCGCGCCCCCGCACGCTGGAAAGCCGCGAAAAGCCGTGGTTTACGGGGGCTTTTCCTGCGGTTGCGCCGGCGCGGGCACGAGGGCGGTCATGGCCTGCGCGTCGGTGCGGTGCACCAGCAGGTGCGCGCTGGCGCGCAGCGCGCCGGCGGTCTCCAGCGTCTGCTGCACCGGCAGCTTCAGGCCGCTCACGTGCAGCACGCCGCCGCGGCTTTGCATCAGCAGGTGCAGGCGGATGAAGGCCTCCACGCCCGTCACGTCGATGCGGTTGATCGGCTGTGCGAACAGGCACAGGTGGTGGATCTGCGGGCGCTCGGCCAGTGCGTCGGCCACGCGGCGCTCCAGCGCGGTGGCCGAGGCGAAGTCGAGCGCCGCGTCCATGCGCAGCGCGAGCACGTCCGCGGGCAGTGGCGCGAGGTTCCAGCGGAAGCGGTCGCGCAGCGTGCCGTCCGGATGCAGGCCGACCTCGACGATGCGCGGGTGCAACCGCTGGTGCAGGAAATAGCTCAGATTCACGAGCAAACCGATGAGCACGCCCCAGTACATGCGCGGCGCGCTCAGCAGCGTGATCGCGAAGGTCAGCAGCCCGGTGACGGTCTCCACCCGCGAGATGCGCCACAGGCGCAGCATCGTCGTCGGCTTGATCAGGCCCTTGATCGCGATGATGACGACGGCCGCGAGCACCGACTGTGGCACGTGGTAGAGCAGCGGCACCAGCCACAGCAGCGCGGCGAGCACGAGCGCAAATGCGAACAGCGTGGCCCAGCCGCTCTTGGCGCCCGCGTACAGGTTCAGCGCGGAGCGCGAGAATGACGCGCTCGTGGGGAAGGCGCCGCACAGCCCCGAGCTCACCTTGGCGAGGCCGTGGGCGATCAGGTCCTGGTTCTCGTTCCAGCGCGTACCGCCCTGGCTGTGATCCACCTTGGCGCTCGATGCGGTTTCCAGGAAGCTCACGAGCGTGATCACCATGACCGGCATCACGAGCGAGCCCAGCGTCTCCAGGCCAGGCCAGCCCGGCAGGTACAGGTGCGGCAGCCCCTGCGGCAGCGCACCCACCACCGCTCCTCCGTGGGCCGCGAAGCCCAGCAGCCAGCTTGATACCGCGGTGAGCGCGATGACCACGATGGCCGCCGGGAAACTGCGGCGCCAGCGCTGCGCGAGCCACAGCAGCGCCACGCTCCCGAGGCCGAACGCCGCGGCGTGCCCGTCCAGCGCGGCCAGCGACGGCTGGGCGAGGAAGGCACGCCAGGGCACGGTGAGCCCGAGCAGCGACGGCAGTTGCGACATCAGGATGAGCAGCGCCGCCGCCTGCGTGAAGCCGTTGAGGACCGGCGAGGTGACGAGGCTGAGCAGCCAGCCGAAGCGCACCACGCCGAGCAGCGCCTGCAGCAGCCCCGACAGGATCGCGAGCCACACCGCCAGCTCCACCCAGTGGCCGCTGCCGGGCTCGGCCAGCCCCACGAGCGATGCGCCGGTGAGCAGGCTCGTGAGCGCGGTCGGGCCCACCCCCAGGCGCACCGACGAGCCCCAGAGCACCGCCACCAGCATGGGCAGCAGCGACGCGTACATGCCGGTGATGAGCGGCATGCCCGCGAGCGCGGCGTACGCCACGCCCTGCGGCACCAGCATCAGCCCGACGGTCATGCCGGCCCAGAATTCGCCGCGCAGCAGCTCGCGGCTCGGGCGCGGCCAGCCGAGGAAGGGCAGCCACAACGTCAGCGTGCGGGAAACGGACATGGCGCGATTGTCGCAGCGCTACCATGGGCGCATGACCGAGCCCACCACCCCGCGCATCGACACCCGACTCATCCATCACGCCTACCAGCCGCCGGGCGGCTTCGAAAGCGTGCTACCCCCGGTGCACAAGGCGTCCACCGTGCTGTTTCCCGACATGGCCGCGGTGCGCGCGCGTCGCTGGGAAGACAAGAGCAGCTACACCTACGGCCTGCACGGCACGCCGACCACCTACCTGCTCGAAGAGCGCCTGGCCACGCTCGAAGGCGCGCACCACTGCCTGCTGGCTCCCAGCGGTCTCGCGGCCCTCACCACGGTGGCACTGGCGTTGCTGGAGCAGGGCGACGAGGTGCTGTTTCCCGAAAACGTGTACGGCCCCAACCGGGCGTTCACCCGCGGGCTGCTCGCGCGCCACGGCGTGCGCTCCGCGTGCTACGACCCGCTGGACGCGGCCGACCTCGCGGGCAGGATCAGCGCGGCCACGCGCCTCGTGTGGCTGGAGGCGCCGGGTTCGGTGACGATGGAGTTTCCCGATCTCGCGGGCCTCGTGCGCGCCTGCCGCGCGCGTGGCGTCACCACCGCGCTGGACAACACCTGGGGCGCGGGCCTCGCGTTCGCGCCGTTCGATCTGCTGCGTGACGGGCACCTGGGCGTGGACGTGTCGGTGCACGCGCTCACCAAATACCCCAGCGGCGGTGGCCACGTGCTCATGGGCAGCATCACGACGCGCGACGCCGCGCTGCACGAACGCCTGCAGCGCGGACACATGCAGTTGGGGCTGGGCGTGGGCGCCAACGACGCCGAGGCGCTGCTGCAGGCGCTGCCCAGCCTGCGGCTGCGCTACCAGGCGCAGGACGTGGCGGCGCGCGCGCTGGCGCAGTGGCTCGCCACGCAGCCGGCGGTGGCTCAGGTGCTGCACCCCGCACTGCCCGGCGCGCCCGGCCATGCGCACTGGCAGGCGCTGTGCGGTGAAACGCACGGCGGCAGCGGCCTGGCCGCGGGGCTCTTCAGCGTGGTGATCGACGCGCGCTTCACCGGCGCCGAGGTGGACGCCTTCTGCGACGCGCTGCGGCTGTTTCGCCTGGGCTACAGCTGGGGCGGGCCGATGAGCCTGGTGATGTCCTACGACGTACGCGCGATGCGCGACGCCGCGCCGGCCCACCTGGCCCCCGGCACCGTGGTGCGCCTGGCCGTCGGGCTGGAGGACGTGCAGGACCTGCGCGCCGACCTCGCACAGGCGATGCACAGCGCTTTTGGCCTCTAGCGCTTGTACAGCAAGCGCAGACAGCTATCGTTTTGATGAATCTTGCGTGTGCAGCAACGGCTTGAGCGCGGGCCACACGTTGTCCAGCATCCGCGGCTGCGCCTGTGCGTTCGGGTGGATGCGGTCGGGCTGGAACAGCGCGAGCGGGTCCGGCCCGTCGGCGATGCCCGCGAGCAGGAAGGGCACGAGCGCGCTGCGGTGCTCACGCGCCACCGCCTCGAACCCGGCGGCGAAACGGCGGGCGTAGTCCGCGCCGTAGTTGGGCGGCACCTGCATGCCCACGAGCAGCACGCGCGCGCCCGACTGCTGCGCCTGCTGCACCATCCACGCGAGGTTGGCCTGGGTGTTTTGCAGCGGCAGGCCGCGCAGCGCGTCGTTGCCGCCCAGCTCGATCACCACGACGGCGGGCCGGTGCGCCTGCAGCAGCGCAGGCAGGCGGGAGCGTCCCCCGGCCGTGGTGTCGCCGCTCACGCTCGCGTTCACGACCTCGGCGTCGATGCGCTCCTCTGCCAGGCGCTGGCGCAGCAACGCCACCCAGCCGCTGCCGCGCGGCAGGCCGTATTCGGCGCTCATCGAATCGCCGAGCACCAGCACCGTCGTGCGGGCCGGCGCGGTGGCAGCGCCAGCGCCCAGCGTGGCCAGGGCGGCCAGCAGGATAAAGTCGCGCCGCTGGGCCCGCAGCGGGCCCGTGGGAAAGTTGTGCATGGCTGATCTTTCTGCCCCCGGCGCCGCGCCGCTGGTCGCGGTGCGCCAGGTGACCAAGACCGTCCGGGATGCGACGGGGGCATTCGACATTCTGCGGGATGTGGATTTTTCGCTCGACGCGGGCGCGACGGCGGCGATCGTCGGTGCCTCGGGCTCGGGCAAGAGCACGCTGCTGTCCATCATCGCGGGGCTGGATGTGCCCACGCGCGGCACGGTGCATCTGGCGGGGCAGGACCTGTTCGCGCTGGACGAGGACGGCCGCGCGGCGCTGCGCGCGCGCGAGGTGGGTTTCGTGTTCCAGAGCTTTCAGCTCATGGCGCACCTGAGCGCGCTGGAGAACGTGATGCTGCCGCTGGAGCTCGCGGGTCGCGGCGATGCGCGCGCGAGGGCCACCGACATGCTGGCGCGCGTGGGCCTGGCGGCGCGCCTGAAGGCCTACCCGCGCGTGCTCTCGGGCGGTGAGCAGCAGCGCGTGGCGCTGGCGCGGGCCTTCGTCGTGCAGCCCTCGCTGCTGCTCGCCGACGAACCGACCGGCAGCCTGGACTACGCCACCGGCGAGAGCGTGATGGCGCTGATGTTCGCGCTCAACCGGGAGCAGGGCACGACGCTGGTGCTCGTGACGCACGACCGCGGCATCGCCGCGCGCTGCGAGCGGCGCATCACGCTGGAGGCCGGGCGCGTGGTGGCCTAGCACCCGCTGCGCCTCATGCGGATTTGCCTTCCGTCGGATAACGCGAGGCGAACCAACAAAGTTGGAGGATTGAAGGCAAATCCGTATCAAAGCTGGAAGCCCACGGTGGCGATGATGCCCTCGGCGATGTCTCGCGGCCAGCTCGGGGCGCGCGCGGTGGCGGGCGTGCCCTGCTGCGCGGTGGCGCTGATCCACCGGCCCAGCCAGTCGATTTCATCGCGCCCGTAGAACGCCGCCATGGCCTCGTAGTTGATGAACAGGCTGCGGCTGTCCAGGTTGGCCGAGCCGCAGAGCGCGAGCACGTCGTCCACCACCACGGCCTTGGCGTGCACCATGCCCGGCAGCAGCCGCACGTCGGCCCCGGCCTCGACCAGCGTGCGCACCGCGCGCCCGCGCGCCCAGTCCGCCAGCCGGTGGTTGGAGCGCCGCGGCAGCACCAGCGTGATGCCCAGGCCCCGCTTGGCCGCGAGCACCAGCGATTCGAGCAGCGCCTCGTCGGGCACGAAGTAGGGCGTCGCCAGCAGCAGGCGCTGCTCGGCATGGAACGCGGCCGACACCAGCAGCGCGTGCAGGATGTCTTCGTGGAAGTCCGGGCCGCTGGGCACCCACTGCGCCAGGCGCCACGCGGAGGGCGGTGCGCTGTCGGCCGGGGGCGCGGGTGCATCCGCCTCGCTGCGCGCGAGGCGCTCGGCGTAGCCCAGGCGCAGCGCCTTGCGCGCGCCGCGGGCGATGCGCCAGTCGCCTTCGAACAGCGCCTGTGCCTGCGCGGCGAGCGGCCCTTCGGCGACAAAGCTCAAATCCAGCCACGCGGGCGCGCCCTCGCGGTCGACGAAGTACTCGTCGGCGATGTTGCGCCCGCCGGCCCACAGCCGCGCGCCGTCGGCCACCACGAGCTTGCGGTGGTTGCGCAGGTTGGTGCGCCCGCGCCCCGGCAGGCCCAGCGCCGGAACGAACAGCCGCGTGCGCACCCCCATGGCCTTGAGCATCGCGTCGTGGCTGTGCGCGCTCTTGAGGCTGCCGATGCTGTCCACCAGCAGCCGCACGCGCACCCCGGCGCGCGCACGCTCGGCCAGCGCCGCCGCCACCGCGGTGCCGGTCGCGTCGTCGCCGAGCACGTAGGTGCAGATATCGAGCGTCTGGCGGCTGGACGCGATCACCGCGCGCAGTTGCGCCAGCGCCTGCTGCCCATCGGCGGCGAAACGCACCGATGCCTGTGGCCGCGCGCCCGCGACGCCGACGGCCGCGAGCAGCCGCGTGGCCCACAGCGGCGCCGCGTGCGCCCACGGCCCCGCCGGCGCGGGCTGGCGCGGCGTTGCGGGGCGCACGAGCTTGCGGGTGCCGAAGATGAGGAACAGCGGCAGCCCGAGGTAGGGGAACGCGGCGATGCCGAATATCCATGACATCGCTGCGTACGGGTGGCGGCGCTGGTGGCGGATGCGCGTCACCACGATGTAGGCAAGCAGACCCGCGGCCACGAAGGCGGCGTGCTCCAGCGGGGTGATGTGCGGCAGGGCGAGCATGGGTGGAGTCCGATCATGCCCGAGCGCGCGGCTGCCGCGCACCGATAATCCCCGCCATGGCTGATACCAAGGTGCTGTTCGGTTTCCATGCGGTGGGCGTGCGCCTGAAAACCGCGCCGGCGAGCGTGGTCGAGGTGCTGCACGACCCGACGCGGCGCGACGCGCGCATGCGCCAGTTTCTGGAGCGCGCGCGCGAGGCCGGTGTGCGCCTCATCGAGGCCGACAGCCTGCGCATCGCGCGGCTCGCGGGCACGCACGGCCACCAGGGCGTGGCCGCGCGCGTGCACGAGGTGGCGCGGGTCCGTTCGCTCGATGATCTGCTGGACGCGCTCATGGAGCCTGCGCTTGTGCTCGTGCTCGACGGTGTGACCGATCCGCACAACCTCGGCGCCTGCCTGCGCGTGGCCGACGGCGCGGGCGTGCATGCGGTCATCGCGCCCAAGGACCATGCAGCCGGCATCAATGCCACCGTGGCCAAGGTCGCAAGCGGCGCGGCCGAGACCGTGCCGTACTTCATGGTGACCAACCTCGCGCGCCAGATCGCGGAGCTCAAGGAGCGCGGCATCTGGGTGACGGGCACGAGCGATGACGCGCCCGCCACGCTCTACGGCGCCGATCTCACCGGCCCGAGCGCGCTCGTGCTCGGCGCCGAAGGCGCGGGCATGCGCCAGCTCACGCGCAAGAGCTGCGACGCGCTCGTGCGCCTGCCGATGCGCGGCGCGGTGGAGAGCCTGAACGTTTCGGTCGCCAGCGGCATCTGCCTGTACGAGGCGCTGCGCCAGCGTGGAAAATTTCAATAAATCGGGCCCTGGCGCTTGATTGACAAGCGCCAGCAGCTATCAAAACAGGTAGGCTGATCGTGCCATGGTGCATCCGCTGGCGTGGCTCGGCGTGTCCATCGTCGCGGGCGTGCTCGTGATCCGGTTGCCCTCGAGCACCACGGGGCCGGGCTGAGCCGCCGCGCTGGCGCTACGGGGTGGGCTCGGTGCCGTGCACGGTCTCCAGCGGGGCAGGGCGGCCGAACAGGTAGCCCTGGAAGGCGTCGCAGTGGCGCGCCTTGAACCATTCGAACTGGGCCTGCTGCTCAATGCCCTCGGCCACCACGCGCAGCTCCAGCGTGTCCGCCAGGCCGAGGATGGTCTGCGCGATCGCGGCAGCGTTCGGATCGGTGAGGACATCGTCGACGAAGGACTTGTCGACCTTGATCATGTCCAGCGGCATGCGGCGCAGGTAGCCCAGCGAGGAGTAGCCGGTGCCGAAGTCGTCGAGCGCGAAGCGCACGCCCAGCGCGCTGATCTGCCTCATCCTGGCGATGCTTTGCGTCACGTCGGCGTGGAACATGCCTTCGGTGAGTTCCAGGCACAGCCGGTGCGGGTCGGCGCCGGTATCTGTGAGCGCCGCCTCCACGATGGCGGTGAAATCCGGCGCGCGAAACTGGCGCGCGCTGATGTTGACCGTCAGGATGTGGTGCGCCATCGCCGGGTCTTGCGCCCAGCGCGCGAGCTCGGCGCACGCGGTGCGCAGTACCCAGGTGCCCAGCGCGATGATCAGGCCCGACTGCTCCGCCTTGTCGATGTAGGACGGTGGCGGCACGCTGCCGCGCGTCGGGTGGACCCAGCGCAGCAGCGCCTCGTAGCCCAGGGGCCGCTGGTCGCGGTCGACGATCACCTGGTAGTGCAGATGCATTTCGCCACGTTCGAGCGCGACGCGCAGGTCCGCCATCAGGCTGGCGTTGTGCTCCACCTCCACCCGCAGTGCGGGATCGAACAGGCTCACCTGGTTGCGTCCGCGCGCCTTGGCGCGGTACAGCGCCATGTCGGCGTGCTTGAGGATCTCTTCGTGCAGCGCGTCCGTGCCCTGGAACAGCGAGATGCCGATGCTCAGCGACGTGTGCGCGCTGCGGCCGTTGAGGTTGAACGTCGATTCGAGCGCGCTGCGTATCTTTTCGGCGATCGCGAGCGCCTCCTCGCCCGCGCGCGAGGGTTCGGTGCTCAGCTCGTTCACCAGCACCACGAATTCGTCGCCGCCCAGACGGGCTATGGTGTCGCTTGCGCGCAGGTTGGCGCGCAGCCGCTCGGCCACGTGGCGCAGCAGCTCGTCGCCCTGGTCGTGGCCCTGCGTGTCGTTGATTTCCTTGAAATTGTCCAGGTCGAGCAGCATCACCGCGCTGAACTTGCCGCTGCGCGCGCTCGCGCTGCAGGCCTGGCGGATGTGGCTTTCGATCAGCCGGCGGTTGGGCAGGCCGGTCAGCGCGTCGTAGAGGGCGAGCTGCTGTGCCTGCTGCTCGGCCTGCTTGCGCTGCGTGATATCGGTGCGGATCGTGATGTGCTGGGCTGTCGCGCCGCCCTGGCTCGCGAACGGCACGATGGTGGTGTAGGTCCAGAACAGCGACCCGTCCCTGGCGCGGCTGCACATCTCGCCGCTCCAGACCTTGCCCGCGGCCAGCGCCGTGTTGATCGATTCGAAGTAGTCGCGGGTGTGCATGCCCGAGCGGATCAGGTCATGCGTCTGGCCTATGAGCTCGCTGCGCCGGTATTGCGAGACCGCGCAGAACTTGTCGTTCACCCGGGTGATGACGCCATTGGCGTCGGTGATGGAGACGATCGCGTGCGCGTCGAGCGCGGCCTGCAGCTCGGACGCCTCGTGCAGCGAAGCGGCCGTCATGAGCCGCGTGCTCTCCTGCTCGGTGGTGTCGATCAGTGTGATCAGCACGCCCTCGGGCATGCCGTCGTAGCCGCGCTGGGGCGAGGCGCGCACCGTGAAACTGCTTGTGATGGCGCTGGCGTCACCCTCGCGCAGGTCGAACTCCGTGTGCCGGCCCCGCAGCGCCGCCTCGAGCTGGGCCTGGGCGATTTCGCGCTGGCGCGGCGCCAGGCGCGTGAGCCACGGCGTGCCGACGAGCTCCTCGAGCGCGCAGCCCATGCGGCGGGTGTGAAGCGGGTTGGCGTAGCGGTAGTGCAGCCGGGTGTCGAGCTGTACCAGCTCGCACGGCATCTCCTCGAAGATGCTCGTCATGTCGTGGTTCGTGCGCGCCAGCGCCTGGCGCGACTGTTCCAGCCGCTGCTGCGGGTGCAGCACCCCCTGGTCGTAGAACAGCCGGTAGATCAGCGCGTACGCCGCCGCCTTGAGCAGGTGCGCGACGACGTCGGTGCTGTCGAGCGTGCCGAGGTTGCCGATCAGCGTGAACTGCGCGACGCTCAGCAGGAAGCAGACCGTCGCGATCTGCAGCGATGCCACCCAGTGCCAGGTACGCCAGTGCTGCAGCAGCACCAGCGCACAGAGCAGGTTGATGCCGCCGATCAGGCTTTGTGTGGCCATGCCCAGCGCCGTTGCGCCCCGACCCTCGCGGTAGAACAGCCCGGGGACGCCCGGCGCACTCACGCCGATCAGCAGCAGCACTGCGGCGCAGGCGAGCGCGCCGAGCAGCCAGTAGCGCTTGTTGCCCCCCGTCACGGTTCCGCCCTGCGTGTTCGTGAGCAGCGCGAGCCCGAGCAGCATCATGGCCTCCACCGCGCGGGCTGCCTGCTGAAAGAACAGCGACTGCCCCACGCCCGCGCCCGCCAGGTTCCCGGGCAGGCCGCGGTAGTGCAACAGGTGCAGCAGATCCAGCAGCGCCACCAGCGTGAAGCCGAAGACCAGCAGGTTGACCGTTGCCGCGTACTTCTGGTGGCGGTTGTGCCAGGCGATCGAGACCACCATGAAACTCACCGCGATCGCAAACATCTCCGCGACGAGGTGGATGTAGGGAAGCACCCCCGGCGGCACGGCCCGAACCGTGATCACGGGCCAGAGCGCCGCGGCGCCCGCCAGCACGACGGCGGTGGCGCACAGTGTCAGATATTTCGCCTGAATCTGTGAGGGCAAGTGGTGGTCTCCGGCGTCTTGTTCTCCGGCGTCTTGCAGGGCGCCTCGCGCATGGTAGCGGGTGTTGCTGCGGTGCACTGTACGACAGGACGAGCCTGCCCTCCGGGCCGTCAGTGGCGCAAGAAAATCAGGTCCCACACCCCATGTCCCAGCCGCAAGCCGCGGTTCTCGAACTTGGTGAGGGGCCGGTACGCGGGGCGTTCGGCCCAATCCCGGGCGGTGTTGGCCAGCAGCGGTTCGGCGCCGAGCACCTGCAGCATCTGCTCGGCGTAGGGCTGCCAGTCGGTGGCGCAGTGCAGGTAGCCGCCGCGCCTGAGGCGGCTGGCGAGCAGCGCCACGAGCGGCGGCTGGATCAGGCGGCGCTTGTGGTGGCGCTTCTTGTGCCAGGGGTCGGGGAAGAAGATGTGCACGCCGTCGAGCTGACCGGGGGCGAGCATGTGCGTGAGCACCTCCACCGCGTCGTGGCGCACGATGCGGATGTTGGTGATGCCCTGCTCGCCGATGCGCCTGAGCAGCGCGCCGACGCCGGGCTCGTGCACCTCGCAGCACAGGAAGTTGTCCCCGGGGCGCGTCTGCGCGATCTGCGCGGTGGCTTCGCCCATGCCGAAACCGATCTCGAGGATCAAGGGCGCGGCGCGGCCAAAGGCGGCCTGCGCGTCGAGCGGCGCGGTGGCGTAGTCGATGAGGTAGCGCGGCCCGAGCTCGGCCAGCGCCTTGCTCTGGCCGCTGGTGGTGCGCCCGGCGCGCAGCACGAAGCTGCGGATGCGTCGGGGGTGGGCGTCGGCGCCCGGTGTGGTGGGGGCGGGGTCGTTCACGGCGCGCGATTGTAGGTGGCGCGCCACGCGCCGACCCAGAACGCGAGCGCATCGGCCAGCGGCGCCGCGGCGGGTGGCGCAGGCAGCCCGAGCACGCCGGCTGCGGCGCAGAGCGCGACAAGCGGATCGCCCAGATCGAGCGCAGGTGCACCGTGCTGCTTGGAGAGCTTTTCACCATCGGCCGCGCGAACCAGCGGCGTGTGCAGGTAGCGTGGCGCGGGCAGGCCCAGGGCCGCTTGCAGCAGCAACTGGCGCGGCGTGTTGTCGGCCAGGTCTTCGCCGCGCACCACGTCGGTGACGCCTTGATCCGCATCGTCCACCACCACCGCGAGCTGGTAGGCCCACAGGCCGTCGGCGCGCCGCAGCAAAAAGTCGCCCACGGCCTGCGGCACGTTCTGCTGCTGGCAGCCCAGGCGCCGGTCGTGCCAGTGCAGCGTGGCCTGCTCTATCAAAAAAGAAGCTGCTCGCGCTTGCTGTTCATGCGTTTCAGGCCAATTTGACACATATCTTTCGGTCTGGAAGCGCCACGCGCGTGCGGGTTTGCCGTGCAGGCCTTCGCGGCAGGTGCCGGGGTAGGGGCGCTCGCCGTGGCGCTGGTGCGTCAGGCCACGCGCCGCCAGCGCCGCGTCGATGTCGCGGCGCGTGCAGCCGCAGGGGTAGGCGAGGCCCTGCGCCAGCAGCGCGTCCAGCGCCTGCTGGTAGCGCGCGCCGCGCGTGGACTGGCGCAGCGGCGGCGCGTCGCTCACGAGGCCGCACGCGGCCAGTTGCGCAAGGATGCGCTCGGCAGCCGACGCGTTGCAGCGCGCGGTGTCCACATCCTCGATGCGTATCAGCCAGCGCCCGTTTGCCGCGCGCGCGTCCAGCCAGCTCGCCAGCGCCGCCACGAGCGAGCCCGCGTGCAGCGGTCCGGTGGGGGAGGGGGCGAAGCGGCCGGTGTACATGGCTCACGTGGGCGTTGAGCGTACGGCGTGAACAGCCGGTGAGCTTTTCGTGCTGGCTGTGTCAACGCTCAACGCTCAACGCTCAGCGATCGCCAGCGCACATTCCAGCCCGGAAACGAAGGCATCCTCCAGCCGGTGCCCCAGGCACCAGTCGCCGCAGGCGCCCAGGCCGGCGCTGGCGTCCCAGACGAAGGGCTGGCCCAGTGCGGTCTGTGTTTGTGCGTGCGGCCAGAGCAGGGTCTGCACGTCGCTCGGCGTGGCGCGGATGCCGGTCACCTCGGCGAAGGCCTTCAGCAGCTTGTCCTGCACGCGCGCAGGGGTGTCGCCGCGGTGCTCCTCGGACCAGGCGGGGCTCGCGTGCACCGTCCAGCGCTCGATCTGCGCACGACCGGGCTTGGATGATTCGCGTGCCAGCCAGGCGATGCGGTGGTGCGTACTGCGCGCCGCATTCCACTGCGGCCCGAGCGTGGTCAGGCCCGGTCTCACGGCTTGAGCAAAGCTCAGCATGGAGGTCCAGCACGGCGCGATGCGCACCTGGGAGAGCGCGCCGCCCCACGCTGGCTCGATCGCGCTCGTCTGCAGCAGCGCGAGCGCCTCGGGCGCGGGCAGCGCCAGCACCACTGCGTCGTAGCCGCCGTCCTCGTGCGCGTGGCCTGCGCCGCAGGTCGAGTGCACGCTCCAGCGTCCGCCGCCGCGTGCCACGCGCGTGACGCGCCGATGCAACTGCAGGTGCGCAAGCGGCGCGCTCCACGTCGCCACGAGTGCGCCCATCGTGGGCTGCGCCACCCAGTGCGGCTCGGCCGGCGGCGGTGCGGCGCTCACGACACGCCCCAGCGCGTCGAGCACGCGCACCGTGCTCACGCTCCAGGGGCGGCACAGCCCCGGCACGGTCTGCAGCGCGCGCTCAAAACGCGCGTCGCGCACGGTGAAATACTGCGCGCCCGCGTCGAAGCTGCCGCAGGGCGTGGCCACGGCGCGCGTGCGTCCGCCCGCTTCCGCGGCCAGCTCGAACACCGTGACCGCGTGGCCCGCCTGCGCCAGCGTGCGCGCGCAGGCCACGCCTGCCATGCCGGCACCGACGACGGCGTAGCGCGCGGGAGTTCGGTGGCGGTGGGCAGGAGGTGGCAGCGGCATGGTGAGCTTTCAGAGGGCAGGTGCACGCACTCTACACGCACCCGGTGCGCCGGAAGGCGTTACGACGGGTGGTGGTTTTGCAGCAGCGCCGCGCGCGTGACCGGGCTTTGCAGCCGTTCGAGCCACCACTGCAGCGCGCGCCCGCGCGTGCGTTTTCCGAAGTCGCACCAGGCGTAGGAGAGCCGCGTGGTGCGCGCCGCGCGCTCCACCTGGCGCGCCACGAGCAGCCCCGCGTCGATGTAGGGGCGCGCCATGGGCTCGGGCAGGTAGCCCGCGCCCAGGCCGCGCAGCTGCGCGCGGATCTTGGTGTCCAGGCTGTCCACGGTGAGCACCTCCTGCCCGGGCAGCAGCCCGTAGGTGGCCTGCTGGCGCAGCGCCGAATCGGCCACCGCCACCACGCGGTGCGCGCGCAGCAGCGCGTCGCCCAGCGGTTCGCGTGCCGTGGCGAGCGGGTGGTGCGGCGCCACCGCGAAGATGAAGCGCAGGTCGCCGAGCGGTGCGGTGCGCAGGTCGGCCAGCGGCGGTGCTTCCACGGCCACGCCGATCGCGAGGTCGGCGCGGCCGCCGGTCAACGGTTCGAGCGTGCCGGTCAGCGTGCCGTCACGCCACTGCAGGTGCGTGGGCGCGCCGAGCGCGTAGAACGCCTCGACGAGCTCGAGCATCGTGGTGCGCGAGACGGCCCCGTCGACCGACAGCGTGAAGCGCGGCTCCCAGCCGGTGGCCACGCGGCGCACGCGCTGGGCCACCGTGTCCATCTCGCCGAGCAGCCGATCGCCCTCGCGCAGCAGCTCGCGCCCGGCCTCGGTCAGGCGCGCCTGGCGGCGGCTGCGGTCGAACAGCAGCACGTCCAGCACCTCTTCGATCTGGCGCACGCGCCAGGTGAGGCCGCTGGGCGCCAGGCCCAGCGCCCGCGCCGCCGCCGCGAAGCTGCCGTGGGTGGCAATGGCGTGCAGCAGGCGCAGGTTGCCGGGCGTGAGCGCGTCGATCGTGGTTTGCATGGTCTGTCGCCGATGATTCAAATGGTTTGAATGATGTCGTCAAATGCCGGCCCTGTGCAAACGCGGTCATGTTCCTACATTGCAGGCATCACAGACTCGCTGGAGCAGCACCATGATGACCCTGCGCACATCCGCCGAACGGGGCTATGCCGACCACGGCTGGCTCAAGTCCTTCCACAGCTTTTCCTTCGCGGGCTACTACGACCCGGCGCACATGGGCTGGGGGAATCTGCGCGTGATCAACGAAGACCGCATCGCGCCGGGCAAGGGCTTTGGCACGCACGGGCACCGCGACATGGAGATCATCAGCTACGTGCTCTCGGGCAACCTGGCGCACCAGGACAGCATGGGCAACATCAAGGGCATCCCGCCAGGCGACGTGCAGCGCATGAGCGCGGGCAGCGGCGTGATGCACAGCGAGTTCAACCATGCCCGGGGGCAGGAGACGCACTTTCTGCAGATCTGGATCGAGCCGAACGTGCAGGGCATCGCGCCCAGTTACGAGCAGACCACCGTGCCCGCCGCGGCCAAGCGCGGCGTGCTGCGGCTTGTGGCCGCGCCCATGGGGCAGGGCGGCGACGTGGGCATCCACGCCGATGCGCGCGTGTACGCCGGGCTCTTCGATGGCGCGCAAGCCGCGCGACTGGCGATCGCCCCTGGGCGCAAGGCCTATGTGCACCTGATCCGCGGCGCGCTCGAGGTCAACGGCACGCAGCTCGCCGGGGGCGACGCGGCGCTGCTGGACGACACCGCCGAGATCGCGCTGGAGCACGGCAAGGGCGCCGAGGTGCTCGTGTTCGACCTGGCCGCTTGATATTGTTTCGGGAGCTGCCAGCGCTTGCTGGCAGGGCGCTGAAGCCGTTTTTGCTGGTAAAAACGGCTTCAGTCGTCGAACCGCTGCCACTGACCGTCCAGCCGCAGTTCGTGCGGCTTGAACCGGGTCTTGTAGTTCATCTTCGGGCTCTGCGCGATCCAGTAGCCGAGGTAGACGTACTGCAGGCCCATGGCGCGCGCCTGCGTGATCTGCCACAGGATGTTGTAGGTGCCGTAGCTCGCGTCGGGCTCGGGCTCGTAAAAGGTGTAGACCGCCGACAGGCCGTTGTCCAGGATATCCAGCACCGACACCATCCTGAGCGCGCCGGGCTCGCCGTCCACGCCGGGCTCGCGAAACTCCACCAGGCGCGAGTTCACCCGGCTTTGCAGCAGGAACTGGGTGTACTGGTCGATGCTGTCGTGGTCCATGCCGCCGCCCGCATGGCGCGTGTTCTGGTAGCGCAGGTAGAGCTGGTAGTGCTCGGGCAGGTAGCACAGCCGCAGCGTGCGCGCCACCAGGCCCCCGTGGCGCCGCGCCGCGCGCCGCTGGCTGCGGTCGGGCTTGAATTCCTGCGCCAGCACGCGGATCGGCGTGCACGCCATGCAGTTTTCGCAGTGCGGGCGGTAGGTGAACATGCCGCTGCGCCGGAAACCCTGCGCGATGAGCTCGGAATAGACGCCGCTGTGGATCAGGTGGCTGGGCGTCGCCACCTCCGAGCGCGCCACGTGCCCCGGCAGATAGCTGCACTGGTAGGGCGCGGTGGTATAGAACTGCAGCGCCTGCAGCGGAAGGTCGTTGAGCTGGGTCATGGCGCGGTATCGGGCTGCACGAGAGCGTCCCAGCATTGTGGTGCAAAACGCCAATCCAGCGCGGGCTCAGTGCACGCCCGTGCGACGTGCGCGAGAAAGGCGTCGCGCTCGATCTCGCGTGCACCCAGTGACGCCAGGTGCGCCGTGTTTTGCTGGCAATCGATGAGCGCCACGCCCTGGCCGCGGCACAGCGCCACGAGCGCCGCCAGCGCGATCTTGGAGGCGTCGCGCACGTGCGCGAACATCGACTCGCCGAACACCGCGCGGCCGATCGCCACGCAGTACAGCCCGCCCGCGAGCCGCCCGTCCACCCAGTTCTCCACGCTGTGCGCGTGGCCTGCCGCGTGCAGCGCCTCGTAGGCGCGCACCATCTCGGGCACGATCCAGGTGCCCGACTGGCCTGTGCGCGGCATGCTGGCGCAGGCGTGGATCACCGCGGAAAAGTCGCTGTCGATGCGGATTTCATCCGTGCCGGCGCGGCGCAGGCGCCGTATCGTCTTGCGCAGCACGTGGTGCAGGCGGAATTCGGCCACCGGCAGCACCATGCGCGGCGTCGTGCTCCACCAGAGTATGGGCTGACCCTCGCCAAACCACGGAAAGATCCCCTGCCGGTAGGCAGCGAGCAGGTGCGGCACGTCAAGCACGCCGCCCGCCGCCAGCAGTCCGGGCATGGGACTGTGCGCGTCCCAACTGCTCGAGGGCGGCGGGAAAGGGTCCTCGGGCGCGAGCCAGGGGATGGCGGTCGTCATGTGCGGGTTGGCATGCGGCAGGGGATGCCTCATGCGTGGGGCGTGGCGTCCGCCGCGGCGCGCTGGATCAGCTCGATCTTGTAGCCGTCCGGGTCGGTCACGAACGCGATCACGGTCGTGCCGCCCTTGACCGGCCCGGCAGCGCGCGTGATCGTGCCGCCCGCGGCCGCGATGCGCTCGCAAGCGGTGTAAGCGTCGGGCACGCCGATGGCGATGTGGCCGTAGGCGGTGCCGGGCTCGTAGTGCTCCACGCCCCAGTTGTAGGTGAGCTCGATCTCGGCCTGGCCGGGGTTGCCGCCGTCATAGCCGACGAACGCAAGCGAGTATTTGTATTCCGGGTTCTCGCTCGTGCGCAGCAGCTGCATGCCCAGCACCTGGGTGTAGAAGTCGATCGAGCGCTGGAGGTTGCCCACGCGCAGCATGGTGTGCAGGATTCGCATGTCGATGATTATGTCAAGGCGTGCGCGGGTGGCGTGGGTCGACGCACAATGGCCGCTTTCTTCCTTTCCCGCCGTCACGTGTGCCTGGCCTGCCGCTGATCGAGATCGTCACGCCCACGCCCGAGGCCAACAACGGCAACGGGCACACCGCGCGGCGCTGGGCGCGTTGCATCGCCCAAGATGCGCGGGTGCGGGTGGAGCCTGCGTGGAGCGGCGCGCCCGTCGATGCGCTGATTGCGCTGCACGCCTACAAGTCCGCCCCCAGCATCGCGCGCTTTCGCGCCGCCTTTCCGGAGCGCCCGATCGCCCTCGTGCTCACCGGCACCGATCTGTACCGCGACCTCGCGCGTGAGCCGCGCGCGCAGGCCGCGCTCGCCAGCGCAAGCCACTGGGTGGTGCTGCAGCAGGAGGCCGTGGCGCGCCTGCCCGCGTGGGGACGCGAGCGCGTGTGGGTGATCGAGCAGTCGGCGACCCGGTTGGTGCGCGCCGAGCGCACGCGGCGCTGGTTCGATTTCATCGCCGTGGGCCACTTGCGCGACGTGAAGGACCCGCAGGTGCTGATGCGCGCGGCGCGGCTCCTGCCTGCGCTGTGGACGCACGCGCTCGCGCCGCGCGTGCTGCACGTGGGCGCGGCGCTGCAGCCGCGCTGGGCCGATGCCGCCACGCGCGCGATGGCCGAAATGCCGCACTACCGCTGGCTGGGCGCGCTGCCGCAGGGCACGACGCGCCAGCGCCTTGCACGCTCGCGCGCGCTCGTGCACATGAGCCGCATGGAGGGCGGGGCGCATGTGGTGATCGAGGCCCTGCGCTCGCGCGTGCCGGTGCTTGCAAGCCGCATCGATGGCAACGTGGGGCTGCTGGGGCGCGATTACGACGGCCTGTTCCCGGTAGGCGACGCGGCGGCACTTGCCCGGCTGATGTGCCGCTACGCGACCGACACTGCCTTTGCCGCGCATCTGGCGGCGCAGTGCGCCGCGCGCGAGGCACGTTTCGCCCCCAAGGTGGAGGCGGCGCGGGTGCGCGCGCTTGTGGCGCAGCTGCTCGCCGACAGGCGTTGACGGCTGCTGCCACAATCGCCGCTATCACCCTCGTTTTGCACTTCAGCGATGACCGACCCTGCCCCCACCCTGGCGCCCGTGCGTTTGACCAGCCTCTCCCACGGCGGCGGCTGCGGCTGCAAGATTGCACCGGGCGTGCTGCAGCAGATCCTGCAGAGCAGTGCGGCGGGGTTCATCCCGCCCGAGCTGATGGTGGGTACCGAGACGTCCGACGACGCGGCGGTCTATCGGCTCAACGACGCGCAGGCGCTGGTTGCGACGACGGACTTCTTCATGCCCATCGTCGATGACCCGTACGATTTCGGTCGCATCGCTGCGGCCAATGCACTGAGCGATGTCTACGCGATGGGCGGCAGACCCATCATGGCGCTGGCGCTGCTGGCTATGCCGGTGGCCAGGCTGTCGCTGGAAACTATCGGCGAGATCGTGCGCGGCGGTGAGGCCATCTGCCGCGAGGCCGGCATACCGATTGCGGGCGGGCACACGATCGATTCGGTCGAACCGATCTACGGCCTCGTGGCAATGGGGCTGGTGCATCCGTCGCGCGTCAAACGCAATGCGGGCGCACGCGCGGGCGACGTGCTCATCCTGGGCAAGCGTCTGGGCGTGGGCGTGCTCTCGGCCGCGCTCAAGAAGAATGCGCTCGATGCTGACGGTTACCGTGAGCTGGTCGCCAGCACGACCCAGCTCAACACCCCCGGCATCCAGCTTGCCGAGATGCCGGGCGTGCATGCGCTCACCGACGTGACGGGCTTCGGCCTGGCGGGCCACACGCTGGAGCTGGCGCGTGCCGCGGGCCTCAAGGCCGTGGTGCGCTATGCCGACCTGCCGCTGCTGCCCGCGGTCGCGCAACTCGCGACCCAAGGCTACGTCACCGGTGCGTCCGGTCGCAATTGGGCGGCGTACGGCGCCGAAGTGGCGCTGGACGCAGGGCTACCCACAGTCGCACGCGACCTGGTGGCCGACCCGCAGACCTCGGGTGGCCTGCTCGTGAGCTGCGACGCGGACAGCGCCGACGCGGTGCTCGCGATCTTCCACGCGCAGGGCTTCGACCATGCGTGCCTCATCGGTCACATGCAGGCGGCCGAGGCGCCGGCACTGGCGGTGGTGTGAGCCTGGGCCAGTCCTAGACGAATCCCAGGTTGCGCGTCGAGAAGTTGACGATTTCGGGCGCGACCAGCGCGAGGTCGGAGTTCGATACGCCGAACCACGACGCCATCGTTGCGGCGTACTGTGCCACCGAGGTGCTCGGCAGCAACCGGCCTTGGCCGGTGTCTTCCTGGCCCCCGAGCAAGATTTGCGGAGGGGTGCCGTAAAACTTGCCGCCGTTGACCGCACCGCCCGTGACGAAGTGCGTGCTGCCCCAGCCGTGGTCCGATCCATCGCCATTGGATTTCATCGTCCGGCCGAATTCCGATGCGGTGAACGTCGTGACGTTGCGGTCCAGGCCGATGCTCTTCATCGCCTGCCGGAATCCGCTCATGCCCACTGCGAGCTGCCGGAGCTGCTCGCGATGGCGGGTGTTGAGGTTGTCGTGGTTGTCGAAGCCGCCGAGCGAAACCAGGAACACCTGCCGCTTCATGCCCAGCCGACTTTGTGCGTCGATGAGCCGCGCCACCATCTTGAGCTGGCGGTTGAGCGGCAAACTCGAGGCCGCAGCGTCCTTGTCGGGCAGATCGGCATCAAAGCTGGTGGCGTTGCCCGCGATCGCTCCGGTCAGCGCGTCATACGATTCAAGTGCCCGCACGGTGGTGCGGTTGTATTCGTACTCCAGGATCTGGCCGCGCTCTTCGGTGATGAGCTGGCGCAGCGCGGCGCTGCACGCGGCCGAGCCGTAGAGATTGGTGGTTGCGCTCTTGATCGCTACCGGCCCACCCGTGCCGATCTGGTAGGACAGCGCCTGCTCACCTGAGAGGAACACCGCGTTGCCGGTAACCGAGACGCAGGTGAAAAGCTGCCGGCCGTTACCAGAGAGCGCCAGGTCGCCGAGGGTGCCGCCCCAGCCGCGCACCGCCCCTTCGGCCTGTGAGCTTTGCCAGACGGATTGCTGGTCGTTGTGGGAAAAGAGCTTGGGTGGCAGCGGTACCGAGCGCTTCTTGTACTGGTCGAGCGTCGTGGGCTGTATCAGCGGCCCGACATTGAGCTGCACCGCCAGCGTGCCATCGTCGAACAGCGGTTTGAGCGCTGACAGTGTTGGTGCGAGTGCGTACTGGCGACCGCCGTCGAGCGTGGGCGCGAGCTGCGTGCCGGCGAGATCGTCGCGTGGAATCGCGACGGCGCCCCGCACCGTGGTGTAGTCCGCGTGACCCGTGGCGTCGCAGGGAATCACCGTGTTGCCGTTGTCGTTGCCGCCGTAGAGAAAGATGCAGACCAGCGCCTTGTAGTCGGAATTCGACTGGGCAGTATCGGCGGCGGCCTCACTGATCGCGGCCAGGTTCACGGCCCACGGCGTGGCGACGCCTGCAAGGCCGAGCTGCCCCATGCGCTGCAGAAAGGTGCGGCGGGCGATTTCGCCGGTGCGGTTGATTTTCATGGGTGCTTCCTTTATTTCAAGACCAGGTACTCGGGGCAGCACATCGTCATGAAAATCGCTGCATAGACGCGGTTCTTTTTGCCTTTGTCGTCCGCCTTGATGCTGCCGATCGCGTCGCTGATGACCTGCATCGTCGTGGAAGAGAGCTGTCCGGCTGCAAGCAGCAGGTTGAGGCGGTTCACCAGCGCCTGCGGGTTGTCGGCCAGCGCGATCTCGGTCGGATAGCCATCGGCAACCGCGATCTTGGAGACGCCAGTGGAGACCGCGGTCTGCATGAAATTGAGATAACCGGCGACCGAACTCTCGTTGGTCACCTGAAACTCCGGCGCCACAAGGTTGTTTGTAGCGAGCTGGGTGTTGGGCGGCACGTAGCCGGGGCGGAAGTAGTTGAATACCGAGGGGCTGCGCAGGGGGCTCTGCCCCAGCGCACTGGAGGCATCGGATTTGTTGCCGACCGCCCACTTGCCGTCGGTCGACGTGGCGCCGAAGGTGCGTGCCCACTGCACCCAGCGCACCATGGGCTCGCGCAGCTTGCCCAGGGTATCGGGCGTCGGGTTGGCGCGTGCCTCCGGATCGAGCAGCACGGCCCGGGTGACCGCGGCGAGATCGCCGCGCCTGCCGTTGCCATTGTTCGCGAACGTCGCCGCGACGCGCCCTATGTAGGCTGGGCTGGGGTTGCTCATCACAAGCCGCTGGATCAGCTGGCGCGCGATGAAGGGGGCGGTGTTGGGGTGGTTGAAGAGCGTATCCAGCGCGGTATCGAGTGCCTTGGGCCCCGGGGTGCTGCCGCTGATGGTGGTGCCGAGAAACGTTGCATCGACCGTGGAGTGGTTCTTGCTGTTGAACGCCATGGGATTGCGCAGCTTCACCGGATTCGTGTCCTGCACGTGTCCGGTCGTGTCCAGGTCGTACCCGGTGAATACGCGCGCAAGGTTGCTCACGTCCTCGGTGGTATAGGTCTCCACAGGCTGGCCGCCTGCGCCCAGCATGTGCGTGCCGTCCATGTTGAGCTGGTACAGGCCGATGGTGAAGAGCTGCATCACCTCGCGCGCATAGTTCTCGTCCGGCTGGCTGCCGGTCTTGGGGTTTTCGCCCTTGTTGCCCTTGGTGTTGAGGTACATGCCCATCGCGGGGTTGAGCGTGATCGCGCGCAGCAGGTCGCGATAGTTGCCGAAAGCGTGCTTGTTGAGCACGTCCCAGTACGCGGCCATCGCAAACCCAGGCGATTCGGTGCTGACTTCGTTGGCGGAGACCACCATGATCTCGGACCAGGCGAGCGCCAGCCGTTTGCGCAGCGCATCGGGAGCGGTCATCAGCTGGTTCCAGACCATGGCATCGGTGAGGGAGCTGTCGTAGCGCTTATCGGAGTTGTTGTAGCCCTGGCTGACCAGCCAGTCCCAGCCGGTGATGGATACCGGTCGTGACATCTCGATGTCGAGCCAGCCACCGTAGCCGAGATCACGCACCCGCTTGATTTCCGCCGGGGTTGACGAGAACTGCGCCTGCTGCAGGAAGCGCGCGGCCTGTGCGTCGTCGGCCGGCAGCATCTCGGGGCTGATCGGCGCATCGGGATCCTCCGAACCGCCACCGCAGGCCGCCAGTGCAGCCGCCGCGGCGGCGCTGATCGCGGCGCGCGCGGCGAGCGACGATGCCAGGTCGTCGCGCCGTGGTACATGGACCTCGGCTACGGTTGTGTCTTCCGGGTCGAGAACGCCGGGCAAATGGGCACTGGCTGCCGTCATAGGGGGTCGGTCCTGTGGGTGGCTGCAAAAAATGGCGCAAGGGCCTCCGGCGTGGCATGGCCCGCGCTCAAGCGACGCGGCGCACACTGCACGCAAGCCCCTGCAGCCGAACTTATCGGCGTCGCGTACTGCGACTTGAGGGTGATGGGTGAAAATTTCTCGCCGGGTGTGCGGGGCCGGCGCCGATCAGTTGATCAGCGAGGCCCGCGCGGGCGAAAAGAGACAAAAGAAAGACGTATCACGAAACTTGGCGCGTATTGTCAGCCGTTTGCATGCAATGCCGCCTGAAGCAGGCGTAACAGGTGTAGCAAACATCCTCGGCCCGTCTGCGGGGCGGGTATCCACCGCAGCGCACGCCGTTTCGTCGACGAGCAGGCCACGGCAGTGCGCGTCGGTGCCGAACGTGATCAAGGCGGGGGCGCAGATGCCGGACGTGCTGCTGCATCAGCCCGGCGGCGCAAGCTGGCCCAGCGCCTGCAGGAGTCTGGACGCATCCACGGGTTTGAACAGGACCGGCAGGCTCGTGGCCCGCACGCGCTGCAGGGGCTCGGGCGCGGTCTCCCCGGTGATGATGAGCGTGGGCAGCGGGCCCGTGGCACCGGCGTGGCGTTCGCGCAGCGTGAGCGCAAGCGTCAGGCCGTCCGCGCCCTCGGCCAGGCGCAGATCGCAGATCAGCGCGTCGAAAGGCGTGCCGTCGTGCGCGGCCTGCGCGCAGGCGGCATGCGCCTGCGCCGCATCGGCAGCGCGGTGCAGTTGCACGCCGACGCAGTGCATCACCGTTTGCATCGCATCGGCGATGTCGTCTTCGTCGTCTACCAGCAGGACGTGCCGTGGCAGCGACCCCGGTGCATGGCGCGGCGCTGTGGCGCCGGTCTGTACGCCGCGCGCGTCGTGGACGGGCAGCGCACGCTGCGCGACGACGCGAAACCGTGTGCCCCGGCCAGGCCAGGAATCGACGTGGATTTCGTGGCCCAGCAGGCGCACGAGGCGCTGCACGATCGAAAGCCCCATGCCCAGCCCGCGAGTGCGGTCGCGCCCGGGGTTGTCGATCTGGTAGAACTCCTGGAAGATCTCCGGGCGGTGCGCTGCGTCGATGCCGATCCCCGTGTCGCACACGTCGATCCACACCGCATCACCGCGTAGCCGTGCCACGACGAGCACGCCGCCGTGCGGGGTGTACTTGAGCGCGTTGTCCACGAGGTTGGCGAGTGCGCGCTGCAGCAGTTGCGGGTCGCTGCGCACCCACAGCGGCGTCGCGCGCAGGCGCAACTGGAGCCCGCGTTCCTCGGCGGTGGCGGTGAAGGTCTCGCTGAGCCGCTGCAAGACGGCGTTGAGCGGCGTCGGCGCGATATCGGGCGTGATTGCGCCCGCGTCCAGGCGCGAGACGTCGAGCATCGAGTCGAGCGAGCTGCCGAGCGCATCGACCGCATGCATCAAGCGCGTGGCGCTCGCGTGCAGGCGGTGGCCCGCGAGTTCCCTCGTGAGCACGGAGCCGAACAGTGCAATCGCGTGCATGGGCTGGCGCAGATCGTGGCTCGCGGCGGCGAGAAAGTGCGTCTTGGCGTCACTCGCACGCTGCGCCACCTGCACCTGCTCGGCCAGCCGGTCAGCCAGGTCTTCCTTCTCGAACCGCGCCACGAGTGTCTGCGCCATGTGGCGTTGCTGGCGGCGACCGAAGTGCATCACCAGCCCCAGGTTGGTCACGACGCAGGCGACCATGAAGAGGAATGCCGGCCCGCCCTGCCACAGCAGTGCGGCGATGAGCCCGAGGTTCATCGGTACCGTCCACGCCACGACCACCGGCCAGGCCTGTGTGGCGTAGATGGCGGCACTGCTGGCGATCGTGATGATGATGACCAGCAGCGCGTGCAGCACCGCGTCACCGGCCGGCGGCAGCATCCAGGCGCCAGTGGCCCAGATCGTGCTCTCCAATGCCGAGAACGCCATGAACCGGTGCAGCCAGCGGGTTGCGTTTTGCGCGCGGGTCGCATCTGCGTAGTAGCGACGGGACAGTTGGTCGCCCGTAAGGTGCGCAAGCGCCCGCAGGCCGAGCCAGGCCCAGGCGAGTGGAGAGCCCGTCTGCCAGTAAAAGAAGCTTGCCATGAAGATGCTGAACAGCGTCTCGATCCAGCGCGAGTCGCGATCCACCCGCGCCTGCACGTCGACCTGCGCCGCGAGGAGGCGCTCGGTGATGGCGGGCGGGACTGCGGGCATTCAGCGCAACCGGCTGATGAGCTGGGCGCGCGAGCGCACGCCGAAGACCAGCAGCAGCGCGGAGACGTGGTTTTTCACCGTACCTTCCGCCAGGCCCATGCGCGTGGCGATCTCGCGGTTGGAAAGCCCCGTGAGCAGATCGTCGAGCAGCGCGCTCTGGCGCTGCGTGAGGTGCACGCTCTCGCCGTCGCGTGTCTGCACGATGCGTGTGGCCAGGGTTTCGCTGTCGTCCTCAATGGTGCTGCTTGCATGTGGCTCAGGGCCCTGTCCGGCGAGCGTGCGCACGAAATCCACCACCTCGGCCATCCGGCCCGATTTGCTCAGGAAGGCCAGCGCCCCGACGCGCATTGCTTCACGCATGAGCCCCGGGTCGTTGTCGCCCGAGAGCGCAACGATGCGCGCGCAGGGGTGACACGCGAGAAAGCTGCGCAGCCCCGAAAGCCCGTGCGTGTCGGGCAGATGCAGGTCCAGCAGCACGAGGTCGATGCTGGACTTGTGCGCTGCGTAGAGCGCCAGCGCTTGCGAGAGCGATCCTGCTTCAAGCACGGCCGGCGCGCCCGCGCCCGAAGCCCCGGCACCCAGCAGCGTGCTCATGCCCAGCCGCACCAGTTCATGATCGTCGACGATCAGGATCTGGCGGCTGCGCGGGCGGGCGGCGGGCGTCATCCCCGCATGGTAGGCGCGATGCGGCGGCGCGCAAAGTGTCGAAAGTCACTGCGCGGCACACGCGCCCGGCCGCTCAGCCGCGCTGCTTGGGGTCGAAGTGCTTCTTCAGGCCCATCCAGCACTGGTGGTACTGACGCTGGCGCTGAGGCGACTCAAGCGCGAAGCGCGTGGTCTGGATCACCGCCGGGGTCTCGAACATGATGGCCATCGTGTCCTTGATGTAGTCGGCCTTGCTCGTGTCGGCGTGGCTGGCTTTCTCGAACGTGCCGGCGTCGGGCCCGTGGCCGATCATGGTGTTGTGCAGCGACGAGCCGCCCGGCAGGAAGCCCTCGGCCTTGGCGTCGTAGATGCCGTGCACCAGCCCCATGTATTCGCCCGCGATGTTGCGGTGAAACCAGGGCGGACGGAAGGTGTCCTGCATCGCGAGCACGCGCGGCGCGAATACCGCGAAGTCCAGCGTGTCGACACCCGGCGTGCTGCTGGGCGCGTGCAGCACGAGGAAGATCGACGGGTCCGGGTGGTCGTAGCTGATCGAGCCGATGGCGTTGAACTTGCGCAGGTCGTACTTGTAGGGTGCGCCGCTGCCGTGCCAGGCCACCACGTCCAGCGGCGAGTGGCCGATCGGCGCGCTCCACAGCCGCCCCTGGAACTTGGCCACCATCTCGAAACGCCCCTCCTTGTCCTCGTACGCCGCCACGGGCGTGAGGAAGTCGCGCGGGTGCGCCAGGCCGTTGGAGCCCATCACGCCCAGATCCGGCAGGCGCAGGTGCGCGCCGTAGTTCTCGCAGACGTAGCCGCGTGCATTGCCGTCGGGCAGCTCCACGCGAAAGCGCACGCCGCGCGGGATCACGGCGATCTCCTGCGGCTCGATGTCGATCACGCCGAACTCGGTGGCGATGTGCAAGCGCCCCTGCTGCGGCACGATGAGCAGCTCGCCGTCGGCGTTGTGGAAGTAGCGCGTCGTCATCGACTGGTTGGCCGCGTAGATGTGCACCGCGCAGCCCGCGTTGCCGCCCATCGTGGTCATGCCGTCGATGAAGTCCACCTCCGCGCTCGGGCCGGGCAGCGGCAGCGGATCCCAGCGCAGCGGGTTGGGCGGCGTGGGCACCTCGTCGAAGTGGCTGAGCCAGCGCGGCGCGATGTCTGAAAGCTCGTAGGGCTCCTGCACCGCGGCGGGGCGGATGCGGTAGAGCCACGAGCGCCGGTTGGCGTGGCGCGGCGCGGTGAAAGCCGTACCCGAGAGCTGTTCGGCGTAGAGGCCGTAGGGCGCCTGCTGTGGTGAATTGCCACGCGCGGGCAGCGCGCCTGGCAATGCCTCGGTGGCGAATTCGTTGCCGAAACCGGTGAGGTAGCGGGAAGGTTCCATGGTATTGCTCCTGTTGATCGACGCCGCAAGCGTAGCGCGTCGGAGCGTGGCGGCGCAGCGCCAGAGGTTTAGCCCGCGCCGGTCTTGCCGCGAAACGATGCAGCGCCGAGCACGCCGATGCCGCCGGCCACCACCAGCACGTACCAGAGCGGCCAGGCCGGCGCGTCGGCCGTGGCGCCCGGCAGCAGCCCGATGCCGCCGGCCACGAGCACGACGGCCGCGACCAGTGCGAGCAGCAGCAGCGCCAGCGCGGCCGGGCGCGATGCGCGGTGCACCGCATGGGCGCTCGCGCCCATCGCCAGCAGCACGAAGCCGCCGATGACGAAGAGCGGGAACAGCACCCAGATCATCGGCCCTGCGGTAATGACCGTCAGGCCCAACGGCACCGCGACGAGTGCCGCGCCGCAGACGATGCCCAGAAGGATCAGGACGAGGCTGAAAAAGGCGATCGGCATGCTGCCTCCAGGGCGGTGGGGTGATGGCGCATTATGGCGATGGCGGCTACACGGCCACTGGCGCCCTGATCGCGGGATGGTGCTGGTAGTTCAGCACTTCGAAATCCTCGTATTCGTATTCGAAGATCGACGCCGGGCGACGCCTGATGTGGAGCTGTGGGTAGGGGTAGGGCTCGCGCGCGAGCTGGGTTTGCACCTGCTCGAAGTGGTTGCTGTAGAGATGGCAGTCGCCGCCCGTCCAGATGAAGTCGCCCACGGCCAGGTCGCACTGCTGCGCCAGCATGTGCGTGAGCAGCGCGTAGCTGGCGATGTTGAAGGGCACGCCCAGAAAGATGTCCGCGCTGCGCTGGTAGAGCTGGCAGGAGAGCTTTCCTTCGGCGACGTAGAACTGGAACAGCGCATGGCAGGGCATCAGCGCCATCCTGGAGAGATCGGCCACATTCCAGGCCGAGACGATGATGCGGCGGCTGTCCGGGTTGCTCCTGAGCTGATCCACCACCTGCGCGATCTGGTCGATGTGCCCGCCGCCCGGCGTGGGCCAGCTGCGCCACTGCACGCCATAGACCGGGCCGAGATCGCCATCGGGCCCGGCCCATTCATCCCAGATCGTCACGCCGCGCTCCTGCAGCCAGCGCGCGTTGCCATCCCCGCGCAGGAACCACAGCAGCTCGTAGATGATGGATTTCAGGTGCACCTTCTTGGTCGTCACCAGCGGAAAGCCCTGCGCCAGATCGAAGCGCATCTGGTGGCCGAACACGCTTTTGGTGCCGGTGCCGGTGCGGTCGCCCTTGGCCACGCCGTGCTCGAACACGTGGCGCATCAGGTCTTCGTAGGGGTGGTGGATGGGTTGGGAGGTCATTTTTACGTCAAATTGGCCTGTAACGCTTGCCTGTCAAGCGCTGACAGCTCTCATTTTTCAAGTATGCACCCCGGATTCATGATGCCCTGCGGATCGAGCGCCTGCTTGATCGCGCGCATCATGGTGAGGGCCACGGGCGGCTCGTAGCGCTGCAGCTCATGCACCTTGAGCTGGCCCACGCCATGTTCGGCCGAGAACGAGCCGCCGAACTGCGCCACGGCGTCGTAAACGAGCTGGTTCACGCGCGGCTCCTGCTCGCGCAGGAAGGCCTTGCCGTCGCCGCCCTCGGGCGCCTGCACGTTGTAGTGCAGGTTGCCGTCGCCCAGGTGGCCGAAGTTCACCAGCCGCACGCCGGGGATTTCGCGCGCCAGCAGCGCGTCCGTGTGCTCGACGAAGGCGGGGATGCGCGAGGCCGCGACGGAAATGTCGTGCTTGATGTTCAGGCCCTCTTCGGCCTGCGCCAGCGGAATGCTCTCGCGGATGTGCCAGAGCTCGTGCGCCTGCGCCAGGCTCTCGGCGACCACGGCGTCGAGCACGCAGCCGTCTTCCAGCGCCGCCTCCAGCAGGTGCTCGAAGCGCGCGCGCGCATGCGCCTCGCTTTCGCTGTCGGCGTTTTCCAGCAGCACGCAGTAGGGGGCGCCTGCCATGCCGGCGAAGGGCACGCGCAGCTGCGGCATGTGCCGCACCACCAGCGAGAGTGCGAACTGCCCCATCACCTCGAAACCCGTGAGCGAGGCGCCCAGGTGCTGGTGCGCCAGGCCCAGCAGCCGCACCGCAGCGGCCATCGAGGGCACGGCGGCCCAGGCGGTGAGATCGGCCACGGGCTTGGGAAAGAGCTTCATCGTCGCGGCGGTGATCACGCCCAGTGTCCCCTCGCTGCCGATGAAGAGATGGCGCAGGTCGTAGCCGGTGTTGTCCTTGCGCAGGCCGCTGAGGCCGTTCCAGACCTCGCCCCGCGGCGTGACCACTTCGAGGCCCAGACACAGCTCGCGCGTGTTGCCGTAGCGCACCACCTGCGTGCCCCCCGCGTTGGTGCCGAGGTTGCCGCCTATGGTGCAACTGCCTTCGGCCGCGAGCGAGAGGGGGAACAGCAGCCCCTCCTGGTCCGCATAGTCCTGCAGCGCCTGCAGGATGCAGCCGGCCTCCACCGTCACGGTGAGGTTGTCGCGGTCGATGGCGCGGATGCGGTTCATGCGCGCCAGGCTCAGGACGATCTGGCTGCCGCTGTCGTCCGGCGTGGCGCCCACGGAAAGACCGGTATTGCCTCCCTGCGGGATCAGCACGGTGCCCGTGGCGGCACAGGCGCGCACCACGGAGGCCACTTCGTCGGTAGAGGCGGGGCGCACCACGGCCAAGGCTTTGCCTTGGCGCCGGCCGCGCCAGTCGCGCTCCCAGGCGGTGAGGTCGCCCTCGGTCAGCACGTGGTCGGCGCCGACGGCGGCGCGCAGGGTATCCAGCAATTCAGTCATGTTCGGTGGCAGGAAGACGGGCCGCGCGCTGGCGCAGCCGGATGTGCAGCACGCAGGCCGCGAAGAGCAGCAGGCTGAGCATGATTTCAGCCAGCGCCAGCCAGCGGCTGGGGGCCGGGTCGCTCCAGGCGCGCACCACGCCTTCGGTGAAGTACAGCCACACCAGCAGGCTGAGCCAGCGGTAGGTATACATGCGCCGCTTGAGCAGGCCCGCGACCGGCAACGCCAGCGGCAGCGCCTTGAGCGCGATCCACGAGCCGCCGGGTCGCAGCGGCGCGAGCCACAGCTCCCACGCCAAGCACAGCAGCAGCAGTGCGAACAGGCTCGCGAGCGCGCACTGCTGGCTCAGGGCCACGGCAGCGGTCGGGCGGGCGGGTAGGGCGGCAGCGGTCGGCATGGCGGGCGGAATCTGGGATCATACGGTGATGCAATGGACTGCCCAACGTCTGCAGCGGCTGCTGCGCCGGTTCCTGCAATTCCCCTGGCTGGGTGTGGCACGGCTGCTGGTGCAGCGCTACCGCGAAGACCGCCTGGGCCAGACCGCCGCGAGCCTGACCTTCACCACGCTGCTTGCGCTCGTGCCGTTCGTGACGGTGGCGCTCGCCATCTTTTCGGTCTTTCCGATCTTCGGCGAGATGCAGGAGGTGCTGCAGCACTGGCTCTCGCAGAGCCTGTTCCCCGAGACCATCTCCAAGCCGGTGCTGGGCTACCTCACACAGTTCGCGGCCAAGGCGAGCCGCCTGGGCGCGGTGGGCTTTTCGTTCCTCATCGTCACGGCGCTCGCGCTCATCCTCACGATCGATCGCACGCTCAACACCATCTGGCGCGTGCCGCGGCTGCGCCCGCTGGGCCAGCGCGTGCTGATCTACTGGGCCTCGATCACGCTCGGGCCGCTGGTGCTCGCGGGCGGGCTGGTGCTCACGAGCTCGGTGGCGTCGGCCGCGTCGCACAGCCTCAAGGGCACGCTGCCGGGCGGCGCGCGCATGCTGTTCGGTGCGATCGAGTTCGTGGTGATGGCGGGCGGCATGTCGGCGCTGTACCACTACGTGCCCAACACGCCGGTGCGCTGGCGCCATGCGCTTGCGGGCGGCGCGTTCGTCGCGCTCGGCGTATCGCTTGCGAAGAAGGGGCTGGCGCTGTACCTCGCGTCGGTGCCCACCTATTCGGTGATCTACGGTACGTTTGCCACGTTGCCCATCCTGCTGCTGTGGGTGTATGTGGCGTGGCTCATCGTGCTGCTGGGCGCGGTGATTGCCGCTTACCTGCCGCGTCTGCGTCACGCGCTGGCCCGGCACGACGAACCTGCGCGCGCGCCGTTCGACCTGGCGGTGCAGGTGCTGCAGCAACTGCACGCAGCGCAGGGCCGCGCGCACAAGGGCCTCACCGCCGCGCAACTGGCCCGCGTGCTGCACGTGGGCGAGCCGCAGCTTGCGCCCGCGCTGCAGGCGCTGCTGCAGCTCGACTGGGTAGCGCAGATCAACGAGGTGGCCGCGGGCGCGCGTGATCTGTCGGATGCACGGCACATCCTGCTCGCCGACCCGGCTACCACGCCGATGCAGCCGCTCGTGCGCCGCCTGCTGATCGAGCGCACGCCCGAGCTGGAGCGTTTCTGGGGCAATACGGGGCTGGAAGTGCTCAAGCTGGCCGACGTGCTGGTGCGCGCCGACAAGGCCGCGCCAGCCGGCGCACGGCAGGAATGCGACGACCGCGTCGATGTCGCCGTACTTGCCAGGCCACGATGAAGACGCCGGTCGCCCTTGCTCGCGCACTGCGGCGTTGGTCTGAAGAAGACCGCCGCGTGAAGCGCGCCGCATTGCAACGCAACCAGAAGGTCGCCTGGATGGCGGCGTAGTGTGTGCTGGCCGTCAATCTGTTGAACGTGCTGGTCTTCTCTCTCGTGCAGTTCGACAGCGCGCCGCAGGCGCAGTGGGCGCGGCGCATCGCGCTGGCGCATGGCGCGATGGCGGTGGTGATGCTCGTGTTCGCCGGATGGGCCCGGCGGGCGCTTGCGGTGCCCGGGTTGTCGTTGAGCGGGCGTTGGCTGGCGCCGGTCGCCAGCGTGCTGGCGCTGGGCTGGTCGCTGGTGCTCGTCTACATCGATCAGGCGGTGGGCATGGGCGTGAACGCCCACATCGTGGCAAGCGTCGGCGCCGCCATCATCTTTTTGTTTGACTGACGCTGGGTGCTGGCGCTGCAGGAGGCTGCGTGGTTCGGGGTGATGTGGGTGCTGCGGCTTGGCGCGCCGAATTCTTCCTGGCTGGCCAGCGGACGCATGAACGCCGTCAGCGCCTTCATCGTCGCGGTGTTCGTCGGCTGCACGCTGTGGCGCCGGTTCGTGCAGACCGAATTGCTGCAGCAGGCGCTGGCCGAAAGCAACGCACGACTGCTCCGGCTGGCGGTGCAGGATCCGCTGACCGGCCTGCTCAATCGCCGGGAATTCATGCGGCAGGCCGAGATGGAGCAGGCACGCGCCGCGCGCCTGGGCGTGGCGATGTCGATCGCTGATGATCGACCTGGACCACTTCAAGGCCGTCAATGACGAGTTTGGCCACCCGGTTGGGGATCGCGTGCTGTGCGCGGTGTCGGAGCACATGAAGTGCAGCCTGCGCCGGACCGATGTGCTGGCGCGCCTGGGCGGCGAGGAATTTGCCGTGCTGCTGCCGCACACCGCGGCGGACGCCGCGTACCTGCTCGCCGAAAAATTGCGCCAGTCTCTGGCCGCATTGCGCGTCGAGGGTTTGCCCAGACCGGTCACCTGCTCCGTCGGCGTGGCAAGCACCACCAGCCGCTGGTGCCCGGCGTCCGATGTACTGCTTTCCAGCGCGGATCGTGCGTTTTACGAGGCCAAGAACAGCGGGCGCCACCGGACGGTGATCCATGCCCTGCCGGTCAGTGGAGTCGCACCATTGCCGGAGGCGAGTTCGTCGCATTCGGCGTGTCGCTTGCGTAGAAGAGATTGACGCCGAACCTCGCGCTCGCGCCCACCTTCTGCGGGTGAGCTGCGGCGGCTTTGACACGCTGCCCGCCCTGCTCGTGAGCCCGGCCGTCGCTCTGATGCGACCCTTGTGCGCGGTGTGATGCGCACTTGCGCGTGGACTTCACTCATGCCGATGGAGACTCCAGGACGCTGTGCATGACCTCTCCTGCCTGCAAGAGTGCCCAGCTTCTACGGGAGATATGACCACATGGGATGCGACATGTAATCTCAATCATTAGCACTCTGGATTTTTTTTGGGCGAGCAATAACTCTGACCGAATAATACTTTTCGGGTCTCGAAGCGAACATCGATCTGAGGATGAGTTTCCAGGCTCGGATTTTATAATGTGGCTCTTTCTCTGGTGTATCACTTGCCTTGTGTAGAACATTCCAGACTTTTTTCTCATGGGCTAACCAGGAATTCGAAAATTGATGTATGAAACCGCTATGCCTGGTTTCCAAAATTTCACAATTGTTGTCCATCAGCAATTTCTTCAAACTATTCCCGGTGAAATAATTGAGGTGTCTTGGGATGTCAGAAAATGGCCATCCTCCCATTTGCTCTTTGAACCCCAGGCTTTGATGGTTCGGCACTTCTATGACCAGGTAGCCGCCCTGCTTCAAGATTGCTCGTGCATTCAATACCGCTGCACGAATGTCTAGACAGTGTTCCAATACGTGAGAAATCAATACAACGTCATACTTATTTTTGGTTATTTCTTGAGGTAAAAGTTCAGCGGTCCCGTCGTAGACCGTCAGCCCTTGCCGTCGGGAGGTGCTTAACGCTTCCTTGTCTGGCTCCACTCCTGTTACTTCGAATCCTTCTGCCTGGAATCGCAGCAGATTGGAGCCGTTGCCGCAACCGATTTCGAGGATTGATGCTCCGCTTCTACGCAGAGATCGGAAATATTCGTCATTGTCTCGCCGGTCTTCGTTGTCGATGCGCCAGGCAGCATGTATCCGTGCACGATCAAAGAATGATTGGGTGGCCGTGTTGTCAGTGGCTTCCGCGGTGTGTGTATAATATTCTATTTTATAGAATTCTGAAATTTCATCCCTGGAAGGACGCGGAAACAAGAACCCGAAATTGCACGGAGCGCACCAGTATATTTTATATGGGTTGCTATTTTTTGGTCTGGCATGATCACATGGTACTTCGAACAGGAAATTCCCGTTTTGCCCACAAATGGGGCATGTTGGGGTGTCTTCCGTTTTTGACATTATTTTCTACCGAAATTTTTGAGTGGATCGCGTTGATAAGATAAAACTATGTAGATGCCTCGGTGGATTTGTCGCAATCCCTGTTTTCAAGGTCCCAACGGGCCGGAAGGCTGGCCCACGGACTGGTCTGCATCAGGCACAAAAATATTGTTGCTCAATAACGATGCCTACAGCGTGGATTGCAAGTGCTCTGACAACCTGAGCGCCAGCTGAAGGAGGGGCATGGTCGGGTTGCCGCCGCCGCCGGTGGGAAAAACGCTGCTCCCGGCGACATACAGGTTCCTGGTTCCAAACACCTTGAGATTCGTGTCGACGACGCCCCCCGCAGGCGTGGCCGACATGCGTGTGCCGCCCATGTGGTGGGCGTGCGGGCTCAAGGGAATGAACTCGTCGTCATTGTACATGTAGGGGTGCAGTTTGACGAGCCCCAGGCCGGAGCGGGCGAACGCCTTGGCGGCTTCCTTCCCTATGGTTCGGATGGTGCGTATGTCGTCGTCCGAGACGATCCAGTCGATGCGCGCCTTTTTCAAACCCAGGAAATCCGTTTGATCGGAGAGCGAAATACGGCTGCCGTTCTTGAGCGGTGCCTGTTCGAGCAGGGTGGTGATCACACCTTGGCCGGGGCAATTGATGGATTGGAGAAACTGGATTTTTTCCGTGATTTCCATGCGGCACGCGAGCCCTTTGAGGAAGGTCTTGATTTTTGCCGTTCTTCCGTATGACTTGATTTCTTGCAGAACGCCGAAGGTAACGTTGCCGCGGCCTATATGCTGTTCTTCGACGAAAGCCGCACTGGTGAAATATCCGCCGGAATCCCAGTCCGATTCGCCGCGGAGGATGAACTTCCCCATTTCGACGTTCATGTGCTCCATGAACCCAACGCCAACCATGGCCTTCAGTTCGGCCAAGGACATCAGTGATGCGCTGTTCAGCAGCAGTCGCGAATTTTCTATGGCCCCCATTGCGAGCACGAACGTTTTTGCTTCGATAGCGCTTCTTTTCTTTTCGTAATCGCTGACGATGGCTTGCGTGACTGCGCCCGATGCGGGGTCAAAGGCCAGATCCACGAGGTTGCAGTTCAGTACCAGCGTGATGTTGGCGTCCTGCTGGATCTCCTGGAGGTATTTGGTGGCAAACCGCGTGGGAGGGCTCAAGGCGTGTTCGTCGCTTTCGAATTCTCTGCCGGTAAATGGTCGCGTAGCGGTCTTGAAGAAGCCTGACTCCGGCAGGTCCACGATCTTCATGGCCTCGGGCAGGTAGTGGTTGAATTCGTCGAACGTGATGGGCCAGCCGGGCAGGTCGCCGATGTGGTTGGGCTTGAAATCTTCGGGTACGAAGGGGCGGCAGCGTCCGCTCCAGTGGTTGGAGGTACCGCCGAAGTAGCGCAGCCTGGATAGTTCGGCGTACAGATTGCGACCGACGGACTCCGTCCGGTACAGTGATTGCGATTTTTCGGAAAATTCGAGGCCGCCTGCTTCGATCAATCCGATTTTCCGGCCGGTGGATTGCAGTTTGGTGGCCAGGGTGATGCCGGCGGGGCCCGCGCCGATGATGCAAATGTCGAACGCCGGCAGTTGGCGGGTTTTCGAGAAATCGATCAGCATCGTCAATCCCGGAAATACGACGTGGGCAGTACCCATCCGTCCAGCACGACGTATCCCTTGTCGGAATCCAGGTGGCGTAACGCAATACCGTGCTTGATGGTGACCGGTAGCGCGAAAGACAGCGACAGGCTTGCGAGTGTGAACAGCAAGGTCCGGCGTTTCGTTGCGGGGGTAGGTAGGTGCTTCATGGCTATTCGATGCAACGTGGAGCGGATTGGCCTCATCTGCGGGGGGCGCTCGTCATGGGGCGGTCTGCGCCCCGGGTAATACCGCCTGCAGGGCGGTCCATCATATGCGCAGCGGTACCAGCGGCGTCTATGCCCGCGCGCACCGCGCCTTCGAGCGTCGCGGGGTAGGGCCCGGCCACGTAGTCAGCGCAGGCGTACAGCCCCGGCGCGATGGCAGGGGGCGGGCGCGTGAGGGCGGGGGTGCACAGGAAGGTGGCGCGGCGCTCGACGACGGTCTGCAGGGGCCGCAGCCCCGCGAGGCCGAGCTGTTCGCGGGCTTGCGCAACCACCTGGTCGGGCAGCACCTCGCGCTCGCCGGTGAAGGCGCTGACGACGAAGGCGAGGATGCCCGCCGACCCCCCGAGCCGGCCGCGGTCGAAGACGAATTGCGCCGGGCGGGTGGGTGTGGCGCGCAGCGCCAGCATGGCGCGGGGCAGCAGCGGGCCCCGCGCGCCGGGCAGTTCGGCGTATACGGTGGCGATGGCGGCGTGGCGCAGGCGCGCGGCGGTGTCGGCCCAGGCGCCCAGCGCCGTGCGCAGGGTGGCGGGCGCGGCGGCTTCGGCGGCGAGCCGCGCGGCCTCGGTGCCGGGGCAGGCGAGCAGCACGGCATCGTAGGCCTCGCCGTCCACCTGCCAGCCGTCCGGCCCGTGGGCGAGCTGGCGCGCGCGCTGGCCCAGACGCACCGCGTGGCCGCGCTGCGCGAGCCAGGCCAGCGCAGGCTCGGGCAGCAGCGCACCCAGTGGCACCCGCGGCAGCAGCAGGTGTGAGCCGCCGCGCCCGGCGAACAGGCTGTCGCGCAGCACGGTGAGGAAGACCTGGCCGCTGGCCTCATGGGGCTGGGTGTTGAGCGCGGAGACGCACAGCGGCGCGATGAAACCCTCCACGAGGCGCGCGCTCAGGCCCGCGCAGACTTCGGCGACGGTGGCGGCGGGCGCGCAGCGAAACCCGCTGGCGCGCCAGCGCGCGGCGCGCGCGAGCAGCGCGGCCTTGTCACGCCAGGGCCAGCCGCGCGCGCGGGCGATGCCCACGAGCGCGTCCCAGGGCGGCGCGAGGTCGGGCAGGGCGATGCCGTCGCCGTCGGGGTACACGAGCGCGAGCGGCTCGCGGTGCAGCGCGGCAGCCGGGTCCACGCCCACAAGGCGCATGAGCCGCAGGCATGCGGCATAGGCGCCGATGAGGATGTGCTGGCCGTTGTCCAGGCGGGCGGTGCTGCCGTCGGCGCGCGTGGCCTGCACGGTGCGGGCGCGCCCGCCGGGGGCGCGGCCCGCCTCGATCAGCGTGATGTGGTGGCCGTCCTGCGCGGCCTGCAGCGCCGCCGCGCAGCCCGCCCAGCCCGCGCCGACGACGCAGACCTTCACAGCGTGCCCAGCGCCTGCACCTTCCACGCCAGCCAGAGCTTGCGCAGCGGCGTGAGCGCGATGCGCTGGTGCAGCACCTGAAAGTCCTCGGCCTCGATCTCGGCGAGCAGCGTGCGGTAGATGCTGGCCATCATCAGCCCCGGCTTCTGGCTGCGCCGCTCCTGCGCGGGCAGCAGCGCCAGCGCCTCGTCGTAGGTGCGGCGCGCGCGCTCGGCCTGGTGGCGCATCAGCGCGGTGAAGGGCGCGCCGTAGCGGCGCTGGGCCAGGTCTTCGGGCGTCACCCCGAATTGGCGCAGCTCGGTCTGCGGCAGGTACACCCGGCCGCGGCGCACGTCCTCGCCCACGTCGCGGATGATGTTGGTGAGCTGCAGCGCCAGTCCCAGCTTGTGTGCGTACTGCGTCGTGGCTTCGTCCCGCTGGCCGAAGATGCGCGCCGAGACTTCGCCCACGATGCCCGCGACGTGGTGGCAGTAGTTGGCCAGGCCCTCGAAGTCTTCGTAGCCGTCGTACTGGAGGTCCATCTCGCAGCCCTCGATGATGCGGTGCAACTGCTCGGGCAGGATGCGGTAGGCGCCCGCGTGCGGCAGCAGCGCGCGCATCACCGGGTGCGTGGGCTGGCCGTCGAACGCCTGCGTGACCTCGCCGTGCCACCACGTGAGCTTGGCCGCCGCGACGCTCGGCTCGCGCACCTCGTCGACCACGTCGTCCACCTCGCGGCAGAAGGCGTAGAACGCGGTGATCGCGGCGCGCCGCTCGCGCGGCAGGAAGAGGAAGGCGTAATAGAAGCTGCTGCCGGAGGCGGCGGCCTTGTCCTGGACGTACTGCTCGGGGGTCATCGGGGGGCGATTGTCCCATGCGCTCGCGCATCCTCCCTCGGGGCGAGGTTTTGAGCCAAACCGGCCTCCAGCGCTCGTGCAGCAAGCGCGAGCAGCTATCAATAGAGGATTACATCAGCGCCGCGCGCGCGAGCAGCAGTGGCGCGTGCCAGGCGCGCAGGCGCGGGCGCACGCACAGGCTCGCGCCGCGCAGCGCCCGCACCTGGCCGAGCACCGCAAGTCCGCCCTGCACGACGAGGCGCAGCTCCCAGCCGATGCGCCCGGGCAGGCGGCGCGCAAGCGGCGCGCCCTGGCGCATCAGCGCCTGTGCCCAGGCGGCGCAGTCGAGGATGAGCGCGTCGCTCGCGTCCGTGCGCCGCTGCGCCGCCAGGTCGGCACGCACCACGCCGTGCGCGGCGCAGTCGGCATCGGTCAGGTAGTGCCGCCCGCGCGGCAGGTCCACGCTCAGGTCCTGCCAGAAGTTGATGAGCTGCAGGGCGGTGCAGATCGCGTCGCTCTGCGCGAGCGCCGCCTCGTCGCCCATGCCGTACAGGTGCAGCAGCAGCCGCCCGACGGGGTTGGCCGAGCGGCGGCAGTAGTCCAGCAGCGCGGTGCGGTCGGGGTAGGTGCTGCCGTCGCGCGTCATCACCACGTCCTGCTCGAAGGCGTCCAGCAGATCGGCGAGCAGCGCAACGGGCAGGCCATGGTGCGCGATGGCTGCGGCCAGTGGTGCGAACACTTGCGGCCAGCGCGCGCTGGCAGGCCGCCCCTGGGCACAGGCGAGCAGGTCGGCGCGGTAGGCGCGCAGATCCGCCAGGCGCTGCGCGGCGGTGGCGTCGCCTTCGTCGGCCAGGTCGTCCGCCGTGCGCGCAAAGTGGTAGATCGCGGCGATGGGCGCGCGCAGCCGCGGCGGGCACAGCCACGAGGCGACGGGGAAGTTCTCGTAATGCGTGATGGGCGG
>JAIXLP010000091.1:0-20877 GCA_026954015.1 Burkholderiales bacterium | reverse complement strand
GCAGCGCCAGCGCGGTCTCGTTGGGCGCTTCCGTCATCTGGTGGTGCCCCACGGGCAGGCGGTGCACCTGCACGGCCCGGCCTGCCGCGCGCGCGGCGTCGATCAGCGGCTGCGCTGCCTGGGGCGGCGTCATCTGGTCGAACTTGCCGAGCAGAAAGAGCACCGGGCAGGTGAGCGCGGCCATGGCCGCCGGGCCGCCCGCGTACTGGTCGCAGGCGACGAAGCCGCGGTGGAACACGTTGACCGCGCGGTTGCCGCGCATCACCTTGCGCCCCAGCGCCATGCTCGCGCCGTAGACCCAGAAGCCCGCGCCCGTGGGCGAGGCGAGGGTGCTGCGCGAATAGACGTTGATCATTTTCAGCGCGGCCTCGGGGTCGTCCTGCGAGGCGGCAATCAAGGCGGGCGAGACTTTCATCGGCGCGGCCGTGCCGACCAGCGCCAGGTGGCTCACGCGCTCCTTCAGGCGCGCGGCCGTCTCCATCGCGATGAGCGAGCCCCAGCTATGGCCGACGAGCGCAGCCTTTTGCGCACCCGCGGCATCGAGCAGCGCGGCGATGGTGCCCGCCGCCTGCTCCACGCTCGCGGGCGCGTCGCCGCCGCTTCTGGCGTGGCCGGGCAGGTCGATGCAGAAGACGTTGAACCCGTGGTTGGCCAGATACCGCGCCTGCCAGACCCAGACGCTGTGGTCGCCCAGCACGCCGTGGATCAGCACGACGGTGGGCTTGGCGGCATCGAACTTCTTGTCGCCGGTGTAGCAGTAGAGCGGCGCGCCTTGCACTTGGTAGAACATCACGCACCCGCCTTTCCGCCAGACTTCTCTGCCGCCTTGAGCGCGCGCTTGAGGTCGTCGATCAGGTCGTCCGGGTCTTCCAGCCCGATCGACAGGCGGATCGTGCCCTGCGAGATGCCGCCCGCGAGCAGCGCCTCGTCGGTCATGCGGTAGTGCGTGGTGCTCGCGGGGTGGATCACGAGCGAGCGGCAGTCGCCCACGTTGGCCAGGTGGCTGAAGATCCTGAGCGTCTCGATGAACTTCTTGCCCTGCTCGCGGCTGCCCTTCAGATCAAAGCTGAAGACCGCGCCCGCGCCGCGCGGCAGGAGCTTTTGCGCGATCTTGTGGCTGGGGTGGCTCTCCAGCAGCGGATGGCCCACGCGCGCGACGAAGGGGTGGCCCGCGAGGAACTGCACCACGCGCTCGGTGTTGCGCACGTGCCGCTCCATGCGCGCGCCGAGCGTCTCGATGCCCTGCAGGATGAGCCAGGCGCTGTGCGGGCTCATGCACGCGCCAAAGTCGCGCAGCCCCTCGCGGCGCGCGCGCAGCAGGAAGGCGCCCACGCTCGACTCCTGCGCGAACACCATGTCGTGAAAGCCGTCGTAGGGCGCGGCCAGTTCCGGAAAGCGCCCCGAGGCATCCCAGTCGAAACCGCCGCCATCGACCAGCACGCCGCCCATCACCGTGCCGTGGCCCGAGAGGAACTTGGTCGCCGCGTGGTAGACCATGTCCGCGCCCAGTGTGAGCGGGCGCATGAGCCAGGGTGTGGTGAAGGTGGAATCGACCAGCAGCGGGATGCCCGCCTCGTGCGCGATCTGCGCCACCGTGGGGATGTCCAGCACCTCCAGCCCCGGGTTGCCCACGGTTTCGCCCAGCAGCAGCCGGGTAGTGGGGCGGATGGCCGCGCGCCAGGCGTCCACGTCGGTGGGCTTGACGAAGGTGGTCTCGATGCCAAAGCGCCTGAGCGTGTAGTTCAGCAGGTTCTGCGAGCCCCCATACAGCGCGGTGCTTGCCACGATGTGGCTGCCCGCGCCCATGAGCGTGACGATGGCCAGGTGCAGCGCGGCCATGCCGCTGGCGGTGGCGATCGCGCCCGCGCCGCCTTCCAGCGCCGCCACGCGCTGCTCCAGCACATCGGTCGTGGGGTTGGACAGGCGCGAATACACATGGCCCGGGCGCTCCATGTTGAAGAGCGAGGCGGCGTGGTCGCTCGACTCGAAGACGAACGAGGTCGTGAGATAGATCGGCGTGGCGCGCGCGCCGGTCGTGGGGTCGGGCCGCGCGCCCGCGTGCACCGCGAGCGTGTCGAAGCCGGGGTCGGCGTAGCCGGGCATGGGCGTGCCTTTGCTGGGGTCCAGGAAGCCGTCGATTGTGGGCTATATTCATTCGCACATGAAAGTTCGCGACATCCTGCGCGTCAAGGGCAACGCGCTCTACACCATCACGCCCGAGGACACGCTGCTCGACGCCGCGCGCCTCATGTCGGACAACGACATCGGCTCGCTCGTCGTGATGGCGCATGGGCGCGTCGTCGGCATCCTCACGTTTCGCGAGGTGATCGAGGCGGTGGTGAAGAACGGCGGCAGCATGCAGGGCCTGTCGGTCTATCGCAGCATGGACCCCGGGCCACTGATCTGCACCCTGGAGACCGACCTCGATGAGGTGCGCCGCATGATGCTGGGCCGCCATGCGCGCTACCTGCCCGTCATCGACCACATGCAGCTCATGGGCGTGATCAGCTTCTACGACGTGGCCAAGACCGTGGTGGACAGCCAGGGCCTCGAAAACCAGTTGCTCAAGGCCTACATCCGCGACTGGCCCGAGGACGATGCGGCCACCGCGCGGCCCGGACACGATTCATAGTCAAATCGGCCCCCAGCGCTCTACAGACAAGCGCGGGCAGCTATATAAACAGGAATATCACGATGAGCGGCTCCACCCTCGGCACGCTGTTTTGCGTGACCAATTTCGGCGAGTCGCACGGCCCGGCGATCGGCTGCGTGATCGACGGCTGCCCGCCGGGCATGGCCCTGAGCGAGGCCGACATCCAGCACGACCTGGACCGCCGCCGCCCCGGCACCAGCCGCCACGTCACGCAGAGGAACGAGCCCGACGCGGTGGAAATCCTCTCGGGCGTGTACGAGGGCAAGACCACGGGCACGCCCATTGCACTACTCATCCGCAACCAGGACCAGCGCAGCAAGGACTATGGCGAGATCGCGCTGCAGTTTCGCCCCGGCCACGCGGATTACACCTACTGGCACAAATACGGCCTGCGCGACCCGCGCGGCGGCGGGCGCTCGTCCGCGCGCCTGACGGCGCCCACGGTGGCCGCCGGAGCCGTCGCCAAGAAGTGGCTGCGCGAGAAATTCGGCACGCAGTTTCGCGCCTGCATGGTGCAGCTCGGCGAGTTGGCCATCCCCTTCGAGAGCTGGGAGCACGTGGCGCACAACCCGTTTTTCGCGCCCGTGGCCGACGTGGCGCGCTACGAGGCCTACATGGACGAGCTGCGCAAGGCGCACGATTCCTGCGGCGCGCGCATCCGCGTGCAGGCCAGCGGCGTGCCCGTGGGGCTGGGCGAGCCGCTGTACGACAAGCTCGACGCCGACATCGCGCGCGTGATGATGGGGCTGAACGCGGTCAAGGGCGTGGAGATCGGCGCCGGCTTCGCCAGCGTGGCGCAGCGCGGCACCACGCACGGCGACGCGCTCACGCCCGGGGGCTTCGCGGGCAACAACGCCGGCGGCATCCTGGGTGGCATCAGCAGCGGGCAGGACATCGAGGTGGGCATTGCCATCAAGCCCACGAGCTCGATCATCAGCCCGCGCGAGTCCATCGACATCCACGGCCGGCCGGTGCAGGTGGTGACCAAGGGGCGGCACGACCCGTGCGTCGGCATCCGCGCCGCGCCGATCGCCGAGGCGCTGCTCGCCCTCGTCGTGATGGACCATGCGCTGCGCCACCGCGCGCAGTGCGGCGACGTGGCGCAGACGGTGGCGCCGATCGCGGCGCATGTTGAGAGGGAAAAGTGACGCCAGGCCTTGCAGGACAAGCGCGAGCAGCTATGGTTGAAATAGCTACCTGCGCACCTTGTCCACCAGCGCCTTGAACTCGTCCACGTGCTCGAAGCTGCGGTAGACGCTGGCGTAGCGCACGTAGGCCACCTTGTCGAGCTTTTGCAGCTCGCGCATCACCATCTCGCCCAGGCGGTTGGAAAGCACCTCGCGCTGGCCGAGCTGCAGCAGGCGCTCCTCGATGCGTTCGATCGCGCCGTCCACCTGCTCGGTGCTCACCGGGCGCTTGCGCAGCGCGATGTGAAACGACCCTTCGAGCTTGTCGCGCCGGTACTCCACGCGCCGCCCGTCCTTCTTGACGATGGCGGGGAAGTTGACCTCGGGCCGCTCATAGGTGGTGAAGCGCTTGTCGCAGGCGCTGCAGCGGCGCCTGCGGCGCACGAATTCGCCGCCCTCGGATTCGCGGGTCTCGACGACCTGCGTCTCCGGATGGCTGCAAAACGGGCACTTCATGAACGCGCCGTGCCGTGACCGCGCTCAGCGGTAGACCGGAAAGCGCTGGGTCAGCGCATTCACCTTGGCGCGCACGGCCGCGATGTTCGCCTCGTCGTGCGGCTTGTCGAGCACATCGGCCATCAGGTGGGCCGTCAGGCGCGTTTCCTCTTCCTTGAAGCCGCGCGTGGTGATCGCGGGCGTGCCCACGCGCACGCCGCTGGTCACGAAGGGCTTTTCGGGGTCGTTGGGGATCGCGTTCTTGTTGATCGTGATGTGCGCCTGGCCCAGCGCCGCCTCGGCCGCCTTGCCGGTGATGCCCTTGGCGCGCAGGTCGACCAGCATCACGTGGCTTTCGGTGCGGCCGCTGACGATGCGCAGGCCGCGCTCGGTGAGCGTCTGCGCGAACACCTTCGCGTTCTTCGCCACCTGCTGGCCATAGGCCTGGAATTCGGGCGAGAGCGCTTCCTTGAAGGCCACCGCCTTGGCCGCGATCACGTGCTCCAGCGGCCCGCCCTGCAGGCCGGGGAAGATCGCGGAGTTGATGGCCTTTTCATGCTCGGCCTTCATCAGCACGAAGCCGCCGCGCGGCCCGCGCAGGCTCTTGTGCGTGGTGGAGGTGACGACGTCGGCGTGCGGCACGGGGTTGGGGTATTCGCCCGCGACCACCAGGCCCGCGTAGTGCGCGATGTCCACCCAGAAGATCGCCCCCACTTCCCTGGCGACGCGGGCCATGCGCTCGAAGTCGATGCGCAGCGCATACGCCGAGGCACCGCCGATGATCAGCTTGGGCCTGTGCTCGCGCGCCTTGGCCTCGAAGGCGTCGTAGTCGATCTCTTCCTTGGCGTTCAGGCCGTAGGAGACGACGTTGAACCACTTGCCGCTCATGTTCAGCGCCATGCCGTGCGTGAGGTGTCCGCCCTCGGCCAGGCTCATGCCCAGGATGGTGTCGCCGGGCTTGAGGAAGGCCATCAGCACCGCCTGGTTGGCCTGCGAGCCCGAATTGGGCTGCACGTTGGCCGCCTCGGCGCCGAAGAGCTGCTTGACGCGGTCGATCGCGAGCTGCTCGATCACGTCCACGTTCTCGCAGCCGCCGTAGTAGCGCTTGCCGGGGTAGCCCTCGGCGTACTTGTTGGTGAGCTGCGAGCCCTGCGCCGCCATGACGGCGGGCGAGGCGTAGTTCTCGCTCGCGATGAGTTCGATGTGGTCTTCCTGGCGGCGGTTTTCCGCCTGGATGGCGGCCCACACTTCGGGGTCGGTCTGTTCTACGAGGATGGTGCGTTGGTACATGGCAGGTGGCCGTGAAATCCGGCCCCGGCGCGCGGCGTGCGTGCGGGGGCTGCCCAGGCGAACGACGAAACGCTGCCGTGCCGGCCGCGGTACGCTTCCCCGTGGTGTGCAGGCTGCTGCGGGTCTCCACGTCGGCGGCTGTGGCGGCGCATGCGCCGCACGCCGTGCCTATCGCCAGTCGCGTACCCGGCAAGTGTAGCGTGCGGCGCCGGCGTGGCCGCTGCGCGCGTGGGTTACAGGCCGCTATCGAGCAGCGCGATCTTCTGCGCCGACGACTCGCCCGCGGGCGTGGCGGGCGCGGGCCGCGCCTTGGTCGTGAGCACTGGCGCCTTGGCCGCCGCACTGTTGGCCACCTGGCGCAGCCGCAGGTGCTCCGCCAGCACCTTGCCGGAGTAGCCCGCGTCGTCCGGCAGATTGGCCGCGCCGACGTAGTAGCGCAGACCGCCCTCGATGGAGCCCGCGCGCGCTATGCACTCCTGCAGCACCTTCACGCCCACGCGCAGGTTCGCCACCGGGTCGAACGCGGCAAAGCGCCCGCCGAAATCCTCATATTTGTCGGTGTGCACGCGCGTCATCACCTGCATCAGGCCCTGCGCGCCCACGTTGCTCTGCGCGAACGGGTTGAAGCTCGATTCGACCGCCATCACCGCGAGGATCAGCGTCGGGTCGAGCTTGGTGCGTGCGCCGATCGCGTAGGCCTCGCTCACGAGCACCGCGAGCGGCTCGGGCGCGACACGGTATTTCTTGCTGAGCCAGTAGGTCACGGCGGCTTGCTCGCGCGGCAGATCCTGCGGATTGCTGGCAGTGGCGCGTTCGCTCGCGTAGGGCTCGGTGGCAAAGCCATCCAGCATCACCTGGCGCTCCTGCAGCCAGCCCATCAGCTCCGACTCGCCCGCCTGGCGCAGGTCGGGGCGCGCGGCCAGCGCGACGATGCCGAACACGACCGCCAAGCCAAGCAGCGCGAGCCCGCTGTGCGTGAGCTCGAAGAAACCGTTGGCCACGTCCGCCGTGAAAGTGCGCAGACTCGAGACGACTCGGGAACCTGCCTTCATGGTGAATCCTTTCCAAGGCAGACCCGGCGCGCCACCAATCCGGATCGAGGGCGCTGTGGGTACCGCCGCGCCAGAACGAGGCGTCTGGCTTGCCGCACCGTTGCGAGTCCGAGGCATGTCGCCACGTTCGGTACCGGGCTCGCAGGATGTGTCGGTACTAAGGGTTTGTACCGATCAAGTTGTGAATTTGGCGGATTCTACGAACGCGCTTAATCACCAGTCAACACTATTAATGGCTGTTGTTATACATATGCAACATAAACAATCAGTTCTGTAGTGCTGATTGCAGCAACCACGCGGTGTTCCGGGGTTGCAACAAAATGCAACCAAAACGGGGCGGTTGTGATGCAGTCCCACGTGCCGCTGGCCTGCGCGGGGCGGTTCTGCGATGCAGTTCAGGCACAGGGCGTGTGGGGCGCACCACCGGGCCACAGCCTGGTGCAGCACCGAGGGAAGCTGTTTCCGGCGCTCGGGACCGCAATCTCCCACGCGCCACCGATGGCGGTGACCGCCGCGCCCGCCATCGGGCCCGGTGCCCCGAGTGCCTGCGGCCACCGGGCTTGTGTTTTCGCAGGGCCGGGCGATTCCACTCACAATACCGTGCACTGAGGTGACGCGAGGGCAATCGATGCAGTGGGCAGCGGCGTGGGGCAGGTATCCAGCCTGGTTGAGGCGCGTGGTGGTGGCGGCGCTCGTGGTGCTGCTGCTGTACCTGCTGGCGTGGCTTGCGGTGCCGCCCATCGCGCGCGCGCAGATCGAAAAGCTCGGCAGCGAGGCGCTGGGGCGGCGCGTGAGCGTCGAGCGGGTGGAGTTCAACCCCTTCACGCTGGAGGCCACGATCCATGGGCTGGCGGTGGCCAGCGCGGCGGGTGACGCGCCTCAGGTGCAGGTGGCGCGCATCTATGCCAACGCGGCGGTGCAATCGGTCTGGCGCCTGGCGCCCGTGATCGACGCGCTGCAGATCGACGCGCCCGTGGTGCATGCGAGCCAGACCGCGCCGGGCGCGTTCGATTTCGACGACGTGCTGCAACGCCTCGCCGAGCGTCCGAGCACCCCCTCGGACGAACCCGCACGCTTTGCGCTGTACAACCTGGAACTGCGCGACGGCAGCGTGGACTTCGACGACCGCGCGGTCGGCGCCCGGCACAGCGTGCGTGCGCTTGCGCTCAGTCTGCCGTTCTTGAGCACCTTCAAGGCCGACCGCGCGATCACCGTCACGCCCCGGCTCGCGTTCAAGCTCGACGGCAGCGCGTTCGACTCCTCCGCGCAGGCTACCCCGTTCGAGGACGCGCGCCAGACCCACGCCAGCCTGCAGATCAGGGACTTCAACCTGGCGTCGCTCGCGGGCTACATCCCGGCGTCCGTTCCGGTCAAGCTGCGCGCGGCGACGCTCAACGGCGATCTCACGCTGGAGTTTTCCGAGCGCGAGGCAACCCCGCTCGTACGCGTGGGTGGCAGCCTGCATCTGGCGGGCGTGGATGTCGCCGACGCGCAGGATGCGCCGCTGCTCGCGTTCGAGCAGCTCAACGTGGCGCTGGCCGACGTGCGCCCGCTCGAACGCGTGGTGCAGCTCGCCAGTGTGGAGCTGGTGGCGCCGCACCTGTCCGTGCGCCGCGACGCATCGGGCGCCGTGGTCGTGCCTGGGCTTGCGCAGCAGGGTGAGGCGCCCACCGCGCCAGTGCCCGAGGGCGATGCGCAGGGGCCGTTGTGGCACTTCGGCGTGCAGAAGGTGCAGGTGCAGGGCGGCGTACTCGACTGGCACGACGCGAGCCTGCCCGCAAGCGGCCAGCGCGACTGGCAGGTGCGCGACTGGCAGGCGCAGGCAAGCGACGTGGCGTGGCCGCTGGAGCAGCCGCTGCACTTCGACACCACGCTGCAGCTCGTCGGTGGCGCCGCGCACGGCGCACCCGCGCAGTTGCAGGCGCAGGGCGAGGCGACCGCGCGGCAGGCCAAGGTGGCCGTCACGGTCAGGGGCTTGGCGCTGGCGCTCGCCCAGCCCTATCTGGCGCAGACGCTCAGGCCCGTGCTCTCGGGCGTGGTGGACGCGGCGCTCGCGCTCGAACGTGACGGGGATGCGCTGGTGCTCAAGGCCGAGCGCGTTGCACTGGACAAGTTCACGCTTGCGTGCGCCGAACGCAAGGGTTGCCGTTCGCTGCGCGAGGAGGGCGCGCGTGGTGCCGCGCCGGGGGTGCAGCTTGCGCTGCAGCAGCTCGAGGTGGCGCAGGCCGCCGTGGATCTCAAGCGTCACCACGTCACCGTCGCGCGCGTGGCGGTGCGCCAGCCACAGGCGCTGGCCCTGCGTGACAAGGCGGGCGCATGGGTGTTCGATGACTGGCTGGTCGCGCCCGCGCGGCCTGCACCCGCCGCCGCGCCGTCGGCAGCGCCCGCGTGGGGCGTGCAGGTGAACGAGCTGCAGGTGCAGGGTGGCTCGGTGCTGCTGCGCGATGCCGCGGCAGCGAGCCCCGTACGGCTCGATCTCGCGGGCCTGGACGTGGGCGTGCGCGATCTCCGGTGGGACGATGGCCGCGTGCCCAGGTTCGGCCTGCACGTGCAGACCCAGGTCGTGACCCGGCGCGCCGAACCCGGAAAGCTCCAATGGGACGGCACTGTGGCGCTCGCGCCGGTGCTGCAGGTCGGCGGCAAGGTGCGCGCGAGCAATCTGCCGCTGCAGGTGCTGCAACCCTATCTGGCGCAGGACCTGAACGTCGAGGTGCTGCGCGCCGACGGCCGTTTTGCGGGGGACGTGCGCGTGGCGCAATCGGCCGCGGGCCTGTCGGTCGGGGTGGAGGGCGATGCGGGGCTGGACGAGGTGCATGTGCGCGTGGCGCAGGCGGGCCGCAATGCCAGCGCCGCCGCGACCTCCACCGTGGGCGAGCGCGGGGAAGACCTGCTGCGCTGGAAGGCGCTCACGTTGCAGGGTGTGACGCTGGCGCTCGCGCCTGCGCAGCCGCTGGCGCTGGACGTGCGCGAAACGGCGCTCACCGACTTCTTTGCGCGCGTGATCGTGCAGGAGAGTGGGCGCATCAATCTGCAGGACATCCGTGCCGACGACGGCAGTGCGCCGCCGCCACCCGAAAGCGGCGTGGCGGACGCTGCCGGCCCCGCGCCGAAGATCCATTTCGGGCCGGTCGCGCTCACCAACGGCACGGTGGATTTCACCGACCACTTCATCCGGCCCAACTATTCGGCCAAGCTCACCGAGCTGACCGGGCGCCTGAGCGCGTTCTCGTCCGAGCCGCAGGCGGACGGCACGGTGCAGATGGCGCAGCTGGAGCTCCGGGGGCGGGCGCAGGGCACGGCGACGCTGGACATCTCGGGCCAGCTCAATCCGCTGGCCAAGCCGCTTGCGCTCGACATCCAGGGCCACATGCGTGACCTGGAGCTTGCGCCGCTCTCGCCCTACAGCGTGAAGTACGCGGGCCACGGCATTGAGCGCGGCAAGCTCAACATGGACGTCGCGTACAAGGTGCAACCCGACGGCCAGCTCACCGCGAGCAACAAGCTGGTGCTCAAGCAACTGGCGTTCGGCGACGAGGTGAAGGGCGCGCCCAACAGCCTGCCGGTGCGGCTTGCGGTGGCGCTGCTGGCCGACCGCAACGGCGTGATCGACGTGGACCTGCCGATCAGCGGCTCGCTCAACGACCCGGAATTCAGCCTCGGCCCGGTGATCCTCAAGGTCATAGGCAACCTCATCATGAAGGCGATCACCGCGCCGTTCTCGCTGATCGCCAGCGCACTCGCGGGCGGCGACGAGCAGGGCAACGTCGCCTTCGCGCCCGGCAGCACGCGGCTGGACAGCAAGGCGCGCGAGCAGCTCGATGGCATCGCCAAGGCGCTCGATGACCGTCCGGCGCTCAAGGCCACGGTGATCGGCTGGGCCGATCCCGCCGCCGAGCGCGAAGCGTGGAAGCACGAGCGCCTGCAGGCCCTGCTGCTCGCGCAAAAGCGCCAGGACGCGGTCCGCGCCGGCAAGGACGCCACGGCGATCACCACGGTGGACGAGGCGGAACGCGCAGCGCTGCTCAGGCAGGTGTACCGCCGCGCCGACAACCTGGACAAGCCGCGCAACCTCATCGGCATCGCCAAGACGGTGCCCGATGCCGAGATGGAAAAGCTCCTGCTCGGCAGCATCAGCGTGCCCGCGGACGCGATGTCCGAGCTCGCGCTGGCGCGCAGCGTCGCGGTGCGCGACTACCTGGCTGCGCAGCGCGTGCCCGCCGACCGCCTGTTCGTCGGCGCCAGCAAGCTGCGCGAGGCGTCGGCGCAGGGGCCGTCGTTCACGCCCCACGCCGAGCTGCAGTTGTCGGCGCGCTGAAACCCTCGCGCCAATCCACGCGACAATAGCGGCGTCGCCCGCGTGCGGCGGCGCTGCGCGCGCTTGCGTGGCGCCGCTCGCGCGCCACGGCTCCTCCTTCAGCTTCAGTCACCATGTTTCCTTTCTCCAGCCAGGGTTCGGCCCCCGAAGCCGATCGCAACCCCGACCCGCCCGCCAAGCCGGCACCCGCGCATCCGCTCGATGCGCTCACCGGCGGGGCGTTCTCCGCGCCCACCTCGGGCGAGCGCGCGGCGCGTGTGCGCGACTGGCTGTCGGCAGACCCGCCGCTGGCGCAGTTGCAGGAGGTGTTCAAGGAACTGAGCGCGCGCGACAAGGGCGCGGCGCGCGCGGTACGCGAACGGCTCGACGAACTGCGCCGCGCAGCGGCGCAGCAGGCCATCGCCGCCGACTGGGCCGCCAAGGCCGAGGCCCTGCTGGCGGCCACGCGGCTCAACATAGCCGACGCCCTGGCGTGGCAGCGCGACGCCGCCAAGGCGGGCGCGCCGCTCTCGCGCGAGCCCTTGCAGGAGCTCAAGACCCGGCTCGCCGACCGGGTCAGGGCCATCGAAGACCTGCAGCACCGCGTGCAGGTGCAGCGCGAGGCCGCGGTGCTGATCGCGCAGCGCATCGAGGTGCTTTCCACCAAACCTTGGCGCGAGGCACAGTCGGTGTTCGACGCCCTTGCCGCCGACGTGGCGCACTGGCGCGCACAGGCCGCCACACTCACGGGCGACGCGACCTGGCCCAGCGTCGATCTGCGCTTTCCGCCCCAGCTCGAAGCCGCACAGACGCAGCTCGGCATCGTCTGGGAGGCGTTCGGCGCGGCGCTCGCGCAGGCGGCGGCGGCAAGCACCGACCGCGAGGCGCCGCTGCCGTCCGTGCCGGTCTGGGCCGAGGAACTGCGCGCCGCGCGTGGCGAGCCCCGCGCTGCGGAGGGAGCCGCGGCACCCGCCAGGGCGCCGATGGACCCGCAGCGCGTCGAGGCGGCGGCGCAGGCGGTCGGCGCGGCGCTTGCCGCGCTGGAGCAGGAGACGGCGCAGGGCCACGGCAAGGGCAGCGTCTGCGCCGCGGCGGCGCTGCGCGCGGTGCTCAAGGAGCATGGCCGGTTCATCGACGCGGCGCTCGAAGGCCGGGTGCATGCGGCGCTCGTGGCCGCGGGCGAGCTTGAAGGCTGGCAGCGCTGGAGCGCCGACCAGATCCGCGAAGAGCTGCTGGCCAAGGCTGTCGGATTGCTCAGCCGTCCCGAGGGCCAGGCCATAAGCGGGCGCAAGATGCAGGAGCTGCTGCGCCAGTTGCGCGAGCAGTGGAAACAGGCCGACCAGGGCGCGGTGGCCAACCACGCGCTCTGGAAAAAGTTTGACGACGCCTGCAACGCCGCGCACAAGGTGGTCGAGGCGTGGCTGGAAAAGTCGCGCGCCGAGGCCGCCGAGCACCGCGCCCAGCGCGAAGCCCTGATCTCCGAGGTGGGCGCCTGGACGCAGGCGCAGGCCGGCTCCACCGACTGGAAGGCGCAGGTACGCGCGCTGCACCAGTTCAGCGAGCGCTGGCGCAACGGCGGCCACGTGGGCGAAAAAGTCTTTGCCGAACTGCAGCCGCTGTGGAAGCAGGCCATCGCGGCGGCGGGCGCGCCGCTGGCGGCCGCCCAGAAGGAGAGCCTGGAGCGTCGCCGCGCGCTGATCGACGAGGCCACAGCGCTGGGCGCGCAAGGCAGCCTGCGCATTGACGCCGTCAAGGCGCTGCAGCAGCGCTGGCAGGCGGAGGCGCAGAGCGTGCCGCTCGAGCGCCGCGTCGAGCAAAAGCTCTGGGACGCCTTCCGCAAGCCGATCGACGACGCCTTCGCGCGCAAGAGCGCCGAGCGCGAACGCGCCGCCGCGGCGCTGGGCGCGCACGACCGCGCGGTGCTCGAAGCTTCCAGGGCGCTGGAGGCGGCGAACGCCAGCGGCGATGCCGAAGCGATACGCGCGGCGATGCAGGCGCTGCAGGCCGCGCTGCAGGGTGCACCCGCCGGAAGTTCAGAACAAAAACAGGCTCCAGCGCTTGCCAGTGAAGCGTCAGCAGCTACAACGAATGAAGCATCCGCGGCGCCGCAAGCGCCGGCGCCCACCGCACCGCGCCGCGTCGTGGCGGTGCGCGGCGACGACCGCCCCGGTGGCGCCCGCCCGCCCGCCGCGGCCCCCGCGGGGCGCTCGCCCGACCGCAGGGACGGGCGACCGCCCCATGGCGCGCCGACGGGTCGGTGGGGCCAGCGCGACCGCGCGGACCGTGCTGAGCGTGCCCCGCGCGGGCCGCGCCTGGGCGACGCCGCCTTTCGCGCGCAACGCGACGCGCTGGAGCAGGCGCAGGGCGCGCTGCGCAAGCTGGCAGCGCAGGCGCACGGCGAAGCGCTCGCACGGCTCACGGCTGCGTGGCGTGCGCGCGATGCGGCGCAACTGCCCGCGGCACGCGAGCTTGGCCGTCACGTGAACGCGGCGGTGCACGGTGCGTGGGTGAAGGCGCTTGCGTCGGCACCGGCGGGGGATGCGTCCGAGGCGCTCTTGCGCCTGGAGATCGGCGCCGACGTACCGACACCCGCCGAGCACCACGACGCCCGCCGGGCGCTGCAACTGCAGTTGCTCACCCGCCGCAACGACCCGCTGCCCGCGCAGACCTGGGGCGAGGATGTGGCGCGTGTGCTTGCGGGCGCCGCCGACGGCGCGAGCGAGCGGCGGCTGCAGGCCGCTCTCAAGGTGCTGCTGCGCCAGTGAACGCCGCCGTGGCCAAAAAAAAGGCCGCTGTGCAAGCGGCCTGTATTCGAGTGGAACCGAGGCGGTTCCCCTACACTTGGTGCCCAGGAGAGGACTCGAACCTCCACGGAGTTACCCGCTAGTACCTGAAACTAGTGCGTCTACCAATTCCGCCACCTGGGCATTTCAGGAAGTCGCAGATTGTATAGCAAAAAAAACGACCAACGCACCGCCAGCGACGATGAAATCGAGGGCAGCGTACAAGGGCACCGCGACGGTCACGGCTTCGTGATCCGCGACGATGGCGAGGGCGATATCTACCTGCCTTCGAACGAAATGCGGGCGGTGCTGCACAAGGACCGGGTGCGCGTGCGCATCGTGCGCCAGGACCGGCGCGGGCGCCCCGAGGGGCGTGTGCTGGAGATCATCGAACGCCCGCCGCAGCCCATCATCGGCCGCCTGCTGCACGAGGCCGGCATCTGGCTCGTCGCGCCCGAAGACCGGCGCTACGGCCAGGACGTGCTGATCCCCAAGGGCGCCACCGGAACCGGCGCCGCGGGGCAGGTGGTGGTAGTGCAGTTGACCGAGCCGCCGGCGCTGTTCGGGCAGCCCGTGGGGCGCGTTGTCGAGGTGCTCGGCGAGGTGGACGATCCGGGCATGGAGGTGGAGATCGCGGTGCGCAAGTACGGCGTGCCGCACGAGTTCAGCGAGGCCTGCCTTGCACAGGCCGCGGCGCTGCCCGACGCGGTGCGCGCGGCCGACCGGCGCCGCCGCGTGGACCTCACCGACGTGGCCTTCGTCACGATCGACGGTGAGGACGCGCGCGACTTCGACGACGCCGTCTATTGCGAGAGCGCGCGCATTGGCCGCGCGAAGGCCTGGCGCCTGCTGGTGGCGATCGCCGACGTGAGCCACTATGTGGATTCGGGCGGTGCGATCGACACCGACGCCTACGAGCGCGCGACGAGCGTGTATTTCCCGCGTCGCGTGCTGCCCATGCTGCCTGAGAAGCTCTCCAACGGCCTGTGCTCGCTCAACCCGCAGGTGCCGCGCCTGGCGATGGTCTGTGACATGCTCCTGACCGCCAAGGGCGCGGTACACGCCTACCAGTTCTATCCGGCGGTGATCCAGAGCCACGCGCGCCTGACCTACACCGAGGTGGCCGCGATCCTCTCGAACACGCGTGGCCCCGAGGCGACGCGCCACGCCGACCGGGTGGGCGACCTGCTGCAGCTGCACGACGCCTACCGCGCGCTGCTGGCTGAGCGCCACGCCCGCGGCGCGGTGGATTTCGAAACCACCGAAACGCAGATCGTCTGCGACGCCAACGGGCGCATCGAGAAGATCGAGCCGCGCGTGCGCACCGAGGCGCACCGCCTGATCGAGGAGGCCATGCTCGTGGCCAACGTCTGCGCCGCCGATTTCATCGGCGAGCACAAGCGTGCCTGCCTGTACCGCGTGCACGAGGGCCCGACGCCGGAAAAGCTCGACATCCTGCGCGGCTACCTCAAGGCCGTGGGGGTGGCGGCGCAACTGCCCGACGACCCGCCCACGCGTGCGTTCCAGGCGATCGCCGACGCGACCAAGGACCGACCCGACGCGGCGCAGATCCACAGCATGCTGCTGCGCTCGATGCAGCAGGCGATCTACACCCCGATCAACAGCGGCCACTTCGGCCTAGCGTTCGAGGCCTATACGCACTTCACCAGCCCGATCCGCCGCTATCCCGACCTGCTCGTGCACCGCGTCATCAAATCCATCCTCGCGGGCCGCCCGTATGAGCTGCCGCCGCTGCCCACGCCGGGCGACGCGCAGGCCAAGCTCGCGCGCCAGTGGGCTTCCAAAGGTCGCCAGGAAGGGCAGGCGGCGGCCATGGGCCCCGCGCGCGACACGCTGGCGTGGGAAGCCGCCGGGCTGCACTGCAGCGCCAACGAGCGCCGCGCCGACGAGGCGAGCCGCGACGTCGAGGCCTGGCTCAAGTGCCAGTACATGCGCGAGCACCTGGGCGAAGAGTACGGCGGCGTGGTCTCCGCGGCCACGAGTTTCGGCATCTTCGTCACGCTCGACGCGCTGTACGTGGAAGGCCTCGTGCACATCACGGAGCTCGGCGGTGAATATTTCCGCTTCGACGAGCTGCGCCAGGAGCTGCGCGGCGAGCGTACGGGCATCCGCTACGGCATAGGCGCGCGGGTGCGCGTGCAGGTCAGCCGCGTCGATCTCGATGGTCGCAAGATCGACTTTCGCCTGGTGCACGACGCCCCGGCGGACGAGACCGCCAAACCGGCGCGCGCCAGGGCCAGCGAGCCCCGCGAAGCCAGCAAGGGCGAGCGCCCCGCGCGCGAGGAACGCTCCGCAAGCGGCAAGACCACGCGCACCCGGCACCACCGCCAGACCGACCGGAGGAAGAAACCATGACCCACGCATCCAGAATCGCCGTCGTCACCGGAGCGGGCTCGGGCATAGGCCGCGCAGCCGCGCTGGCGTTGCTCGCCGATGGCTGGAGCGTCGCGCTTGCCGGCCGCAGGCTGCAGCCGCTGCAGGCCGTGGCTGCCGAGAGCGGCGCTGCGCCGCGCAGCCTCGTGGTGGCGACCGACGTGACCGACGCGGCGGCGGTGGGCCGGTTGTTCGACGCCACCGTCGAGCGCTTCGGCCGCGTCGATCTGCTGTTCAACAACGCCGGCATCGGCATGCCGGCCGTCGCGCCGGACGAGCTCACGGTGGAGCAGTGGAAGGCCGTGGTGGACGTGAACCTGAACGGCATGTTCTATGGCATCCACCACGCGTTTCGCGTGATGAAGGCGCAAAACCCGCAAGGGGGGCGCATCATCAACAACGGCTCGATTTCGGCGCACGCGCCGCGCCCGCACTCCATCGCCTACGTCGCCACCAAGCACGCGGTCACGGGGCTGACCAAATCCGCCTCGCTCGACGGGCGCCACTTCGACATCGCGGTCGGCCAGATCGACATCGGCAACGCCGGCACGCAGCTCACGCGACGCATGACGCAGGGCATCCTGCAGGCGCACGGCGCGCTCGCGCAGGAGCCGGTCATGGATGTGGAGCTCGTGGGCCAGGCGGTGCTCGCGATGGCGAACCTGCCGTTGTCGGCGAACGTGCTGTTCCAGACCATCATGGCCACCAAAGCGCCGTTCGTCGGCCGTGGGTAAGCGTGGTGCGCTCCTTGTTTGTGAGTTTTCTGCTGGCGCTGCTGGGGCTCGCCGTGCCGGCGTGGGCGCAAGCCGCGGCCGCGCCCGACATGGCCGACCGCGTGCTGCCCTGCACCGCGTGCCACGGCAAGGAAGGGCGGGCCACGCCCAGCGGCTACTTTCCGCGCATCGCGGGCAAGCCGGTGGGCTACCTGTACAACCAGTTGCGCAATTTCCGCGACGGGCGGCGCAGCTACCCGCAGATGTCGCACCTGCTGGTGCACCTGACCGATGGCTATCTCTACGAGATCGCGTCGTATTTTTCGGCATTGCAACTGCCCTATGCCGATCCGGTGCCGCCGGCCGCGACGCGCGCGGTGCTCGAGCGCGGCGAGGCGCTGGTGCGTGGGGGAGACGCGGCGCGCGGTATTCCCGCGTGCGTGCAGTGTCACGGTGAGCGGCTCAGCGGCGCGGTGCCGTTCATTCCGAGCCTGCTCGGACTGTCGCAGGACTACCTGAGCAGCCAGCTCGGCGCCTGGCGCACGGGCCAGCGCCATGCGCAGGAGCCTGACTGCATGTCCGAGATCGCCCACCGCCTCGCGCTGGACGAGGTGCAGGCCGTGGCGGCCTGGCTTGCGACCCAGCCCGTCACCGCCGGGGGGCGGCCCGCCGCGGCCGCTCCCGCGCGCCTGCCGCTGCGCTGCGGCAGCCTGGACGTGGACCTTGCGACGGCACAGGGGCGGCGGCCATGAGAGCGCTGAAACTCGCGACGAGCTGGCTCGTCGGTGCGCTGCTGGTGCTCCTGGTGGCGGCCTATGCGGTGTTCACGCTCAACCAGATCGATGAGGCGCCGCTTTCCGACGCGGCCGACCTGCCCGCGTCTGGCGAGGTCGTGGCGCGCGGCGCCTACCTCGCGCGCATCGGCGACTGCGCGTCCTGCCACACGCGGGCCGGTGGCCTGCCCTACGCCGGGGGGCGAGCGATCGAGACGCCGTTCGGCGCGGTGTACGCGTCCAACCTCACGCCGGACCCCGCCACGGGCCTCGGGCGCTGGAGCGCCGACGAGTTCTGGCGCGCGCTGCACAACGGGCGCTCGCGCGACGGGCGCCTGCTTTACCCGGCGTTTCCCTATCCCGACTACACCCACGTGACGCGGGGTGACGCAGACGCGATCTTTGCCTACCTGCGCACGCTCGATCCGGTGCGTGCACAAACGCCGGCCGCGGCGCTGCGCTTTCCCTATGACACGCAGGCGGCGCTGGCGGTGTGGCGAGCGTTGTATTTCCGCCCGGCGAGCTGGGCCGAACAGCCGCGCGAGTCGCCCGAATGGAACCGCGGCGCCTATCTGGTGCAGGGGCTGGGGCACTGCGCGGCCTGCCACACGCCGCGCGATGCGCTCGGCGGTCCGCGCCGGGGCGTGCCGCTCACCGGAGGTGTGGTGCCGGGCGACCCGTGGTGGGCGCCTTCGCTGGTGTCTGCGGGGCAGGCGGGTGTGGCGAACTGGCCGTTGCCCGAGGTGGTTGCGCTGCTGACCACGGGTGTCACGGCGCATGCCGGTGTCTCAGGGCCCATGGCCGAGGTGGTGTTCGCTAGCCTGCAGTACCTGAACGCGGACGACGCACGCGCGATGGCGGTCTACCTGCGCAGCCTCCCGGCGGAACCCGAGCCCACGCGCGAGGCACGGCCGGCGCCCGCGCCAGTGCTCGAGCGTGGGCAGCAGATCTATGCCGACCGGTGCGCACAATGCCATGGCGACGAGGGCGAGGGCAAGGCGGGGGCCTTCCCCGCGCTCGCGGGCAACCGCGCGGTGCGCATGAGCGAAACGCTCAACTTGATCCAGATGGTGCTGCATGGCGGCTACCAGCCCGCGACGGCAGGGCATCCGCGCCCGTACGGCATGCCGCCGTTTCGCCAGAGCTTGAGCGAGGCCGATGTGGCGGCCGTGCTGTCGTACGTGCGCGATGCCTGGGGCAACGGCGCGGGCCGCGTGGAAACCATGGACGTGCACCGGGCGCGCGAGCGGCCAGGGTCATGACGGCGGCTTCTCCCGACCACGGCGACAGCAGCGCGGCCCCCGAAGGGGCGCCCACGTGGTGGGTGGTCTGCCTGTGTGCTGAGTGGTGCAACGTCTGCCGCGCGATCCATCCGGAATTCGACGCCCTGGCCGCGCGGTCGCCGGGCGTGGCGTTCACCTGGGTGGACGTGGAGGACGAGGAGCAGCTCGTGGGCGACCTCGACATCGAGACCTTCCCCACGGTGCTGATCGGCAGCGCACATGAGTTGCGGTTCTTTGGCGCCATCCAGCCGCAGGCGGCGGTGCTGGCGCGCATGGTGGATGGATTGACCGGCGATGGCGGCGCGCCGGTGTTCGATCCACAGGCGCTTGCCCTGCTGGCGCGCATCATCGCGAGCCGCTCCTGAGCGTTGCGCAGCGCCACAAGACGTGTTGGCGACGGCCTCGGTGGCTTGTTTTGTACTGTATTTCACACTATAATCCCACGTTCACGACCAAAGACGGGCGGGTTGCAACCGCCCGTTTTTTTTGGTCGCTCGCTTATGCGCCTTGCGGTAGCTGGGTGCGGTCGGTTGAGGCATTGGAGAGCAGATACAACAGTGGCGTTGCAGCAGGCGGTGCAGCAGACCGTGGACGGTCTGGGTTTTGACCTCGTGGAGATAGAACACTCCGCGGGCGGCGTGCTGCGCGTCACGATCGACGTGCCGTGGCAGCCCGCCGCCGAGGGCGCAAAGCCGCAGGCCGAACGCTACATCACCGTGGACGACTGCGAAGTCGTCACGCGCCAGTTGCAGTTCGCGCTCGAGGTCGAGGGCGTGGAATACAAGCGGCTCGAGGTAGCCTCGCCGGGCATCGATCGCCCGCTGCGCGGCGAGGCCGATCTGCTGCGCTTCAGCGGCGAAATCGTCGACATCACGCTCAAGGCGCCGCTGGGCGCGGCAGCGCAGGGGCAGGTGGCGCCCAACCGCAAGAAATTTCGCGGACGGCTGTCGAGCGACGGCGCCGGTGGCTGGCAGGTCAGCTGGAGCGACGAACCCGCGCCCAGACCGGGGCGGCGCGTGAGCAGGAAGCGCGTTGCACCGCCGCTGCAGGTGCTGGGGTTTCGCTGGGAAGAGTTGCAGGAGGCGCGTCTGGCGCCGATCGTGAATTTCAAGGGACGCGGCAAGGCTGCCGGTGCGCAGGGTTGACGCGGAGACCACAACGGGGGGCCGCCATGTAACGAATGGGCGGCCGGGAATTGACTACACAGGAGTCCGGGGCATGAATCGCGAATTGTTGATGCTGATCGAAGCCATTTCGCGCGAGAAGAACGTGGAGCGCGAGGTCGTGCTCGAGGCGGTCGAATCGGCGCTGGCGCAGGCCACGAAGAAGCTCTACCAGGGCGAGGTGGACATCCGCGTGGCGCTCGACCATGAAAGCGGCGACTACGAAACCTTCCGTCGCTGGCTGGTGGTGCCCGACGAGGCCGGGCTGCAGAACCCCGACGCGGAAGAGATGCTGATGGACGCACAGGAGCGCGTGCCGGGCATCGAGGTCGGCGAATACATCGAGGAGCCCGTGGAGTCGGTGCCGATCGGGCGCATCGGCGCGATGGCGGCCAAGCAGGTCATCCTGCAGAAAATTCGCGACGCCGAGCGCGAGACGCTGCTCAACGACTTCATGAGCCGTGGTGAAAAAATCTTCACCGGCACCGTCAAGCGCATGGACAAGGGCGACATCATTGTCGAGAGTGGGCGTGTCGAAGGTCGGTTGCGCCGCGCTGAGATGATCCCCAAGGAAAACCTGCGCACCGGTGACCGCGTGCGCGCGATGATCATGGAGGTGGACCTGACACTGCGCGGTGCGCCCATTCTGCTGTCGCGCTCGGCACCGGCCTTCATGATCGAGCTGTTTCGCAACGAGGTGCCCGAGATCGAGCAGGGGCTGCTGGAGATCAAGAGCTGCGCGCGCGACCCTGGCAGCCGCGCCAAGATCGCGGTGCTCAGCCACGACAAGCGCGTCGATCCGATCGGCACCTGCGTGGGCGTGCGCGGCACGCGCGTGAACGCCGTCAGCAACGAAC
>JAIXLP010000039.1:4346-25204 GCA_026954015.1 Burkholderiales bacterium | reverse complement strand
ATGCCCTCGTTCTCGTACTTGCGGCCCACCATGAAGCCGGTGATGTTCTGCAGGAAGACGAGCGGCACCTTGCGCTGGCAGCACAGCTCGATGAAGTGCGCGCCCTTTTGCGCACTCTCGCTGAACAGGATGCCGTTGTTGGCGATGATGCCCACGGCCATGCCCTCGATGCGCGCGAAGCCGCAGACCAGCGTGCTGCCAAAGCGCGCCTTGAACTCGTCGAAGGCGCTGGCATCGACGATGCGGGCAATGATCTCGCGCACGTCGAACGGCTTGCGCGTGTCGCTGGGAATCACGCCGTAGAGCTCTTGTGCTGCGTATTTGGGAGCTGCCGGCGCTTGATCCGCAAGCGCTGGAGCCTTGTTTTGGTTCAAATTCGCGACGATCTGCCGCGCCAGCGCCAGCGCGTGCGTGTCGTTCTGCGCCAGATGGTCGGCCACGCCCGACAGGCGCGTGTGCACGTCGCCGCCGCCCAGGTCTTCGCTGCTGACCACCTCGCCGGTGGCCGCCTTCACCAGCGGCGGGCCACCAAGAAAAATCGTGCCCTGGTTCTTCACGATGATGGATTCATCGCTCATCGCCGGCACGTACGCGCCGCCCGCGGTGCACGAGCCCATCACCACCGCGATCTGCGCGATGCCCTGCGCGCTCATGTTCGCCTGGTTGTAGAAGATGCGGCCGAAGTGCTCCCGGTCGGGGAACACCTCGTCCTGGTTGGGCAGGTTGGCGCCGCCCGAATCGACGAGGTAGATGCACGGCAGGCGGTTCTGCTGCGCGATCTCCTGCGCCCGCAGGTGCTTTTTCACCGTCACGGGGTAGTAGGTGCCGCCCTTCACCGTGGCGTCGTTGCACACGATCATGCAATCGACGCCGCTGACGCGCCCTATGCCCGCAATCAGCCCGGCGCAGGGCGCGGCGTTGTCGTACATGTTCAGCGCCGCCAGCGGCGCGATCTCCAGGAACGGCGTGCCGGGGTCAAGCAGCGTCCGCACCCGCTCGCGCGGCAGCAGCTTGCCGCGCGATACGTGCCGCGCGCGCGAGGCCTCGCTGCCGCCCAGTGCGGTGCGCGCGAGTTGCGCGCGCAGATCGTCCACCACCGCCTGCATGGCCGCCGCGTTGGCCAGAAAATCCGCTGAGCGCGGATTGAGTCGCGTTGCAAGAATGCTCATCGCTTACCTCTCGAAAGCTCCACCCTACCGATATTGACCGTGCCCCGGCGCATTCGCACACGGACCCCAAGTGTAGAAAATACGCCATGCACACCGTCGAAACCGTCCTGCTCGTCCTGATGCTCGGTGCCGTCACCGGCATCGCCGCGCGCTACATGCGGGCCATACCGCTGCCCCTGATCCAGATCGCGCTGGGCGCCGCCATCGCGTGGCCGCAAAAGGGCTTGCACATCAGCTTCGACCCCGAACTGTTTTTGCTGCTGTTCATTCCGCCGCTGCTGTTTGCCGACGGCTGGCGCATCCCCAAGCGCGAATTCTTCGCGCTGGCCCGGCCCATTCTGCTGCTCGCGTTCGGGCTGGTGTTCTTCACGGTGCTGGGCCTGGGCTACTTCATCCACTGGATGATCCCCTCGATACCACTGACCGTGGCCTTCGCCCTGGCCGCCGTGGTGTCGCCCACCGACGCGGTGGCCGTCTCGGCCATCACCCGCAACCTGGGCATGCCGCACAAGACCATGCACATGCTCGAAGGCGAGTCGCTGCTCAACGACGCGTCGGGCCTCGTGGCGGTGAAGTTCGCGGTGGCCGCAACCCTGACCGGCGTGTTCTCGTGGGGCGACGTGGCCAAGGACTTCACCTGGATGGCCGTTGGCGGCCTGGCCGTCGGTGCGCTGCTGGGCTGGGGCTTCAGCCGCGCCCGCGACACGGTCACACGTCGCGTGGGCGACGTGGCGGCGACGCAGATGGTGTTGCTGCTCATCCTGCTGCCGTTCGCCGCGTACATCGTGGGCGAAAAAATCGGCGTCTCGGGCATCCTCGCGGCCGTGGCCGCCGGCATCGCCACCAACTTCGCCGACCTTGATCGCAGCAACTTCATCTCGGAGCGACTGCAGACCGAAGGCACCTGGAGCATGGTGGAAGCTGCGTTCAACGGCGCCATCTTCCTGATGCTGGGCCTGCAACTGCCCTCGATCATCGGCGTGACGCTGCTCGACGCGGGCCACGGCGGCTGGAAGCTGGTCGGCTACGTGGCGGTCATCTCGTTCGCCCTGCTGCTGATGCGCTGGGGCTGGATCACGCTGGGCGTGCACCGGGCGTTGCGCAGCGCGCACCGCCAGGGCCGGATGACCGAAAAGCCCTCCGCGCTGCTGAACCTCGCGACCACCATGGCGGGCATCCGCGGCGCGGTGACGCTGGCCGCGGCACTGTCCATCCCCGTACATCTGCCCTCGGGCGCGCCGTTTCCCGAACGCAACCTGCTCATCTTTCTGGCCACGGGGGTGATCCTGTTCACGGTGATTCTGGGCGCGGTCACGCTGCCCTTCATCCTGCGCCGCATGCCCGCGCACGAAGACACCGAGGCCCAGCACGAAGAGCGGTTGGCCCGCGCCGCCGCGTGCCGTGCCGCGATCGCCAGCCTGACGCTCACCGACCAGGAAGCTTCGCACCATGATGAACAATGGATCGCGCAACATCAGGAAGTGGTGGGGCGCATCACGCAGGAGTACCGCAACCGTCTCCACCTGCTGGACGACACGGGCATCGCCAATTCCACCGAGGCCCAGCGCGACACGCCCGAGCTGGTGCAGGACCGCCGCCTGCGCTACCTGCGCGAGATGGAACTGCGCCTGCGCTGCACCCAGGTGGAACGCGACACGCTCTACGCCGAGCGCCAGGCGCACCGCATCAACGACGAGGCGTTGCGCGCCATGGTCAGTGAACTCGACATGTCGGAAGTGGCGCTGCGCAAGCGTCTGGACGTGGCCCGCCGCGCGGCCGAACAGGCGGTGGCCGCCCCGGCGCCCGGCGTCTGAGGAGCCGCACCGACCGCCCGGTGAAACAGATGGCGATGGCCGCGGGTTTCGGCAACGACAAGAGTTTCGCCCGCGCGTTTCGCGCATGGACGGGCTGCTCACCCACGCAGTTTCGCGCGGCGCGCCAGACCCGCCAGGGCGCGATGCCCTTACCGCGGCGCCTGCACCACCGCCTCGGGCTGCGCCGCGAAGCCGATGCGCGCCAGGCCCGCCGCCTGCGCCACGCCGATCACCTGCACCACGCGGCCGTAAGGCACGGCGGCATCGGCGCGCAACTGCAATTCCGCGTCGGGCGCAAGCGCGCCCAGCGCGGCCAGCCGCTGCGCGAGCTGGTCTGACGCGAGCGGTTCGCCGTTCACGAACATCTCGCCGGCCTTGTCCAGCACCACGGTGATCGCCGACGCCGCCGGGCCCGGCTGCGCGGATGCGGCTTTCGGCAACTCCAGCCGCACGCTGCTCGCCAGCAGCGGCGCGGCAAGGATGAAGATGACCACGAGCACGAGCATCACGTCCACGAGCGGCGTCACGTTGATCTCGCTCATCGGACGGGCCGACGGCGCCTGCGACATGCGCCCGAACGCCACCGCGCGTCACTCCTGCGCCGGTGCACCGGGCACCAGCGCGCGCAGGTCGTGCGCAAGGCCTTCCAGATCGGCTTCGACATCGGCCACCGAGCGACCGAACCCGTTGTAGGCCAGCACCGCGGGGATCGCGGCGGCCAGCCCCGCGGCCGTCATCACGAGCGCCTCACCCACCGGACCGGCGAGCCGCTCAACGCTGATCTGCCCCTGGCCCGCAAGCTGCGTCAATGCGTGCTGTATGCCCCAGACCGTGCCAAGCAAGCCGACGAACGGCGCGGTGGCGCCCACCGTGGCGAGCACCACCTGGCCGTACCGCAGCCGCGCGAGCGACGCGTGCAGCGCCTGGCGCAGCAGGCGCGTTGCGCGCGGCGCGCCACCGCCCTGGTGGCCCAGGCCGCCCTCCGCGCCGCGCTCACCCGCCTGCCGCGCGGCCTGCACCAGCGGCAACACCAGCCGGTAGCGGTCCAGGGTGCCGATCTGCACCGACGCCACCTCCAGCGCCGGCGCGCGCCAAAGCGCCTCGGCGCAGCGCGCCACGTCAATGCGCGCGCACGCGACGAGGCGCCACTTCCAGAAGATGATCACCCAGCTCGCCACCGACATAGCGAGCAACACCGCCGCGCAGGCCTGGATGACGAGATCGGCCTCGCGCAGCCACTGCAGGGCGTTCATGCACGGGGTCTCAACGCAGGCCGAGCACGTCGGCCATGTCGAACAGCCCGCGCTGCTGCCCCGCGAGAAAGCGCACCGCGCGCAGGCTGCCCTGCGCGTAACCGGCGCGGCTATTGGAGCGGTGGGTGATCTCGACGCGCTCACCCGTTGCGGCGAACAGCACCGTGTGGTCACCCACGATATCGCCGCCGCGCACCGTGGCGAAGCCGATCGCGTTCGCCGGGCGCTCGCCCGTGTGGCCGTGGCGCTCGTACACCGCGCGGTCCGCCAGCCGCGTGCCCTGCGCGCTGGCGATCACCTCGCCCATCTTGAGCGCGGTGCCCGAGGGCGCATCCACCTTGTGCTTGTGGTGCGCCTCGATGATCTCGATGTCGTAGCCCTCGCCCAGCGCCTGCGCCGCCAGTTCCAGCAGCTTGAACGTCACGTTCACCCCCACGCTCATGTTGGGCGCAAGCACGATGGCGACGTGCTCGGCGGCCCGGGCGATCTCGGCCTTCTGCGGCTCGGTAAAGCCAGTGGTGCCGATCACCATCTGTACGCCCAGTTCGGCACACAGCGCCGCGTGCGCGAGGGTTCCTTCGGGGCGGGTGAAGTCGATCAGCACGTCAGCGCCAGTGAGCCCCGCGCGCAAATCGGCCGTCACCGCGACGCCGCTGACGCGGCCGAGAAAACCCGCGGCATCCTGGCCGATCGCGGGGCTGCCTGGCACATCCAGCGCGCCAGACAGCACGCCATCGCCGCTTTCGCACACGGCCTCGACCAGCATGCGGCCCATGCGACCGCTGGCACCTGCAACCGCAATGCGGCGGGGGGTAGGGGAAGTCATACCAACGTCATCCTGGTGTATGCAAGCAGTGGGCGCGCATACCGGTGGCGCGCGCCCGCGAAATCACCGCCCCGCGGGCTCCAGCGGCGGGTAGCGGGTGCCGGAGGGCGCGGCCGGCGGCGTATCGGGCGCCGTCGCCGGGTCGGCCTTGGGAAAACGCGCCAACTGGTCTTCGGTGGCTTCCAGCGGCGGGATCTTGGGGTTCTGCACCTTGGAGCCGAGCGAAGCCACGAATTCTGCTTCCGATGGCATCTCATCGCCCTCGGTACGCACGTAGCGGTCTCCGTCGAAGAACACCGTCAGGCGCCGCGACTGGTCCTCGACCCCCTGGCGGCGGATCGTGAAAACGTATTCCCAGCGATGGGCGTGAAACAGGCTCGCCATGAGCGGCGTGCCGAGAATTTCGCGCACCTGCTGGCGGCTCATGCCGGGCTTGAGCGCGGCCACCTGCTCGCTGGAGACGAAATTGCCCTGCACCACGTCGGCCCGGTACGGGGTGACCATGGTGGCGATGCGCTCGCCCGAGCCTGCGCAGCCCGCAAGACCGGCAAGACCCGCGACCAGCACGGCGACGGCATCCAGGCGGATGCCCCAACGAGGGGTGGCGAACATGGTTACAGGTATCCGGGCTATGATCAGTTTCATTGTAGCGACAGGCCAGCGCGCCTCGGCGTGCGGTACACGACCTCTTAGCAATGACGAACATTGAAGAACTCAAGAGCACCGGCCTGAAAGCGACGCAGCCGCGCCTGAAGATCCTCGAGATTTTCCAGCAGAGTACGCAGCGCCACATGACAGCCGAGGACGTGTTTCGCGTGCTGCTGGAGGAGCACTCCGACATCGGCCTCGCCACGGTCTACCGCGTGCTGACGCAGTTCGAGCAGGCCAGCATCCTGCTGCGCAGCAACTTTGAGGGCGGCAAGGCGGTATACGAGCTCAACGAGGGCCAGCACCACGACCACTTCGTCTGCACCAAGTGCGGGCGCGTGGAAGAGTTCTACGACGCCGAGATCGAGAAGCGCCAGAGGATCATCGCCGCCGAACGCGGCTGGCAGGTGCACGACCACGCGATGGCGCTGTACGGCCTGTGCGCCGAGTGCGCGGACCAGCGCTGAAAGCGCGGCTCACTGCGGCTCCTGTCCCCGGGCCATCGCGTCGCGGTGGCGCGCGACGAACTCCTGGTAGGTATCGATGCCGCGCAGCTGCAGGATGGTGTTGCGCACCGCGGCTTCGACCAGCACCGCGATGTTGCGCCCCGCCACGACCTCGACGATGACCTTGCGGATCGGCACGCCCAGCACGTCCTGGGTGAGCGGCTCGCCAGGCAGGCGCTCGTAGTCGCGCTCCAGCGTCTCCTTGCGCACCAGGTGCACGATCATGCGCACGCGCATGCGCCGGCGCACCGCGTTCTCGCCGAAGATCGCGCGAATGTCCAGCAGGCCGATGCCGCGCACCTCCATCAGGTTTTGCAGCAGCTCGGGGCACTTGCCCTCGATCGTGCTCTGGTTGATGCGATACAGGTCGACCACGTCGTCGGCCACGAGGCCGTTGCCGCGCGTGATGAGCTCCAGCCCCAGCTCGCTCTTGCCCAGGCCCGACTCGCCGGTGATCAGCACGCCCATGCCCAGGATGTCCATGAACACGCCGTGCATCGTGGTGCGTTCGGCGAAGTGCTTGGACAGATAGGTGCGCATCAGATCGATCACGAAGGCGGCCGATTCCTGCGTGGCAAACAGCGGAATCTGCGCGCGCTCGCACATCGTGAGCATTTCTTCGGGCGCGGTCTGCGCGTCGGCCAGCACCAGCACCGGGGGTTCCAGCGTGACGATGCGCGACAGGCGCCGGCGGCAGTCTTCCGCGCTGCCGTTGAGCAGGTAGCTCACCTCGCGCTCGCCTATCACCTGCGCACGAAACGGGTGGATGTAGTTGAGGTAGCCGACGAGGTCGGCGCTGGAGCGCGCGGCGCGCACCACCGTATCTTCGAAGCGGCGCCGCTGCGCGCCCTGGCCCGCGAGCCACTGCCAGCGCAGCAGCGTGCGGAATTCCTCGAACAGGGCGTCGGCGCTGACGACGTTGGCTTTCATGGTGCCCGCCGTCGCGTCAACTTACGCGCTGTGCGCACTCTGCCAGCTGGCGATCAGGTGGTGCAGCTCGGCCGCGTCGGTGCAGTTCTTGATGCGCTCGCGCAACTGCGCGTCGCCCAGCAGCTCGGCGATCTCCGAGAGGATCTCCAGGTGCTTCTGCGTCGCCGCCTCGGGCACCAGCAGGAAGATGAGCAGGCTCACCGGCTGCTCGTCCGGCGCGTCAAAGCCGATGGGCTGCGCCAGCCGGAACACCGCCGCCATGGGCGACTTCAGCCCCTTGATGCGACCATGCGGAATCGCCACGCCGTGACCCAGGCCCGTCGAGCCCAGCCGCTCGCGCGCGAACAGGCTGTCGGTGATGAGCGCCCGCGAGAACCCGTGCTGGCTCTCGAACAGTAGACCCGCCTCTTCGAAGGCGCGTTTCTTGCTGGTGGCGTCGACACCCACGAGCACTTGCGCGGGAGGCAGGATGGAAGCGAGTCGGTTCATGGCGAATGGGCCGTAATTATGCACAACTTGCGTAAACCCTAATCACCGCGCCGCTGGTGCTATGCTGCGCCGCCCCTTCCCGCACACCCCATGCAAGACGGAACCCTGCTGGCGGCCGTGGACCTCGGGTCCAACAGCTTTCGCCTCGAAATCGGCCGCGTCGAGCACGGCCACATCCGCCGCGTCGAGTACCTCAAGGAAACCGTCCGCCAGGGCAATGGACTGGACGCCGAGCGCAACCTCACGCCCGAGGCCATGCAGCGCGGCTGGGAGTGCCTCGCGCGCTTCGCCGAGCGCCTGGCCGGCTTTGCGCGCCACCACGTGCGCGCCGTGGCCACGCAGACGCTGCGCGAGGCGCGCAACCGCGAGGACTTCATCCGCCGCGGCGGCGAGATCCTGGGCTTTCCCATCGACGTGGTCTCCGGCCCCGAGGAGGCGCGCCTGATCTACCAGGGCGTGGCGCGCCTGCTGCCGCAGTCCGACGAGCGGCGCCTGGTGGTGGACATCGGCGGGCGCTCGACCGAGCTGATCCTGGGGCGGCAGTTCACGCCCAGCGCCGTCGCCTCGTACCGCGTGGGCAGCGTGGCCTGGTCGGCGCGCCACTTCCCGGACGGCGCGCTCACGCCGCGCGCATTCGAGGCGGCGGAGACCGCCGCGCGGGCGGTGCTGGACGAGGCCGCGCAGGCCTACCGCGGCGCGCTGTGGGACGTGGCCTACGGCTCCTCGGGCACGGTCGGCGCGGTGGGCACCCTCCTCGCGGCGGCGGGCTGGGAGGAAGGGCACATCACGCGCGAGGGCCTGGACTGGCTGCGCGCGCAGCTGCTGCGCGCGCGCCACGCCGACCGGGTGCGCCTGGAGGGCCTGAAGGACGACCGCCGCCCGGTGCTCGGCGGGGGGCTGTGCGTGCTGCGCGCGGTTTTCGATCTGCTCGGCATCGAGCGCATGACGATCGCCCAGGGCGCGCTGCGCCAGGGCGCGCTGTACGACCTGCTGGAGCGCGAGCAGCCCGGCACCGACCTGCGCGCCGCCACCGTGCGTGCGCTGATGCAGCGCTTTGCCGTGGACGAGGCGCAGGCCGGGCGCGTGGCGCAACTGGCCGTGCAGCTGTTCGTGCAGGCCGCGCCGCCCGGCAGCGAACGCGCCGCGCGCAAGCTCGAATGGGCGGCGCGCCTGCACGAGATCGGCTGCCGCATCTCGCACGACGACTACCACCGCCACGGCGCCTACATCCTCGAGCACACCGACGCCGCCGGCTTCGCCCTGACCGAGCTGCACGCGCTGAGCCTGCTGGTGCTGGGCCACCGCGGCAAGCTGCGCAAGCTGGGGGCCGATCTGGACGACCCGGTGCTGGCGCTGCAGCTCATGTGCCTGCGCACCGCCGTCGCGCTGTGCCACGCGCGCCGCACGCCCGACGTGCAGGGCCTCACCCTGCGGCTGCAGGGGCGCCGCTGCACCGTGCGCTCGCGTCCCGGCTGGGCGGCGGCCTTCCCGCAGTCGGCCCACCTGCTGCGCGAGGAGGCGCAGGCCTGGCAGAAGACGCCCTGGGACTACGCGGCCGATCCGGCGTGATGGCGCAGGCAGCGTAAAACGGTATAAACTGTTTATATCGTTTACAACCGAGTTCGCACCATGCCCCGCACACCCGCCGCCAGGATCCCGGCCAAGGCCGTATCCACCCCGCCCGCACGGGCCAGGAAGGCCGCCCCGCCCGCGCCCGCCCCGGCCGACAAGGAAGCCAAGCCCCGCAAGCCCAAGCTGGTGCGCGACGGCTTCACCATGCCCAAGGACGAATACGCGGCCATCGACGCGCTCAAGCAGCGCGCGGCGGCGCTGGCGCGCCCGGCCAAGAAGAGCGAGCTGCTGCGCGCCGGCCTCAAGCTGCTCGCCGACCTGGACGACGCCGCGCTGCAGGCCGCCCTGCAGGCCGTGCCGGCGATCAAGACCGGCCGCCCGAAGGCCGTAAAGAAATAAGGGATGCTCTTCACGAATCGAGCGGCAAGCGTGCGCTTCGGATCGGGATGGGCTGCAAGGCGCAAACCGCAGCAATAGCCAAAGCTATTGCGAGGATTTGCAACGCCGCAGACCGCCCGAGGCCGCAGATGCACGCGGCGCGGTGATTCGTGAAGAGCATCCCAAGCATCAAAAGTGCCTACAGCGCTTTCTGGACAAGCGCTGGCAGCTCCTTTTTCGATAGTTTCAGAAGAAATCCGGCGAGCGCACCGCCAGCAGGATGGTCTCCTCGACCTCCTGGCGCCGGCGGTGCCGCAGCCACCAGACGGCGCCCTTGCGGATCGTGCACTGGGGCGCCTGCAGGTTCAGCAGGCGCGCGGCCGTCTGGCCCAGCATGGGCTGGTGGCCCACGACCAGCACGGCGCTGCGGGCGCTCGGCCACTGGGCCAGCGCCAGCAGCTCGTCGGGGCTGCCGCCGGGCAGCAGTTCCGCGCGCAGCTTGATCTTGCGGCCCAGCGCGCGCGCCGTCTGCTCGGCGCGCCGCGCGGGGCTGGCCAGCACGCGCAGGCCGTCGGGCAGCTGCTGCTCCAGCCAGACGGCCATGCGCGCGGCCTGCTTCTCGCCGCGGTGCGTCAGCGGCCGGGCGAGGTCCTCGCCCACGTCGTCGCCGCCTTCCGCCTCGGCGTGGCGCCAGAGAATCAGATCCATCGCATCAAGCCTCGGGGTTGGGCGGCGCGGCCGTGGGCGGCGGCGCGTAGCGCGCCATGAGCGCGTTCTGCGCGCCCGTGCCGTCCAGCGCGCGCGGCGCGCGGGCGTAGCGGCCGTCGCTCTCCAGCGTCCAGGCGTCGCGGTCGTCGTGCAGATAGGCGACCAGGCACTCGTCGATGATGCGCTGGCGCAGCCGGCGGTCGGTGACCGGCCAGGCCAGCTCCACGCGGCGCAGCATGTTGCGGTTCATCCAGTCGGCGCTGGCCAGGTACAGCTCCTCGTGCTCGCCGGCGCAGAAGTAGAACACCCGCGTGTGCTCCAGGAAGCGCCCGATGACCGAGCGCACGCGGATGTGCTCCGTCACGCCCGGCACCTGCGCCGGCAGCATGCAGGCGCCGCGCACGATGAGGTCGATGCGCGCGCCGCGCTGGCCCGCGCGCACCAGGGCGCGGATCAGGTCTTCGTCGGTCAGCGCGTTCATCTTGGCGACGATGCGCCCGCCCTCGCCGCGCTCGGCCGCCAGACCCGCGGCGTCGATCTTCGCGATCAGGCTGCGCTGCAGCTCGAACGGCGCCAGCAGCAGCCGCGACAGCCTGGGCCGACGGTTCTGGTTGGCCAGGTGGTCGAACACGGCGTCCATGTCGGCCGTGATCCGCTCGTCGGCCGTCAGCATGCTCAGGTCGGTGTACAGGCGCGCGGTGCGCGGGTTGTAGTTGCCGGTCGACAGATGCCCGTAGCGGCGCAGCCCGCCGCCCTCGCGGCGCGTGACGAGCAGCATCTTGGCGTGCGTCTTCAGCCCCACCACGCCATAGACCACCTGCGCGCCGACGGACTCCAGCGCCTCGGCCCAGTTGATGTTGGCCTCCTCGTCGAAGCGCGCCTTCAGTTCGACCACCGCCGTCACCTCCTTGCCGCGCAGCATCGCCTCGCGCAGCAGCTCCATCAGCTCGGAATCGGAGCCGGTGCGGTAGATGGTCTGCTTGATGGCCAGCACCTGCGGGTCGTTCACCGCTTCGCGCAGGAAGGCCAGCACGCCGTCGAAGCTCTCGAACGGCTGGTGGATCAGCACGTCGCGCCGGCGCAGCTGCGCCAGGATCGCGCCGGGCCGCGGCAGCTTGGCGGGCCAGGCCGGGCGCCGCGGGGGGAACAGCAGCGCCGGGTCGTCGATCAGCTCGACGAGCTGCCCCATGCGCACCAGGTTGACCGGGCCGTGCACGCGGTACAGCGCCGCCGCCGGCAGCGCGAACTGGGTCTGCAGGAAGTCCGCCAGGAAGGGCGTGCAGCCGGCCGAGACCTCCAGCCGCACGGCCTGCCCGTAGTGGCGGTGCTGCAGCTCCTGGCGCAGCGCGGTGCGCAGGTTGCGCACGTCCTCCTCGTCCACCGCCATGTCCGAGTGGCGCGTGACGCGAAACTGCGAGAACTCGCACACCTGCCGCCCCGGGAACAGCTCGGCCAGGTGCGTGCGGATCACGCTCGACAGACTGACGAAGCACAGGCCCGAGGGCGCCACCTTGACCGGCAGGCGCATCACGCGCGGCAGCGCGCGCGGCACCTTGACGATGGCGATCTCGTTCTCGCGCCCGAAGGCGTCGCCGCCGCGCAGGCGCACGATGAAGTTCAGCGACTTGTTGGCCACCTGCGGGAACGGGTGCGCCGGATCCAGCCCCACGGGAATCAGCAGCGGGCGCACCTCATGGTGGAAGTGCTCGCGCACCCAGCGCCGCTGCGCCGCCGTGCGCTCGCCGTGCGAGACGATGCGGATGCCGCGCGCCGCGAACGCCGGCATCAGCGAATCGTTGTACAGCGCGTACTGGCGCGCCACCAGCGCGTGCGTCTTGAGCGCCAGGGCCTCGAAGCCGCCGGCGCTGTAGGGCCCGCGCGTCTCGCCCGCGCGCGCCGCGTCCAGGTGCGCGGCGGCCCGCACCTCGAAGAACTCGTCCAGGTTGGACGAGACGATGCACAGGTAGCGCAGGCGCTCGAGCAGCGGCACGTCCTCGCGCACCGCCCAGTCCAGCACGCGCTCGTTGAACGCCAGGATGCTGTGGTCGCGGTCGAGCAGCACCAGGCGGGCGGGCGCACGCGCCGGCGCCTCCTGCTCGCCCAAGGTGGATTCGGCCGCAGGGGCGGCGGTCTGCAGGGATGTCATGCCGGCAGTATTGGGCGCGTCCGTGACAGCTTCGTGACACTGGCGGCCCCGCCGGTGCATGAAAAAACCGCCCCGAAGGGCGGTCTCGCATGGGCGCGGGCGCAGGCTCAGGCCAGCGCGCCTGCGGCCTGCATGGTGCTGCGGCGCAGCTCGGCCTGATGGTCATGGGTGCGGGTCTTGTGGCGCACCACCTGCCGGTCGAGCTTGTCCACCAGCGCGTCGATCGCGGCATACAGGTCGAAGTGGCTGGCCTCGGCGAACAGATCCGAGCCTTTCACGCGCACGTTGCACTCGGCGCGCTGACGTTTCTCCTTTTCCTTTTGTTTCTCCACCGTGAGCAGCACCCGGATGTCGACCACCTGGTCGAAGTGTCTGAGCAGACGTTCGAGTTTGGAAGTCACGTAGTCGCGCAAGGCGGGCGTCACTTCGAGATGGTGGCCACTGATCGTCAGATTCATGAGCATCTCCTGCGATACACCGTTGAAATGCCACCGCGTCGCATGCCGCGGTGGCGGGAAAAACGTCTGCCGCGTTGGAGCCACTATGCGCCCGCATGTTCCCGAGCGCAAACCCTAACCGAGCATCCCGAGCGGGCTTGCCGCCCAGACGCCCCGAAACGCTGCACAATCATCGGATTGCCCACGGCGCCGACCGTCTGCGCGCGCCCTCATGCCCGATGACCGCCGCCCTACCTGCTGCCCTGCATACTTCGTCCCTCACGTCGCTCACGCTGCTCGCGCGCGGCAAGGTGCGCGACAACTACGCGGTCGGCGACGACCGCATCCTCATGATCGCCAGCGACCGGCTCTCGGCGTTCGACGTGATCATGGGCGAGGGCATCCCCGGCAAGGGGCGGCTGCTCACGCAGATGGCGCTGTTCTGGTTCGGCAGGCTGGGCCATATCATTCCCAACCACCTCACGGGGGAGGCGCCCGAAAGCGTGGTGACGCCCGCCGAGGCGGCGCAGGTGCAGGGCCGCGCCATGCTGGTCCAGCGCCTCGCGCCCGTCGCGATCGAGGCGGTGGTGCGCGGGTATCTTGCGGGCAGCGGCTGGAAGGAATACCAGGCGTCGCGCTCGGTCTGCGGCGTGGCGCTGCCGGCGGGCCTGACGAACGCCGCGCGGCTGCCCGAGCCGATCTACACCCCGGCAGCCAAGGCGGCGTCGGGGCACGACGAAAACATCGACTACGCACGTACCGTGACCATGGTGGGGGCCGACCTGGCGGCGCGCATCCGCGACGTGAGCATCCGGCTCTACACGCAAGCGGCCGAGTTCGCGCGCACCAAGGGCCTCATCATCGCCGACACCAAATTCGAATTCGGCCTGGCCAGGGACGGCACGCTGGTGCTGATGGATGAAGTGCTCACGCCCGACAGCTCGCGCTACTGGCCCGTGGAGGGCTACGAGGCGGCGCTGGCCGCGGGCGCCAACCCGCCGAGCTACGACAAGCAGTTCGTGCGCGACTGGCTGGAGCAGGCGCAGGTGGACGGCAAGCCCTGGAACAAGACCGCCCCCGCGCCGCGCCTGCCGCGGGACGTGATCGAGAAGACCGCCGCCAAGTACCGCGAGGCCTTCGGGCGCCTCACGGCGTAGCCGCGCACCGCCCGTGCGCGGGCATCAGCTCAGCACCACGCTGGAGAGCCGTCTGCGGTAGCTCGCGACCATGGGATCTTCGGGCGGAATCTGGCCATCGGCCACCTTGACCCTGGGCGGCTCGACGAGGTCGAGCACCGCCACGTAGGCCTTGCGCGCGGCCTCCTCGTTCCAGCTCTTGTCGCGCATCAGGATTTCCAGCAGCTCGTCCATCGCCTCCTGCCAGCGCTGCGCGGCGATCAGGCAGCGCGCGCGGGCGTAGCGCGCGGCGAAGTCGCGCTTGTTGGCGGCAATCTGTGCGTCGAATGCGGCGATGGCGCCTGTCTCCTGGGCGCTGCCAGCTACGAAATCGATGGCATTGATCCACAGTTGCAGCGCCGCGAGCCGCCGCGACAGCTCCACCTTGGCGGCCACCGGCGCGAACGTGGTCTTGGCCGCGTCGAGCTGGCCCTGCAGCAGCAGCAGCTTGACGAGGTCGAAGCGCGCGTCGTCGTTTTCCGGGTCGGCGGCCACCGCCTCCTGCGCCGCGCGCAGTGCGTCGCCCGGCTCCAGCGGGGCTTGCTGTTGCGGCTCGGGCTCCTCGGGCGCGAGCTCGGCCGGGGGCAGGTGCTTGTCCAGGAAGGCGCGCACCTGGCTTTCGGGCAGCGCGCCCATGAAGCCGTCGACCGGCTGGCCGTCCATCATCAGCACCACCGTGGGGATGCTGCGCACGCCGAACATGGCGGCGATCTGCTGCTCTTGGTCGGAATCGATCTTTGCGAGCTTGAAGCGCCCGGCGTACTCGGTTTCGAGCTTTTCCAGGATGGGCCCGAGCGTCTTGCACGGGCCGCACCAGGGGGCCCAGAAATCGACGAGCACAGGGGTGGTCATCGAGGCGGTGATGACCTCGGTTTCGAAATTCTGCGTGGTGACATCCATGGCGACCTGATCTTCAAAAAGCGCAACGAGCGTGATTGTGTGGCAAAGCGGCTCGGGGCAGGCAATCCCGACTTGTAATGCGAATCGTTCTCATTACAATATCCCTACGACCGCTACTGGAACCCGCCACCATGCCGCCTCGCATTGCACCGGAAACCACCTTCGCCCGAGGGCTGACCGCCTCGCGCGCCGCCGCAAGCCGCCCCGCTCCAGAGCGGGCGGCGCGCTGACGTTCACGGAGCCGCACCATGTGCAAGACCGATGAGACCCAGCTCGCGCTGCTCGCACGCCCGGCGCCGATCGCCACGCCGGTTGCCGGCCCGCAGATCAGCCCCACGCCGACACCCCGCGGGTCGCGGCGCACGCGTTTGTGGGAGCTCGACACCCACGCCCACTGCCCCGTCGTCGGCGTCTGCCTGCCGATCGGGGTGCTGCGCAAGCTCGTGGACAAGGCGCTGGGCGGCCAGGCGGTCGCGGACGACTACGAGCTGCACTGTGGCGCGGTGGCCGACTGCAAGCACCGCGGCGCGATCGCCGAAGCAGTGCAGCGCGAACTCGACCGGCGCTACGCGCTCGCGCTCAAGGCCGCCGCGCGCCTGAAAACGACGGATGCGCTGGCCGCGTGGTGGTCGCAGGCGCTGCGCGCGCAGGACATCGCGGGCCCGTTCTGGGCCACGCTGACCCACCCGCGCTGCACCCCCGGGCTGGCGAAACAGGCCGAGGGCGAGGTGCACATGCTGCAGCACCAGGTCGGCGCCGCCACACGCGCCGACCACGAGCAGCTGCAGACGCTGCGCGCCAAGGTGGGCGCGCTCACCGGCGAGCTCGCCGCCGCCGCGCAGCACGCGCACCGCCAGGCGCAGGAGCATGCGCGCCGCACCGAGGCGCTGGAGGCCACCATCCTGCAACTGCGCGCGCGGCTGATGGCGCGCGAGACCGCGATGGCCACGCTGCAAACGCTGGAGGCCGCCGCGCCCGATCTGCGCAGCCGCATGGAACTCACGCGCGAGGTGGAGCAACTGCACCGGCTGTGCAGCGAGCAGCAGCGCGCGCTGCTGCAATCGCAGGAAGAGGCGCAGCGCCAGCGCTGCCGCGCAAACGAACTGCACGATGCCTTGCAGCGCACCCCGCCACGGAGCGGCGAGACGCTGCCCACGGACGGCGCCGATGCGCACGCGCTCACCGGCGCCGTGGGCGAGCGCGCCGTGCTCTGCGTGGGCGGGCGCCCCGCCAGCGTGCCGATCTACCGCCAGTTGATCGAGCAGACCGGCGGCAGCTTTCTGCACCACGACGGGGGCGAGGAGGACAACCCCGCGCGGCTCGACGCGACGCTGGCCGCCGCCGATCTCGTGATCTGCCAGACCGGCTGCATCAGCCACGCGGCCTACTGGCGCGTGAAGGACCACTGCAAGCGCACCGGCAAGCGCTGCATCTTCGTCGAAAGCCCGAGCAGCACCGGGCTCAAGCGCGCGCTGCTGACGCTCGCGCCCGCCGGCGCGGACGGCGCCGTCAATGCGGCCTGAGCACGCGCCGCCCCAACCAGCACCTCTTACATGAAAGACCCTGCCGTGACCCAGCACCCCCCGCAAAACGACGACGAGGCGCTGCTTGCGCTGTGGGACCGCGTCGGCATCACCGTGCGCTGCGGCTACCACCCGTTCTGCCCCTGCCCGGCGCGCATGTACCTCGAATTCACCTGCCGCGTGGCGCTGCGCGGGCTGCGCAGCGAAGCGGTGGCGCAGCGGCGCGCGCTCGAGGTGCTGCTGCAGACCGCGCGCGACGAAGCGCTGCCCACGTACTGGCGCCAGGTGTGCCTGGAGTACGCGCAGCTTGCGCTGACGCGGCTTGCCGACCTGCTGCGGCACAGCGACCCGGTGGCGCTCGAAGCCATCCACGGCGCGGTCCGGCAGGCGCGGGACCTCGTGTGCGCCGCCCGCGCCGACGGCCCGCACGCCGAGCCGCTGTAGTAGCGGGTTAACACCCGCGCCGCGCGCCTGCCGCCCACAATGGCCGCCATCCGAATCACCGACAAGGAGACAGACATGGCAGGCAAGAAAATCTTGATGATCTGCGGCGACTACGGCGAGGACTATGAAACCATGGTCCCCTTCCAGACGCTGCTGGCCGTGGGCCACCAGGTGCACGCCGTCTGCCCCGGCAAGAAGGCGGGCGAGCAGATCAAAACGGCCATCCACGACTTCGAAGGCGCGCAGACCTACAGCGAAAAGCCCGGCCACAACTTCACGCTCAATGCCACGTTCGCCGACATCCAGGCGCAGGACTATGACGCGCTGGTGATCCCCGGCGGGCGCGGCCCCGAATATCTGCGCAACGACGCCGCCGTGTGCACCGCCGTGCGCCACTTCTTCGACGCGGGCAAGCCCGTGGCCTCCGTCTGCCACGGCGCGCAACTGCTGGCGGGCGCGGGCGTGCTCAAGGGCCGCACCTGCTCGGCCTACCCGGCCTGCCGCGCCGAGGTGGAGCTGGCCGGCGGGCACTACGCCGAGATCGCCGTCGATCAGGCGCACACCGAGGGCAACCTGGTCAGCGCGCCCGCCTGGCCCGCCCATCCGGCCTGGATGGCGCAGTTCCTGGCGCTGCTGGGAACGCGCATCGCCTTGTGATCGAAACGGCCTGCAGCGCCCGTCCAGCAAGCGCCGGAAGCTATCGCTTCGATATCTCCCGCCGCAGCTTGACGGCGCGCGCGGCGGGCCGCACCATGGCCGCTGTTGCGTGCCTCTGGAGGAATGTGCCGTGTGCCAGGTTTTCATCAGCGCCGACCCCATGCTCTACGACAGCCGCTCGCGCTCGGTGCGCCTGCACGGGGTCGCCACCAGCATCCGGCTGGAGAACATGTTCTGGCAGGTGCTGCAGGAGATCGCCGAGCGCGACGGCTACAGCGTGCCGCAGTTGTGCACCCGGCTCTACGACGAGCTCGTGGCCAAGCACGGCGCGGTGGACAACTTCAGCTCCTTCCTGCGCGTGTGCTGCACGCGCTACCTGGCGCTGCAGCTGTCGGGCGAGGTGCCGCGCGATGCGCGCATTCCCATCCGCTCGATCACGCTGGGCGCGGCGGCCCACCTGGGCGCCCCGGCGCTGGCGCACTGAGCGCGGCCGGCAAACGTAAAATCGGCGGTTTCCCCAGCGGGCGCGCCCAGCGCTCAGACACATGCACCCCATCCAGATCGGCGTGGTCATGGGCTCTTCCAGCGACTGGGAGACCCTGCGGCACGCGGTCGCCATCCTTGAGGAGTTCGATGTCGCGCACGAGACGCGCGTGGTCTCGGCGCACCGCATGCCCGACGACCTGTTCGCCTACGCCGAAACCGCGCTCGGGCGCGGCCTGAAGGCGATCATCGCGGGCGCCGGGGGCGCGGCGCACCTGCCGGGCATGCTTGCGGCCAAGACCACGGTGCCGGTGCTCGGCGTGCCGGTCGCCAGCCGCCACCTGCAGGGCGTGGATTCGTTGTACTCCATCGTGCAGATGCCCAGGGGCGTGCCCGTGGCCACGTTCGCCATCGGCGCGGCAGGTGCGGCCAATGCGGCCCTGTTCGCGGTGGCAATGCTGGCCCACGCGCGCCCGTCGCTGCGCGAACAACTCGACGCCTTTCGCGCGCAGCAGACCGAGGCGGCGCGCGCGATGCAACTGCCGCCCGCCGCGCCATGACGGGCGGCGCGATCCTGCCCGGCGCGACGCTGGGCGTGCTCGGCGGCGGGCAGCTCGGGCGCATGTTCGTGCACGCGGCGCAGGCCATGGGCTATTTCACCGCGGTGCTCGACCCGGACGAGACCAGCCCCGCCGGGCGCGTGAGCCATATCCATCTGCGCACCGGCTACGACGACGCGGCGGGCCTGGCGGCGCTCGCGCGCCTGTGCGCCGCCGTCACCACCGAATTCGAGAACGTGCCCGCGCTCGCACTGCAGACGCTGGCCGGGCACATCCGCGTCTCGCCCGGGGCCGACGCCGTGGCGGTGGCGCAGCACCGCGCGCGCGAGAAGGCGCACTTCGTGCACTGCGGCGTGCCGGTGGCGCCGCACGCGGTGATCCAAACGCCCGAGCAGCTCGCGGCCGCGGGCGCCGAACTGCTGCCCGGCATCCTCAAGACCGCGACGCTGGGCTACGACGGCAAGGGGCAGGCGCGCGTCGGCACGCGCGCGGAACTCGCCGCCGCGTGGGAGCGGTTCGCGCGCGTGCCCTGCGTGCTCGAACAGCAACTGGCACTGGCGTTCGAATGCTCGGTGGTGCTCGCGCGCGGGCAGGATGGCGCCGTGGTGAGCCTGCCGGTGCAGCGCAACCTGCACCGCGCGGGCATCCTCGCGGTGACCGAAGTTCATGGACAAAATATGTCCCCAGCACTTGCCCAGCAAGCGCTGGCAGCTTCCACATCCATAGCGAACGGGCTCGGCTACGTCGGCGTGCTCTGCGTGGAATTCTTCGTGCTTGAGGACGGCCGCCTCGTGGTCAACGAGATCGCGCCGCGCCCGCACAACAGCGGGCACTGGAGCATCGACGGCGCGGACGTCTCGCAGTTCGAGCTGCAGGTGCGCGCGATGACCGGCCTGCCGCTCACCATGCCGCGCCAGCACAGCCCCGCCGTCATGCTCAACCTGCTGGGCGACCTGTGGTTCGCGCACGGCGACGCGCCCGCCGCGCCGCGCTGGGACGCGCTGCTGCGGCTACCCGGCTGCCACCTGCACCTGTACGGCAAGCTCGAGGCGCGGCGCGGGCGCAAGATGGGGCACCTCACGGTGACCGGCGCCACGCCCGAGGCGGCGCGCGCCACCGCGCTGCAGGCCGCGGCGCTGCTCGGCATCGCGCCGTTCTGAGCCATGGTGCTCGACGGCACGCAAGAGGCCTCGGTGCAGGCGGCTGTTGCCACGCTGGCGGCGGGCGGCCTGATCGGCCTGCCGACCGAGACGGTCTATGGCCTGGCGGCCCATGCGGACGACGACGCGGCCGTCGCCGCCATCTTCACCACCAAGGGCCGCCCCGCCAACCACCCGCTGATCGTGCACGTGGCGGGCCACGCGCAGGTGGCGCACTACGCACGCGCGGTGCCGGGCTTCGCCGAACGGCTCATGGCCGCGTTCTGGCCGGGGCCGCTCACGTTGATCCTGCCGCGCCGCGAAGGCGCTGCGCGCGCCGCCACCGGCGGGCAGGCAAGCGTGGGACTGCGCTGCCCCTCGCACCCGGTGGCACAGCAGGTGCTGGCCGCCTGCGCCGCGCACGAGCCGCCGATGCTGGGCCTGGCCGCGCCCAGCGCCAACCGCTTCGGGCGCGTGAGCCCGACGACCGCGCAGCACGTGCGGGGTGAATTCGGCGACGCGCTGCTGGTGCTCGACGGCGGCGCGTGCAGCGTCGGCATCGAATCGACCATCGTGGACTGCACGCGCGGGCAGCCCGTGCTGCTGCGCCCCGGCGTGCTCACGCGCGACGCGCTGGCGCGGGCCTGCGGACAACGCGTACTCCTGAAAGAAGAGCTTCCTGCGCTGGAACCACGGGCGTCAGGCACGCTTTTGATGCATTACGCGCCGAATGCGCCCGTGCGGCTGATGGACGCCAGTCAACTCCAGGCCGGCCTCACGATCCTGGGCGCCGACGCGGCGCACATCGCGGTGTACGCACGCACGCCGCTGCGCGCCGTGTCGGCGCGCGTGCTGCTGCGGCGCATGCCGGACGACGCGGCCGCCGCCGCGCACGAGCTGTTCGCCCAGCTGCGCGCGTTCGACGGCGCCGGCGCACGCCTCATCTGGGTGGAGACCCCGCCCGCCGACCCCGCCTGGGACGGCGTGCGCGACCGCCTGCAGCGCGCGGCGGCCGCACACCCTTGACTTACACTCGACCGCCACTTCTACGGAGAATTTCCACCATGGCAGCACTATGGATGCGCCGCGCCCTGATCGTCG
>JAIXLP010000039.1:0-4336 GCA_026954015.1 Burkholderiales bacterium | reverse complement strand
CTACGGAGAATTTCCACCATGGCAGCACTATGGATGCGCCGCGCCCTGATCGTCGCCGCCTGCGCCTCGAGCGCATGGCTCGTGGGCTGCGGCTCCAGTGTCGAATCGGCCTTCGCCCCACAGCGCGTGATCGCGTTCGGCGACAGCACGGCCTACCTGGGCGACGCCGCGGGGATGGGCCGCTACACCGTCGATGACGGCAGCGTGAACAACTGGACGCTCACGGTGGCGCAGGACTACGGCCGCTCGCTCGCCTCGGTGGCGGCCGGCGGCCTGAGCTACGCGCAAGGCAACGCGCGCATCAGCGCCACGCCCGACGCCGCGGGCGACCCCGCGACGCCCACGGTCACGCAGCAGATCGACACCTTCCTTGCCACGCAGACCGTCGTGCCCGGCGATCTGGCGCTGATCAGCGCCGGCACGGGCGACCTGATCGCCGGCATGGCGCAGGTAAAAGCCGGCACGCAGACCGCAGACGAGTTCAAGACACAGGCCATTCAAGCCGGCAAGGATCTCGCCAACCAGATCAAGCGCCTGTCCGACGTGGGCGCGCACGTCGTTGTCACCGGCGTCTACCGGCTGGGGCGCACGCCGTGGGCCACGGCTATCGGCCAGGAGCCGCTCCTCACCGCAGTGAGCGATGCGTTCAACGACGCCTTGAAGGTCGAGCTGTACAACCTCAACCTCAGCCAAAACGTGCGCTACGCCGAAATCGCCAATTACGTCAATCCGTTGGACACGGGTGGCAGCTACTACGTCATCTTCGCCAACATGACCACGCCGGTCTGCAATTCGGTGGACGCCGGCGCAGGCATCGGTATCGGCCCGGGCGAAGTGAATTCGGCGTTGTGCACCAGCGCCACGCTGGTCGATGCCAATCTGAACACGTATCTGTTCGCAGACAAGGTCTACCTCACACCTGAGGCGAACCGTCAGGTCGGCCGAGAGATCTACAACTTCCTGCGCGACACCTGGTAGGCCCCGGCGCCCGCCGTCTCGCCACCGCCAAACCCCAGCCGCCGCGAGACGCTCTGCGCATGCGTGCGCAGCAAGCGGCCCGCGGCGCCGTCGATCTCGGCGTCGAACACGCCCTGCGGGCCGAACACGGTGATGACCAGCGCGATCTTGCCGTCGGCGTCGAACACCGGCGCGCTCAGCGTGTTGATGCCCGGCTGCGGCGTGGACAGCCCCCGGCCCATGCCCGCGGCGCGGATTTCGGCGAGCATCTCGCGCACCTCGGGCGCGTCGAACGACGCCGAGGCGCCGCCCACCACGCGCCCGTGCTCGTCCTCCAGTACCGAGCGCACCATCTTCTCGGGCAGCCAGGCGGCAAACACGCGGCCCGTGATGGTGTTGAACACCGACATCACCGTGCCCACGCGCAGGTTCACGTGCAGCGGGTAGCGCGGCTCATCCAGACGCACCACCGTCGGCCCGAGATGCCCCCAGACCGCGAGCGCCACGCTCAGGTCGGCCTCGGTGCACAGCAGCGCCGCCTCCTGGCTCGCCTCGGTCAGCGCGTCGAGCTGCTGCAGCGCCGCGAGCCCCATCTGCAGCGCCATCGGGCCGAGTTCGTACAGCCCGGTGAACGGGCTTTGCTTGACCAGCCCCGCGCTCATGAAGCTCACGAGGTAGGGGTGCGCCTTGGCGGGCGGCATGTCCGCCAGGCGCGCCAGCTCCTTGAGCGGCAGCGGCCGGCGCTGCTCGGTGAGCGCCTGCAGCACGCGCACGCCCACCTCGATGGACTGGATGCGCCGCTGGCGCTTGGGCGCGCGCGCGGCGGGTGCGTCGTCAGCGCCCCGGGCGGTCATGCTGGCCCCGCGCAACGCTCACGCGTCCTGGCGCGCGATCTGCATCGCCTCGCGCAGCACCGTGATGTCGCCGATGTGGTTGGCCAGCAGCAGGATGAGGCGCGCGTTGACCTTGGCGCTTTGCTCGTCGCTGAGGTCACGGTGCATATCGATCAGCGCCTCGTAGAAATCGTCGCCCGGCGTGTAGGCATGGAAGTAGCGGCGGTCCGCTTCGCGGAAATTCGGTTCGGTATTCAGCGGCATGGGGTGTCTCCGATGGAAGGGCTCAGGCGTTGCCGGTGGCGCGCGCCAGCGCGGCCCGGATCTTGGCGGCGTCCAGCGCGCGCCAGCGGCCGGCCACGTGCTGGTCGGGGCGGATGAGATAGGTGCTGCCCGGCTGCAGGTCGTAGCGCTCGGCCACGCGGCCCTTGGCGTCGATTAGCGTTGCAATGCCGTGGCCCGCGCTGCCGCGGCGCGCCACCACGAGCGGCTCCACCGCGATGCCGCGATCCGACAGGCTGGTGAGGCACTGGACCGTGGCGGCGTCGATCGCGCCCGCGTCATCGGCGAAGTACAGCGCCTGGAAGCGGTTGCCGGTGTGCTGCAGCAGCCACTGGCCGCCTTCGGTGGCCAGCACCGGCGCATCGGCCATGGGCGCGCCGGGGATCATGTCGCCCGCGAAGGCATCGACGTCCGGCGTGTTCAGGCGGGAATCGACGAGCCAGCTCGGCACCGACAGGCGCCCCGAGTTGACCAGCGCGCGGGCGAAGGGGTAGTGCTCGGCCAGCTCCAGCACGGCGTTGCGGAAGGTCTTGCTCACCGCGCTCTTGGGCGTGATGAAGTCCGTCGAGCGCGTGGAGTTGAGGATGTTCTCTTCCGCCGCCAGGCCGCGCTCGTCACTGTAGGTATCCAGCAGCGTGGCGGGCGCCTTGCCATCCATCACGAGCCTGAGCTTCCAGACCAGGTTGTCCGTGTCCTGGATGCCGCTGTTGGCGCCGCGCGCGCCGAACGGCGAGACCTGGTGCGCCGCGTCGCCCACGAACAGCACGCGCCCGTGGTTGAAGCGGTTCATGCGCCGGCACTGGAAGGTGTAGACGCTCACCCATTCCAGCTCGAACTCGCGCTCGTCGCCGAGCATGGCCTTGATGCGCGGGATGACGTTTTCGGGCTTCTTCTCCTCCACCGGATCGGCCTGCCAGCCAAGCTGGAAGTCGATGCGCCAGACGTTGTCGGCCTGGCGGTGCAGCAGCACGCTCTGGTTGGGATGGAACGGCGGGTCGAACCAGAACCAGCGCTCGGTCGGGTAGTCGGCCTTCATCACCACGTCGGCGATGAGAAAGCGATCCATGAAGATCTTGCCCTCGATGTCCAGCCCCAGCATCGCGCGGATGCGGCTGCCAGCGCCGTCGGCGACGATGAGCCAGTCGGTCGTGAGCGAGTACGGCCCCTCGGGCGTCTCCACGCGCACGGTGGCCTGCGTCTGGCCGGGCACGACCGAGATCACGTTGCTCAGAAAGCGCAGTTCCAGGTTGGGCAACTGGCGGGCGCGCTGCAGCAGGTAGTCCTCCACGTAGTACTGCTGCAGGTTCACCATGCCGGGGCGGTGGTGGTCGGGCTCGGGGCGCAGGTTGAAGCTGAAGACCTCGTCCTCGTGCAGAAAGGTGCGCCCCACATCCCAGCTCACGCCCTTGTCCACGAACTTGTCACCGCACCCCATGCGGTCCAGCACCTCCAGCGCGCGCTTGGCAAAGCAGATCGCGCGCGAGCCGACCGAGACGCTGTCGTCATGGTCGATCACGAGCACCGGCGTGCCCTGCTGCGCCAGGTCGATCGCGGCCGACAGGCCCACCGGCCCGGCGCCCACGACCACCACGGGGTAGTGGCCGGACCGCCCCTGGGCGAGCTCGGGCGGCGTCACGAAGTCGAACTTGGGATAGGTGTAGGTTGATTGCACCGTCGGCCTCCTGTGCCAATGTCTTGCAAGGAATCAGGCTCCAGCGCTTGGTGGGCAAGCGCTGGCAGCTATCAAACAAGTAGTTTTGTGGATCACCCGGCCTGCAGCGCGTGCCACATCTGCTGGTCGCGCTCGGCGGTCCAGATGCGCGGGTCGCGGATGCCGCTCGCCTCGTCGTAGGCACGCGTCACGTCGAACGGCAGGCAGTGCTCGTAGATGAAGACGTGGCCGAACTTCGGGTCCATGGCCTTGCGGGTGTGCGCCATCGCGGCCTTGAGGTCCATGCCCTGCGCCACGGCCTCCTGCGCGCTCCTGTAGAGCGTGCTCGTGAAGTCGCGCGTGTAGGCCAGGCCCTGCTGCACCTTCTCCGCGCCGATCAGCGTGGGACCGCGGCCAGGCACGAGCTTTTCGAACTTCATTGCGCAGAGCCTGTCCAGCGTCTGCGGCCAGTCGGCCAGGTAGGCGTCGCCGGTGTAGCAGGCGGCCTCGTACTCCACGAGGTCACCCGAGAAGCAGATCTTCTGGCCCGGCAGGTAGACGATGGTGTCGCCCTTGCTGTGGCCGCGCCCGATCTGCTGGATCTTCACTTCGA
>JAIXLP010000082.1 GCA_026954015.1 Burkholderiales bacterium | reverse complement strand
CTGATCGACGACGACGACGACCCGCGCTCGGTGCGCGTGGCCTTCATCCTGAACCAGCACAACACCGAGCTCAAGAGCTGCGGCGTGCTGTTCTCGATCCACGAGGAGGACGTGCCGGTGTTTCGCCTGGTGCGCATGCGCGCGCGCCGCGCGCCGGGCCTGATCGAGGACGCCAAGGAGGTGCTGCTCAACCTCTTCGACACCGACGTGGAGTATTCGGCCGACACGCTCGAAGGCATCTACGACGAGCTCAAGAAGGTGAGCACGCAGGTGCTCGAAGGCAATATGACGGACACGCACGCGCAGCAGGTGCTGGCCGACATCGCCTGGGAGGAGGACCTCAACGGCCGCATCCGCCGCAACATGCTCGACACGCGCCGCGCCGTGAGCTTCATGATGCGCAGCCGCATGCTCAACGCCGAACAGTTCGAGGACGCGCGCCAGATCCTGCGCGACATCGAATCGCTCGACAGCCACACGCAGTTCCTGTTCGACAAGATCAACTTCCTGATGGACGCGACCGTCGGCTTTCTGAGCATCAACCAGAACAAGATCATCAAGATCTTCTCGGTGGCAAGCGTCGCGCTGCTGCCGCCCACGCTGATCGCCAGCGTCTACGGCATGAACTTCCGGTACATGCCCGAGCTGCAGTGGGAGCACGGCTACCTCTACGCCATCGTGCTCATGGTGGCGAGCGCGCTGGTGCCGATGCTCTATTTCAGAAAGCGCGGCTGGCTCACCTGAGATCGGTGAAGGCGCGCAGCAGCGCGTGGATCAGCCGGTCGGAGTAGCGGCTTGCCACCTCGCGCACGAAGCGCGTGAAGTCCCTGTGTGCCGCGTCGTCGGCGCGGTCCGAGATCGTGCGCACGATGGCGCAGGGCACGCCGTAGTCACCGCAGACCTGCGCCACCGCCGCGCCTTCCATCTCCACCGCGAGCGGGTTGTACCCGGCGGCGCGCAGCCCCGCGCGCAGCGCATCGGACTCGGCGGCCGTGGAGACGAAGCGGTCGCCACTCACGATCAGGCCGTGGTGGATCTGTAGTCCAGGGGTGGTTTCATGGTCATTTTGGTCTGTGGCGCCCGGCAGACAAGCGCGGGCAGCTCTCAGAATCAGAGTGCTGAGCACACTGTCGCAATCGAGCAGCGTGCGCCCGGTGCCAGGCAGCTCCCAGCGCGGAAAGATGGGCGAAGCGTCCATGTCGTGCTGCAGCATGTGCTCGGCCACGACCACGTCGCCCACGCGCACCTCGTCACCCAGGCCCCCGGCCACGCCCGTGAAAACGAGCTGGCGCGCGCCGAAACGCTCGATGAGCAGCGTGGCCGTGATCGCCGCCGCCACCTTGCCTATGCCCGAAAGCGCCAGCACGACCGGCTGACCGTGCAGCGTGCCGCTGTGAAACTGCCGCCCGCCATGCACGCTCTCGCGCGGCGCGGCCAGCGCCGCCGCAAGCCCGCCCTGCTCCTCGGGCAGCGCACTCAGGATGGCGATCGTCACCGGCGCGGGGTCAAGCCTTGTCGCGCAGCATGCGCCGCAGGATCTTGCCCACGGGTGACTTGGGCAGGTCGGTACGGAACTCGATCACCTTGGGGCGCTTGTAGCCCGTGAGGTTGTCGTGGCAGTACTGGCGCACCTGCTCTTCGGTAAGTGCCGGGTCCTTCCTCACGATCACGAGCTTCACGGCCTCGCCGGTCTTCTCGTCGGGTACGCCGACCACCGCGCACTCGAGCACGCCGGGCATCTGTGCCACCACGTCCTCCACTTCGTTGGGGTAGACATTGAAGCCGCTCACGAGCACCATGTCCTTCTTGCGGTCGACGATCTTGAAGTAGCCGCGCGCGTCCATCGTGCCAATGTCGCCGGTCTTGAAGTAGCCGTCGGCCGTCATGACCTTGGCGGTCTCGTCGGGCCGCTGCCAGTAGCCGGCCATCACCTGCGGCCCCTTGATCGCGATCTCGCCGGGCTGGCCGCTGGCGGTGATGTCGTTGCCGTCGTCGTCGACGATGCGCATGTACGTGCTCGAGATCGGCACGCCTATCGTGCCCGAGAATTCCTTCACGGTGACCGGGTTGCAGCTCGCCGACGGGCTGGTCTCCGACAGGCCGTAACCCTCGCAGATCGGGCAGCCGGTTTTCTCCAGCCACAGCCGGGCCACCGCCGCCTGCACCGCCATGCCGCCACCCACCGAGACCTTCAGGTTCTTCCAGTTGACGGTGTTGAAATCGGGGTGGTGCGCCAGGCCGTTGAACAGCGTGTTGACCGCCGGGAAGCTGTGGAAGGTGTGCTTGGCAAGCTCCTTGAGCGTGGCGGGCAGGTCGCGCGGGTTCGGGATCAGGATGGTCTTGCCGCCGGTGCGCATGGACAGCATCATGTTCACCGTGAACGCGAAGATGTGGTAGAGCGGCAGCGCGCAAATGCTGGTGGGCTGCTCGCCGGCCGGCACCTTCTTCATCACGGGTTCGTTCCAGACCTCGGACTGCAGCACGTTGGCGATCACGTTGCGGTGCAGCAGCACCGCGCCCTTGGAGACGCCCGTGGTGCCGCCGGTGTACTGCAGCAGCGCGATGTCGTCGGGCTTGATCTCGGGCTGGGTGAACGCCGCGCCCGCGCCCCTGGAAAGCGCCGCGTTGAAGCGCACGGCACCGGGCAGGTCGAACGGCGGCACAAGCTTTTTCACGTGGCGCACGACGTAGTTGACGATCGCGCCCTTGAGGGTGCCGAGCCGGTCGCCCATGGCGCACAGCACCACGTGCTTGACCGGCGTGCTCGCGATGCAGGCCTGCAGTGTCGCGGCAAAGTTCTCGATGATGATGATGGCCTGTGCACCCGAATCCTTGAGCTGGTGCTCCAGCTCGCGCGGGGTATAGAGCGGGTTGACGTTGACCACCACGAAACCGGCGCGCAGCACCGCCGCCACCGCGATCGGGTACTGCGGCACGTTGGGCATCATCAGCGCCACGCGCGCGCCGCGCGCCAGCCCCAGGCCCTGCAGGTAGGCGGCGAGCTGGCGGCTCAGCGCGTCGGTTTCGCCGAACGTCACGTCCTTGCCCATGAAGCTGTACGCCACGCGATCGGCGTACTGGCCAAACGCCTGCTCCATGAGCTGCACGAGCGACTGGTACTGCGTCGGGTCGATGTCGGCGGGTACCCCCTCGGGGTAGGCGGCCAGCCAGGGGCGATCGGTCATGGTCATGTCTCCTGCAGTGCGGTTGGTGTAGTCCGGTGCGCGATCACACCACGACCGTAAAAAACGAACGATCGTGCTTTTCCATTATCCCGCTTTTTCCGGGACACCCCCGCGCAGGGCGCCACGCGCCGCGCGGCTCACGCCTTGAGCGCGACCAGCACTTCGTCCAGCATCTTCTTGGCGTCGCCGAAGAGCATGCGGTTGTTGTCCTTGTAGAACAGCGGGTTGTCCACCCCCGCATAGCCCGAGGCCATGGAGCGCTTCATCACGATCGACGTCTTGGCTTTCCACACCTCCAGCACCGGCATGCCGGCGATGGGGCTGCCGGGGTCTTCGGCCGCGCTGGGGTTCACGATGTCGTTGGCGCCGATGACGATGGCCACGTCGGTATCGGGGAAGTCCTCGTTGATCTCGTCCATTTCCATGACGATGTCGTAAGGCACCTTGGCCTCGGCCAGCAGCACGTTCATGTGGCCGGGCATGCGGCCCGCGA
>JAIXLP010000092.1:4758-25715 GCA_026954015.1 Burkholderiales bacterium | reverse complement strand
CGCACGGTGTTTCTCGACGTCCGCACCGACCCCACCGAGAACGTCTTTCCCATGGTGCAGCCGGGCAAGGGCATCACCGAGATGCTGCTGGGTTCCGAAGATCTTTGAGGGAAATAGCGCTCCAGCCCTTGCTGGATGGGCGCGAACAGCTATTTTTGAAATAGCATTTTGACGAATCTATTGCCTGCCGAGCCGGGCCCTTACCGGGGCACGGGGAGGGCAGCGAAAAACGGCAGTTTTCCGCGACCACTGGTTGATCGTGCTGTCGTCGCGAAAAGAGGAATCTCATCATGAAACACATCATTGCCGTTTTGCTGGAAAACGAACCTGGCGCGCTCTCGCGCGTGGTGGCGCTGTTTTCCGCCCGTGGATACAACATCGAGTCGCTCACCGTGGCGCCCACCGAGGATGCGTCGCTCTCGCGCATGACCATCCAGACGCATGGCTCGGAGGAGGTGATCGAGCAGATCACCAAGCACCTGAACCGCCTCATCGAGGTGGTCAAGGTGGTCGACCTGAGCGAAGGCGCCTACGCCGAGCGCGAGCTCATGATGGTCAAGGTGCGGGCCGTGGGCAAGGAGCGCGAGGAGCTCAAGCGCATGGCCGACATCTTCCGTGGCCGCATCATCGACGTGACCGAAAAGAGCTACACCATCGAGATCACCGGCGACCAGCAGAAAACCGAGGCGTTTTTGCAGGCCATCGACCGCTCGGCGATACTCGAGACCGTCCGCACGGGCCTGAGCGGCATTGGCCGCGGCGAGCGCGTGCTGCGCGTCTGATTTTTCTTTCACATCCCAATTCCCCCAAATAAATTTCAACCGGAGCGACCATGAAAGTTTTCTACGACAAAGACTGTGACCTGTCCCTCATCAAGGGCAAGACGGTGGCCATCATCGGCTACGGCAGCCAGGGCCATGCGCACGCGCAGAACCTCAACGACAGCGGCGTCAAGGTCGTCGTCGGCCTGCGCAAGGGCGGCGCGAGCTGGTCCAAGGTGGAAAAGGCGGGGCTCAAGGTCGCCGAGGTGGCCGACGCGGTCAGGCAGGCCGACGTGGTCATGATCCTGCTGCCCGACGAGCACATCGCCAAGGTCTACCGCGACGAGGTCGAGCCCAACATCAAGCAGGGCGCCTCGCTGGTGTTCGCGCACGGCTTCAACGTGCACTATGGCCAGGTCGTGCCGCGCGCCGACCTGGACGTGTGGATGGTTGCGCCCAAGGCGCCGGGCCACACCGTGCGCAGCACCTACACCCAGGGCGGCGGCGTGCCGCAGCTCATCGCGGTGCACCAGGATTCGTCGGGCAAGGCGCGTGACCTGGCGCTCTCCTACGCCATGGCCAATGGCGGCGGGCGCGCCGGCATCATCGAAACGAGCTTCCGCGAGGAAACCGAGACCGACCTGTTCGGCGAACAGGCGGTGCTGTGCGGCGGCACGGTGGAGCTCATCAAGGCCGGTTTCGAGACCCTGGTCGAGGCCGGCTACGCCCCCGAGATGGCCTATTTCGAGTGCCTGCACGAGCTCAAGCTGATCGTGGACCTGATCTATGAAGGCGGCATCGCCAACATGAACTACTCGATCAGCAACAACGCCGAGTACGGCGAGTACGTGACCGGCCCCGAGATCGTCACCGATGCCACGCGTGCCGCGATGCGCAAGGCGCTCAGGAACATCCAGACCGGCGAATACGCCAAGAACTTCATTCTGGAAAATCAGGCGGGTGCCCCGGTGCTGCAAAGCCGCCGACGCCTGAATGCCGAGAGCCAGATCGAGCAGGTGGGCGCCAAGCTCCGGTCCATGATGCCCTGGATCGCCAAGAACAAGCTCGTGGACCGCAGCCGCAACTGACCGGCACCGGCATGATCCGCCCCCGGGCGGGTCGTGTCCAGGGGTTCAGGTCTGCGCGCGGGGTGCCGATATGGTGGGCATGCAAATCCAGACACCCGTGCACGAGCCTCGTTCGAAGGCGGCCCCGCCCGGCTGGGGCACGTTCTTTCGCATGCCGCTGTACCGGCGGGGTACGCCGGTGCGCCATGCTGGCAAGTCCGAGACCGTGGACTATGTGAAGCTCCAGCGCCAGGGCATCAGCATCTATCTTGTGGGCCGTGCCGAGCCCGTGCTCGCACGCGAGCTGGAACTGGCGCCGACGGTGTTTACGACAGTGCGGGTGCCGCAGCCCGAGTGCCTGGGCTACGACGCCGGGTTCTGATCTGCCACCTGCGCGCTTGCCATCGCCTCGCCCAGGCGCACCGGGCGCTGAGCCCGCCAGTCGGCCTGCCAGCGGATCGCCCCCCGCGGCAGCAGCACGATCACGGTGGAGCCGAGCTGAAAGCGCCCCATTTCTGCGCCCTGGGCAAGCGCGATCGGCGTCTGCGCGTAGTCCCAGTGGCGTATGCGTCCGGGGCGCGGCGGGTTGACCTGACCGTGCCAGACGGTCGCCATGCTGCCGACGATCGTTGCGCCCACCAGCACCAGCGCCATCGGACCGAATGCGGTGTCGAACAGGCACACCACCCGTTCGTTGCGCGCGAACAGCCCGGGCACGTGGCGCGCGGTGGTCGGGTTCACCGAAAACAGACTGCCGGGGACGTGCACCATGCGCAGCAGCCGTCCGGCGCAGGGCATGTGGATGCGGTGATAATCGCGCGGGCTCAGGTACAGCGTGGCGAAGCTGCCGCCCGTGAAGTGCGCCGCGAGCTGCGCGTCGCCGGCGAGCAGCGCGGTGGTGGTGTAGTGATGGCCCTTGGCCTGCAGCAGGGTGTCGCCGTCAATTGCCCCGAGCTGGCTCACCGCACCGTCCACCGGGCAGACGAGGCCGGCGGCGGCCATGGGGCGCGCGCCCGGGCGCAGCGCGCGGGTGAAGAAGTCGTTGAAGCTGGCGTACGCAGCGATGTCAGGCTCGGCAGCCTCGGTCATGTCCACGCGGTAGCGCCGCACGAACCAACGGATCGTCGCGGTGCTCCAGCGGCCCGCGTGCACACCCGCCCACCAGCCGGCGGCGCGGGTCAGCGCCTGCTTGGGCGCGAGGTACTGCAGGAGGATGGCGAGACGGTCGGACACGGCGCGGGGCAAAGTGCGCAAGTGTAGCGGCGCCGCGAAAATGCCGGCGCACAGTACAATGCGCAGTTGATTTTTTGCTTGCGCGGCTGGGTGCGACGCGACGTGCTGGCAGCCCAACTGGAGAAAAGCAGACCTTTATGGCAAAGGAAGAACTCATAGAAATGCAGGGCAGCGTCACCGAGGTGCTGCCCGATTCACGCTTTCGCGTGACGCTGGACAACGGCCACGAGCTGATCGCCTACACCGGCGGCAAGATGCGCAAGCACCACATCCGCATTCTTGCGGGGGACAAGGTGTCGCTGGAGATGTCGCCCTATGATCTGAGCAAGGGGCGCATCACGTTCCGCCACCTGGCGGGGCGTACGCCACCGACGCGCCGCTGAGCGGGGCGGTGCGGGCACGGGATTTCGGGTTTTCGGAGCGTAGCGCAGTCTGGTAGCGCATCTGGTTTGGGACCAGAGGGTCGGAGGTTCGAATCCTCTCGCTCCGACCATGTCCAGGGCCTGGCGTTGCCGCCAGAGCCCTTTTTTCTTGCACTGACGAAACCATGCACGACGCGGTGGATGCGGCGAGGCGGCGGTTCGACGCGATCGATGCGCTGCGCGGCGTGGCGCTCGTTTGGATGACGCTCTACCACTTCGGGTACGACCTGAGCCACTTCGGGTACTGGGCGCAAAATTTCCGGACAGACCCGCTGTGGACGGTGCAGCGCACGCTGATCCTGGGCCTGTTCCTGCTGTGCGCGGGCCTGGGGCAAGCGGTGGCGGGCGCGCGCCATGTCGGCTGGGCGCGCTGGGGGCGGCGCTGGGCGCAGATCGCGGTGTGCGCGCTGCTCGTCACGGCCGGGTCGGCGTGGATGTTTCCGCGCAGCTACATCTACTTTGGCGTGTTGCACGGGATCGCGCTCATGTGGATCGTCGCGCGGCTCACGCTGGGCTGGGGGCGCTGGCTCTGGCTGGCGGGGCTGCTGGCGCTGGTGTCGCCCTGGGTGGCGGGTGCGCTGCTGACGGGCGAATTCGCGTCGTGGGCCGCGCTCTTCAACGGGCGGGCGCTGAACTGGCTGGGCTGGGTCACGCGCAAGCCGTTCACCGAAGACTACGTGCCGCTGTTTCCGTGGCTGGGCGTGTTCTGGTGGGGCGTGGCGGGCGGGCAGTGGCTGCTCGCGCACCGCGGGCCGTGGCTGGCGCGGCCGCTGACTGGCGTGGGCGCGGCGCTTGCGCTGCTCGGGCGCCACAGCCTGCCGTACTACATGCTGCACCAGCCGCTGCTCATCGGCGTGCTGCTGCTCGCGGGTGCGCGCGCATGAAAAACGCGGCCCGGGACCGCGTTATGGGGGAGCGCCCAGGCGGCCTTATTCCACTTTTGCCTTGGCGCGCAAGTCCTGCTGGAACTGCATCAGCTTCTGCTGTTCGAGCTGCTGGCGGATCTGGTCCTTGACGTCGGCCAGCTTGGGCAGCTGTGCGTCACGCACGTCATCCAGGCGGATGATATGCCAGCCGAACTGGCTCTTGACCGGGGTTTGCGTGATCTTGCCCTTTTCGAGCTTGATCATCGCCTCGGTGAATTCGGGCACGTAGCTGCTCGGGTTGGCCCAGCCGAGGTCGCCACCTTTGGCGCCGGAGCCCGGGTCCTTGGACTGCTTCTTGGCGATGTCCTCGAACTTCGCACCCTTGCCGAGCTGCGCGATGATGGCCTTGGCGTCGGCCTCCTTTTCCACGAGGATGTGGCTGGCCTTGTATTCCTTGCCCGCATTGGCCGCGGCGAATTTGTCGTATTCGGCCTGGATGTCGGCGTCGGTGACGGGGTTCTTCTTCTGGTAGTCGGCGAAGAGCTCGCGGATCAGCAACGTCTGGCGGGCGAGCTCCATCTGCTCCTTGAAGTCGGCGCTGTTTTGCAGACCGCGGTTCTGCGCCTCCTGCAGGAAGACTTCGCGCGCGATCACTTCTTCCTTGATCTGCGACTGCAGCTCGGGAGTCATCGGGCGGCCGCTGCGCTCAAGCTGGTGTTGCAGCAGCTCGACGCGCTCCTTGGGCACGGGTTTGCCGTTGACGATGGCGAGGTTTTGGGCGGCAACCGGCAGGGCGAGGGCGCCCAGCACCGCGGCGGCCGAGAGGCCGGTCAGGATTTTGTGCATGGAAGAGACACGAGGGAGGGTGGGATGGACGGGCGGCGACGCCCAGCCGGGAAATCGAACCGATTCAGAGAATGTCAATCGCAATCGCGTGCGCGCCGTGGTCGATGAAGGTGCGTAGCGCATCATACACAAGGCGGTGTTGCGCAACGCGGCGCAGGCCGTCGAACCCTGGCGCGGCGATGCGCACGCGAAAGTGCGTGCCGAAGCCGGTGCCGTTGGCGCCCGCGTGGCCTTCGTGCTGCCAGCTTTCGTCAAGCACCTCGAGTTGCGTGGGCGCGAACACCGCGCGCAGGTGCGCGTCCATCGCCTCGGCGGTGACGGTGTTGCCGGTGCCCGGGGGCGTGGCTGTGGTGCTCATTCGGGTGCCTCCGGGGCAGCTGCCGGAGCTGCAGGCTCGGGGTCGTCTGGTGTATGGCGCGTGATGTAGATACCTTGGCCGATGATGAAGGCGAGGGGGAACACGTAGCCCCACAGCTTGAAGTTGGCCCAGGCGTCGGTGGAGAAGAAGGCTGCGACGTAGCCGTTGAGCGCGGCCATGAACAGGCAGTAGACGATCCAGGCTGCGCTCAGACGTTGCCAGACGAAGTCGGGCAGCGTGATCTGGCTGCCTAACATGATCTTCAAGAAGTTCTTGTGGTAGACCCACAGCGCCACACCCAGCGCCACGGCTATGGCGGCGTAGAGCACGGTGGGTTTCCATTTGATGAAGCGCTCGTCCTGCAGCGCGAGGGTGAGCGTGCCGAAGATCAGGATCAGCGCCAGCGTGGCCTTGTGCATGGTGCTGAGCTTCTTGTCCATCCAGTAGACGACGGCCATCTGCACCGTTGTGGCGGCCATGAGCACTGCCGTGCCGACGTAAATGCCGTGCCATTTATAGGCGGCGAAGAACAGCAGAATGGGCAGGAAGTCGAGCAGCAGCTTCATGGGGTGGGGGGTTCGAAGTCGAGCGACGCGGAATTCATGCAGTAGCGCAGGCCCGTGGGCGCGGGGCCGTCGTTGAACACGTGGCCCAGATGCGCCCCGCATTGTGCACACACCGTCTCGGTGCGCACCATGCCGTGGCTGCGGTCCACGTTTTCGCGGATTGCGCCGGCAATGGCCTCGGAGAAGCTCGGCCAGCCGCAACCGGCGTCGAATTTGGTGCCGGATTCGAACAGCTTGGCGCCGCAGCAGATGCAGTGGTAGCTGCCGTCCGCCCAGTGGCGTTCGTACTTGCCGGAAAACGGCCGTTCGGTGGCGGCGTGGCGCGTGACCTGGTAGGCGCCGGGCTCGGCCTCCTTGGCAGCGAGCAGCGCGCGCCACTCGTCTTCGGTCTTGGTGATGGGAAAGATCATGAGGAACAGCTCAGGGTAAGGGAAGACGCCCAGTCCGGTGGAAACCCGGCCCAGGCGTCGTGGTCGGGGTGCTCGTCGAACGGACGCGCGAGCACCGCGTGCAAGGATTGGAGTGTGCCGAAGTCGCCAAGTTTCGCATCGCGGATCGCGTGCTCGGCCAGGTAGTTGCGCAGCACGTACTTTGGGTTGGACTTGAGCATCAAATCGGGGTTTTGCGCTTTACCAGAGCGCGCCAGCAGCTCCTGAAACGAGAGTTTCCAGGCGTCCCACGCGGCGCGGTCGAGGAAGAGGTCGCGCACAGGGGTGAAGTTGCCCTGCGCCACGGCGTGGGACAGGCGCCGCCAGAAGATGGGGTAGTCCACGTGGGCGCCGTCGAGCAGGCGCAGCAGCGCGTCGATATGCGCCTCGTCACCCTCGCACGTTCCGTCCAGGCCGAGCTTGGCGCGCATGCAGGCGAGGTAGCTCGCGCGAAACACCGCAGGGTAGCTCGCGATTGCGGCCTGCGCGGCGGGCACGTCCTCGATCAGCGGCAGCAGCGCGCGCGCCAGGCATGCGACGTTCCAGTGCCCGACGTCGGGCTGCTGGTCGTAGGCGTAGCGGCCGAACTGGTCGCTGTGGTTGCAGATGTGGTGCACGTCGAACGCATCCATGAACTGGAACGGCCCGTAGTCGAGCGTAAGCCCGAGGATGCTCATGTTGTCGGTGTTCATCACGCCGTGCATGAAGCCTGCGGCCTGCCACTGGGCGATGAGGCGCGCGGTGCGCTCGCTCACCGTTTGCAGCAGCGCGGCGTAGGGGTGGGGCTGCGCGAGGCATTCGGGGTAGTGGCGCCCGATCACGTGGTTGGCGAGCTGGCGCAGCGCTTCGGTCTGCCTGCGCCAGGCGAAGAACTCGAAGTGCCCGAAGCGGATGAAGCTGGGCGCCACGCGCGTGACGACGGCGGCGGTCTCCACCGTTTCGCGCCGCACGGGCGCGGGCGAACCGGTGATGCACAGCGCCCGTGTCGTCGGGATGCCCAGGCCGTGCAACGCGCCGCTGGCCAGGTATTCGCGGATCGACGAGCGCAGCACGGCGCGGCCGTCGGCGCCGCGCGAGTACGGCGTGCGCCCGCTGCCCTTGAGCTGTAGTTGCTGGCCCGCGGCGGTCTCGCCCAGCAGCAGCGCCCGCCCGTCGCCGAGCTGCCCGGCCCAGACGCCAAACTGGTGACCGCCGTACACCATGGCGATCGGGTCGCTGCCGGGCAGCAGCGCATTGCCGCTGAACGCAGCGAGCGCCTGCGCGCCGTCCATCCAGTGCGTGGGCAGCCCGAGCAGCGCTGCGACCTGGCCGTCTCGCGCAACCCAGTAGGGATCGGGAAGGGGCGTGGGCGCGACGCGGGTATAGAACGCTTCGCCCAGAGCGGCCAAGCCCGGCCGCCAGCGCAGCGGCGCGTCGGTGCCCGCGGGGCGGGGAGGGGCAGCGCTGGCGTGGTTCATTCGGGGATTGTCCGTCAGCGTGCGCTGGGCCGCTCGTGCGCAGGCCGCTGGCGCTACCATTGCCGCGTTCGTGTTCACCAACTAAAGACAAGGAGCAACCATGCTGGGCCAGATGCAGAGCCAACCCCTGCTGATTTCCATGCTGATCGCGTTTGCCGAACGTCACCATGGCGACGGCGAGATCGTCTCGCGGCGGGTCGAGGGCGACATCCACCGCTACACCTACCGGGAACTCGCGCGGCGTTCCAGACAACTCGCCAACACGCTGGAGGCCAGCGGCACGCAGCAGGGCGACCGCATCGCCTCCATCGCGTGGAACGGCTACCGGCACATGGAGCTGTACTTCGGGGTGGCGGGCTCGGGGCGTGTGATGCACACGCTCAACCCGCGCCTGCACCCGGCGCAGCTCATCTGGATCGTGAACCATGCCGAGGACAAGGTGGTGTGTTTTGACGCGACCTTCCTGCCGCTGGTGCAGGCGGTGCATGCCAAGTGCCCGACGGTCCAGACCTGGGTGCTGCTGTGCGATGCGGACAAGCTGCCGGCCGACACGGGCATTCCCGGCCTGGTGAGCTACGAGGCCTGGATCGAGGGCGCCTCCGATCAATATGCCTGGCCGCAGTTCGATGAAAACACAGCCGCGGGCCTGTGCTACACCAGCGGCACCACGGGCGACCCCAAGGGCGCGCTGTACAGCCACCGATCCACCGTGCTGCACACCTACGGCGGCGCGCTGCCCGACGCACTCAACCTGTCGGCGCGCGACTCGATGATGCCGGTGGTGCCGATGTTCCACGTCAATGCCTGGGGCCTGCCCTACGTGGCGGCGCTCACGGGCTGCAAGGTGGTGTTCCCCGGCCCGGCGATGGACGGCAAGTCCATCTACGAGCTGATGGAGGCGGAGGAAGTCACGATGGCCGCGGGCGTGCCCACGATCTGGCAGATGCTGCTGGGGCACCTGCAGGCGGGCGGACACAAGTTCTCCACGCTCAAGCGCACGGTCATCGGCGGCTCAGCCTGCCCGCCCGCGATGATCGACACCTTCCGCGAGACCTATGGGGTGGACGTGCTGCACGCCTGGGGCATGACCGAGACCAGCCCGCTGGGGACGGTGTGCACGCTCAAGAACAAGCAGCTCAAGCTGCCGGCCGCGGAGCAATTGCACATTCGCACCAAGCAGGGGCGCGCGATCTTCGGCGTGGACATGAAGATCGTGGGCGACGACGGCAAGGACCAGCCTTGGGACGGCAAGACCTACGGCGACCTGCTGGTGCGCGGCCCGTGGATCATGGACCACTACTTCAAGGTGGAAGCCAGCCCGCTCGTCAAGGACGCGCAGGGCCGGGGGTGGTTCCCCACCGGGGACGTGGCGACGATCGATGCCGACGGCTTCATGCAGATCACCGACCGCAGCAAGGACGTGATCAAGTCGGGCGGCGAGTGGATCAGCTCCATCGACATCGAGAACATCGCGATGGCGCACCCGGCCGTGGCCATGGCCGCGTGCGTGGGCATGCCGCACCCCAAATGGGACGAGCGCCCCATCATCGCCGTGGTGAAGAAGCCCGGCGCCGAGGTCACGCGCGAGGAGCTGCTCAAGTTCTACGAGGGCAGGATCGCCAAGTGGCAGATCCCGGACGACGTGGTGTTCGTCGAGGCGATTCCGCTGGGCGCCACGGGCAAGATGCAAAAGAGCAAGCTGCGCGAACAGCTCAAGGGCTACAAGCTGCCGGGTCTATGAGCAGGATGGGGGCTGGCGGAATTTACGATGGGCATGGCCTGAATACCTTGGGCAAAACGGCTTCCAGCGCTTTAGGGGCGTGCGCTGGCTGCTATTGAAAACGGAATTTCCGGTTACGGGCGCGCCTGCGCCGCGTGCGGCGCGCATGACTGGTTGCCGATCTGCCAGCTGCCTTGAAAAACACTCGGCGGCCGCTACCGCGTTTCGGGGAGCGCCTGGAGCCGTTTTGTCCCACCTGGGACAAACGCCGTGTCGCGCGCCTCGTACACTGCGCGAAACGCACGGTCGTACTTTTTATGCGCAGCCAGACCCTCCGGGGTCAGGCGGTTCGCGTGCAACCCCCTCTGGATGTTCGAAAGGAAGACAGCATGGCGGCAACGTATCAGGCGCACGGCGATGTGGCCGTGATCTCGCTCGACAACCCCCCGGTGAACGGCCTGGGTCTGGCCACGCGGCGCGGCATCGTCGATGGCCTGGCGCGCGCGCAGGCTGACGCCGCCGTCAAGGCCATCGTGCTGGCCGGTGCGGGAAAGGCGTTCTCGGGCGGCGCAGACATCAAGGAGTTCGGCACGCCCAAGGCGGTGCAGGAACCCAATCTGCTGTCGGTCATCAGTGCGTTGGAGCATTGCACCAAGCCCGTCGTGGCCGCCGTGCACAGCGTGGCGATGGGCGGCGGGCTGGAGCTGGCGCTCGGCTGCCACTACCGGGTGACCGCGCCCGGCGCGAAGATTGCGCTGCCCGAGGTGAAGCTCGGGCTCATCCCCGGCGCTGGCGGCACACAGCGCCTGCCGCGCGTGCTCGGCGTAGAGGCAGCGCTCAACATGATCGTGAGCGGCGAGCCGGTCAAGAGCGAGATGCTGGCGGCGGCGCCGGGGCAGAAGCTGTTCGACAAGCTCGTCGCCTCGCCCGAGGTGTTGATGGATGAGGCGCTGGCGTTCGCGCGCAGCGTAGCCGGTGTGCGCCCGCTGCCGATGGTGCGCAAGCTGCCGTGTCAGCATCCGCAGGGCGACGCCTACTTCCAGTTTGCGCGCAACATGGTCAAGGGCATGGCCAGGAACTTCCCGGCGCCGCTGCAGTGCATCGATGCGGTCGAAGCCGCGACCAAGAAGAAATTTGCCGACGGCATGGCGTATGAGCGCCAGCACTTCATCAACCTGATGATGACCAGCGAATCGCGCGCGCTGCGCCACCTGTTCGTGGCCGAACGCGCGGCGAGCAAGATCCCCGACGTGCCGTCCGACACGCCCCAGCGCACGATCCGCACGGTGGCGGTGATCGGCGCGGGCACCATGGGCGGCGGCATTGCGATGAACTTCCTGAACGCCGGCATCCCGGTGACCATCCTGGAGATGAAGCAGGAAGCGCTCGACCGCGGCATCGCCACCATCCGCAAGAACTACGAGGCGCAGGTCAAGAATGGCAAGCTGAAGGCGGACAAGTACGAGCAGCGCATGGCCCTGCTCACCACCACGCTGAGCTACGACGACCTCAAGGAGGCCGACCTCATCATCGAGGCGGTGTTCGAGGAGATCGGCGTGAAGGAGCAGGTGTTCAGGCAGCTCGACGCGGTGGCCAGGCCCGGCGCGATCCTGGCATCCAACACCTCGACGCTCGACGTCAACAGGATCGCGGCCTTCACCCAGCGCCCGCAGGACGTGGTGGGCCTGCACTTCTTCAGCCCGGCCAACGTGATGAAGCTGCTGGAAGTGGTGCGCGGCGACAAGACCGCCAAGGACGTTATGGCCACCGTGATGGCCGTGGCCAGGAAGATCCGCAAGGTGGCCGTGGTCTCGGGCGTGTGCGACGGCTTCATCGGCAACCGCATGATCGAGCAGTACGGCCGCCAGGCGGGCTTCCTGCTCGACGAAGGCTGCACGCCCAGTCAGGTGGACAAGGCGATCGAGAAGTTCGGCTTCGCGATGGGGCCGTTTCGCATGGGGGATCTGGCGGGCAACGACATCGGCTGGGCCATCCGCAAGCGCCGCTACGTGGACAAGCCCGACATGAAGTACAGCAGGACCGCCGACCTGCTGTGCGAGCAGGGCCGCTTCGGCCAGAAGGTGGGCAAGGGCTGGTACGACTACCGGCCGGGCAAGCGCGACGCCATCCCGAATGCCGAGGTCGAGCAGATGATTGCCGAGCATCGCAAGAGCCTGGGCATCACCCCGCGCAAGATCGACGATGAAGAGATCGTGCAGCGCCTGGTGTTTGCGCTGGTGAACGAGGCCGCGCGCATCCTGGAGGAAGGCATCGCCAACAAGGCCAGCGACATCGACGTGGTCTACATCTTCGGTTACGGCTTTCCGGTGCACCGCGGCGGCCCGCTGAACTATGCCAACGAGGTGGGCCTGTTCAACGTGGTGCAGGCCATGCAGCGCTTCGCGCGCAACCCGCTGGACGATGCCGCGTTCTGGCAGCCCGCGCCGCTGCTGGCGCGCCTGGTGGCCGACGGCAAGACCTTTGCCTGACCCGCATGCACAACGAACAAGGAATACCGCAATGACCTCCGCAGTGATCGTCTCCACCGCCCGCACGCCGCTCGCCAAGAGCTGGAAGGGTTCGTTCAACATGACCCACGGCGCCACGCTCGGCGGCCACGTGGTGCGCGCCGCCGTCGAGCGCGCGGGCATCGAGGGCGCCGAGGTCGAAGACGTCATCATGGGCTGTGCCAACCCCGAGGGCGCGACCGGCATGAACATCGCGCGCCAGATCGCGCTCATGGCCGATCTGCCGGTCACCACCTCCGGCATGACGGTGAACCGCTTCTGCTCCTCGGGCCTGCAGACCATCGCCATCGCGAGCCAGCGCATCATCGCGGGCGAGGGCGACGTCTACGTGGCCGGGGGCGTGGAGAGCATCTCGTGCGTGCAGCAGGAGATGAACATGCACATGATCTTCGACCCGCAGCTTCAGAAGAAGAAGCCCGAGATCTACTGGAGCATGCTGCAGACCGCCGAGCAGGTGGCCCAGCGCTACCACATCGGCCGCGAGGCGATGGACGAGTACGGCGCGGCCAGCCAGCAGAAGGCCTGCGCGGCGCAGGCCGCGGGCCGGTTCACCGCCGAGATCGCGCCCATCACCGTGACGGCCGGCGTCGCCGACAAAACGCTCGGCCTCATCACCAGACAGGTCACCGTGAGCCAGGACGAGGGCCTGCGCGAGGGCACGACGGTCGAAAGCATCAGCGGCATCCGCCCGGCGCTGCCCGGCGGGCTGGTGGCGGCCGGCAACGCCAGCCAGTTCAGCGACGGCGCGGGCGCCTGCGTGGTGGTGAGCGAAGACTACGCGGGCCGCAAGGGCCTGAAACCCCTGGGCCGCTTCCTCGGCTTCGCCGTGGCGGGCTGCGAGCCCGACGAGATGGGCATAGGCCCGGTCTTCGCCGTGCCCAGGGTGCTCAAGAAGCTGGGCCTCACAGTCGACGACATCGACCTGTGGGAGCTCAACGAAGCCTTCGCCGTGCAGGTGATCTACTGCCGCGACAAGCTCGGCATCCCGGCCGATCTCCTGAACGTCAACGGCGGCGCGATCGCGGTGGGGCACCCCTACGGCGTGACCGGCCAGCGCCTGACGGGCCATGCGCTCATCGAGGGCAAGCGTCGCGGTGCCAAGCGCGTGTGCGTCACCATGTGCATCGGCGGTGGCATGGGCGCGGCAGGTGTGTTCGAGGTGCTATAGGCGGATCGCCATGGATTTTTCTTCCTACTGAACTGCTGCACCGAGCCCGCATGCGCCGTGTTACGCGAGCTGCGGGCGGGCGCTCTTCGGGATGTCCGGTGAAATCATGGATGCCACGGCTGGTGCACGATCCGGACGGGCAGCGCAAACGCGTAGCGACCCCCGCCATCTTGTGACGCCTTTGCGTTGCGTCGTGTGACTTCTCGTTCGTGTCGCGTGGCGATCTCCCGCAGGAAGAGTTCGCTGCTGGAATGCTTGCCCGGCGCTGGTGCGACTCAAAAAAAGCCGCCGTGCAGCGCACGGCGGCCATAGCCTCACTCTCGGTGGCGTGTCCGACAGTGTCCATCAACTGCGATATTCGAGTTCCATCGCGCGGCGCTCAGCAGGGGTTTCAGCCTTGAGCTCGTTCTTCACGTCTGCCCTGGTGGTGTTGGACTCAGCCGACTGCGTGTGCGGCAAACCAGCGATTTCACCGAATTTGAGGTTGCCGCTACGCATGGCTGCGGCAGCGTTTTGCTCAACCGCGGCGCGCGTTGTGATGCTGGCGAGTGCAGGCGTAGCGATGACGGAAGCGGATTCACCATAAAACGGTTGGGCGCTTGCGGCTATCGCGGTGCCTTGCAATCCCAAGGCAGCCGCAGCAGCAAAACCTGCAACCAAAGCAAAATGATTAAAACGACGTTGAAGCATGATTTTTTCCTTGACGGTAAACATACGCGGGCTCGTACCTTGTTCGTTTGTTCGTTCAAGATCGATCGCTCGTACTCCCTTAGATGCAGGTTGTCCATAGGACGTTTCACCAATAAATTGGTGGCGTGGTGATGGGGGGTGTACCGGATGGGAACGCGGTACGAACACGCAGCGGTGGTCGCGGAGCCATCGGTGGCGCTGCAAGTCGGAAGAGCGCGGAGGAGATCGTCCACCCAGGTGTGCGTTGAAGACTCGGCGTGATGCAGTTGCGACGACGACGGATGGGGCGCTCGCGGCCGTTGCGCGTGTGGCGGGCCGTTACCCGTGCGCCCAGACGTCATCGCGGCACAATGCCGCGATGAGCAAGCAGCTGCTGGTGGTCTACCACTCGCTCACCGGCGGGACGACGCAGATGGTCGAGGCCGCGTGCGCCGGTGCAGACGCCGAGGACGGCGTGCAGGTGCGTGTGCTGCGCGCGGCGCTTGCGGGCGTGGATGACGTGCTCGGCGCAGATGGCTATGTGTTCGCCACGCCGGAAAACCTCGCCAGCATGAGCGGGCAGCTCAAGGACTTCTTCGACCGCACGTACTACGGCGCGCTCGACCGGATCGAGGGCCGCCCCTATGCCGCGCTGGTCTGCGCCGGCAGCGACGGCGCGGGCGCGGCGCGCCAGATCGCGCGCATCGCCACCGGCTGGCGGCTCAAGGCGGTGGCCGAGCCGCTGATCGTCTGCACCCACGCGCAGACGCCGCAGGCGATCCTGGCGCCCAAGCGGATCGGGGCGGACGAGCTGGAGCGCTGCCGCGCGCTGGGCGAGGCGCTGGCGGCGGGGCTGGCAATGGGGGTTTTCTAGGCGGAGTCGCCCGGCACCGGCTGCAGCACCAGCCGCGCCTGCAGGCCGCTGCCGCCGTCGGGCAGCGGCGAGGTCAGTTCCAGCCGCCCGCCGTGCTTGTGCGCGATGGTGGTGGCGATCGACAGGCCCAGGCCGTAGCCGGTGCGGCTGCTGTCCTGGCGCACGTGGCGCTGGCGCAGCGTCTGCAACTGTTCGGCTGGCACGCCGGGGCCGTGGTCGCGCACGGCGATGGCGCAGCCGGGGCCGACGAGGAGTTCCACCGCGCCGCCGCCCGCGTGGTGCAGCGCGTTTTCCAGCAGGTTGCGCAGCGCGATGGCCAGCGCGTCGAAATCGCCCAGCGCCATGGTGGGCGCCGTGGCCTCGGGCAGGATGAGATCGAGCCGGTCGATGGCGCCGTCGCCCTGCTGCCAGAATTCCTGCGCCATGGTGGTGGCCAGGCGCGCCAGATCCACCGGCTCGCGTGTGAGCGGGGTGCTGGATTCGGCGCGGGAGAGCTGCAGCAGCTTTTCCGTGCGATGCGAGAGCGTCTGCAGGGCGTCGAGCGCGGCCTGCACGTCGCTGCGCTGCAGGCCATGCTCCAGCGCGGTCTGCAGGCGCAGGCGCGCGGCGGCGAGCGGCGTGCGCAGCTCGTGCGCGGCGTTGGCCGCGAGCGCGCGCTCCACCTCCAGCGCCTGCGCCAGGCGCTCCAGCAGGTGGTTCACGTCGTCCTGCACGCTGGCGAGTTCGCGCGGCAGGTGGAGCAGGCCGATGGGCGCCAGCCGCTCGCCGCTGCGCTGGCCGATCTCGTGGCGCAGCAGTTCGAGCGGGCGCAGCTCGCGCCGCGCGATGCGCCGCAGCAGCAGCGCCAGCAGCGGCAGCACGGCCGCCAGCGGCAGCGTCAGGCCGACCAGGGTGTGGCGCACCGCCCTGCGGCGCTCGCGCAGCGGATCGGCCACCTGCAGGTAGATGGCCCGCGTGGGGTGCAGCACGGTATGCACGCGCCAGTCGCCGTGGTTGGCGAAGCCGGGCGCGAGCGGTACCTCGAACTGGCCGGCCCGCGCGTCGGCCGCGCGCGCCAGCACCCGCCCCTGCGGCGTGACGAGCTGGTAGAGCACGTCGGCATCGGCGAACGAGCCGGGCGAGGCGATCGTGAGCGGCGCGCCGCCGGGCTGCGGTGGTGCATCGTCCAGGTGCCGCAGGGCGATGTCGAACATGCGGTGCGCCACCTCGACCAGCTCGTTGTCGAAATTGCGGTCGATCTCGCTGCCGACGTACCAGACCACGCCGAGCACGCAGGCGAGCCATGCGCCGCCGACCCAGAGCATCAGGCGGCGCGTGAGCCGCCCCGAGAGGGTGTCCGCGCCGGCTTGCGCCCGCCAGCGGCTCATGCGCCGCCGCCTTGCCCGGGCGCGGCCAGGCGGTAGCCGAGGCCTCGCACCGTCTCGATGCTGCCGCGCCCGAGCTTGCGGCGCAGGCGGCTGATGAACACTTCGAGCGTGTTGCTGTCGGTGTCGTCGTCGAAACCGTAGAGCGCGTCCTGCAGGTTTTCGCGCGGGTGCAGCTGCCGCGGGCGCGCGGCCATCGCGCGCAGCAGCGCCCATTCCTTGGCCGTGAGTGCGATCGGCACGCCTGCGCGGCGCACCTGTTCGCGCGCCAGGTCGATCTGCACGTCACCCAGTGCGAGCGGCGTGCTCCGCGCCTGGCTGCGCCGGCGCTCGACCGCGCGCAGGCGCGCCAGCAGTTCGGCCGGGTCGTAGGGCTTGACGAGGTAGTCGTCGGCGCCCGCGTCCAGGCCCCGGATGCGCTCGCTCACCTGGTCGCGCGCGGTCAGCACGATGACGATGGGGCGCTCGGGCAGTTCATGCACCCGGGGCAGCAGCGCCAGGCCGTCGCCGTCGGCCAGGTGCAGGTCGAGCAGTACCGCGCTGTAGTGCGCCGCGCTCAGCGCCGCGCGCGCGCCTTGCACGCTGGGCGTGGCATCGACGGCGAAGGCCTTGGCGCGCAGGTAGCCGCACACGGCGTCGGACAGGGCCAGGTCGTCTTCCACCAGCAGCACGCGCATTCGTGTCGTCCTCGAGCGGTTGTGGTCGCGAGTGTAGGGCGCGGCCGGCCATCCGTGCGTTCATTGTTCGTTCAGGTTTCGTTTCTAGTCTCGCGCGGTGTTCGTTCTCGCCGAAGCCTCCCCCCGCGCCGCCACCGCCGTCCGACAGCCCTGGACCTGGCAGCGCCTGGGCGCGCTCACCCTGGTGCTGCTGCTCGCCTTGCTGCTCTGGGATGCGTCGGGGCTCGATCTGCCGCTGGCCCGCCTGTTCGGCGGGCCGCATGGCTTCGCGTGGCAGGACAACCCGGTGCTGGTCGTCGGCCTGCACGCCTGGCCGCGCAGGCTGGGCTGGCTGCTGCTGCTGGCGCTGGTGGCCGGAACGCTGCGCCCCTGGGGCTTTTTGCGGGCGCTCGCGCCGGCCGAGCGCTGGCGGCTGCTGGCATCGGTGGTGCTGGCGCTGCTCGCGGTGCAGGGAGTCAAGCACGCGAGCGCGACCAGCTGCCCCTGGGACCTGGCCGAGTTCGGCGGCGTGGCGCACTATGTCTCCCACTGGGCCTGGGGCCTGGGCGACGGCGGGCCGGGCCGGTGCTTCCCGGCCGGCCATGCCTCCACCGCGTTCGCCTTCCTGGCGGGCTGGTTCACGCTGCGCCGCCGGGTGCCGCGGCTGGCGCGCCGCTGGCTGGTCGCGGTGCTGGTGGCGGGGCTGGTGCTGGGGCTGGTGCAGCAGGTGCGCGGGGCGCACTACATGAGCCACACCTTCTGGACCGCCTGGATCTGCTGGACCGTGGGATGGCTGCTCGACGGCCTGGGCAGCTTGCGCCGGCATGGCCGGGCGCATGCTACAAACGCCGGATGACGCATGCGCTGAAACTGCCGCAGCCCCTGGCATGGATCGACGGCTGGCTGGCACGGCCCCTGTCGCCGCAACGGGTGGTGCTGCGCCTGGCGCTGTACCTGGCGCTGGTGGCCAACTGGCCGCTGTGGCTGCAGCTGGCGCGCGTCGCGGACACGCCGGGCGCGGCGCTGCGCTCGGTGGCGGTCATGGCGGCGCTGCTGCTCGGCGGCACCGTGGCCCTGCTCGCTCTCACCGCCTGGACGCGCGGCATGCGCTGGCTCTGGTGGCTGGTGGTGCTGGTGGCGGCGCTGGCGCAGTACTACATGCTGACCTACCGCGTGGTGATGGACCCGGGCATGCTGGGCAACGTGCTGCAGACCGATCCGCGCGAGGTGGCCGATCTGCTCGGGCCGCGCATGGTGCTGTCCGTGCTGGCGGTGCTGCTGCTGCCGACCTGGTGGCTGGCGCGCCTGCGCCTGGCGGCCGCGCCGCCGTGGCGCCAGGTGGCGCGCAATGCGCTGCTGCTGCTGGCCGCGCTCGGGGTGGTGGCGGCCACGGTGGCGCTGGCTTCGCGCGACCTGGCGCCGCTGATGCGCAACCACAAGGAGGTGCGCTACCTGCTCAACCCCCTGGCCAGCCTGTATTCGGGCGTGGTGGCGGGGCAGCGCCAGTGGTTCAGCCGCACGCGCACGCTGGTGGCCATGACCGAGGGCGCCGCGCTGGGCCCGAGCTACGCCGCCGACCGGCGCCCGCTGCTGTTCGTGCTGGTGGTGGGCGAGACCGCGCGGGCCGACCATTTCGCGCTCAACGGCTACGGGCGCGATACCAACCCGCAGCTCTCCCGGCTGGACGTATCGAGCTGGCGCCGGGTGTTCTCGTGCGGCACGAGCACGCTGACGTCGCTGCCGTGCATGTTCTCGCCGCTCGGGCGCGAGAAGTTCGAGTCGCGCGACAACGAGTACGAGACCCTGCTCGACGTGGTGCAGGCCGCGGGCCTGGCGGTGCTGTGGCTGGACAACCAGTCGGGCTGCAAGGGCGTGTGCGACCGCGTGCCGCATGCCAGCGCCGCCGACGGGCTCGACGAGGCGCAGCGCAAGGCCTTGTGCGATGGCGGCGAGTGCCGCGACGAGGCGATGCTGGCGGGGCTGGATGCGCGCATCGCGGCGCTGCCGGCCGAGCGGCGCGCGCGCGGCGTGCTGCTGGTGCTGCACCAGATGGGCAGCCACGGGCCGGCCTACTTCAAGCGCTCCAGCGAGGCGGTCAAGCGCTTCCAGCCGGAGTGCCGCACCGAGGTGCTGGCCAACTGCAGCCAGGAGGCGCTGGTCAACGCCTACGACAACAGCATCGTCGCGACCGACGCCTTTCTTGCCGGGACCATCGACTGGCTCAAGGCGCGCGCGGCGCGCGACGACGTCGGCCTGCTCTACCTGAGCGACCACGGCGAGTCGCTCGGCGAGTACGGCCTGTTCCTGCACGGCATGCCGTACGGCATCGCGCCCGAGGCGCAGAAGCACGTACCCATGGTCACCTGGTTCAGCACCCCCCTGAGCGATCGCCTGGCGCTGTCCGGGACGTGCCTCGCCGGGAGGCTCGACGAACCGCTGACGCACGACAACCTGTACTCGACGGTGCTCGGCGCGCTCGACGTGCGCTCGCCGAGCTATCGCAAGGCGCTCGACGTGCTGGCGCCGTGCCGCTCCGGGGTTTGATGTAAAAAAGGCCTCCAGCGCTTATGTAGCAAGCGCAAGCAGCTCTCTTTTCAGTAGCTCACGCCTTCTTTTCCCGGGGCAGGCGGCCCATCAGGTAGAACTCCGGGTTGGGCATCATGCCGGCGAAGCTCGCCATGCGGTTGGACAGGCCGAAGAACGCGGTGATGGCGGCGATGTCCCAGATGTCCTCGTCGTCGAAGCCGTGCGGGTACAGCCGCTGGAAGTCGGCCTCCTCGATCTCGCTGGAGCGCTGGCAGACCTTGAGCGCGAAGTCCAGCATCGCGCGCTGGCGCGGCGTGATCTCGGCCTTGCGGTAGTTCACCGCCACCTGGTCGGTCACCAGCGGCTTCTTCTCGTGGATGCGCAGGATCGCGCCGTGCGCCACGACGCAGTACAGGCACTGGTTGGCGCTGCTCGTGGCCACGACGATCATCTCGCGTTCGCCCTTCGTGAGGCTGCCGGTTTCCTTGAGCATCAGCGCGTCGTGGTAGGCAAAGAACGCACGCCACTCGGCCGGGCGACGCGCGAACGCGAGGAAGACGTTGGGGATGAAGCCGGCCTTCTCCTGCACCTCCAGGATGCGCGTGCGGATGTCCTCGGGCAGGGTGTTCAGGTCTGGGTGGGGGTAGCGTTGGGTCATGGCTGGCGCACGGGCGTGGCGCCCGCCTGCGGTGGCGTGTAGATGTATTCGCGGTTGAAGGGGTATTCGGACTGGGCGCCGGGCAGGGCGCCACCGTCGCGCTGGCCACTGGGGTTGGCCATGAGGATCTGGTGCAGCGCCACCCAGCCCTGCTCGAAACCCAGTGCGCAGCCGGCCAGGTAGAGGCGGTAGGCGCGCAGGACCTTCTCGCCCTTTTCCGTGCCGTGCTGCGCGATCAGGATTTCGCGCGCCTTGGGGAGTTGCGCTTCCAGGGCGTCCGACCAGGCCCAGAGCGTGCGGGCGTAGTGCGGGCGGATGTTTTCCGTGTCGACCATCTCCAGGCCGGCCTTGCCGATTTCATGCAGCGCCACGCTCACGTGCAGCAGTTCGCCGCCGGGGAAGATGTAGCGGTCGATGAATTCACCCAGGCCAGCGCCCAGCTCGGTATTGTCGATGCCGCCTGCGGTGATGCCGTGGTTCATCGCCAGACCTCCCGGCTTGAGCAGGCGGCGCAGCGTGGCGAAGTAGGTGGGCATCTGCGCGCGGCCGACGTGCTCGAACATGCCGATCGAGGAAATCTTGTCGAAGGGTTCATCCACCTGCAGTTCGCGGTAATCTTGCAGCAGCACGCGCACGCGCCCCGTGAGGCCACGTTCTGCTATGCATTTCTGTACGTAGGCGTATTGGTTCCTGGACAGGGTGATGCCGGTGCCGTCGATGCCGTAGTGCTCGGCGGCCCACAGCAGCATGCCGCCCCAGCCCGAGCCGATGTCCAGCAGCCGCTCGCCGG
>JAIXLP010000092.1:0-4658 GCA_026954015.1 Burkholderiales bacterium | reverse complement strand
ACGCGGTAGGGGTCGAGCCAGAGCGCGTAGAAGTCGTCCGAGACGTCGTAGTGGAACTGGATGTTCTGCGCGTCCTTCGCCGTGGTGTGCCGCGCCCTGGAGACGTACCACGACAGCGCCTGGCGCCACCAGCCGGTGTGCTCGTCCTGCGCCGGGTCGGTCTGCAGCAGCGCCTGCGCGGCGACCATCAGGTCGCGGATGTTGCCCTCCAGCTCCACGCGCCCTTCGACGATTTCCGCCCCTACCGTGCCGATCGCACCGGTGGCAAGTGCCGCGACGGCGGTCTGGTCATGCAAGGTGAGCTTGATCGCCGCGTCGGTGGGGCCGATGCGGTCACCGCCGGGCAGCACGATGGCCACCGGCATCGGCGACTGCGCCAGGCGCGCTTGCAGCGAGTCGTAGGGGGGCTTCATGACGGGCATCTCCTCGCGTTGTGACGTCTTGTCACGATGTTCTAAGATATTTGTCCCTGACGTTGTGGTGGGTAAGGCGGAAACCCTGGTGCCGTCCAAGTTACCACCGCCGGCACCGCCCTGCAAAGGTACCAAAAGAAAAAGCCGCAGAAAACCTCTGCGGCTTTTACGCCACCCTGCACCGCGGTGCAGGTGTGGCAGGAGTTCACTTGAGCGACAGTATCCAGTCCACGAGCTTCTTGGCCTCGGCCTCGTTCACGTTGGTGTTGGCCGGCATCGGGATCGGGCCCCAGACGCCGGTGCTGCCCTTGAGCACGGCCTTCATCAGGGTGGCTTCGGCGTCCTTCTGGCCGGCGAATTTCTTGGCGACATCCTTGTAGGCCGGGCCGACGACTTTTTTGTCGATCGAGTGGCAGGCCATGCAGTTCTTGGATTTCGCCAGCGCTTCGTCAGCGAAAGCGGGTGCGGTCACGCCGAAGGCGAGGGCCAGTGCGATCAAGGTGGTCTTCATCACGTTGTCCTTTGCAAGTAGTCGAGTACAGTAGCAACGTATTCTAAGCCGCGAGGTTGACGTGCACCAAGCGTGCGGCGACGTTCTAGCGAGGAGGCCACCATGTATACGCTGATCCTGGGCATCGTGCTCATCGCGCTCAAGGTTCTCGAGGTCGATCCGGTTGCCGCCTGGTCGTGGTGGTGGGTGCTGGCGCCGCTGGCGGTGACCGCCGTGTGGTGGGTCTGGGCGGACATGAGCGGCTACAACAAGCGCAAGGCCATGGAAAAGATGGCCCAGCGCAAGCAGGCGCGCATCGACCGGCAGAAGACCGCGCTCGGTGTGGGGTCGCGCAGACCTCGCTGAGCTTTACGCCGGGTAGAAGAGGGCCGCTTCCGGGCAGATTTGCCTGTGGCGCAAGGGGTTGCGGCATGCAGTTTCGTACGCTTCGATGGGCCTGCGTCGCGCTGGCGGTGGCGCTCGTGCAGCCTTGGGCGTGGGCGCAGGATGATGTCTGGCAAAAGCTCGCGAGCGGCGAGCGGCTCGTGGTGCTGATGCGCCATGCGCAGTCCGCCGGGGGCGACCCGGTGCACTACGACGCGAGCGGCCAGTGCCAGGGCGAGAACATGCTGACGCAGCGGGGCAGGGCACAGGCGAAAACCGTGGGCCAGCGCTTCGCGCAGCACAAGGTGGTTGTGGTGCAGGTGATCCATTCGCCCATGTGCCGCACGCGCGACACGGACGAGCTGGCCTTTGCGGGCGTGGCGACGCGCACCGACCCGGATTTACGCGAGATCGCCAGTGCCGATGCCGCGCGCCGGCAGGCGTTCCTGCGCACTGCGTCCCGGCGGTTGCGCGAGGCGCCCGAGCGTGGCGTCACGGTGTTCATCAGCCACGCCCCCAACCTGTTCGAGGTCGCGATGGAATCGGTGCCGTACGGCGTGGGGCTGGTGGGGCAGGTCGATGACGAGGGGGCGTTCAGCCCCCTGGGGCAGGTGCGGTGGGACGCCCAATAGCGGCGCCCCAGGGCTTCAGTAGTCGTCGAGCACCGCGCCACGGCTGGCCGTGGAGGCGTTGCGCGCGAACTTGGCGAGCACGCCGCGCGTGTAGCGCGGCGCGGGCGCCTTCCAGGCGGCGCGCCGGCGCGCGATTTCTTCGTCGCTCACGTTCAGTTGCAGCAGCAGCTGGTGCGCGTCGATGGTGATGGAGTCTCCCTCGTGCACCAGCGCGATCGTGCCGCCGACGTAGGCCTCGGGCGCCACGTGGCCCACGACCATGCCCCAGGTGCCGCCCGAGAAGCGCCCGTCGGTGATCAGGCCCACGCTTTCGCCCAGGCCCTCGCCGATCAGCGCGCTCGTGGGCGCGAGCATCTCGGGCATGCCGGGGCCGCCCTTGGGGCCGAGGTAGCGCAGCACCATCACGTCGCCCGCGTGGATCTTGCCCGCGAGGATGGCCTCGAGTGCCGACTGCTCGTCGTCGAACACGCGCGCAGGACCCGTGATGACGGGGTTCTTCAGGCCCGTGATCTTGGCCACGCAGCCTTCGGTGCTCAGGTTGCCCTTGAGGATGGCCAGGTGTCCCTGCGCGTACATGGGCCGGTCGATGGGACGGATCACGTCCTGGTCGGCGCGCGGCGTGTCCGGAATGTCCTTGAGCGTTTCGGCGATGGTCTTGCCGGTGATCGTCATGCACTCGCCGTGCAGCAGCCCGGCGTTCAGCAGCATCTTCATCACCTGCGGGATGCCGCCCGCCTTGTGCAGGTCCACCGCGAGGTACTTGCCGCTGGGCTTGAGGTCGCAGAACACCGGCACCTTCTTGCGCATGCGCTCGAAGTCGTCGATGGTCCACTGCACGCCCGCCGCGTGCGCGATCGCCAGGAAGTGCAGCACCGCGTTGGTCGAGCCACCCACGGCCATGATGACGGCCACGGCGTTCTCGATGGACTTGCGCGTGACGATGTCGCGCGGCTTGAGGTCTTTCTTGATCGCCTCGACCAGCACCCTGGCCGATTCGCGCGCCGAATCGACCTTCTCGGAATGCGGGTTGGCCATCGTGGAGGAGTAGGGCAGGCTCATGCCCATGGCCTCGAAGGCGCTGCTCATGGTGTTGGCGGTGTACATGCCGCCGCATGAGCCGGTGCCGGGAATGGCGTGCTGCTCGATTTCCTTGAGCTGGCTGTCGTTGATCTTGCCCGCGGCGTTCTCGCCCACGGCCTCGAAGACGCTCACGATGTTCAGGTCGCAGCCGTTCACGCAGCCGGGCAGGATGGTGCCGCCGTACACATAGATGCTGGGCACGTTGGCGCGCAGCATGCCCATCATGCCGCCGGGCATGTTCTTGTCGCAGCCGCCGATGACGACGCAGCCGTCCATCCACTGGCCCTGCACGCAGGTCTCGACGCAGTCGCTGATCACCTCTCGGCTCACCAGCGAATACTTCATGCCCTCGGTGCCCATGGCCATGCCGTCGGAGATGGTCGGCGTGCCGAACACCTGCGCGTTGCCGCCTGCGAGGTGGATGCCTTCGATCGCGGCGTCCGCCAGGCGCTGCAGGCCGCTGTTGCACGGCGTGATCGTGCTGTGGCCGTTGGCCACGCCGACCATGGGTTTGTTGAAGTCGCCCTCCTTGTAGCCCATGCCGTAGTACATGGAGCGGTTGGGGGCGCGCGCCTTGCCTTGGGTAATATGGGCAGAGCGGCGGTTGATGGCGTGGGGATCGGTCATGGCAGTGCGTGGGTGGCCTTGTGCAGGCCACGGGTTGAAACGGATTCGGGCAAGTGTAGTGCGCGCCGAACTGCCCCGACGTGACGCCGGTTTTTCAAGTCAAATCATGCTCCGGCGCTTGCTGGATAAGCGGTAACAGCTATTAGAACGATATTTTTGCGGAATTGACACATGGATGAATTGCACGAGCGCGTAGGCCGCAGCTTTGCCGCGCAGGGGTTGATGCAGACGCTGGGCGCGCGTCTGGCGCGCGTGGCTGCGGGTGAGGTGGAGATCGAGATGCCGTTTGGCGCCGCGTTGTCGCAGCAGCACGGCTACGCGCACGCGGGCTCGGTCACGAGCATCGTGGACAGCGCCTGCGGCTACGCGGCGCTCACGCGTGCGCCCGCCGGCAGCGAGGTGGTGACGGTGGAGTTCAAGGTGAACTTCCTGCGCCCGGCAATCGGTCGGCGCTTTCTTGCCGTGGGCCGCGTGGTGAACGCGGGCCGCACCATGGCCGTGTGCACCGGCGAGGTGCGTGCGTTCGTGGGTGAGGGCGAGGACTACAAGGTGGTTGCGCTGATGCAGGCGACGATGGCGTTCGTGCAGTCGTGATGGCAGTGCGCGCTTGATAACCGCGCGCCTCGACCTTATCTGGGCTGGATCAAAGGAGTAATGTCATGACCAATTCCCCAGTCCACGCCACCACCACGCTGAGCCTCAAGGGCAGGAACGCGCTCGTCACCGGAGCCGCCAGCGGCCTGGGCAAGCGCATCGCCGAGCTCTATGCCGACGCGGGTGCCAACATCGTGATCGCCGACCTCAAGCTGGCCGACGCGCAGGCCACGGCCGACGAGATCGCGAAGAAGGGCGTGAAGACGCTGGCGGTGGCGATGGACGTGACCAGCGAGCAGGCCGTCGATGAAGGCTTTGCGCAGGTGCAGGAGAGCCTGGGCGCGGTGGACATCCTCGTGAGCAACGCGGGCATCCAGATCGTCGCGCCGATCGAGGAGTTTTCGTTTGCCAACTGGAAGAAGCTGCTCGCGGTGCACC
>JAIXLP010000045.1 GCA_026954015.1 Burkholderiales bacterium | reverse complement strand
TGACGGGCTGCGGCGTGTACGGCGTGCCTTCACCCAGGAAGCGGCGCGTCACCTCGCGCCCGCGCTCCGTGGCCGCGGCCTGCCGCGCCAGCTCCAGCGAAGCGGCCCGGTCTTGTGTGATCTGGAGCCGCTGCGTCTGGATCGACTGCTTGGCTTGCAGGGCGAGCAACTGGTTCATGGCCTGCATCGCCTGCAACGCGCCTTCTGCCGACTGGCTCTTGCCCACGAGATCGGCCAGCAAGCTTTCGTCGTCGCTAAGGTTCTGCGATGCCTGTGCCTGCATCTGCATGGTGGTCTGCAAGCCGTTGAGCGTGTTTTTCCAACGCTCCTGTGCATCGAGGTACATCTGATTGCCGCTCACCGTGGCGGCGTACTTCTCGGGATACAGGCGCGCAAACTCGCGGTCGATGCTCGTCACGTCGTAGGCCAGGCCCTTGGCCTGCGCGATAAGCCGCTGGGTGGTCGCCAGGTTCGCGCGCAACTGGCCCACCACGCTGGACGGCAGGCTTGCCAGGTTGCGGGCCTGGTTGATGAGCATCTGCGCTTCGTTCTGGAGCTGGCGGATCTGGTTGTTGATCTGCTCCAGCGTGCGCACGGCGGTGAGCGTGTTCTGCACCAGATTGGTCGGGTCGAGCACGATGTCGCCGACGCCGAACAGCGCGTGCGCGGGCTGCACGATGCCGAAGGCGAGCACGCAGGCTGCGGTCAATGCGGCGAGCTTGGGGGTATGCAGTTTCATGGCTGGTTCTCCTGTGAGTGGTTGGCGGTACGGACGGAGCCCGGCGCGAGGCCGGGGAATGAGGGCAGCAGGTCGGCCGCCCAATCGAGGCCGCGATGGCGCAGCCAGGCGGCTGCGAACGGGGAAGACGCTGCGGAGCTGGCATCGGCTGCGGCGAGCACCGCGTCCATGTCGCGCTGGTCTTGCGGCGTGGAAGCGCCCGCGAAGGCCAGCGTCGCCGGCCCCAGGTCGAGGTCGAACAGGCGGTTGCCGAGGCGGGATTGGTAGTAGTAGTCGCGCTTGGGCTGCGCGGTGGCGACGATCTCGATCTGACGCCGGTTGAGGCCGAAGCCCTCGTAGATCGTGCGAATCTGCGGCTCGGTCGCCTGCGGGTTGGGCAAGAAAATCCGACTCGCGCAGCTCTCGATGATCGCGGGCGCGATGCTCGAATCCTTGATGTCGGCGAGGCTCTGCGTGGCGAAGATGACGCTGACGTTCTTCTTGCGCAGCGTCTTGAGCCACTGGCGGATGCGCGCGGCAAACACCGGGTCATCGAGGAACAGCCACGCTTCATCGAGGATCAGCAGCGTGGGCGCCCCGTCGAAGCGTTCATCGAAACGCGCAAAGAGGTAATGCAGCACGGCCATGACGGCGGCCTTGCTGTGCATCAGCTCCTCCATCTCGAAGCACTGCACGTCGGCCATGCCCAGCCGGTCATGGTCGGCGTCCAGCAGCTTGCCGTGGGCGCCACCCAGCACATAGGGCGACAGCGCCTGCCGCAACGTGTTCGATTGCAGCAGCACGGAAAGCCCCGTCATCGTGCGCTGCTCCACCGGCGCACCGGCGAGACTTCCCAGCGCCGACCAGATAGCCGCCTTCTCGTCGGGGCCGACCGCCACGCCTTCGTGCAGCAAGCGGCCTTCGATCCATTCAGCGGCCCAGGTGCGGTAGCCCTCGCGGTCGATGCGCGCGAGCGGCTGGAAGGCGATTTCGCCATCCGTGCCCAGGTCGTAGTGTTCGCCGCCCAGGCCGAGGATGGCGGCCCGCATGGAGCGGCCCATGTCGAAGGCGAAGATGCGCGAGCCGCGATAGCGGCGGAACTGCATCGCCAGCGTGGCGAGCAAGACCGACTTGCCCATGCCGGTCGGCCCCGCGACCAGCGTGTGGCCCACGTCGCCGATGTGCGTCACCAGCCGGAACGGCGTCGCGCCATCGGTACGCGTGACGATCAGCGGCGGGCCGTCGAGGTGGTTGTTCTTCTCCGGCCCCGCCCATACCGCAGACAAGGGCATCAAGTGCGCCAAGTTCAGCGTCGAGACAATGGGCTGGCGCACGTTGGCATAGGCGTTACCCGGAATGGACGACAGCCACGCATCCACGGCGTTGAGCGTTTCGGGGATGGTGACGAAGCCGCGTCCCTGGATGACGCGCTGCACCATGCGCAGCTTCTCGTCGGCTGCGCCGGCGTCCTCGTCCATGACGGTGACGGCCGCCGTCAGGTAGCCGAAGGCCACTTGATCGCTGCCCAGCTCCTGCAAGGCGACGTCCGCGTCGGCGGCCTTGTTGCTGGCATCGGTATCCACCAGCGGCGACTCCTGCTGAAAGATCGTTTCGCGCAGCAGTGCGATGACGTTCTTGCGCTTGGCGAACCACTGGCGGCGCAGGCGGGCGAGTTCTTTTTCCGCCTCGGATTTGTCGAGGCACAGAAAGCGCGTACTCCAGCGGTACGCAAATCCCAGGCGGTTGAGGTCGTCCAGAATCCCCGGCCAGGTCGAGGTCGGGAAGCCCCGCACCGACACCACGCGCAGGTGCTGGTCGCCCAGCATGGGCGCCAGGCCGCCGACCAGCGCGGAGTCGGTCAGCAGCGCGTCGATGTGGAACGGCACTTCGGGCACGCCCACGCGATAGCGCCGCGTCGAGATGGTCGCGTGCAGGTAGGTCAGCGTCTGCGCGTCATCGAGCCAGTCAATTTCCGGCATCACGCCGTCGAGCAGGTCAAAGACGCGATCCGTTTCCGCGACGAAGGCTTGCAGCCGCTCGCGCCAGTCCACGCCATTCGTCGGCGTGTTCTCGTAGAGCATCTTGGCGGCACGGGCGCGCGATTCCTCGGGCGGCAGGTACACCAGCGTCAGGTGATAGCCGCTCTCGAAGTGGTTGCCCGATTCCTCGAAGGTGGCCCGGCGTTCCTCGTCCACCAGCCACGACAGCGGCTCGGGAAACTCCGAGTGCGGATAGCCGGCGGCAGCGCGGCGCTCGGCTTCGATGAACAGCGCCCAGCCCGAGCCCATCCGGCGCAGCGCGTTGTTCAGCCGTGCGCTAGTGGCGATCAGTTCGCCTTGTGTGGCGCTGTCGAGGTCAGGCCCGCGGAATCGGGCCGTGCGCTGGAAACTGCCATCCTTGTTCAAGACGACACCCGGCGCGACCAGCCCGGCCCAGGGCAGCCAGTCGGCCAGCAGCGCGGGCCGCTGGCGGTATTCGGCGAGGTTCAGCATGGCGGCGTCCCCTCACACGTCCAACAATGGGCGGTGCTTGATATGCCGAGCGAACACGGCCATGAACTGCGGGTCAAGGCGCGCACCCCAGACCGCCAGCGCATGGCCGACGATCCAGAGCACGACGCCGGGAATCCACAGTTGCAGGCCCAGCCCAACAGCGGCGGCCAGCGTGCCGTTGGCGATCGCCACGGTGCGCGGCGCGCCGCCCATCAAGATCGGCTCGGTCAGCGAGCGATGCAGCGGCACCTCGAACCCGGCCGCGAAGGTGTCAGGCCCGCTCATACGACAGCTCCGCCGGAGAAGCTGAAGAACGACAGGAAGAACGAGGATGCGGCGAAGGCGATGCTCAGGCCGAACACGATCTGGATCAGCTTGCGAAAGCCGCCCGATGTGTCGCCGAAGGCCAGCGCGAGGCCCGTGGCGATGATGATGATGACGGCCACGATGCGCGCTACCGGCCCTTGGATCGACTCCAAGATCGACTGCAACGGGCCTTCCCACGGCATCGAGGAGCCGGCGGCCTGCGCCGTGCCGGCCAGGAACAGCAGCAGCCCTTGCGCTGCAGGGCGGCCCAGGCTGTGCAGCCGCGACAGCGTGGGCAGGCGCAAAGCCGGATTTGCAGAAAAACGGAAAGCAGGAACGATCATCTGCGTCA
>JAIXLP010000056.1 GCA_026954015.1 Burkholderiales bacterium | reverse complement strand
TGGGCGGCGCACCGCGCACCGTGGCGATCGCCAACGGCACGCTGGCCGCCGCTGTCGGGCTGGGCCTGCAACTCTGGATTCCCGGTGCCGTGCTCTGGATCGTCGGCCATGCGCTGGCGGTTTGGGGGGCGCGCGTCGATCCGCAGTTCATGCAGGTCTTCGCGCGGCACGTCAAGCATCGCCCGCTGCTGGACGTGTGAGGTGATGCCATGCTGAACCTCGCCGAATACCGCCAGCGGCCCACGCTGCTCGCCGACTGGCTGCCCTGGGCCGGGCTGGTCGCGCCGGGTGTCGTCTTGAACAAGGACGGCAGTTTCCAGCGCACGGCCCGGTTTCGCGGGCCTGACCTCGACAGCGCCACGCAAGGCGAGCTGATCGCCACGTCGGCGCGCTTGAACAACGCGCTGCGCCGGCTGGGTTCGGGCTGGGCACTGTTCATCGAAGCCGAGCGCCGACCCGCCGCCGACTATCCGCACTCGGAGTTTCCCGAGCCGCTGTCGTGGCTAGTGGACGAAGAACGCCGCGCCACCTTCGAGGACTCGGGCAACCACTTCGAGAGCGGCTATCACCTGACGCTGGTGTACCTGCCGCCCGAGGAATCGCGCGCCCGTGCCGCCAAGATGCTCTACGAGAACACGCCGACGAATGGCGTGGACTGGCGCGAGCGGCTGCAAGCCTTCGTCGCGGAAACGGATCGCGTCTTTGACCTGCTCGACGGCGTGATGCCGGAAATTGACTGGCTCGATGACGCGCAGACGCTGACCTACCTGCACGCGACCATCTCGACGCGGCGCTATCGCGTGGGCGTGCCCGAAGTGCCGTTCCACATCGACGCGCTGCTGACCGACTCCGCGCTGGTCGGCGGCCTGGCGCCCATGCTGGGCGACCAGCACCTGCGCGTGGTGTCGGTGCGGGGCTTCCCGACCTCGACCTGGCCGGGGATTCTGGACGACCTCAACCGCCTCGGTTTTGCGTACCGCTGGAGCACGCGCTTTCTCTGCCTCGACAAAGCCGAGGCGGAAAAAGAACTCGCCCGCCTGCGCCGCCAGTGGTTCGCCAAGCGCAAGAACGTCATCGCGCTGCTGCGCGAAACGATCTTCCAGCAGGAAAGCCCGCTGGTCGATACCGACGCCAACAACAAGGCCGCCGACGCCGACGCTGCCTTGCAGGAGCTGGGCAGCGATCAAGTTGCCTTCGGCTATCTGACGGCGACCGTCACCGTCACGGACGAGGACGCCGCCGTCGCAGACGAGAAGCTGCGCATGGTGGAGCGCGCCATCCAGGGCCGGGGCTTCGTCACCATCCCCGAAACGCTCAATGCCGTGGATGCCTGGCTGTCTTCGATCCCTGGCAACGCCTATGCGAACGTGCGCCAGCCCATCGTCTCGACGCTGAACCTGGCGCACATGATGCCGGTGTCGGCGGTATGGGCCGGGCCAGAGAAGAACGACCACCTCGACGGCCCGCCGCTGATCGTCACGCGCACCGATGGCGCGACGCCGTTCCGGCTGGTGACGCACATCGGCGACGTGGGCCACACGCTGGTCGCGGGGCCGACCGGCATGGGCAAGTCGGTCTTGCTCGCCACGCTGGCGATGCAGTTCCGCCGCTATCGCGGCTCGCGCATCTTCGCCTTCGACATGGGCCGCTCCATGCGGGCCGCCATCCTCGGCCTGGGCGGCGAACACTACGACCTGGGCACGGATGGCGAAATCGCCTTCCAGCCGCTCGCGCGCATCGACCGCGAGGGCTACCGCACCTGGGCCGCTGAATGGATCGAAGGCCGCTTGCTGCACGAAGGCGTGGCGGTCGGCCCCGACGAGAAGGCGGCTATCTGGTCGGCGCTGGGAAGTCTCGCCGGTGCGCCGGTGGAGCAGCGCACGATGACGGGGCTTTCCGTGCTGCTGCAATCGAACGCGCTGCGGCAGGCGCTCGCGCCGTATGTGCTGGGCGGAGCCCACGGCAAGCTGCTGGACGCCGACCATGACCGTCTCGGCATGGCCGACGTGCAGTGCTTCGAGATGGAGGAACTGATGCACAGCAAGGCCGCCGTTATGGCCGTGCTGCATTACCTCTTTGCGCGCTTCGATGAACGCTTCGATGGTGCGCCCACGCTGCTGATCCTCGATGAAGCGTGGCTGTTCCTCGATGACCCGGTGTTTGCCGCGCGCATCCGCCAGTGGCTCAAGACGCTGCGCAAGAAGAACGTCAGCGTCATCTTCGCCACGCAGAGCCTCGCCGACATCAAGGATTCGAGCATCGCGCCCGCGATCATCGAGAGCTGCGCGAGTCGGATTTTCTTGCCCAACCCGCAGGCGACCGAGCCGCAGATTCGCACGATCTACGAGGGCTTCGGCCTCAACCGGCGTCAGATCGAGATCGTCGCCACCGCGCAGCCCAAGCGCGACTACTACTACCAATCCCGCCTCGGCAACCGCCTGTTCGACCTCGACCTGGGGCCGGCGACGCTGGCCTTCGCGGGCGCTTCCACGCCGCAGGACCAGCGCGACATCGACTCGGTGCTCGCCGATGCCGACGTGCCCGGCTTCGTAGGCGCTTGGATGCGCCATCGCGGCCTCCATTGGGCGGCTGACCTGCTGCCCTCGTTCCCCGGCCTCGCGCCGGACTCCCTCGCTGACCAACCCTTGGAGAACCTGCCATGAAGAAGCGCCTGATCGCCGCCGCCGTCGCGGCCATGCTTTGCACCGCCACTGCCCATGCGCAATGGGTCGTGATCGACCCCACGAACCTCGTGCAGAACACGCTGACCGCGATCCGCACGCTGGAGCAGATCAACAACCAGATCCAGCAGCTCCAGAACGAAGCGCAAATGCTGATGAACCAGGCGCGCAACCTCGCCAGCCTGCCGTCCAGCGTGGTCGGCCAGTTGCGTGCCAACCTGGCGACGACCGAACGGCTGATTGCCCAGGCTCGCGGCCTGGCCTACGACGTGATGAACCTCGATCGGGAGTTCGCGCGCCTGTACCCGGAGCAGTACGCCGCCACCGTCAGCGGCGACCAGATGTACCGCGACGCGCAAGAGCGTTGGAAGAACACGCTCACCGGCTTGCAGACCACCATGCAGATGCAGGCGCAGGTGTCGCAGAACCTGGGCCAAGACGAAAGCGTGCTGGCCGATCTTGTCAGCAAGAGCCAGTCGGCCGTCGGCGCGCTGCAAGCCATGCAGGCCACAAACCAACTGCTGGCCTTGCAGGCCAAACAGTCGATCCAGACGCAGCGGCTTCAGATCACGCAGGATCGCGCGGCCGCGTTGGAACTGGCTCGGCAGGCGGCGGCCACGGAGCGCGCCCGCGAGGTGCGGCGACGCTTCCTCGGTGAAGGCACGCCGTACACGCCGCAGTCCGTCAACTTCTACCGCGACTGACGGGAGGCCGCCATGCGATGCGTCCTCGCCCTTGGCGTCGTGCTGCTGGCCGCTTGCAGCAAGCAGCAGGCCGACAACCTTACCGATGCCTTGGCCGCCGATCCCGTGCGGCTCAAGGCATTGCGCGCGCAATGCGCCGCCGACCGGCAGGCCACGGGCGAGGACGCTTGCCGCGCCGCCGCCGAAGCCGACCGGCGGCGCTTCTTCTCCGGCCAGTCCGGCCCGGATGAATACCAGACGCTGGCCGACCTGCCGCCGATCCCGCACAGCTTCGACGAACCGGAGGTCACGCCATGAATGACGTGACCATCATCGACCAGTTCCTCAACACCTTCTCCACCTACATCGACTCGGGTTTCGGGCTGCTGCGCGGCGAAGTGGCGTTCCTCACAGCAACGCTGATCGTCATCGACATGACGATCGCCGGGTTGTATTGGGCCATGAGCCACGCGACCGGCCAGGGCGAGGACGTGATCGCCAAGCTGCTGCGCAAGGTGCTCTACGTCG
>JAIXLP010000023.1:25620-26773 GCA_026954015.1 Burkholderiales bacterium | reverse complement strand
CCGGCGCTCACGCGCATGGAAAACGCCGCGACGGTGCTGCGCAAGGCCCCGCGCGGGGGCCTGCAGCACCGCGTTCAGCAGGAAGCCACGGTCTTCGGTCCCGGGGTGGAAATGCACGGCCGTTTCCACCTGAAAGCATAGCTCCCGGCGCCCGTCTGGCGGGCGCTGGAGGCCGATTCGACCGATTACTTTTCGACGACGAACTTGCCGTCGACCACCTTCATCATCACGCCGGTGTCGTTGGTGTAGCCCCAGTGGTCCTGGGCGGTCCAGTCCAGCACGCCGTGCGCCAGCACGGTGCGACCCATGTGCTCGAAGGCGTCGCGCAGCGCGGCGCGGAATTCGGGCGTGCCGGGCTTGGCGGTCTTGAGCGCGATCGGGATGGCCTTTTCCAGCACGATGATCGAGTCGTAGGCGTGGCCGGCGAACTGGTTGCGCGAACCGGGGCCGTAGGCTTTCTCATACTGCGCCACGAACTTGATCGCCTCAGCCTTGGAGGGGTGGGCATCGGGCAGTTGCTCGGCCAGCACCGCAGGGCCGGAGACCACGTAGGTGCCTTCCACCGCCTTGCCGCCCACGCGCATCAGGTCGCTGGTGGCGGCCGCGTGCGTCTGGTAGACGAGGCCCTTGTAGCCGCGCTCGCGCAGCGACACTTCAGGCATGGCCGCGCCGCTGCCCGAGGCGACCACCAGAATGGCCTGCGGGTTGGCTGATACCAGCTTGAGCGCCTGGCCGGTCACGCTGGTGTCGGCGCGTGCGAAGCGCTCGACGGGGCCGAACGTCATGCCCGCGGCCTCCGCCATCGGCTTGAACGCCTGCAGCCAGGGCTCGCCGTAGGCGTCGTTGTAGCCGAGGAAGCCGACGGACTTGATGCCCTGCTTCTTCATGTGCTCGATCACCGCGTGGGCCATCACCGCGTTCGATTGCGGCAGGCGAAACAGCCAGTGGTCCTTGCCTGCGGGCGTGACCACCGGCGACCACGCGATCTGCACCGTGTGCGCATCGTCCGTCACCTGCGCCACGGCCGCGGCCACGGGCGTCGCGACCGAGCCCATGATGATGTCCACCTTGTCCTGCGTGACGAACTTGTTGGCGATTTTCACGCCGTTGGTCGGGTCGCTTGCGTCGTCGAGCAGGATGACGTTGAGCTTCT
>JAIXLP010000023.1:0-25610 GCA_026954015.1 Burkholderiales bacterium | reverse complement strand
TTCACGCCGTTGGTCGGGTCGCTTGCGTCGTCGAGCAGGATGACGTTGAGCTTCTCGCCCGCGATCTCCTTGGGCCAGATCTTGACCTGGTTGCCCGCCGGTATGCCCAGCCCCGAGGCCGGGCCGGTCAGCGGCGCGACGACGCCAATGGTGATGTCGGCCAGGGCCGCGCCGCTGGCGGCAACGGCGACGGCGGCCACAATGGCCTGGAGGTGAAAGCGCTTCATGGTTGTCTCCTGGATGGCGCGTTGAAAAATCGAGATGGGTAGCAGGCGCGCGGCTTACGCGCAGCGCTCCCTGATGAAATCGGGAACCGGGATCGCCTGCAGGCGTCCGCCTTCGGGGTGGATGCAGAAGGCGCGCGTCTCGCGCCCCTCGCACAGCAACACGTCGCCGTTCATCACCACGTGCTTGTGCACGAAGGTTTTGGCCGCCCACGACTCGACGCAGGTGTGCACCTGCAGCACGTCGCCGTAGGTGGCGGGGCGCATGAACCTGGTGTGGATCTCCAGCAGCGGCGTGCCGATGATGCCGTGCGTCTCCTTCAGCTCGCGCCACGGCGGCACGCCGCACTGGCGGAAAAAATCCAGCGACGAGGCGTCCATCCACTTGCAGAAATTGGGAAAGAAGACGATGCCGGCGGGATCGCAGTCGCCAAACATCACCTTCACCTCGTAGACGGTGGTCTTGCTCATCGCGGTGCCATCCGAAGGGCGCCATCGAGCCGTATCACCTCGCCATTGAGGTGGCCGTTGGTGACGATGTGGCAGGCGAGTTCCGCGAACTCCTCGGGCTTGCCCAGGCGCGAGGGGAAGGGGATGGACGCGGCAAGCGACGCCTGCACCGGCTCGGGCAGCGTGCGCATCAGCGGGGTGTTGAACAGGCCCGGCGCGATGGTGCAGACGCGGATGCCGTGCTGCGCCAGATCGCGCGCCATCGGCAGCGTCATGCCGACCACACCGCCCTTGCTCGCGCTGTAGGCCTGCTGGCCCACCTGGCCGTCGAAGGCCGCGACGCTGGCGGTGAACACCATGGCGCCGCGCTCGCCGTCTTCCATGGGCTCCAGGCGGGCAGCGGCGGCGGCAAACAGCCGCGCCATGTTGTAGGTGCCCACGAGGTTGACGTGGATGACGCGCACGAAGTCTTCCAGCGGCGCGGGCGAGCCGTCCTTGCCGAGGATGCGCTTGGCCGTGCCGATGCCCGCGATCTGCATCAGGATGCGCGCCGGACCGTGCGCCGCGGCGGCCTGCTCGATGGCGGCCTGCACGCCTTCGGCGCTGGTCACGTCGGTCTGGATGGCGATGCCGCCGATCTCGGACGCGACCGTGCGCGCGTGCTCCAGGTTCACGTCGAGCACCGCTACCTTGGCCCCCAGGCGCGCCAGCTCGCGCGCGGTGGCCTCGCCCAGGCCGGATCCGCCGCCGGTCACGAGTGCCGCCTGTCCCTGGATTTGCATGGTGGTTACTCCTTGGTTGATAGCTGTCAGCGCTTGCTGCACAAGCGCTGGAAGCCAATTTGGCTTGTAAATCAGACCGCCGGGTTTTCCAGCAGCAGCGCCATGCCCTGGCCGCCGCCGATGCAGGCCGAGCTGATGCCGTACTTCACGCCCGCGCGACGCATCTCGCGCGCCACGGTGATCGTCAGGCGCACGCCGGTCATCGCCAGCGGGTGGCCGAGCGCGATCGCGCCGCCGTGCACGTTCAGGCGCTGCGGGTTGAGCCCCAGCTCCTTGATGACGGCCAGCGTCTGCGCGCCCTGCGCCTCGTTGACCTCGATGCGGCCGATGTCGTCGAGCGTGAGCCCCGTGCGCTCCAGCAGCAGGCGGATCGCCGCCGCCGGGCCTATGCCCATGATCTCGGGCGGCACGCCCACGGCCGCCGCGCCGACGAGGCGCGCCAGCGGCGCCTTGCCCCAGGTCTGGGCGTAGCTGCCGCTGGCGACCACCGCCGCCGCCGCCGCATCCACCAGCGCGGCCGAATTGCCGCCGGTCTGCACGCCGCCCTCGAACACCGGGCGCAGTTTGGCGAGCACGTCGACCGGCGAGGGGCGCGGGTGCGTGTCGCGCGCCACCTCGACCGCCTTGCCCTGCAGGCGGATGCCGCGCGGCCTGTAGCCTTCGAGCTCGAACTTCTCGCTGACCACGGGCACGATCTCGCCGTCGAAAAAGCCGCTTTCCTGCGCCGCCACGGCGCGCGCGAACGATTCGCTGGCGAAGGCGTCCACCTGCTCGCGCGTAATGCCGTATTTCTTCGCGAGGTTCTCGGCCGTCTGGATCATGTTGATGCCGGGCGCCGGGTCCTTGAGCGCCTCCCACATGTAGTCCTTGAAGCCCACGGGCGCGCCGAGCTTGAAGCCGGTGCGGTGGTCGAACGCCGCGATCGGGTTGCGCGTCATGCTCTCGGTGCCCACCAGCAGCGCCGCCTCGCAGGCGCCGCCCTGCACGTGCTCGCCCGCCTGGCGAAACAGCTCGAAGCCCGTGCCGCAGATGCGCTGCGCCATGATGGCCGGCACCTCCACCGGCACGCCCGCGTACAGGCCGATGTGGCGCGGCAGGAAGAACTGGTCGAAGTCGCCCGGCGCCATGTTGCCGCACACGACCGAGCCGATGTCGCCCGCCGCCACGCCGGTGCGCGCCAGCACCGCGCGTGCCGCCTTGATCCCGAGGTCGGTGGGCGAGACGTGGCCCAGCGCGCCGCAGTAGTCCACCATGGGCGTGCGCACGCCGTCCAGCATCCAGACGTCGTCAAACGCGGTGAAAAAGCCCCTGGTTTTCATGATGGCACTCCTGGCTTGATGACGAGAACATCCGGTGCCTCGTCGTACAGCGCCTGCACCAGCGCGTCGCGCACCTTGAGCACCGCGCGCTGGTTGATCGAACCCTTGTCGGTCACCTCGCCCTGGTCGATGGAGGGCGGATCGGCCAGCAGCACCATGCGCGCGATGCGGCTCGCGCTGCCGGTGGCGTGGCGCGCCAGCTCGTTGGCCACGCCCTGGAAGTGGCGGACCACCGCCGGGTGGCGCAGCACGTCCGCCAGTGGCGCACCCGCCGGCAGGCCCGCGAGCGTGCGCACAGCCCCCGTGGTGAACACCAGCGCGCCCACCTCCTTGCGGTTCAGGCCGGTGACGACCACGTCCTGGATGTAGGGCGCACCCGCGGCGATGGCCCGGGCGCGCAACGGCCCGACGCTCACGAAGGTGCCGGTGACGAGCTTGAAGTCCTCGGCGATGCGCCCGTCAAAGCGCAGGCCCTGGTGCGGGTCGTGCGGGTCTATCCATTGCACGGCGTCGCCGGTGCAGAAGAACCCTTCGGCGTCGAACGATTCGGCCGTGGCCTCGCTCGCGCGCCAGTAGCCGGGCGTGATGTTGGGGCCGCGGTAGCGCAGCTCGATCTTGCCGTCCACCGGCACGAGCTTGCATTCCATGCCCGGCGTGGGCACGCCCAGTTCCCCGGCGCGGATGTCGGGGCTCGTGGGAAACAGCCCGTAGGGCGACGACTCCGTCATGCCGAAGCCGCAGGTCATGACGATGCGCTCGCCGAGCTCGGCCTCTTCGCTTTCCGAGAGCGCATCCCAGACGGATTGCGGCAGCGACGCCCCGGCGTAGAAGAACATCTTGACGCGCGAGAGCAGGTTGCGGCGCAGCGCGGCGTCGTGCTTCATCGCCTGCGCGATCGCGTCGAACCCCGTGGGCACGTTGAAGTACAGCGTCGGCGCGATCTCGCGCAGGTTGCGCAGCGTCTCGCCGACGAGCGCGGGCGTGGGCCGGCCATCGTCGATGTAGAGCGTGCCGCCATTGGCCAGCACCATGCCGAAGTTGTGGTTGCCGCCAAAGGTGTGGTTCCACGGCAGCCAGTCCACGAGCACCGGCTTTTCCTCCGTCAGGATGGGCATGGACTGGCGCATCTGCTGCTGGTTGGCGCACCACATGCGGTGGGTGTTGATGACCGCCTTGGGGTTCTTGGTCGAGCCGCTGGTGAAGAGGAACTTGACGATGGTGTCCGGCCCCGTGGCGGCCTGCGCGGCATCGACCGCGGGCGTCGGCTCGGTGGCCAGCAGCTCGGCCAGCGGCGTGACCGCGCGGCCCGCGAGCGCCGGCGCATCGAGCCCGCGCGAGAGCACCAGCTCCGCGCCCTGCGGCGCAGTGGCCGCGATCGCCGCACCGTAGCGCGCGCCATCCTCGGCCCAGATGAGGCCGGGGGTGAGCGTCGCCATGATGTGGCGCAGCTTGCCGAAATCCTTGCTCACGATCGAATACGGCGGCGAGATCGGCGCCCAGGGCACGCCGATCCACAGGCAGGCGAGCGCGATCAGCGCATGCTCCAGCCCGTTCTCGCTCAGGATCATCACCGGCCGCTCGGGCGAGAGGCCCCGCGCAAGCAGCGCCTGGCCGATGCGCCGCGCGGCCTCCAGCGCCTGCGCGTAGCTCACGCGCCGCCAGTCACCCAGGCTCCCGTCGGTCGCGCGCACGCGCTGCGCCAGGAACGTGGCATCGGGCGTCTCGCGCGCCCAGCGCGCAAGCGCGTCGGACATGCGGGTGTCGAACGCCGCGAGCGGCTGCTCCGCCGCCAGGTACTGCACGCCGTCCGCCGCATCGCGCACCGTGACGCGCGTCACGCCAAAGGTCAGTGGGCGGAATTTCGGGTTGCTCATCGTCGTCTCCTATGGCCGCACGGGCTGCTCAAGCCTTCTTCACCTTGGTGCCCGCCTTGCCCGCGAGGAAGTCGCGCACGCGCGCCTTGGCCTCGGGCGCGGACTGCGCGATGGCAGCCATCAGGGCCTCGGTCATCAATCCATGGTCGGCCGGCTGCTCGGCGATGCGCGGCAACGCGTGCATCAGCGCGTAATTCGTCAGCGGCGCGTTGGTGGCAATGCGCTCGGCCAGCTCCATCGCCTTGGCGAACGCCTGGCCTTCGGGCACGAGGTACTGCGCGAACCCCAGGCGCTCGCCCTCTTCGGCGTTGTAGACCCGGCCGGTCATCATCATGTCGGTCATGCGCGCCACGCCAATCAGCCTGGGTATGCGCACCGAACCGCCGCCACCGACGAAAATGCCGCGCGAGCCCTCGGGCAGCGCATAGAACGACGTGGTGTCGGCCACGCGGATGTGCGCCGAGGCCGCCAGCTCCAGCCCGCCACCGATCACCGCCCCATGCAGCGCGGCCACCACTGGCACGGTGCCGAACTGGATCGCGTTGAGCGCCGCGTGCCAACTGCGCGAGTGCATCACGCCCTCACCCGCGTCGCGCTCCTTGAGCTCGGAAAGATCCAGCCCCGCGCTGAAATGCTCGCCGTCGCCGTCAAGCACCACGGCGCGCGCCGGCGCGGGCAGGTTCTGGAAGGCGTCGCGCAGCGCGGCGACCAGCCCGTCCGAGACCGCATTGCGCTTGGCGGCACGCATCAGGCGCACGACAGCCACCTGCTTGCGCTTGCCGGCGAGTGTCACGGAGAGTTCGGAGGAGGTGGCGGGCATGGCAGCTCGTATCAGTTGTTTATCAAATATAAACAACTATAGGGTCTGACACACTGCCTGTCTCTAGGGAAAACACCTATATTTCATCATTATTGGGGCGGTTGCCGATCGACCCTGCCAGCGATCCGCAACCGGCCCGGAAGGACCCGCTTGCACCCCCGTCAGACCGGGGCGGAACCATCAGGGCGTGGCAGGCAGCACCCGGCGGCAGCACGGCTGGCCCAGCCCAATTTTCAGCCGCGAAAAATGCTACAATGCACGATTGCGCGGAGGGGTGCCCGAGTGGTTAAAGGGGGCAGACTGTAAATCTGTTGGCTTACGCCTACATTGGTTCGAATCCAATCCCCTCCACCAGATTTGTGGAAGTTGAAGGCGTCGGAATCGCGCTTGCGGGCGCCGGGCACAGGCCGGGCGCGCGCGGGAGTAGTTCAATGGTAGAACCTTAGCCTTCCAAGCTAATGACGCGGGTTCGATTCCCGTCTCCCGCTCCACGAAACTGGTCAAACGCGCATGTGGTCGATTTCATGCCCTTGTGGCTCAGTGGTAGAGCACTCCCTTGGTAAGGGAGAGGTCGTGGGTCCGATTCCCACCAAGGGCACCAAGGTTTGGCAATCTGCCGAGGCGCAGGCGGATGGACAGTATCGAGTTGACAAATTTCTCGGAGTCTGACAATGGCAAAAGGTAAGTTTGAACGCACCAAGCCCCACGTGAACGTGGGCACGATCGGTCACGTGGACCACGGCAAGACGACGCTGACGGCGGCCATAGCCACGGTGCTGTCGAAGAAGTTCGGCGGTGAAGCCAAGGGCTACGACCAGATCGACAACGCCCCCGAAGAGAAGGCGCGCGGCATCACCATCAACACCAGCCACGTCGAATACGAAACCGACCACCGCCACTACGCGCACGTGGATTGCCCCGGCCACGCCGACTACGTCAAGAACATGATCACGGGCGCCGCGCAGATGGACGGCGCCATCCTGGTCGTCTCGGCTGCCGACGGCCCCATGCCCCAGACGCGCGAGCACATCCTGCTGGCCCGCCAGGTGGGCGTGCCCTACATCATCGTGTTCCTGAACAAGTGCGACATGGTGGACGACGCCGAACTGCTCGAACTCGTCGAGATGGAAGTGCGCGAACTGCTCTCCAAGTACGACTTCCCCGGCGACGACACCCCCATCATCAAGGGCAGCGCCAAGCTGGCGCTGGAAGGCGACACGGGTGAGTTGGGCGAACAAGCCATCATGAAGCTGGCCGACGCGCTGGACAGCTACATTCCCACGCCCGAGCGTGCGATCGACGGCGCCTTCCTCATGCCCGTGGAAGACGTGTTCTCCATCTCCGGGCGCGGCACCGTGATCACCGGACGCGTGGAGCGCGGCGTCATCAAGGTCGGCGAGGAAGTGGAGATCGTCGGCATCCGCCCGACGCAAAAGACCACCATCACCGGCGTGGAAATGTTCCGCAAGCTCCTGGACCAGGGCCAGGCGGGCGACAACGTCGGGCTGCTGCTGCGCGGCACCAAGCGCGAAGACGTCGAGCGCGGCCAGGTCGTCTCCAAGCCCGGCTCGATCACGCCGCACACGCACTTCTCGTGCGAGGTGTACGTGCTCTCCAAGGACGAAGGGGGGCGTCACACGCCGTTCTTCAACAACTACCGCCCGCAGTTCTACTTCCGCACGACGGACGTGACGGGGGCGATCGAGCTGCCCAAGGACAAGGAGATGGTGATGCCCGGCGACAACGTGTCCATGACCGTCAAGCTCATCCACCCCATTGCGATGGAAGAGGGCCTGCGCTTTGCCATCCGCGAGGGCGGGCGCACCGTGGGCGCGGGCGTCGTGGCCAAGATCATCGAGTAATTCTCGACACAAGGACAGTGCACACAGGGGTATAGCTCAATTGGCAGAGCGTCGGTCTCCAAAACCGAAGGTTGTAGGTTCGATTCCTACTGCCCCTGCCACCTGACGAAGGCGGCACACCAAACAGGCCCGTCGGAGCACGACGGGCTTCGGCGTCTTGTGCGGTGCACTCAATAGCAGGATTAGGAATGGCAACTCCCCAGGTTGAAACGGTATCCACGGCGGCGGACAAGGCCAAGCTGACCATCGCCGTGCTGCTGGCCGTCGCGTCGTTCGCCGGGTTTTATTTCCTGGAGCGCCGCGGCGCGCTGGTGCAGTGGGGCACGTTGATCGGCGGGCTGGCCGTGGCGTGCGTGGCCTTCTTCGTGTCCGATTCCGGGCGCCAGCTCATCGCGTTCTCGCGCGACTCCTGGCGCGAGGTCGCCAAGGTCGTCTGGCCGACGCGCAAGGAAACCCTGCAGATGACGGGCTACGTCTTCGCGTTCGTCGTGCTGATGGCGTTTTTCCTCTGGCTGACCGACAAGACGCTGGAGTGGGCCCTGTACGACCTGATCCTGGGCTGGAGGAAATGATGGCTCAAACTTCTGACGGCGTGGCCGCCGCGCCCGTGCAGGCCGACGGCGCCACCGATCTGCGGTGGTACATCGTCCACGCCTATTCGGGCATGGAAAAGGCGGTGGAACGCAACATCCTCGAACGCATCAAACGCTCGGGCATGCAGGACAAGTTCGGCCGCATCCTGGTGCCGACCGAGGAAGTCGTCGAGATACGCAACGGCCAGCGCAAGACGACCGAGCGGCGCCTGTTCCCCGGCTACGTGTTCGTCCAGATGGTGATGGACGACGACACCTGGCACCTGATCAAGCACACCAACAAGGTGACGGGGTTCGTGGGCGGCGCGAAGAACCGCCCTGCCCCGATTTCCGAGGAAGAGGTGCAGAAGATCGAAAACCAGGTGCAGGAAGGCTCGGACAAGCCGCGCCACAAGATCGAATTCCTCACGGGCGAGCTGGTGCGCGTGAAGGACGGCCCGTTCACCGACTTCAACGGCACCGTCGAAGAGGTGAACTACGAAAAGAGCCGCCTGCGCGTGGCGGTCACGATTTTTGGTCGTTCCACACCCGTGGAACTGGAGTTCGCGCAGGTGGAGAAGACCTGAACCTGCGCACGGAGCGCCGCATGCCCTGACTCGATGCGGCGCCCCGTAGTGAAGCAAGCAAGAGTCGACAACCCCGGGGAGCCCGGCCGCCACAGGCCGGGCGCTGGACCCGCAAGGAGTACACATGGCGAAAAAGATCGTCGGTTTCATCAAGCTGCAGGTTCCTGCAGGCAAGGCCAACCCGTCGCCCCCGATCGGCCCGGCGCTGGGCCAGCGCGGCCTGAACATCATGGAGTTCTGCAAGGCGTTCAACGCGCAGACCCAGGGTGTCGAGCCCGGCCTGCCGCTGCCCGTGGTGATCACGGCGTTTGCCGACAAGAGCTTCACCTTCATCATCAAGACGCCGCCGGCTACCGTGCTGATCAAGAAGGCGATCAAGCTGGACAAGGGCTCGGCCAACGCCAAGGCGACCAAGGTCGGCAAGATCACGCGCGCGCAGCTCGAAGAGATCGCCAAGACCAAGCTCAAGGACATGAATGCCGCCGACGTGGACGCCGCCGTGCGCACGCTCGCCGGTTCGGCCCGCTCGATGGGCGTTGCGGTGGAGGGTGTGTAAATGGCCAAGCTCACGAAGAAACAAAAGGCGCTGCAGGGCAAGGTCGACAGCGGCAAGCTGTATGCGCTCACCGACGCGCTGGGCATCGTCAAGGAAGCCGCGACGGCCAAGTTCGATGAATCGATCGACGTGGCGGTGCAGCTGGGCATCGACGCGAAGAAGTCCGACCAGGTCGTGCGTGGCGCCGTCGTGCTGCCCAACGGCACCGGCAAGACCAAGCGCGTGGCGGTATTCGCCCAAGGGGCGAAGGCCGAAGAGGCCACGGCCGCGGGCGCGGACGTGGTCGGCATGGACGACCTGGCGGCACGCGTGAAGGCGGGCGACATGCCGTTTGACGTGGTGATCGCCGCGCCGGATGCGATGCGCGTCGTCGGCCAGCTTGGTCAGATCCTTGGCCCGCGCGGCCTCATGCCCAACCCCAAGGTGGGGACGGTGACGCCCGACGTGGCCACGGCGGTGAAGAACGCCAAGGCCGGTCAGGTGCAGTTCCGCGTGGACAAGGCCGGCATCGTGCATTCCACGATCGGCCGCCGTTCGTTCGAAGTGGACAAGCTCCAGGGCAACCTGGTGGCGCTGGTGGAGGCACTGAACAAGGCCAAACCGACGTCAAGCAAGGGCATCTACCTGCGCAAGGTGGCGGTGTCGAGCACCATGGGCGTGGGCGTGCGCGTGGATACACAGACGCTGACGACGTGAGCCGCCAGTGACGAATTGGGGTGCCTTCACGGGGGCCCCGGTGGTGGGCGGCGCGGCGACGCGCTGGCCATCCAAGACCGTTGGCGTGCACGGGGGTGCACTTAAATCCACGGAGCCAACGCAGATGGCGATCCCGCTGACCTGGGAATACGGATTCCTCGACAGTTGGTCGCTGCAAACCAAGAGCGTGCATCGAGGGGCTCGCCCCGAGGTGCACATACGAAGGAGTAGACCTTGAGTCTGAATCGCAGTGAGAAGGAAGCGGTCATCAACGATGTGACCGGGCTCGCCGCCAAAGCTCAAACGCTCGTGATTGCGGAATACCGTGGCATCACGGTCGCCGACATGACGAAACTGCGCGCCAGTGCCCGCAGCCAGGGGGTGTCCCTGAGTGTTCTGAAGAACACTCTGGCCCGCCGGGCGGTGAACGGCAGCCATTTCGAAGTGCTGGCCGACCAGATGACCGGCCCGCTGATCTACGGCTTCTCCGAAGACGCTGTGGCCGCCGCCAAGGTGGTGGCCGATTTCGCGAAGACCAACGACAAGCTGGTCATCCGCGGCGGCGCCTTCGCGGGCAAGACCCTGGACGTGAACGGCGTGAAGGAGCTGGCCAGCATTCCCTCCAAGGAAGTGCTGCTGGCCCAGTTGTGTGGCTTGCTCATGTCGCCGATCTCCCGCACCGCCGTGGTGCTGGGCGCGCTGGCGGCAAAAAAAGGCGAAGGTGCCGCGGCGGCTGCCTGAGGCGCCAACCCGCACACCCAACGTGTAACCAACATACAGAGGAAATCAACATGGCATTCGATAAAGACGCATTCCTGACCGCGCTGGACGGCATGACGGTGCTGGAACTCAACGACCTGGTCAAGGCCATTGAAGAGAAGTTTGGCGTCAGCGCCGCCGCGATGGCCGCCCCGGCCGCCGGTGGCGCCGCCGGTGGCGCCGCGGCTGCCGCCGAAGAGAAGACCGAGTTCGACGTGGTGCTGACCGAGATCGGCGCCAACAAGGTGTCGGTCATCAAGGCGGTGCGCGAGATCACCGGCCTGGGCCTGAAGGAGGCCAAGGATCTGGTCGACGGCGCGCCCAAGACCGTCAAGGAAGCGATGCCCAAGGCCGACGCCGAAGCCGCTGCCAAGAAGCTCACCGAAGCCGGCGCCAAGGCCGAGCTCAAGTAAGCACGCACACGGCGCCGGGCTGCAGGCCTTGCAAGAGGCCTGCAGCCCTTGGCGCTTGGTGCCGGCGCGCTGCAGAGCGCACCAGAAAGCGGCCCGATGGGGCGTTTTCTAGTGTCTTCTGTTCTTGTCCGACAACGGAAGACGCCTTGGCTCGGGCGATGTGCAACGCATCGCCGTCTGCCATGGTTGGTAGTGGCCAACCGCCAAGCCCACAGGCCATGTGCCCGTGGGGCAGTAGTCGTCGAAGACCTTCTCTCATGTCTTTGCCCGGAGAATTCATGGCAGCAACATCCACGTACAGCTACACCGAACGCAAGCGCATTCGCAAGAGCTTTGGCAGCCGCGACAGCGTGCTCAAGGTGCCCTACCTGCTGCAGATGCAAAAGGACGCCTACACCGCGTTCCTGCAGGCCGACGTTCCACCCAAGAAGCGCAGCGACGAGGGGCTGCAGGCGGCGTTCAACGCGGCCTTCCCCATCGTCTCGCACAACGGTTTCGTGGAGATGAAGTTCAGCCAGTACAGCCTGGCCAAGCCCACGTTCGACGTGCGCGAATGCCAGACGCGGGGCCTGACCTTCGCCTCGGCGGTGCGCGCCAAGGTACAGCTCATCATCTACGACCGCGAGGCTTCCACCTCGCAGAACAAGGTCATCAAGGAGGTGAAGGAGCAGGAGGTCTACATGGGCGAGGTGCCCCGCATGACCGACAAGGGCTCGTTCATCATCAACGGCACCGAGCGCGTGATCGTGAGCCAGCTGCACCGCTCGCCCGGCGTGTTCTTCGAGCACGACAAGGGCAAGACGCACAGCTCGGGCAAGCTGCTGTTCTCGGCGCGCATCATTCCCTACCGCGGCTCGTGGCTGGACTTCGAGTTCGACCCGAAGGACATCCTGTACTTCCGCGTCGACCGCCGCCGCAAGATGCCGGTGACGATCCTGCTCAAGGCCATCGGCCTGAACGCCGAGCAGATCCTGGCGCACTTCTTCGTCAACGACAATTTCCGCCTGATGGACAGCGGCGCGCAGATGGAATTCGTCGCCGAACGCCTCAAGGGCGAGATCGCGCGCTTTGACATCACCGACAAGTCGGGCAAGGTCGTCGTCGCCAAGGACAAGCGCATCACCGCGCGCCATACGCGCGAGCTGGAGCAATCCAAGACCACGCACATCAGCGTGCCCGAGGACTTCCTCATCGGCCGCGTGCTGGCGCACAACATCGTCGATGGCGACACGGGCGAGATCATCGCCAAGGCCAACGACGAGCTCACCGAGGCGCTGCTCAAGGCGCTGCGCGCCGCCGGCGTCACGGATCTGCCCTGCATCCACACGAACGAGCTCGACCAGGGGCCGTACATCTCGCAGACGCTGCGCGTGGACGAGACCAACGATGAGTTCGCCGCGCGCGTGGCCATCTACCGCATGATGCGCCCCGGCGAGCCGCCGACCGAGGACGCGGTGCAAGCGCTGTTCCAGCGCCTGTTCTACAACCCCGACACCTACGACCTCTCGCGCGTGGGGCGCATGAAGTTCAACGCCAAGGTGGGCCGCGAGGAATCGACGGGGCCCATGGTGCTGTCCAACGAGGACATCCTGGCCGTGGTCAAGATCCTGGTGGATCTGCGCAACGGCAAGGGCGAAGTGGACGACATCGACCACCTGGGCAACCGGCGCGTGCGCTGCGTGGGCGAGCTGGCCGAGAACCAGTACCGCACGGGCCTGGCGCGCATCGAGAAGGCCGTGAAGGAACGCCTGGGCCAAGCCGAGCAAGAGCCGCTCATGCCGCACGACCTGATCAACTCCAAGCCGATTTCCGCGGCGCTCAAGGAGTTCTTCGGCGCGTCCCAACTGTCGCAGTTCATGGACCAGACCAACCCGCTGGCCGAGATCACGCACAAGCGCCGCGTCTCGGCCCTCGGCCCGGGTGGTTTGACGCGCGAGCGCGCGGGCTTCGAGGTGCGCGACGTGCACGTCACGCACTATGGCCGCGTGTGCCCGATCGAGACGCCGGAAGGCCCGAACATCGGCCTCATCAACTCGCTGGCCCTGTACGCGCGCCTGAACGAGTACGGCTTCATCGAGACGCCGTACCGCCGCGTGCACGAGGGCAAGGTGACCGATGAGATCGACTACCTCTCGGCGATCGAGGAGGGCAAGTACATCATCGCGCAGGCCAACGCCGCGCTCGATGACGAGGGGCGCCTGACGGGCGATCTGGTGAGCGCGCGCGAGCAGGGCGAATCGACGCTGGTCTCCGCCGACCGCGTGCAGTACATGGACGTCTCGCCCGCGCAGATCGTCTCGGTGGCGGCGTCGCTCGTGCCCTTCCTGGAGCACAACGACGCCAACCGCGCGCTGATGGGCGCCAACATGTCGCGCCAGGCGGTGCCGGTGCTGCGGCCCGAGAAGCCCCTGGTGGGCACGGGCATCGAGCGCGTGGCGGCCGTGGATTCGGGCACCGTGGTGGTGGCCGAGCGCGGCGGCATCGTGGACTACGTGGATGCGACCCGCATCGTGATCCGCGTGCACGACGACGAGGCCGTGGCCGGTGAAGTGGGCGTGGACATCTACAACCTCATCAAGTACCAGCGCTCCAACCAGAACACCAACATCCACCAGCGCCCCATCGTCAAGAAGGGCGACGTGCTGGCCAAGGGTGACGTGATTGCCGACGGCGCTTCGACCGACCTGGGCGAGATCGCCATTGGCCAGAACATGCTGATCGCCTTCATGCCCTGGAACGGCTACAACTTCGAGGACTCGATCCTGATCAACGAGCGTGTGGTGGCCGACGACCGCTACACCAGCGTGCACATCGAGGAGCTCGTGGTGATGGCGCGCGACACCAAGCTCGGTGCCGAGGAAATCACGCGCGACATTCCGAACCTGAGCGAACAGCAGCTCAACCGGCTGGACGACTCGGGCATCATCTACGTGGGCGCCGAAGTGCAACCGGGCGACACGCTGGTGGGCAAGGTCACGCCCAAGGGCGAGACCACGCTGACGCCGGAAGAAAAGCTGCTGCGCGCGATCTTCGGCGAGAAGGCCTCCGACGTGAAGGACACCTCGCTGCGCGTCGAGCAGGGCTCGCAGGGCACGGTGATCGACGTGCAGGTGTTCACGCGCGAGGGCATCCAGCGCGACAAGCGCGCGCAGCAGATCATCGACGATGAACTCAAGCGCTATCGCCTGGACCTGAACGACCGCCTGCGCATCGTCGAGGCCGACGCGTTCGACCGCATCGAGAAGCTGCTCGTGGGCAAGCTCGCCAACGGTGGCCCGCAAAAGCTCGGCAAGGGCGCGAAGATCGACAAGGCCTACCTCGCCGCGCTCGACCGGTTCCACTGGTTCGACATCCGCCCCGCGGACGACGCGGTGGCCGCGCAGCTCGAATCGATGAAGAACGCGATGGAAGCCACGCGCCACGAGTTCGATCTGGCGTTCGAGGAAAAGCGCAAGAAACTCACGCAGGGCGATGAGCTGCCCGCGGGCGTGCTCAAGATGGTGAAGGTGTACCTGGCCGTCAAGCGCCGCCTGCAGCCCGGCGACAAGATGGCCGGGCGCCACGGCAACAAGGGCGTGGTCTCAAAAATAGTTCCGGTCGAAGACATGCCCTACATGGAAGACGGCACGCCGGCCGACATCGTGCTCAACCCGCTGGGCGTGCCCTCGCGGATGAACATCGGGCAGGTGCTGGAGGTGCACCTGGGCTGGGCTGCCAAGGGCCTGGGCCAGCGCATCGGCGACATGCTGCAGCGCCAGGCCAAGGTGGCCGAGGTGCGCCAGTTCCTCGAGCGCATCTACAACGCGCAGGGCCGCAAGGAGGCACTGGGCGAGCTGACCGACGAGCAGCTCATGGCGATGGCGGCCAACCTGGTCGATGGCGTGCCCTACGCCTCGCCGGTGTTCGACGGCGCCTCCGAGGCCGAGATCAAGGAGATGCTGCAGCTCGCCTACCCCGAGGACGTGGCCCAGGCCAAGGGGCTGACCGCGCCGCGCACGCAGGCCTGGCTCTACGACGGTCGCACCGGCGAGCGCTTCGAGCGCCCGACCACCATCGGCTACATGCACTACCTCAAGCTGCACCACCTGGTCGACGACAAGATGCACGCGCGCTCCACCGGCCCCTACTCGCTGGTCACGCAGCAGCCGCTGGGCGGCAAGGCGCAGTTCGGCGGCCAGCGCTTCGGCGAGATGGAAGTGTGGGCGCTGGAAGCCTACGGCGCCGCCTACGTGCTGCAGGAAATGCTCACCGTCAAGTCCGACGACGTGCAGGGCCGCACCAAGGTCTACGAGAGCATCGTCAAGGGCGAGCACGCGATCGAGGCCGGGATGCCCGAGTCGTTCAACGTGCTGATCAAGGAAATCCGCTCGCTGGGCCTGGACATCGAGATGGACCGCTCCTGAGACGCGGTGAAGTAATGGAAAAGTGAGCTACTTGCGCATGATCACCAACGGTTCCGACATTGTTTGTATTCGAAATCGTTGTGTGACAGGCGCGGCCAGCTCTTGTTTTTGATGCAAGGGAAAGAGTCACATGAAATCGCTACTCGACCTGTTCAAGCAGTTCACGCCCGATGAGCATTTCGACGCCATCAAGATCGGCCTGGCGTCGCCCGAGAAAATCCGTTCCTGGTCCTTCGGCGAGGTCAAGAAGCCCGAGACCATCAACTACCGCACCTTCAAGCCCGAGCGCGACGGCCTGTTCTGCGCCAAGATCTTCGGCCCGATCAAGGACTACGAGTGCCTGTGCGGCAAGTACAAGCGCCTGAAGCACCGCGGGGTGATCTGCGAGAAGTGCGGCGTGGAAGTCACGCAGGCCAAGGTGCGCCGCGAGCGCATGGGCCACATCGACCTGGCCGCGCCCTGCGCGCACATCTGGTTCCTGAAGTCGCTGCCCAGCCGCCTGGGCTTGGTGCTGGACATGACGCTGCGCGACATCGAGCGCGTGCTGTACTTCGAAGCCTACGTGGTCACCGACCCCGGCATGACGCCGCTCAAGAAGAGCAGCATCATGAGCGAGGACGACTACGACGCCAAGGTACAGGAATGGGGCGATGAGTTCGTCGCCAAGATGGGCGCCGAGGGCATCAAGGACCTGCTGCAGGGCATAGACCTCGAAGCCGAGATCGAACGCCTGCGCGGCGACCTCACGGGCTCGGAAGCCAAGGTCAAGAAGAACACCAAGCGCCTGAAGGTGCTCGAAGCGTTCAAGAAGTCCGGCATCAAGCCCGAGTGGATGATCCTGGAAGTGCTGCCGGTGCTGCCGCCTGACCTGCGCCCGCTGGTGCCGCTGGACGGCGGGCGCTTCGCCACGTCGGACCTCAACGACCTGTACCGCCGCGTGATCAACCGCAACTCGCGCCTGCGCCGCCTGCTGGAGCTCAAGGCGCCCGAGATCATCGCGCGCAACGAAAAGCGCATGCTGCAGGAAGCCGTGGACAGCCTGCTGGACAACGGCCGCCGCGGCAAGGCCATGACGGGCGCGAACAAGCGCGCCCTGAAGTCGCTGGCCGACATGATCAAGGGCAAGGGCGGGCGCTTCCGCCAGAACCTGCTGGGCAAGCGCGTGGACTACTCGGGCCGCTCGGTCATCACCGTGGGCCCGCAGCTCAAGCTGCACCAGTGCGGCCTGCCGAAGCTGATGGCGCTGGAGCTCTTCAAGCCCTTCATCTTCTCGCGCCTGGAAGCCATGGGCATCGCCACCACCATCAAGGCGGCGAAGAAGGAAGTGGAAAGCGGCACCCCGGTGGTGTGGGACATCCTCGAAGAGGTGATCCGCGAGCACCCCATCATGCTCAACCGCGCGCCCACGCTGCACCGCCTGGGCATCCAGGCGTTCGAGCCCATCCTGATCGAGGGCAAGGCGATCCAGCTGCACCCGCTGGTGTGCGCCGCGTTCAACGCCGACTTCGACGGCGACCAGATGGCCGTGCACGTGCCGCTGTCGGTCGAGGCCCAGCTGGAAGCGCGCACGCTGATGCTCTCGTCCAACAACGTGCTGTTCCCGGCGTCGGGCGAGCCCTCCATCGTGCCGTCGCAGGACGTGGTGCTGGGCCTGTACCACGCCACGCGCGAGCGCGTGAACGGCAAGGGCGAAGGCATGCTGTTCACCGGCATCGCCGAGGTGCAGCGCGCGCTGGACGCGGGCGCGGTCGAGCTCACGAGCAAGATCCGCGTGCGCCTGACCGAATGGGTCAAGAACAAGGAAAGCGGCGAATTCGACCCCGTAGTCAACCTCGTGGAGACCACCGTGGGACGCGCGCTGCTGTCCGAGATCCTGCCCAAGGGCCTGGCGTTCAGCAACCTGAACAAGGCGCTCAAGAAGAAGGAAATCTCGCGCCTCATCAACGCCTCGTTCCGCAAGTGCGGCCTGAAGGAAACCGTGGTGTTCGCCGACAAGCTGCTGCAAAACGGCTTCCGCCTGGCGACGCACGCGGGCATCTCCATCTGCGTGGACGACATGCTCGTGCCGCCGCAAAAGCCCGAGATCATCGGTCGCGCCGAAAAGGAAGTGAAGGAGATCGAGCAGCAGTACGTCTCGGGCCTGGTGACCGCGGGCGAGCGCTACAACAAGGTGGTGGACATCTGGGGCAAGGCGGGCGACGAAGTCTCCAAGGTCATGATGCAGCAACTGGCCAAGGAAAAGACCATCGACCGCCACGGCAAGGAGGTCGAGCAGGAGTCGTTCAACTCCATCTACATGATGGCCGACTCGGGCGCGCGCGGCAGCGCGGCGCAGATCCGCCAGCTCGCGGGCATGCGCGGCCTGATGGCCAAGCCCGACGGCTCGATCATCGAGACGCCGATCACGGCCAACTTCCGCGAAGGCCTGAACGTGCTGCAGTACTTCATCTCCACGCACGGCGCGCGCAAGGGCCTGGCGGACACGGCGCTCAAGACTGCCAACTCCGGGTATCTGACGCGCCGCCTGGTGGACGTGACGCAGGACCTGGTCGTGACCGAGGACGACTGCGGCACCGGCAACGGCACGCTGATGCGCGCCGTGGTCGAGGGCGGCGAGGTGATCGAGAGCCTGCGCGAGCGCGTGCTCGGCCGCGTGCTCGCCGAAGATGCGCTGCACCCCGAGGACCGCTCGGTGATCGCCGCCGCGGGCACGCTGCTCGACGAAGACGCGCTTGACGCCTTTGAGGCCGCGGGCGTGGACGAGGTCAAGGTGCGCACGCCACTCACCTGCGAGACCCGCTACGGCCTGTGCGCCAGGTGCTACGGCCGGGATCTCGGCCGCGGCGGCCTGATCAACCTCGGCGAGGCCGTGGGCGTGATCGCCGCGCAGTCCATCGGCGAGCCGGGCACGCAGCTGACCATGCGCACCTTCCACATCGGCGGCGCCGCCTCGCGCGCGGCGGTGGCCTCGGGCGTCGAAGCCAAGAGCAACGGCACCGTGGGCTTCAACACCACGATGCGCTACGTCACCAACTCCAAGGGCGAGCTGGTGGTGATCGCGCGCTCGGGCGAGATCGTGATCCACGACGAGCACGGGCGCGAGCGCGAACGCCACCGCGTGCCCTACGGCGCAACGCTCGCCGTGAACGCCGATCAGCAGATCAAGGCCGGCACGCACCTGGCGCACTGGGACCCGCTCACGCGCCCCATCATCACCGAGTACGCGGGCCGCGTGAAGTTCGAAAACGTCGAGGAAGGCCTCACGGTGGTCAAGCAGGTGGACGAGGTCACGGGCCTGTCCACGCTCGTCGTGATCGACCCCAAGCGCCGCGGCTCGGCCAAGGTGGTGCGCCCGCTCGTGAAGCTCATCGACGCGAGCGGCCAGGAAATCAAGATCCCCGGCACCGACCACGCGGTGGCCATAGGCTTTCAGGTCGGCGCGCTCATCCAGGTGCGCGACGGCCAAGACGTGGGCCCCGGCGAGGTGCTGGCGCGCATTCCGGTCGAAGGCCAGAAGACGCGCGACATCACGGGCGGTCTGCCGCGCGTGGCCGAGCTCTTCGAGGCGCGCAGCCCCAAGGACAAGGGCATGCTCGCCGAGATGACCGGTACCGTCTCGTTCGGCAAGGAAACCAAGGGCAAGGTGCGGCTGCAGATCACCGACCACGAAGGCGTCGTCTGGGACGAGCTCGTGCCCAAGGAGAAGAACATCCTGGTGCACGAAGGCCAGGTGGTCAACAAGGGCGAGCACATCGTCGACGGCCCGGCCGACCCGCAGGACATCCTGCGCCTGCTGGGCATCGAGGAGCTCTCGCGCTACATCGTCGACGAGGTGCAGGACGTCTACCGCCTGCAGGGCGTGAAGATCAACGACAAGCACATCGAGGTGATCGTGCGCCAGATGCTGCGCCGCGTCGTGATCGACAACCCCGGCGAATCGAGCTACATCGTGGGCGAGCAGGTCGAGCGCTCGGAGGTGCTCAACACCAACGAGGCGCTGCAAAAGGACGGCAAGATCCCCGCGACCTATACCAACCTGCTGCTGGGCATCACCAAGGCGTCGCTCTCGACCGACTCGTTCATCTCCGCCGCGTCCTTCCAGGAGACCACGCGCGTGCTGACCGAGGCGGCCATCATGGGCAAGCGCGACGAGCTGCGCGGCCTCAAGGAGAACGTCATCGTCGGGCGCCTCATCCCCGCGGGCACGGGCCTGGCCTACCACCAGGCGCGCAAGGCCAAGGACGCGATGGACGAAGCCGAACGCCGCGCGATCGAGGAAGCCGAGGCTGCCGAACTCGCGGGTCTTGCCGGTGGCGACACCGAAGCGGTGGCGGCGCACGACGACACGGCAGGGGCGCAGCCGGCAGCGCAATAAGCTGGGCGCTTGCCACACAGGCCCGCCGAGCACGCGCCGGCGGGCCTTCTTTTGCAGGGTGAGGGAGTTACGCAATGGCATGGATGCCCTGGCTCGTTCTGGCGCTGCTCATGTTCTGGGCCATCGGCGCCTACAACCGCCTCGTGCGCCTGCGCTCGGCGGTGGTGCGCTCGTTCGGCGCGCTCGACACCTACCTGATGCGCTGGATCGCGCTCTTCGGCGACTACCGCGCCGCGCACGCGCAGACCTGGGCGCAGACCCCGGCCGCCGACGCGCACGCAGCGGTGGAGGCGGCAACGACGCAGTTCGGCGCATCGCTTGCGGTCGCACGCTCGCAGCCGCTGGACGGTGACGCGATTGCCGCACTCGCCACCGGCACCCAGGTGCTCGACGGCGCCTGGCAGCGCCTGATCGGCGCCTGCAGCAACGCGGGCGACACCCTCGCCGACGAGCTCGCGCCCTGGGCGCGCCAACGCGAAGCGCTGCGCCAACAAAGCCTGCCGGCGCAGGAAGCCTTCAACGAAGCCGTGCGGCACTACAACGACGCAGTGGCGCAATTGCCGGCCAACCTGCTCGCGTGGGTGTTCGGCTTTCGCAAGACGCGGGGGCTGTGACCGCCCACACGCCAAGCCCGCCGCTGTGGCAGCTGCTCGCCGCCACGGCCACGGCCCTGCGCCGCGTGCGCGAGGGGCGCTCGGCCACCACGGCGCTCGCTCAGGTGGCGCCGCCGCTGCGCCCTGGAACGCAGGCGCTGCTGTTTGCCACGCTGCGCCAGCTCGGCCGCGCGCAGGCACTGCGCGCGCAGCTCGCGCCGCGCCCGCCGGCCGCTGCTACCGACGCCCTGCTGTGCACTGCGCTCGCGCTGCTGGCCGCGCCCGACGCCGCGCCCTACGAGCCCTACACGCTCGTGAACCAGGCCGTGCAGGCGGCCAGGCACGCCGCGGCGCGCAGCGCGCAGGCGGGCTTCGTCAACGCCTGCCTGCGCCGCTTCCTGCGCGAGCGCCCCGCCCTCATGGCCGCCACCGACGCCGACGAGGTGGCGCGCACCAACCACCCCGCCTGGTGGCTGCGCCGCCTGCGCCAGGACCACCCGCACGACTGGGAGCGCATCGTGCACGCGAACAACGTGCAACCCTCGATGACCCTGCGCGTATCCGAATCAAAAACGACTGTAGCCCGCTACCAGCAAGCGCTGGCAGCTATTGGTATGGAAGCGACCGCGATCGGGGCGAGCGGCGTGGTACTGCGCCATGCGGTGCCGGTGGCCGAGCTGCCGGGTTTCCAGGAAGGCCAGGTTTCGGTACAGGATGCCGCGGCCCAGCGCGCGGCCCCGCTGCTGCTGCAGGGGCTTGATGCGCGCCAGCCGCTGCGCATCCTTGACGCCTGCGCGGCGCCCGGCGGCAAGACCGCGCACCTGCTCGACTACGCCGGCGCGCGCGCAGCGCCGTGGCAGGTCATCGCGCTGGAACAGGACGCCACCCGCGCCGCCCGCATCCACGACAACCTGCGGCGCCTGGGTCTTGCGGCGCAGGTGCTCGTGGCCGACGCGGGCGCTCCCGATACCTGGTGGGGGCAGGCGGGGGGCCGACCGCTGGACGCCATCCTGCTCGACGCGCCCTGCACCGCCTCGGGCATCGTGCGCCGCCACCCCGACGTGCGCTGGCTGCGCCGTGAGGGCGACATCGCCCAGCTCGCGCGACAACAGGCGCGGCTGCTCGCGGCGCTGTGGCCGCAGCTCGCGCCGGGCGGGCGCCTGCTGTACTGCACCTGTTCGGTCTTTCGCGCCGAAGGCCAGGCGCAGGTGGAGGCGTTTCTTGCGCACAACACCGACGCGCATCTGCTGCCCTCGCCGGGGCATTTGTTGCCTGTCGCGCCAGACAAGAGCGGCACCGTCCCGGACAATGAGGGCGGTGAGCACGATGGTTTCTTCTACGCCCTGCTGCAACGATCGCGCGGCTGACACCGCCTGCCGCGGTGTGCGCCGCCGCAGGCTCGGCGTGCTCCTCGTCGCATCGCTGTTCGGGCCGCTGGCGCCCGCGCTGCAGGCACAGGAGCCCCCCCCCGCCACGCTTGTACTGGAAGTCGAGCGCACACCCGACGCAGGCGTATTTCTTTCCACCACCGTACCGCTGCGGCTGCCGCGTGTCGTCGAAAGCGCGCTGCGCAAGGGCATCGCCATGCACTTCGTGGTGCAGGCGCAGGTGCTGCTACGCCGCTGGTACTGGAGCGACAAGGTACAGGCCGAGGCCACGCGCTACCTGCGGCTGAGCTACCAGCCGCTGACGCGGCGCTGGCGTCTGTCGCAATCCTCCACGCCGATCGCTGCCAGCGGGCTGGGCATGGCGCTGGGGCAGAACTACGATGCGCTGGAGGAGGCGCTCGCCGCGATGCAGCGCGTCTCGCGCTGGCAGATCGCCGAGGCCGGCGAGCTCGACGATGACACCGCCTACACCGTGCGCTTCGAGTACCGGCTCGATACCTCGCAGCTGCCACGGCCGCTGCAGTGGGGCGCGGTGGGCGGCGCCAACTGGAGCCTGCACCTGGATGGCAGCGCGCCTGTGCCAGCGCTCCCGCCGCGCGGCGCCGAGGCCGGCTCGTGAACGCTCCCGAGCCCGTGCGCCCAGCCGCGTCGGCGCGTCGCGCCGCACGCCGCGCCCGCAGCGTGCGCTGGGCCATAGGCATGGGCGTGGGGGTGATGGCGGCCATCGCCATCGTGCTGCTCTTCCTGCTCACGCTCGCCACCAACAACCGCGTGCTCTACGAGCGCAACTTCACCTGGCTGGTCGCGGTCAACGTGCTCGTGGCCGCGACGCTGCTCGCAGTGCTGGTCTGGGGCGGCATCCGGCTGCTCGTGCGCCTCAGGCGCAAGCGCTTCGGCAGCCATCTGCTTCTGAAGCTCGCGGCCATCTTCGCGCTCGTGGGCGTCGTGCCCGGACTGCTGATCTACGTGGTCTCCTACCAGTTCGTCTCGCGCTCGATCGAGAGCTGGTTCGACGTGGAGGTGGAAGGCGCACTGAACGCCGGCGTAAACCTCGCCCGCACCACGCTCGACACCATCGCCGGCGACATGGCCAACAACGCGCAAGGCGCAAGCCGCCAGCTCGCGGACGTGCCCGACGCAGCCGCGGGACTCATACTTGAACGCCTGCGCGACCAGCTCGGCGCCAGCGACGTGGTGCTGTGGAGTGGCTCCGGCCAGGCGCTCGCGAGCGCGGGCCGGTCCCTGCTCGCGCTCAACCCCGAGCGACCGAGCCCGCAGATGCAGCGCCAAGCCCAACAGCAGCGCATCGCCTGGCAGATCGAGGGGCTGGACGACGCAGCCGACCCGAGCGCGGCGGAGCACGCACGCGTGCGTGCGCTGGTGCTCGTGGTCAACCCGAGCGTAGGCCTGCTGGCCGAGCCGCGCTACCTGGAAGCAACGATCGCGCTGCCACCAGCGATCGTCGCCAACGCGCTCGCGGTCCAGCAAGCCAACCGCGAATACCAGGAGCGCGCTCTCGCCCGCGTCGGCCTGCGCCGCATGTACATCGGCACGCTCACGCTGGCGCTCTTCCTCGCCGTGTTTGGCGCGGTGCTGCTCGCGGTCATCCTGGGCAACCAGCTCGCCCGCCCGCTGCTGGTGCTGGCCGACGGCGTGCGCGAGGTTGCATCCGGCAACCTCGCTCCCAAGGCGGCGCTGGACAGCCGCGACGAGCTCAGCGAACTCACACGCTCGTTCGCGCTCATGACACAGCAACTGGCCGACGCGCGCAGCGCCGCGGGCCGCAGCATGCAGGCGCTCGACGGCGCCCGCGCGCGCCTGCAGACCATTCTCGACAACCTGGCCGCGGGCGTGATCGTGCTGGATCCTCATGGGTACATCCGCACCTCCAACCCAGGCGCCACACGCATCCTCAAGGTGCCGCTGGCGGCGTGGGATGGACGGCGGCTCGCGGACATTCCCGATCTCGCCGAATTCGCGGCCGCCGTGCAGCAGCAGTTCGACGTCTTCCTCTCCAATACCGACCACCACGGGCTCGACCACTGGCAGCATCCGTTCGAATTGCGCACCTCGAACCACGAAGGCGGCAGCGGCCCCGCCACGCAAGGCACCAGCCTCGTCGCGCGCGGCGCCGAGCTGCCCGACAACGCGCGGCTGCTCGTGTTCGACGACATCTCCGAGATCGTCTCCGCCCAGCGCACCCAAGCCTGGGGCGAAGTTGCGCGGCGTCTGGCCCACGAAATCAAGAACCCGCTCACGCCCATCCAGCTCTCCGCGGAACGGCTGGCGCTCAAACTCGACGGCAAACTCGCGCCCGCCGAGCAGGCCATCCTCACCAAATCGGTGAACACCATCGTCGACCAGGTCGACGCGATGAAACGGCTGGTCAACGAGTTCCGCGACTACGCGCGCCTGCCGGCCGCCGATCTGCGCCCGCTCGCGCTCAACGCGCTGATCGGTGAAATCCTGCACCTGTACGGAACCGAAAACGCCACCGTGCCGATCCACGCGGAACTGGACCCAGCGGACCCCTGGATCATGGGCGACGACCACCAGCTGCGCCAGGTACTGCACAACCTGCTGCAAAACGCACAGGACGCCGCGCTGCAGGCCAGCGCCGGCAAGTCACCGGATTCCGCCAGCGTCGTGATCCGCACGGCACTCAATGCCGCGGCGCACCGGGTGCGGCTTTCGGTCAGCGACAGCGGCCCGGGTTTTCCCGACCACATCCTGCGCCGCGCCTTCGAACCCTACGTCACCACCAAGCCCCACGGCACCGGGCTCGGCCTCGCGGTCGTCAAGAAAATCGCGCAGGAACACGGCGCGCGCGTGGACGTCTCCAACCGCGTCGAGGAAGGCCGCACTCTCGGGGCGCAAGTATCGCTATCATTCGAACTGGCGCCACAGGCTGCGCATTGATCAGATGGCCGTGGCGAATCGAGAGGGTGCATCTACAGACATGGCAAATATTCTGGTGGTCGACGACGAGTTGGGGATACGTGACCTGCTGTCCGAGATCCTCAACGACGAAGGCCACAGCGTCGATCTCGCTGAAAACGCCAGCCAGGCGCGTGCCGCGCGCGAAGCAGCGGCCTACGATCTCGTGCTGCTCGATATCTGGATGCCCGACACCGACGGCGTGTCGCTGCTCAAGGAGTGGGCCACGACCGGCCAGCTCACGATGCCCGTGATCATGATGAGCGGACACGCCACGATCGACACCGCCGTCGAAGCCACTCGCATCGGCGCCTATTCCTTTCTCGAAAAGCCCATCACGCTGCAAAAGCTGCTGAAGGCCGTGGAACAGGCCCTTACACGCACGACGCAAGGCAGTGGCACCAAGTCTGCCGTTGGTGCCGCGCGCGGGTCAACGGCAACGGCACCTCTCGGGCTGGCGGGTACCGTTGCAACCAGCGCTGCTGATCCTGAGGCGACAGCGGACCCCGAACCTTTACCCCACCAGGGCTTCGATCTCGATCGCCCCCTGCGCGAGGCACGCGACGGGTTTGAGAAAGCCTACTTCGAGTTCCATCTCGCGCGCGAAGGGGGCTCGATGACGCGGGTTGCCGAGAAGACCGGCCTTGAGCGCACGCACCTGTACCGCAAGCTGCGCCAGCTCGGTGTCGACCTTGCCCGCAACAAACGCAGCAGCTGATTTTGAGCGCCGACCACGTCGGAACCAGCCACTTTTTCCACTACAATCGACCGTCTTGGCCCGGTAGCTCAGTTGGTAGAGCAGAGGACTGAAAATCCTTGTGTCGGTGGTTCGATTCCGCCCCAGGCCACCAAATACAAGAAAAAACCCGCTGCGCGCAAGCGTCAGCGGGTTTTTTTTGGGGCGCACGCGGTCGGCCTGGCGTACCCGTTCTATTTCCCCTCCACAAACGGTGCAGCCCCCCTGCGCTGTGAGGTGCAGGGGGGCTGTTGTGGTTGAAGG
>JAIXLP010000028.1:128735-137081 GCA_026954015.1 Burkholderiales bacterium | reverse complement strand
CACCATGCTGGCGATCCAGCGCATGTTGAAGTCCTTGCCGCGCGGGCCTTCCTTGCCCTGCAGGCATTCGTCGATGTAGCGCTTGACGGGCTCGTCCCAGTGGCGCATGTTGCTCATGTTGATGGCAAATTCCTTGGTGTCCTCGGGAATGCGCACGTTCTCCTGGATGAGCACGAAGGAGCCCTGCTCGCGGTCGAGCGTGAACATGGCCACGCCGTCGCCCACGGTGAGCACCAGTGTGGTCTGCGGGCCGTAGACGCAGTAGCCGGCGGCCACCTGGCGCTTGCCCGGTTGCAGGAAGTCGCCCTCGTCCACGCCGCGGTCGCCATCAGGCATGCGCAGCACGCTGAAGATGGTGCCTATGCTCACGTTCACGTCGATGTTCGACGAGCCGTCCAGCGGATCGAACAGGAGCAGGTATTCGCCCTTGGGGTAGCGGTTGGGCACGATGTAGATGCCGTCCATCTCCTCGCTGGCCATGGCCGCCAGGTGGCCGCCCCACTCGTTGGCTTCGATCAGCACTTCGTTGGCGATGATGTCGAGCTTTTTCTGCACTTCACCCTGGACGTTCTCGCTGCCGGCCGTGCCCAGCACGCCGCCCAGGGCGCCCTTGTTGACGGCCTGGCTGATGCTCTTGCAGGCGCGCGCCACGACTTCAAGCAGCAGGCGCAGTTCCGAGGGGATGTGGCCATGCACGCGCTGCTGTTCGACGAGAAAGCGCGTCAGGCTGATGCGTTTGGACATGGATGGGGCTCCTTATACGTTGGCCAGTGCGCGTGTGACGACCTCGCGCACGTCGTTGGAGAGGTCGGGCCGGGCGGCGACGCGCGCGATCGCCTCGCGCGCGGCCGTGCGCCAGGGTTCGGCGAGCTTGCTCCAGCGGTCGAGCGCGCGCGCCAGGCGTGCGGCCACCTGGGGGTTGATGGCGTCGAGTTCGACGACGCGCTCGCTCCAGAACACGTAGCCCGCAGCGTCCTGGCGGTGGAAGGCGCCGGGGTTGGCGTTGCAGTAGCTGAAGATGAGGCTGCGCGCCCGGTTGGGGTTCTTGAGCGAAAACTGCGGGTGCTGCATGAGCTGGCGCACCAGGGGTAGCACGTTGCCGCCGCGGTCCGGGCTGCCGGCCTGCAGGGCGAACCATTTGTCGATGACCAGGGCGTCGTCCTTGAACAGTTGGTGAAAGCGCGCCAGGGCGGGCTGGGCCAGCGCGTGGCCGCTGGCGACCAGGGCCGACAGGGCGTTGAAGCGGTCGGTCATGTTGCCCGCGTCCTTGAAGCGCTGGTAGGCCTTGCCGGGCCAGACGGTGTCGCCGCTCGTGCGCGCCGCCAGGCACAGCATGGCCAGGGCCAGGCCGGCGAGGGCGCGGCGGCCGGCCGAGGCGGCGTCGGGGCGGTAGGCACCCGTGTGCTGGTGCTGCTCCCAGGCCCAGGCCCAGTCGGCCTGCAGGGCGGTGGCCAGCTCCTGGCGCATGGCCTCGCGCACGGCGTGCACGCGCTGCGGGTCCACCACGTCGAGCTGCTCGGCGATGTAGGTCTCCGAGGGCAGGGTGAGCACGAGCTCCTTGAAGGCCGCGTCCAGGCCGGGGTGGCGCAGCACGCTGCGCATGGCCTCGATGTAGCTGGCAGGCAGGATTTTGGCGTCAATTTGGCCTTCAGCGCCCGTGGACAGTGCGCTGTCAGCTATCGCTTGTGTAGCAATGCGCAGCGCCAGGCGCTGGCTGGCCTCCCAGCGGTTGAAGGCGTCGCTGTCGTGCGCCAGCAGGGTGAGCAGCTCGGCGTCGCTGTAGTCGCATTCCAGGATGACCGGCGCGCTGAAGCCGCGCAGGAGCGAGGGCACGGGGGCGCTGGGCACGTTGACGAAGCTCAGCGTCAGGCGCTGGTCCTGCAGCACCACAGTGCGCGAGAGGGCGCCGGGGGCGGCCTCGCCCTCCAGTTGCAGGGGTAGGGCGCTGCCGTCCTGCGCCAGCAGGCCGAGCTCCACCGGGATGACGAAGGGCTGCTTGTCCGGCTGGCCCGGCGTGGCGGGGCAGCTTTGCGTGAGCGTGAGCGTGTAGCGCTGGGTGGCGGCGTCGTAGGCGCCTTCGGCGCGCACGCGCGGCGTGCCGGCCTGGCTGTACCAGCGCTTGAAGCCATCCAGGTGCAGGGCCAGGGGGCTGGCGGGGTTGGCGTCGGCCATGGCCTGGGCGAAGTCGTCGCAGGTCACGGCCTGGCCGTCGTGGCGCTCGAAGTACAGCTTCATGCCGCGCGCGAAGCCCTCGCGGCCCACCAGGTTGTGCTGCATGCGCACCACCTCGGCGCCTTTTTCGTAGATGGTGACGGTGTAGAAGTTGTTGATCTCGACGTAGCTGTCGGGCCGCACCGGGTGGGCCATGGGGCCGGCGTCCTCGGGGAACTGCGCGGTGCGCAGCACGCGCACGTCCTCGATGCGCTTGACGGCGCGTGCCGACGGGCTGCCCGCCATGTCCTGGCTGAACTCCTGGTCGCGAAAGACCGTGAGGCCCTCCTTGAGCGAGAGCTGGAACCAGTCGCGGCAGGTGACGCGGTTGCCCGTCCAGTTGTGGAAGTATTCGTGCCCCACCACGGACTCGATGTGGGCGAAGTCGGCGTCGGTGGCCGTGGCTTCGCTCGCCAGCACGTACTTGGTGTTGAAGATGTTCAGGCCCTTGTTCTCCATGGCGCCCATGTTGAAGTCGCTGGTGGCGACGATCATGAAGCGCTCCAGGTCCAGGCTCAGGCCAAAGCGGGCCTCGTCCCAGGCGATGGAGGCCATGAGCGAGTTCATGGCGTGTTCGGTCTTGCCCAGGTCGCCCGGGCGCACGTAGACCTGCAGCAGGTGCGGCTGGCCCGCGCGGCTGATGATTTGCTGCTCGCGCGCCACCAGCTTGCCCGCCACCAGGGCGAAGAGGTAGCAGGGCTTCTTGTGCGGGTCCTGCCAGCGGGCAAAGTGGCGGCCCTCGGGCAGCGCACCCTGCTCGACGAGGTTGCCGTTGGAGAGCAGCACCGGGCAGGCCGCCTTGTCCGCGCGCAGCAGCACGCTGTAGCTGGCCATGACGTCGGGCCGGTCCAGGAAGTAGGTGAGGCGCCGAAAGCCCTCGGCCTCGCACTGGGTGAAGAAGGTGTCGCCGCTCACGTACAGGCCCGAGAGCTGCGTGTTCTTGGCGGGCGCGCAGGTGGTGAAGATCTCCAGCTCGAAGGGCGCATCGCCCTCGGGTAGGTTCTCCAGCACGAGCTGGCCGCCCTCGAGCTTGAACGAGGTGCCGGCGCCGTTGACCAGCACACGCGCCAGGTTGAGCTCCTCGCCGTCCAGGCGCAGCGGCTGGGCCGGTGCGTCCGGGTTGCGGCGCACGCGCATCTTGTTCAAGACGCGGGTCTTGGCCGGGTCGAGGTCGAACGTGAGATCCACCGTGTCGATCCAGTACGCGGGCGGGGCGTAGTCCAGACGGTGGATGGCGGTGGCTTGTCCTTCTTTCATCCTGATTCCTTAGCGTGCGTTTACACGCCTTGCTTGAGCGCGGCTTCGATGAACGCATCGAGGTCGCCGTCGAGCACCTTCTGCGTGGCGGAGATTTCGACGTTGGTGCGCAGATCCTTGATGCGGCTGTTGTCCAGCACGTAGCTGCGGATCTGGTGGCCCCAGCCCACGTCGGTCTTGGTGTCTTCGAGCTTTTGCTGCTCTTCCATGCGCTTGTGCATCTCCAGCTCGTAGAGTTTGGAGCGCAGGCGCTGCCAGGCCACGTCGCGGTTGCTGTGCTGGCTGCGGCCGTCCTGGCACTGCACCACGGTGCCGGTGGGGATGTGCGTCAGGCGCACGGCCGAGTCGGTCTTGTTGATGTGCTGGCCGCCCGCGCCGCTGGCGCGGTAGGTGTCTGTGCGCACGTCGGCGGGGTTGATGTCGATCTCGATGGAATCGTCGATCTCGGGGTAGACGAACAGCGAGGCGAACGAGGTGTGCCGCCCGCCCGAGCTGTCGAAGGGGCTCTTGCGCACCAGGCGGTGCACGCCCGTTTCGGTGCGCAGCAGGCCGTAGGCGTACTCGCCCTCGATGTGGATGGTGGCGCTCTTGATGCCGGCCACGTCGCCCGGGGTCTCCTCATCGACCGTGGCCTTGAAGCCCTTGCGTTCGGCGTACTTGAGGTACTGGCGCAGCAGCATGCCGGCCCAGTCGCAGGCCTCGGTGCCGCCGGCGCCGGCCTGGATGTCGATGTAGCAGTTCAGCGGATCGGCCTCCTTGCTGAACATGCGGCGGAACTCGAGCTCCTCGATCAGCGGGCGCAGCTTGTCGGTCTCGGCCTCGATGGTCAGCAGGCCGGCCTCGTCATCCTCTTCGCGGCTCATCTCGTAGAGCTCGCTGTTGTCGGCCAGCTCGCGCGTGAGCTTGTCCAGCGTGACGACCACGCTGCTGAGCGACTTCTGTTCCTTGCCCAGCTCCTGGGCCTTCTTCGGGTCGTTCCAGACGGCCGGGTCTTCCAGCGAGGCGTTTACCGTGCGCAGGCGTTCAAACTTGGCATCGAAGTCAAAGATACCTCCGTAACTCGGCCGTGCGCGTGGCCAAGTCCTCGAGGGTGTTGCCGATCTGGTTGATGCGTTCTGCTTCCATGGTGTGCGATCCTGGGTTCTATTGGACTGAATAACCTCACATTTTCGCACGTGCGGCCTGTTGCAGGCTTTTCCACCCGCGCTGCCGCGCACGGGGATGTTGTTGCTATCTTCTTGATAGCTGTCTGCGTCCGTGTTGCGGTCGCTGGAGGCCTTTTAGACCGATTGCAGGAAACCCTCGATCAGCGCCGCCACGGCCTGGGGCTGGTCGTGGTGCAGCATGTGGCCTGCGTCCTCGACGCGCGCCGTGCGGCAGTCGGGCACGCTTTGCAGGCGCTGGTGGTATTCCTCCAGCGTGTAGCGGCCCTGCCACCACAGGCCCAGGCTGTCGTCGCTCGCCTCGATGCACAGCGTGGGCGCGGTGATGCTGGCGTAGAGCGCCAGCACCTCGTCCAGGCGAAAGAGCTGCGCGTTGACGATCTTGTGCGCGGCGTCGCCCAGGATCTCCCATTGCCCCTGGGCGTTAGGGCGTGCCCAGTGGCGCGCCAGCCAGGCGGCCTTGTCCTGCGCCAGGCGCGGGTTGGTCTTCATCAGGCGCCGGGCTACGCCGTCCACGCTGTCGTAGGTCTTGAGGGCCATGTCGCCGCGCTGCAGGGCCTTGAGTTCGTCCATCCACTGGGCATAGCGCTGCGGGGCCTTGGCTGGCTTGCTCGCGGGCATGCCGAAGCCCTCCAGATTGACCAGGCGGCGGATGCGCGTGGGGCGCGACCCGGCGTAGAACATGGCCACATTGCCGCCCATGCTGTGGCCCACCAGGTCCACGGGGGTGTCGGGCGCGAAGTGGTCGAGCAACTGGTCCAGGTCCGCCAGGTAGTCGGGGAAGAAGTAGTGGTCCGTGGGCACGGGCGGTGCCGTCAGCCCGAAGCCGCGCCAGTCCGGCGCGATGATGCGCCGCCCCTGCACAAAGGCCTGGGAGAAGGCATCGACCACGAACTGGTAGGACGCGGATACGTCCATCCAGCCGTGCACCAGCACCAGCGGCGGCAGCGTAGACGTGTCGGGCCCCCACTGGCGCACGTGGTAGTTCAGGTGCCGGATGGGGACGAAGGCGCTGCGCGCGGTCTGGTGTTCCTGGTACATGGTTTTATTATCACCAAGCAAATGCTTTGTGTATATCTGGGGCGCTGCGGTGGCTTGTCGCGCGGGCGACGCGACATACTGCAACGTACACTGACCCGTCTTCGCCATCCGTGACCGCATACCGCACATGAAGAACGTCGCACTGGGCCAGAGCGGCCTGAACGTCTCGCCCATCTGCCTGGGCACCATGACTTTCGGCGAGCAGGTGGCCGAGCCGCAGGCCTGGGCCATCCTTGACCGTGCGTTGGAACGCGGGGTCCACTTCCTCGACACGGCCGAGATGTACGCCGTGCCCGCGCGTGCCGAAACCTGCGGCGCCACCGAAACCATCCTGGGCCGCTGGTTCGCCCGCCGCCCCGGCGCGCGCCGGCAGGTGGTGCTGGCCACCAAGGTGGCCGGCCCCTCGCGCGGCATGCCCTGGATCCGCGCGGGCCAGGGGCTGACGGCGGCCGACATCGTCGCCTCGTGCGAGGGCAGCCTGCGCCGCCTGCAGACCGAGGTGATCGACCTCTACCAGATCCACTGGCCCGAGCGCCATGTGCCCGCCTTCGGCGTGCGCTACTACGACCCGGCGCAGGAGGTGTCGCAAACGCCCATCCGCGCGCAGCTCGAGGCGCTGGCAGGGCTGGTGCGCGCGGGCAAGGTGCGCGCCATCGGCCTGTCGAACGAGACGCCCTACGGCGTGCACGAATTCGTGCGCCTGGCCGAGGAGCACGGCCTGCCGCGCGTGGCCACGGTACAGAACCCGTACTGCCTGCTCAACCGCAGCTACGAGAACGCGCTGGACGAAACCTGCCACCGCCTGGGCGTTGCGCTGCTGGCCTATTCGCCCCTGGGCATAGGCCTGCTCACCGGCAAGTACGACGCCGGCGGCACCAGCGGCGCCTATGCCCCGCAGGGCGCGCGCCTGGAGCGTTACGCCCAGGTGCGCCGGCAGCGCTGGGGCCGGCCCGAGGCACTGGCCGCCGCGCGCCGCTACAACCAGCTTGCGCGCGAGCACGGCCTCACGCCCACGCGCATGGCGCTGGCCTTTTGCTACACCAAGTGGCAGGTGGCCAGCACCATCATCGGCGTGACCTCGCTGGCGCAGCTGGACGACAACCTGGACGCCTGGGGCACGCAGCTGTCGCCCGAGCTTCTGGCGCAGATCGATGCCCTGCGCCGGGAATGGGGCGATCCGGCACAGTGATTTTGGGAAAAATGGCCTGCAGCGCTTTACCATAGAGCGTAAGCAGCTATCAGAACAATAGTAAAAATGGCGAAGAAAGAAGGCAAGACCGCGCATGTGAGCGAGACCCCCGCCACGCAGATGCTCAAGGCGCATCGGGTGGAGTTCACCGGCCACCCCTACGAGTACGTGGAGCATGGCGGCACGGCCGAGTCGGCGCGCCAGCTCGGCCTGGATGAGCACACCGTGGTCAAGACCCTGGTGATGCAGGACCAGGACGCCAGGCCGCTGATCGTGCTCATGCACGGCGACTGCAAGGTCTCCACCAAGAACCTGGCACGCCAGATCGGCGCCAAGTCGGTCGAGCCCTGCACCCCCGAGGTCGCCCACCGCCACAGCGGGTATCTGGTGGGCGGCACTTCGCCGTTCGGCACGCGGCGCGACATGCCGGTCTACATCGAGGAAAGCATCCTGGCATTGCCGCGCATCGCCATCAATGGCGGGCGGCGCGGCTACCTGGTGCAGATCGACCCCCAGGCCTGCGTGCGCCTGTTGAACGCGCGCCCGGTGCAGTGTGCGCTGCGCGATGAACCTGCGGGGGGCGCGTAGTGCGGTCGCAGAGGCTGTGCGGCGCGGGCCCGCGGCGACCGGGGCTGTCGGCGCAGGTGCAGGCGCGCGCGCTCTGCGGCAGGCGCTGACCCATGGGTGCGACCTTCATCGTCGGCATGCTGTGCGTGCACCTGCTGTGCTTCGGCGCCATGTTCCTGCTGATCGGCAGGCGGCTGCAGGGCAGAAGAATGGGCATGGACGTGTTCGCCCTCGGCCACCTCATGCTGGGCTCTGCCTACGTGCTGCAACTGCTGGGCGGGCCGCCGGGCTGGAACCTGATGAGCGTGGTCAACCATACGCTGACCCTGGGCACACCGGCCGTCTACTGGGTGGGTGCCATGCGCTTCTTCGACCGCCCGGCGCCGCTGTGGCGCCCGCTGCTCGCGCTGGCGCTGGCCTACACGGCCGCGCAGGCGCTGGTGCAGTGGGCGCTGGGGCCGACGGCCCGCTATGCGCTGTTGTCGGGCATGTCGGCGCTGCTGTTCCTGGCCAAGACCATCGCCGTGGTGCACGGCGCACGCAGCTTCGCCCGGGACCTGCGCGTCGAAATGCTGCTGTTCGCCGTGCTGATCGGCGGCATCTGCGTGCTCAACGTCCTGAAGTGCCTGCAGATCCTCTCCGCAGGGCTGCAGGCGCTGGACATGGACAGCGCGTTCCAGATGGCTTTCTACGCCTACATGTCCTTCCTGGCGACCGTGCTGGCGCCGTTGCTCATCTGGCTGCTGCTGCGCCGGCTGACGGACGAGCTGCGCGCTGCCGCCGTGCGCGATCCGCTGACGCGCCTGCTGAACCGGCGCGGCCTCACCGAGGGGCTGCAGGCACATTTCCGTGCGCGCACCGCTGGGCCCGCGCAGCTCTTGATCGTCGACATCGACCACTTCAAGCGCATCAACGACA
>JAIXLP010000028.1:116458-128725 GCA_026954015.1 Burkholderiales bacterium | reverse complement strand
GGGCCCGCGCAGCTCTTGATCGTCGACATCGACCACTTCAAGCGCATCAACGACACCCACGGTCATGCGGCGGGCGACGCCGTGCTGTGCCAGGTGGCGGATCGCTTGCGCGCCGCGGTGCGCCAGGGGGACCTGGTCTGCCGCATGGGCGGCGAAGAGTTCGTCGTGATCTGCCTGGATACCGAGGACGCGGGGGCGACGCGCCTGGCCGAGCGCCTGCGCGCCGCCGTCGAAAGCATGGCGGTGCCCGTCGGTGGCCGCCAGGAGACGATACGGTGCACCGTGACCATCGGGGTATCGCAGACCTTCGCCGGCGGGGAAGCGCTCGACCGCGCCTTGCAGCAGGCCGATGCAGCGCTCTATCGCGGCAAGGCCGCGGGGCGCAACCGGGTGGAGCCTTGCGACGAAGCCGCCACGGCGCTGCATCGCGGGGTGGCAGCGGTCTGAGGCCGACGCCGGCCTCCCGCGCCCGCGCCGGCGTCGGCCGCTGGCAGAATGTAGCGCTCCAGAGCGCGTGGGGGGAGACCGCGCGTCACCCAACAACATCCAGTCGTCGAGAGAGTCTTTCGTGTCCATTGTCTATTCCGTCCTGGCGGTCATTGCCGCCTACCTGCTGGGCTCCCTGTCGTTTGCCGTCATCGTCAGCCGCGTGATGGGGCTGTCCGACCCGCGCACCTACGGCAGCAAGAACCCCGGCGCCACCAACGTGCTGCGCTCGGGCAGCAAGGCGGCCGCGGTGGTCACGCTGCTGCTCGATGCCGTCAAGGGTTGGCTGCCCGTGGTGCTGGTGCGCTGGTTTGGCGAGCCCTGGGGGCTGGGGGAGTTCACGCTGGCCCTGGTCGGTCTGGCGGCCTTCCTGGGGCACCTGTGGCCGGTGTTCTTCCGCTTCGAGGGCGGCAAGGGCGTGGCCACGGCGCTGGGCGTGCTGGTGGGCATCAGCGGCTGGCTGGGGCTGGTGCTGGGCCTGCTGTGGCTGGTGGTGGCGGCGGTTTCACGCTATTCGTCGCTGGCGGCGCTGGCGGCGGCGGTGCTGTCGCCGGTGGTGTACGTGCTGGCCTCGGGCCTGCTGTGGAATGCCGAACGCGCCGTCACCGGCGCCATCGTGGTGATGGCCGCATTGCTGGTCTGGCGCCACAAGGAGAACATCTCCCGGCTCATCCAGGGCAAGGAGTCGCGCCTGGGCAGCAAGGGCAAGGACCAGGGCGCGCCCGCCGAGGCCGCAGCCAAGGCGCCGCACAAGAAGCACAAGCGCCACTGAGCGCAGGCACCGCGCTGCCGCGCAGACCGGGCTACCAGTGGCGCACGCGCCCGGTGTCGATGTGCACGAACTGCTCGCGCGGATAAAAGCCCACGCCGCCGCCGCGCAGTGAGCGCGCGGCATCGCGCAGATCGGCCAGGGGCACGCCGGGCAGGCGCACGTCGATCGCCTTGCCGTCCATGTGCAGGCTGTGCTTGGCCACCCCGCCGCCGCGCGTCTCGCGCAGGGTGGCGTTGGTGCCGGGGCTGCGGTAGCCGGAAATCACCTGAAAGGGCTGCTGCGCGCCCAGCTCCTGGCGCACCCGGTGCAGCAGGTGGAAAAGCTGCGGGTCCATGGGGCCCACCTCGCCGCTGTAGTGGTCGCGCAGGAAGTGGTTGAGGCTGGCCAGCGCCGGCGTGAGGAAGGTGTCGCCCAGGGCGTACACCAGCGCGATCTGCTCGCGGGTGTGCGTGTGCTCCAGCGCCAGGCTGCGCGCGTCGGGCAGGCTGGCCAGCACAGGGGCAGCCTGCGGCAGGGTCGCGCCGGCTGCCAGCCACCGGGCGCAATGGCCCAGGAAGCGGCGGCGCGGGGAAGGCGGTGGTGGGGTCATGGGGCTTCTGGGTGTCGTTCAGCGGGCCTGGCGCCGCGCCAGAGCGTTGCGGCGCAGCGTCTGGTCGAGCAGCAGGTCGTGGCCGTAAATGTCGGCAAAGAAATAGGGGCGGCCGTTCTTCACGATGGTGGTGCTGTAGGCCAGCACCACGGGCACGGGCTGGGGCAGGCGCACGGTATGCGACTGGCCCTGGCCCATGGCCTCGCGGATGCGCTCGGGCGTCCAGGCCGGGTCGTCCTGCAGCACGAAGCGGGCCAGGGCCACGGGGTCTTCGACACGGATGCAGCCGTGGCTGAAGTCGCGCCGCTCGCGCGCAAAGAGCTGGGTGCTCGGCGTGTGGTGCAGGTAGATGTTGCTGTGGTTCGGGAACACGAACTTAATGTCCCCCAGCGCATTGCGCGGGCCGGGCCGCTGGCGCAGGCGCATCGTTCCCTGCATCACGGCGTTCAGATGGTCTTGCGAGAGATCGGTGACGGCCTGCCCGCTGCTGTTGACGAACTCGAAACCCTGCTGCGTGAAGTAGGCGCTGTCACGGCGCAGGCGGGGCACGGTCTCTTCGCGTGCGATCGACGGGGGCACATTCCAGTAGGGGCTGAACTCGATGAAGCGCATGGGTTCGTCGAACAGGGGGGTGTGCGTCTTTACGGACTTGCCGACGATGACCTTCATGCTCAGGGCCACGGTGGTGGCACCGCCATGCACCTCATAGGCGCGCAGCACGAACTCCGGCACGTTGACCACGATCATGCGGGGCGCCAGTTGCAGCGGCGTCCAGCGCAGGTGTTCCATGGCCAGCGTGATCTGCCGCGCGCGCTGGGCGGGCGCCACCTCCAGTTGGGCCAGCGTGCCTTTTCCCACCACGCCATCGGCCGCCAGCGCATGGCGCTGCTGGAAGGCCTTGACGCCCTCTTGCAGCACAGTGTCGTAGGTCGGTGTGGGCTGCGTGCCTTCCGGCAGGTCGCCCAGTGCCACGAGCCGCTGGGTGAGCTGCGCCAGGCCGGCCCAGGGCTGGCCGGGTTCGAGCTTGCGTTTCCCGGGCAGCGGGGGCAGGGGCGTGGCCCAGGCGGCATGACCGGCTAGCGTGCGGTAATGCGCCAGCAGGGCGCGCAGGCTGGCGTAGAGCGGCACGCGGGGCGCGGCGGCGCGCAGCGCGTCGGCAAAATGCGGGGTGGCCAGAGCGGCCTGCAGGTAGGCGGCGGGGTCGAAGTCCCGTGCCGGCAAGGCCGTGAACTCTGCATGGATCTGGCGGGGATCGATGCGGCCGGCGTGCAGGTCAGCCAGGTAGCGGTGCAGCGCGGCGGTCAGGGCCGCGTCCAGCCGTGCGGCGCCGGCTTCGTCCAGGGCGGGGCCTTGGGCTGCGCCGGTGACGGCCTGCATCAGGGGCTGTGCGTCGTAATCCTGGGGCTCCAGGCCTTCGGTGTCCGCATCGGCCAGCACCTGGGCGGCCTGCAGTGCGGCGGGGGTGGGGCGCCCCCCGTCAAGGAAAACGCCCGCGCCCGCGGCCTGGCCCAGGCAGGCCAGGCACAGCGCCGTCAGGCCGCGCGCCAGGAGGGAGGGTGCCATGCGGGTGGGAGAAGAACGCATCGTGCGAAGCCGCGCTCACCAGAAGGTGGCGCCGCGTGGGCAACGCACACAAAAAGAAGTTGACGAGCCTTACCCCCGGCACTGGCTCCACAGTTAGGGCTGCTTGGTTCCCCACCTGACCCGGTTGGCCGCTTCACCATGCGGGGAGGCCCGTCAGGATGGGATTCTACCCTCTGAACGGCGGCGCTGTGGAGGATGGTGGACGCAGCACCCCTACCTTGCAGGCCATGGGCCGTAGAATCGTGCGGATGTCCTACCTCGTGCTCGCCCGCAAGTACCGCCCGCGCAACTTCACCGAAATGGTGGGGCAGCAGCACGTGGTGCAGGCGCTGACCAACGCGCTCACGCAGCAGCGGCTGCACCATGCCTATTTGTTCACGGGCACGCGCGGTGTGGGCAAGACCACGGTCTCGCGCATCCTGGCCAAGTCGCTCAACTGCCAGGGCGCCGACGGGCAGGGCGGCATCACCGCCACGCCCTGCGGCGTGTGCCCGGCCTGCCAGGACATCGACAGCGGGCGCTTCCCCGACTACACCGAGCTGGACGCCGCCTCCAACCGCGGCGTGGACGAGGTGCAGGGCCTGCTGGAGCAGGCCGTCTACAAGCCGGTGCAGGGGCGCTTCAAGGTCTTCATGATCGACGAAGTGCACATGCTGACCAACACGGCCTTCAACGCCATGCTCAAGACGCTGGAGGAGCCGCCCGAGTACCTCAAGTTCGTGCTCGCCACGACCGACCCGCAGAAGGTGCCGGTCACCGTGCTCAGCCGCTGCCTGCAGTTCAACCTGCGCCCCATGGCGCCCGAGACGGTGCTGGAGCACCTGGCCCAGGTGCTGGCCACCGAGCAGGTGCCGGCCGAGCCGCAGGCGCTGCGCCTGCTGGCGCGCGCCGCGCGCGGCTCCATGCGCGATGCGCTCTCGCTCACCGACCAGGCCATTGCCTTCGGCAGCGGCCGCATCGAGGAAGCCACCGTGCGCCAGATGCTGGGCAGCGTGGACCGCAGCCATGTGCTGCACCTGATCGACGCACTGGCCCAGGCCGATGGGCGCAGCGTGGTGCACACCGTCGAGACCCTGCGGCAGAACGGCCTGTCCGCCGCCTCCACGCTGGAGGAGATGGTGACCGTGCTGCAGCGCATGGCCGTGCTGCAGGCCGTACCCGGCATGGACGCCGGCGCCGCCAGCGACCCCGAGGCCGCCGAGGTGCAGCGCCTGGCCGCGTTGCTGCCCGCGGACGAAACGCAACTGCTCTACAGCATCTGCCTGCATGGCCGCGCCGAACTGGGCCTGGCCCCGGACGAGTACGCTGCGCTCACCATGGTGCTGCTGCGCCTGCTGCCCTTCAAGGCCACCAGCGGTACGGCGGAAAAAAAAACACTGAAACCGGCTGAGGCCCCGCCCGCTGCGGCCGCCGCCCCCGCCGCACCAGCGCCTGCCGGGCCTGCCCCGCACGCTGCGCCGGCTGCGCTGCAACCAGAGCCCAAAGAGGCTGCAGCGCCCGTGGTGCAAGCGCAACCAGCTATCGAATCCATAGCGGAGCAGACGCCAGCCCCCGCCCCGGAGGCCCCGTTCATGCCGGCAGCTGTGGCAGACGCGCAGCCGGCACCGGCGGAGCCTGCCCAGGCCGCCGCCGGCGAACCCGAGGCCGAGCCTGCGCGGCAGGCGGCATCCGCCCGGCTGCGCGCCTTGCCCGTGCGCAGCCCCGAGGCCGCCGCGCCTGTGCCCCAGGCACCGGCCGCGGCGGCGCCCAAGGTGGCTCCCATTCCCGTGCGCGAGCCGCGCCAGGAGGGCGCCCGGCTCCAGCCCCGGCCGGCCGAGGGCGCTGCCGCCCGGCGCCTGGTGCCGACCGCCGAGGGCGAGGCCTGGCAGGCGGCCGTGCAGCAGCTCATTGCCAGCGAGGCCATTACCGCGCTGGTGCGCGAGCTGGCGCTGCAGTCCCAACTGGTGGCGCGCGACGGCGAGCACTGGCTGCTGCGCGTGGAGAGCGAGTCGCTCAACCAGGGCAGCACGCGCGAGCGCCTGCGCGCCGCGCTGGCCGCCGCGGGCCTGGCGCAGCAGATCAGCGTGGAGCTGGGCCCCGTGACGGACAGCCCGGCGCTGCGCAATGCGGCGCGGCAGAACGAACGCCAGCAGCGTGCCCTGGAGATCGTGCAGAACGACCCCTTCGTGCAGACCCTGGTGCGCGAGTTCGATGCGCGCATCGTGCCGGGCAGCGTGCAGCCGCTCTGAACATCCCCTCTTTCTTTTCCCACCCATTCAACGAAAGGTCTATCCATGTTCAACAAAGGACAACTCGCCGGTCTCATGAAGCAGGCCCAGGCCATGCAGGACAACCTGAAGAAGGCGCAGGACGAACTGGGCAGCATCGAGGTCGAGGGCGAATCCGGCGCCGGGCTGGTCAAGGTCGTCATGACCTGCAAGCACGACGTCAAGCGCGTCACCATCGACCCCAGCCTGCTGCAGGATGACAAGGACATGCTTGAAGACCTGGTCGCCGCCGCCTTCAACGCCGCCGTGCGCAAGGCCGAGGAGACCTCGGCCGAGAAGATGGGCAAGATCACGCAAGGGATGCCAGGCCTCCCCGGCGGCATGAAATTCCCTTTCTGAGGGTGGGCTACTGCGCGCCAGCCATGCGTCGTTGGGCGGTGCTCGCAATCCTCACGTACCGCAAGTACGTTCCGGTTGCTGCGCTCCGTCCGCCTAGCCTGGCAGGCGCTCGCTACGCCCTTGAGGGCGGCGTGAACGGCGCAAACTCTCTTCTCGGTTCCTTCCCATTTTTATGTCCCACACCCATTCGCTTGACGCGCTGATCCAGGCTCTGCGGCGGCTGCCGGGGGTGGGGGCGAAGTCGGCGGCGCGCATGGCGTTTCACCTGCTGCAGCACGACCGCGCCGGTGCGCGCCAGTTGGCGCAGGCGCTGGAGCAGGCCGTGGACCAGGTGCGCCACTGCGCGCGCTGTCACACCTTCACCGAGGCGTCCGTGTGCGCCACCTGCCTGGATGCGCGGCGCGACGGCACGCGCCTGTGTGTGGTCGAGACGCCGGCCGACCAGTCCGCCATGGAGCGCACCGGCGCATTCCACGGCTTGTACTTCGTGCTCATGGGGCGTCTGTCGCCGCTGGACGGCGTGGGCCCGCGCGACATTGGTGTGCAGGCCCTGCTGGAGCGCGCCTGCGACGGCGTGGTGCAGGAGGTCATCCTGGCCACGGGCTTCACCGCCGAGGGCGAGGCCACGGCCCACGTGGTGGGCGAGGCGCTGCGCGCGCGCGGGCTGCGCGTCACGCGCCTGGCGCGCGGCGTGCCCGTGGGCAGCGAGCTGGAATATGTGGACCTGGGCACCATCGCCCATGCGCTGGCGGATCGGAGATAAGGGTGACACCCCCCTGAGCCGCTGCGCGGCTTCCCCCCGCTCTCGCATTGCTGCGCAATGCGGGCAGGGGGACGCTCCCAGCGCGGCGGGGCGGCCCTTGCGCGGGAGCCCTGGCCTTGGGGAGCGCCAGTATTGGATATCCGCGTGCTGAAGTAATTTTGCTATTAATGTTGTAGCTGTTTGCGCTCGCTGGTAAAGCGCTGGAGGCATTTTTCATCATGAATACCAATTCCCAACTGGCGCATTTCACCGTGGCCTACTGGTGCGTATTGGTGGCGGTGCTGCTGCCGCTGGCGTGCTCGCTCATCGCCAAGCGTGCGGGCTTTGGCAAGAAGCGTGCGCAGGGCGGCTACGACAACCACCAGCCGCGCGCCTGGCTGGCGCGCCAGACGGGCGCGGCGGCGCGCGCCAATGCGGCGCAGGCCAACAGCTTCGAGGCGCTGCCCTTCTTCATGGGGGCGGTCATTATCGCCCACCAGCTCGGCGCCGGGCAGACGGCGCTGGACCTGCTGGCCCTGCTGTGGGTGCTGCTGCGCCTGTTCTACATCGTCACCTACGTGGCCGACCAGCCGACGGCACGCAGCGCCGTCTGGGGCGCGGCCTTCGCGGTCAACATCGCCATCTTCTTCCTCGGCTGGCGCTGACGGCCGGCGCGCGCGCCGGGCCGCTCTACCGGAGTGCGGGTACGTAGATTCCCCCATGGCGTCATCCCTGATGTGCGCAGGCCGTCTCCCGGGCACAATTGCTGCATTGCAACATCGTGGAGGCTGTGCTGTCCGTGTCCTGGCTTATTGAACGCCGCCGTGCGCTGGGCGCGCTGGGCACCCTGGCCCTGGCCGGGCCGGGGCCCTGGGTGCGTGCCGGGGCGCAGGTGCCGCAGGCCATCACCGTGGCCATGGGCGGGGGGGCGATGCACCCGCTGCGCCACCTGCCGCTGGACATCGCCCAGCAGTTGGACTACTTCCGCCAGGAGGGCCTGGACGCCACCCTGCAGGACCATGCCAGCGATGCCCTGGCCCTGCATGCGCTGGCCCGTGGCCAGGCCGACGTGGCTGCCGTGGGCTACGAGCATGCGGTGCAGGCGGCCGCTGCGCCGGGCGCCGGCCTGCGCGCGCTGGTGCTGCAGACGCGCGCGCCCCAACTGGCGCTGGCCGTCTCGCTGCGGGCCTTGCCGCGCTACCGCGACCCGGGCGATCTGCGGCGCAGCCGCATCGGCATCAGCGCCTGGGGCGCGCTGGACCACGCCATGGCCTGCATGGTGCTGGCGCAGGCCGGGCTGGCACCCGAGGAGGTGCAGTTCATCGCCGTGGGCGACGGGCCGCGCGCGCAGGCGGCGCTGCGCGCGGGGCGCGTGCATGCACTGTGCCAGCCCGATGCGGTGCTGGCGCGCCTGGAGCGCCAGGGCGAGGTGCGCATCGTGGCCGACGCGCGCGGCCTCGATGCCTCGCAGGCCGTGTTTGGCGGCCCCATGCCCGGCACCTGCCTGGTGGCGAGCACGGCCTTTGTCCAGGCCCGGGCGGGGCGTGCGCAGGCCCTGGTGAATGCCGTGGTGCATGCCCTCAAGTGGCTGCGCACCGCCGAGCCGGCCGATGTCGTGCGGCTGGTCCCGCCCGCCGGGCTGCTGGCCGAGCGCAGCCTGTACTTTGCCGCGCTGGCACGCGTGCGCGAGGTCATCTCGCCCGACGGCATGATGCCCGAGGCCGGGCCGGCGACGGCCCTGCGCGCGCTGGCCGTGCTGCAGCCGGCGCTGGCGGTGCGCAAGGGCGAGCTGGCGCGCACCTACACACAGGACTTCGTGCGCCAGGCGCGGCAGAAGTACGGCGTGTAGGGGCCGGGCGCGTTTATGCTTGCAGGCTTTTGCGCCTCGTTCCTGCCATGACGCTTCACCTCAGCCTCGGTCCCCTGATCGCCCTGGTCGCGGGCATTCTGATCCTCGTGTTCCCGCGCCTGCTCTCCACCATCGTGGCGCTGTACCTCATCCTCGTGGGCGTGCTGGGGCTGCTGGGCATGCACCAGTGGCGCCTGTGAGCGCGCTCAGCGGCGGCGCGCCTTGCCCGGCTTGACGGCGCCGCGCCGCACGGGCGTGGTCTTCTTGTCGGCCGTGCGCCTTTCCTTGCTGGCCTTGCGCGTGCCCGCCTTGTCGGTGTGCGCGCGCACGGCGAGGTAGAGCACCACATCCTGCCCGGCCTTGAAGGCGGCGTTGGCCTTCACGTCGTTCCATTGCGCGAGCTGGGCGGCGGTCACACGGTGGCGCCGCGCCAGGCTGGCCACGGTGTCGCCCTTGCGGGCGCGCACCGTGGTGCGGCGCGTGACGATCTCGGGCGTCAGGGCCACCTTGCCGTTATCGGCCACCTGCTCGGAGACGTCGGCGCGCGCCGTGGTCGAGCGCGGCACGATGAGCGCCGACCCCGCCTTCACCAGCATGCGCGGCGGAATGCCGTTGATGCTGCGCAGGTCGGACTCCTCCATGCCCACGCGGCGCGCGATGTCGGCCACGCTCATGGTCGAGGGCAGGGTCCAGACCGTCCAGCTCGCGTACTGGCCTTCGTTGTAGGCGGCAAAGTTGCGCTCGAAGACCTTGGCGTTGTCCCAGGGCAGCAGGATCTGCGGCGTGCCCGCCGCCAGGATCACGGGCTTGTGCAGCGAGGGGTTGAGCGCCTTGAAGTCCTCCAGCCGCACATCGGCCAGCTTGGCTGCCAGCGCCACGTCGATGTCGCGCGTGATGTCCACGGTCTCGAAGTAGGGGTGGTTGGGGATCAGCGGCAGCTCGGCGTTGAAGGCCTCGGGGCGCGCCACGATGTTCTTCACCGCCTGCAGCTTGGGCACGTACAGGCGCGTTTCGCCAGGCATGGTGAGGTCGGTGTAGCCCGTGCCCAGGCCGGCCTTCTGGTTGCGCGCGATGGCGCGCCCGACGCTGCCCTCGCCCCAGTTGTAGGCGGCCAGCGCCAGGTGCCAGTCGCCGAACATGCCGTAGAGCTTTTGCAGGTAGTCCAGCGCCGCGCGCGTGGAGGCGAGCACGTCGCGCCGGTCGTCGCGGAAGGCGTTCTGCTTGAGGTCGAAGTAGCTCCCCGTGGCGGGCATGAACTGCCACATGCCCGCGGCCCGTGCCGAGGACACGGCCTGCGGGTTGAACGCGCTCTCGATGTAGGGCAGCAGCGCCAGCTCGGTGGGCATGCCGCGGCGCTCGAGCTCCTCGACGATGTGGAACAGGTATTTGCGCGAGCGCTCGGTCATGCGCTGCATGTAGTCGGGGCGGCTGGCGTACCACTGCTCGCGGTCCTGCACCAGCGGGTGCTGCAGGTCGGGCATGGCAAAGCCGCGGCGAATGCGGTCCCACAGGTCGGTGGGCGTGAACAGCGGGGCCACGCGCTGGCCATGGGCCTGGGCCTGGGCAATCGGTTGCAGCGGGCCCGGGGGGAGGATGGGGGTGTGCGATGTGGCGGGGGCCTCGCCGGTCTGGGCGGGCGTGGCGGGGGCTCCGGCGCCGGGCAGTTGCGTGGCGCAACCCGTGAGCCAGAGCAGGCCCGCGAGGCAGGCAATGTGCAGCAGTTTCATCAAAAAGCGTTTTTCCAGGCGCGCAGCGTGGCCAGCACGCTGGCCGCATCCTGCGGGTGGGTGGAAGGATCGTGGGCCACGGCTGCCGCCGCCACGTCCGCCTGGCGCGTGCGCAGGAAGGGGTTGATCTCCCGCTCCAGCGCCAGGGTGGACGGCAGCGTGGGCAGGCCTTGCGCGCGCAGGCGCTCGCAGTGGCCCAGGTGGTGGAGCAGCGCGGCATTGCCGGGTTCCACGGCGCGGGCGAATTTCAGGTTGGAAAGTGTGTATTCATGGGCGCAGCACACGCGCGTGTCCGCGGGCAGGGCGGCCAGGCGGTCCAGCGAGTCCTGCATCTGCGCGGCCGTGCCCTCGAACAGGCGTCCGCACCCGGCCGAGAACAGGGTGTCGCCGCAGAACAGCAGCGGGCGGTCACCGGCCGGCGCGGCGTAGTAGGCGATGTGCCCGGCCGTATGGCCCGGCACGTCGAGCACCAGGAAGTCCAGCCCCAGCGCCTGCACCCGGTCGCCCTGCGCCAGCGGCACGAAGGGCTGCGGGATGGCCTCGCGCGCGGGCCCGTACACGGTGGCGCCGGTGGCGGCGCGCAGTGCCTGCACGCCGCCCACGTGGTCTGCATGGTGGTGCGTGACTAGAATCGCCTGCAGGCGCAAGTCCCGCTCCTGCAGGGCCTGCAGCACGGGCTGGGCCTGGCCGGGGTCGACGACCAGCGCCTCGTGCGCGTCGTGCAGCAGCCAGAGGTAGTTGTCGGCAAAGGCGGGCAACGCGAGCAGGTTCATGAGCGATCAACAAAAGATTATAGGTTTGCACCATTGGTTCGAATCCGCCCCCGGGCGCTATCTGCTGGAGTGGGAGCAGGCGTGCTTTGATGCGGCCGTGGCCGACGTGTTCGGCTACCACAGCCTGCAGGTGGGCATGCCGCTGCTCGACGGCCTGCGCGCCAACCGCATGCAGCACCGCTGGCTGGCGCTGGACGAATGGCCCGGCGCCGGCCCGGAGGCGCAGCAGGGCGGCCGGCCCGACCTGCTGGCGCATGCCGTGGCGCTGCCCTTTCCGGACAACAGCCTGGACCTGGTGCTGCTGCCGCACGCGCTGGAGCTCAGCCACGACCCGCACAGCGCGCTGCGCGAGGTGGCGCGCGTGCTCGTGCCCGAGGGGCGCGTGGTCATCACGGGCCTGAACCCGGTGAGCCTGTGGGGCCTGCGCCAGCAGCGCCAGCGCCTGTACCGTCGCCTGGCGGGCGGGCGGGGGCGCCTGTTCCTGCCCGACCTGGGAGAGTTCATCGCTCCCTGGCGCATGCGCGACTGGCTCAAGCTGCTCAATTTCGAGCTGGGCGCCATGCAGTACGGCTGCTGGCGCCCCGCCGTGCGCACGCAGCACTGGCTGGACCGCTACGCCTGGATGGACGGCGTGGGCGCCCGGCTGTGGCCCATTCTGGGCGCGGCGTATTTCATCGTGGGCATCAAGCGCGTGCATGGCATGCGCCTGCTCGAGCCCGCCTGGCGCAGCGCGCGTGCGCACGCCGGCGCCACCGTGCCGCTGGTGCGCCGGGGCGCAAAAAACCACCATTGCACAGGACACATGGAGTGAACAAGGTACAGATTTACACCGACGGCGCCTGCAAGGGCAACCCCGGTCCGGGCGGCTGGGGCGTGCTGTTGCGCTCGGGCGCAGTGGAGAAGGAGCTGTTCGGCGGCGAGCCCAACACGACCAACAACCGCATGGAGCTGATGGCGGTGATCGAGGCGCTCTCGGCCTTGAAGCGCCCGTGCGACGTCACGCTCTGGCTCGACAGCGAGTACGTGCGCAAGGGCATCACCGAATGGATCCATGGCTGGAAGGCCAAGGGCTGGCGCACTGCCGCGCGCCAGCCGGTGAAGAACGCCGAGCTCTGGCAGCGCCTGGACGCGCTGGTCGA
>JAIXLP010000028.1:96976-116055 GCA_026954015.1 Burkholderiales bacterium | reverse complement strand
GCCGTGCGCCGCATGGCCCTGAGCGACGAGGCCCAGGCCGTGGGCAGCCTGCGTTCGCGCCGCAGCGTGGTGCTGCGGCCCGAGGTGAGCGGGCGCGTCACGCACATCCATTTGGGCGACGGCGCGCGCGTGCGCCAGGGGCAGGTGCTGGTGCAGTTCGACGACCAGCTGCCGCGTGCCCAGGTGCAGCAGGCGCGGGCCGAGCTGTCCATCGCCCAGGCCAACCACCAGCGCAACCAGGAGCTGGTGGCGCAGGGTTTCGTGAGCCAGCGCTCGCTCGACGAGAGCGCCGCCAGCCTGCAGGTGGCGCAGGCCAAGCTCGCGCTGGCCGAGGCGACGCTCGCGCGCCTGCGCATCGTCGCGCCGTTCGACGGGGTGGCGGGCATCCGCAATGTGCACGTGGGCGACTACCTCAAGGATGGTGCGGACATCGTCAATCTCGAGGACATCGACGGCATGGTCGTGGACTTCCGCCTGCCCGAGCGCTACCAGACCCTGCTGCGCACCGGCCAGCGCGCGCGCGTCGAGCTCGACGCGCTGCCCGGCCAGACGTTCGAGGCCCAGGTGCTCGCCGTCGACCCGCAGATCGACGCCAACGGCCGCTCGGTGGCCGTGCGTGCGGGCCTGGACAACCGCGGCGGGCCGCTGCGTCCGGGCATGTTTGCGCGCGTCACGGCCGTGTTCGGCGCACCGGTGCAGGCGCTGGTGGTGCCCGAGGCGGCCATCGTGCCCCAGGGCGCGGGCAACTGGGTCTGGCGGCTCGAACCCGGCGCTGCCGGCCAGGACACGGTGGCGCGCCGGGTGGACGTACAGCTTGGCCTGCGCCGGGCGGGCCTGGTGGAAGTGCGCTCGGGTCTGGCCGAGGGCGACCAGGTGGTCACAGCGGGCCACCAGCGCCTGCAGCGTGACGGCGCGCCCGTGCGCATCGTGATGCAGCAGCCGCAGGCGGCGGCGCCCGCGGCGCCGGCCAGCCAGGGCGCCGCGCGCTGAAGTCCCGGGAGCCCGCCGCATGCAACTGGCCGAAGTCTCCATCCGCCGCCCGGTGCTGGCCACCGTGCTCTCGCTGCTGGTGCTGCTCGTCGGCGCCGTAAGCTTCACGCGCCTGTCGGTGCGCGAGTACCCGCGTATCGACGAACCCGTGGTCACCGTGAGCGTGCGCTACGCGGGTGCCTCGGCCGAGGTCATGGAGTCGCAGGTCACCAAGCCGCTCGAAGACTCCATCGCCGGCATCGACGCGGTGGACGTCATCACCTCCATCAGCCGCGCCGAGCAAAGCCAGATCAGCGTGCGCTTCCGGCTCGAGAAGGACGCCGACAACGCCGCCGCCGAAGTGCGCGACCGCACCGCGCGTGTGCGCGGCCGCCTGCCCGACGAAGTCGACGAGCCCGTGATCGCCAAGGTCGAGGCCGACGCCGTGCCCGTGATGTGGCTGGCCTTCAGCAGCGACACGCGCACGCCGCTGCAGATCAACGACCTGCTCAACCGCATCGTCAAGCCGCGCCTGCAGACCGTCAGCGGCGTGGCCGACGTGCCGATCTACGGCGAACGCCGCTACGCCATGCGCGTGTGGCTGGATCCGCAGCGCATGGCGGGCTACCGCCTGACCACGCAGGACGTGGAGGACGCCATCCGGCGCAGCAACCTGGAGCTGCCCGCCGGGCGCATCGAGTCGCTCGAGCGCGAGTTCAGCGTGACCTCGCAGACCAACCTGCTGCGCGCGTCCGAGTTTGCGCAGATCGTGGTGCGCAACGTCAACGGCTTCGCCGTGCGCCTGGCGGACGTGGCGCGCGTGGAGGAGGGCCCGGCCAGCGACCGCAGCCGCGTGCGCCTGAACGGGCGCGAGGCCATCTCGGTGGGCGTGATCCGCCAGACCACGGCCAACCCGCTGGAGATCTCCGACGGTGTGCGCGCCATGCTGCCCGTGCTGAAGGCCGACCTGCCGCCCGACGTGTCCATCGATATCGCCAACGACAACTCGCGCTTCATCGACCGCTCCGTCAAGAGCGTGTACCAGACCATCGCCGAGGCCGTGGTGCTGGTGGCGCTGGTGATCTTCGTGTTCCTGCGCACGGTGCGCGCGTCCATCATCCCCATCGTCACCATCCCGGTGAGCCTGATCGGCAGCTTCGCCCTCATGCACCTGGCGGGCTTCTCCATCAACACGCTCACGCTGCTGGCGCTGGTGCTGGCCATCGGCCTGGTGGTGGACGACGCCATCGTCATGCTGGAGAACATCTTCCGCCATATCGAGGAGGGGCTGGACCCGTTCTCTGCGGCCATCCGCGGCGCGCGCGAGATCGGCTTTGCCATCGTCGCCATGACGCTCACGCTGGTGGCGGTGTACGCGCCGCTGGCCTTCACGCCCGGGCGCACGGGGCGGCTGTTCGTGGAATTCGCGCTCGCGCTGGCCGGGGCGGTGCTGGTGTCGGGCTTCGTGGCACTCACGCTCTCGCCCATGATGTGCTCGCTGCTGCTGCGCCACAACCCGCAGCCCGGCTGGTTCGACCGCAGCATGGAGCGCTGGCTCACGGCGCTGGCGGATGGCTACGGCCGCCTGCTGCGCTGGGTGCTCACGGCGCGCGCCGGCGCGCTCCTGCAGGCGCGCTGGCTGGTGCTGGCGCTGATGCTGGCCTGCGCCGCGGCGATTGCGCTGATCTGGCCCACCATGCGCCAGGAACTCTCGCCGCTGGAGGACCGCGGCACCATCCTGGCGAGCATCACGGCGCCCGACGGCGCCACGCTGGACTACACCGACCGCTACGCGCGCGAGCTCGAGAAGATCGGCAAGGACTACCCGGAGTTCGACCGCATCTTCGCCAACATTGGCAACCCCACCGTCTCGCAGGGCAGCGTGGTCTACCGCGCGGTGGACTGGGAGCAGCGCCAGCGCAGCACCCTGCAACTGGCGCGCGAGATGCAGGGGCGCATTGCCAGCCTGCCGGGGGTCAACGCCTTTCCCATCACGCCGCCCTCGCTCGGGCAGGGCTTTCGCTCGCGTCCGCTGCACTACGTGATCCAGACCTCCGAGAGCTACGAGGACTTGTACGCCACGGTCAACCGCTTCATGGCCGAGGTGGCGAAAAACCCCGGCATCGTCTCGCCCGACGTGGACCTGCGCCTGAACAAGCCCGAGCTGCGCATCGAGGTGGACCGCGAGCGCGCCGCCGACCTGGGCGTGGGCGTGGACGTGGTGGCCCGTGCCGTCGAGACCATGCTGGGCGGGCGCACCGTCACGCGCTACAAGCGCGATGCCGAGCAGTTCGACGTGATCGTGCAGACGGCGGACGCGGATCGGCGCACGCCGCAGGACATCGATGGCATCTACGTGCGCGGGCGCGGCGACGCCATGATCCCGCTCTCCAGCCTGGTGCGCGTGCACGAGAGCGTGAGCCCGCGCGAGCTCAACCACTTCGGCCAGCGGCGCTCGGCCACCATCACGGCCAACCTGGCGAGCGACTACTCGCTGGGCGAGGCGCTGGCGTTCATGGACCGCACGGCAGCCCAGGTGCTGCGGCCGGGCTACACCACCGAGCTCAACGGCATCTCGCGCGAGTTCAAGAGCTCGCAGGGGGCGCTGGTGATCGTGTTCGTGCTGGCGCTGGTGTTCATCTACCTGGTGCTGTCGGCGCAGTTCGAGAGCTTTCTCGACCCGCTGGTCATCCTGCTCTCGGTGCCGCTGTCCATGGTGGGGGCGCTGCTGGCCCTGAAGTGGAGCGGCGGCTCGCTCAACGTGTACTCGCAGATCGGCCTGATCACGCTCGTGGGCCTGATCACCAAGCACGGCATCCTGATCGTCGAGTTCGCCAACCAGTTGCGCGCCCAGGGCCTGGAGATGGTGGACGCGCTCGTCAAGGCGTCCAGCCAGCGCCTGCGCCCCATCCTGATGACCACGGGCGCCATGGTGCTGGGCGCCATCCCGTTGGCGCTGGCCCAGGGCGCGGGCGCCGAGACGCGCACGCAGATCGGCTGGGTCATCGTCGGCGGCATGAGCCTGGGCACGCTGCTGACCATCTTCGTCGTGCCCACCATGTACGCCCTGCTGGCGCGCCGCGCCGTGCCCGGCCCGCGCGCTCAGTCTGTGCAGGCAGCCCCCGGCACGCCGCATTGATGCTCTATTTTCGATAGCTTCTGGCGCTTGCTGGTATTGCCCTGCAGCCATTTTTGGCATTGAAATGCGGCGTGGGGCGCGGACCCTGGCGGGCCGGTGCCGTGACGCAGATCAAGCACGACCGTGCGCGCCGCTGGGGCATGGGCGGCGCGCGCCGGCAGCGCGCCTATGATGAGTCCGGCAGGAGGATGGCTGCATGAATCCGGTGTTCGACCTGTTGCGTTTGTCCACGGTCTCGCTCGACGTGCTGGTCGCGCAGCGCGGCAGCCGCGCGGGCCTGGCGCAGCGCCAGCGCAGCCGGCTTGCACTCTTGCTCGACGCCGCCCTGCGCGGCTCGCCCCTGTACCGCGAATGGCTGGGCCCCGGCGCGCATGCAGGCATGGCGCTGGAGCAGTTGCCGGTGGTCACGCGCGGCGCGCTCATGGCGCGCTTTGACGACTGGGTGACCGACCCGCGCCTGCGCCTGGACGCGCTGCGTGCCTTCATGGCCGACCGCGAGCGCATCGCCGAGCCCTGGCTGGGGCGCTACATGGTGTGGGAGAGCTCGGGCACCTCGGGCCAGCCCGGCATCTTCGTGCAGGACGGCCATGCCATGGCCGTGTACGACGCGCTGGAGGCCCTGCGCCGCAGCGCGCCGCGTCCGCTGGTGCACTGGATGGACCCGCTGCACCTGGCCGACCGGCATGCCTTCGTCGGGGCCATCGGCGGGCATTTCGCAAGCATCGTCTCGCTGCAGCGCCTGCGCAGCATCAACCCCTGGATCGCGGCCACCACGCGCAGCTTCGCCATCGAGGCGCCGGTCGCCGAGCTGGTGCAGGCGCTCAACGCCTACGACCCCACCGTGCTCATCACCTATCCCACGGCGGCGGCGCTGCTGGCGCAGGAGGCGCTGGAGGGGCGCCTGCGCATCCGCCCGCGCGAGGTCTGGACCGGCGGGGAGACGCTCAGCCCCGTGGTGCGCGCGCACATCGAGCACGGCCTGGGCGGCGTGCTGCGCAACAGCTATGGCGCCTCGGAGTTCCTGGCCATGGGCTGGGAGTGTGTGCACGGGCACATGCACCTGAACGCCGACTGGGTGATCCTCGAGCCCGTGGACGAGCACCACCGCCCGGTGCCGGCCGGGACGCCGTCCCACAGCGTGCTGCTCACCAACCTGGCCAACCATGTGCAGCCGCTGATCCGCTGCGAGCTGGGCGACCAGGTCACGCTGCACAGCGAGCTGTGCACCTGCGGCTCGCCCCTGCCGCTGATGGAGGTGCGCGGCCGCCAGGACGATGCGCTGCGCATGGCCACGCAGGACGGCGGCACGGCCACGCTGCTGCCGCTGGCACTCTCCACGGTGCTCGAGGACGGGGCGGGCGTGTTCGACTTTCACCTGCGCCAGCTCGACGCCCACACCCTGTTGCTGCGCCTGCCGCAGCAGGGCGCTGCGGGGCGCGCCGCCGCCGCGCGCTGCCGCGCCGTGCTGCAGCGCTGGGCGGCCAGCCAGGGGCTGGCACCCATCGCCGTGCGCACCGAGCTGGGCCACGCCGTGCCGCGCGGGCGCAGCGGCAAGGCGCGCCGCATCGTCGCCTGTGCGCCCGATGCGCCTGCCCCTTCTCAGGGCATGGACGACACGTAGGCCACCACGGCCTCGATGTCGGGGTCCGTGAGGTAGCGCGTATTGGCGGTCATGATGGAATTGCTGCGCACATCGACGCCGTCGCGATAGCGGCGCAGGGTGGTGCGCAGGTAGTCGGGCTGCTGGCCGGCGATGCGCGCGATCTGCGCGCTGCCGCGGCCCTCGCTGCCGTGGCAGCGAATGCAGTTCTTGTTGAACTGGGACTGGCCCTTGAGCATCAGCGCCGGGTCGGCCGCAGGCTGGGGGCGCACGTCCTGGTCGGCGTAGAACAGCACCATGCCGATCTTCTCGTCGGCGTTCATGGCGCGGATCATGCCCTCCATGAATTCGTTGCGGCGCCGGCCGTCGGCGAACTGGCGCAACTGCTCGAGCAGGTAGGCCGGGTTCTGGCCCGCGAGGTTGGGAATCGACGGCTTGGTGCTGTTACCGCCGTCGCCATGGCAGTGCGTACACACGGCGGCCACCTTGCGGCCCAGGCGGTACAGCTCGCCGGCCAGCGCCGGCGTGGCCTGCACCTCCTGGAAGCGGGCGTCCAGGTCCACATGCGCCGTGGCGCGCGCCTTGGCCGGCTGCGCCAGCGCTGGCGCCATGGCGCACATGGCTGCCAGGCAGGCCACCACCCATTCCCGCACGATCCCTTTCCACATGTTTGACCCTTTTTTGAAAATGGTCATTCTAGGGGCTGGTGCCGCTGCGGCAGCGGGTTTTTGCTTGATGGATATCAAGCCTTGATGTTGCCAGGGCGGTCGGCCAGGTGCTGCAGCTCGGTCAGGGTGTTGATGTTGGCAAAGGCCCGGGGGTCGTCGCCCGGCCGGTCGAAGGGCGCCTGGGCACAGGCGTGCTGCGCCGCCCAGGCCCCCACCTTGTGGCCGCCCGCCGCCACGAAATCCGCCAGGCTGTGCCGCAGGGCGCTGCGCAGCAGGCAGAACACGGGCTGGGGGCGCAGCAGCGCCGGGGTGCCGGGGCCGTCGGGGGCCAGGGCGATGGCGAGGTCCGCGCCCTGCGCCTGGGCGGCCGCGGCCAGGCGCGCCGCCAGGTCGGCGGGAAAGAAGGGGCTGTCGCAGGGCACGGTGAGCATCCAGGGCGTGCGGCAGTGCTCCAGCCCGGCCAGAAAGCCCGCCAGCGGGCCGGCGAAGCCGGGCAGGGTGTCCGGACAGACCGGGGCGCCCCAGGCCCGGTAGGCGGCCAGGTGGCGGTTGGCATTGACGAGCACGGTACCGACCTGCGGCGCCAGCCGGCGCAGCGCCAGCAGCGCCAGCGGCGCGCCGTGCAGCGGCTGCAGGCCTTTGTCCACGCCCCCCATGCGCGTGCCCTGGCCGCCGGCCAGCACCAGGCCCGTGATGTCTGCGGGGGCAATGGCGGGCATGTCAGTCATTCTGGACGCTGAGCTCTGCGTCTGTCGTATGCCAGGGGCGCAGTCCAAGGCCAGGGCAGCCGCGCAAGGGCCGCCCCGCCGCGCAGGCTGCGTCCCCCTTCCCGCAAAGCACCGCTTTGCGAGAGAAGGGGGAAGCGGCGCAGCCGCTCAGGGGGCGGCTCTTCATGTCGGTGATCCATGGTGCTGAGCCCTGCGTCTGTCGTATGCCAGCGGCGCAGCCCAAGGCCAGGGCAGCCGCGCAAGGGCCGCCCCGCCGCGCTGGCTGCGTCCCCCTGCCCGCAGTGCGCAGCACTGCGAGAGCGGGGGGAAGCGGCGCAGCCGCTCAGGGGGTGTTCCCATATCATCCGCCGATGTAGCTCATCTCGATGCGGCGCTTGCCTGTGCCCGGCTCCGCGGGCAGGCTGCTGCGCAGTTCGGAGTAGCGGTCGCTGCGGCCTTGCCAGATCGCGCCCAGCGCGCTGGCGATGGCATCGTCGCTCGCGCCCGAGCGCAGCAGGCTGCGCAGGTCGTAGCCCTTGTCGGCGAACAGGCACAGGTACAGGCGCCCTTCGGTCGAGAGGCGCGCGCGGTTGCAGTCGCCGCAGAAGGCCTGGGTCACGCTGCTGATCACGCCCACCTCGCCCAGCGCGGGGTCGTGCCGCCCCTGCGCGTCGGCATAGCCCCAGCGCTGGGCCGTCTCGCCCGGCGCCGTCGGCTCCAGCGGCACCAGCGGCAGCTCGGCGCGCAGGCGCGCGATGACCTCGCGCGAGGGCAGGACTTCGTCCATGCGCCAGCCGTTGGTGGCGCCCACGTCCATGAATTCAATGAAGCGCAGGATGACGCCCGTGCCGCGGAAATGCCGCGCCATGGGCAGGATTTCGTGCTCGTTGGTGCCGCGCTTGACCACCATGTTGACCTTGACCGGCGCCAGGCCCGCCGCGCGTGCGGCGGCAATGCCGGCCAGCACCTCGGCCACGGGGAAGTCCACGTCGTTCATGCGCCGGAACACCGCGTCGTCCAGGCCGTCCAGGCTCACGGTCACGCGCTGCAGCCCGGCCTGGCGCAGGGCAGGGGCCTTGCGCGCCAGCAGCGAGCCATTGGTGGTGAGGGTGATCTCGGGCGGCTGGCCGTCGGTGGTGCGCAAGGCCGCGAGCTGCGCCACCAGGCCCTCGATGTTGCGGCGCAGCAGCGGCTCGCCGCCCGTGAGCCGGATCTTGCGCACGCCGTGGCGCAGGAAGATGGCGGCCAGGCGCGTGATCTCCTCGAAGCGCAGCAGGTCGGCGTGCGGCAGGTAGGGGTAGTCCTTGCCGAAGACTTCCTTGGGCATGCAGTAGTTGCAGCGGAAGTTGCAGCGGTCCGTCACGCTGATGCGCAGGTCGCGCAAGGGCCGGCCCAGTGTATCGGCCAGCAGCCCCGTGGCTGGAACCGGCGTGGTGGGCAGGGGGGCCGCCAGCGCGGCGCTGCGCTGGTCCATCAGGGGAATCACGCGTTCGGACATGGGGCGATTGTGCCCCACGGGGCGCTGCGCCCGCGGTACCAATGCGCCCGTCAGGGGTGTCGAAGGCGCTGCTGCCCGCAGGGGATTGATCTACCTCAGTGGAGTTCTGGATGCTGGCGCGCAGAATTCGTTCTCATTTCCCATGCGATGGCAATCCATGAAAACCCTTGACTGCTCCGTTGCCTGTTTTTCGTCCCGCCGTGCCCTGATCCAGGGCGCGGCGGCGGTCGCGCTGTATTCCGTGCTCACGCCGGCGCAGGCGCAACTGGCCATGTCCACCGCCATCAACCGGGCGGCGCGCAACCGCGCGCTGTCGCAGCGCATGGCCAAGGCCTATTGCCAGATCCTGCTGGGCGTGCTGCCCGAGGAGTCCGCGCGCACCCTGGCCGATGCGCGCAAGCAGGTGCGCCGCGGCTTTGACGACCTGGCCAAGGTGCCCTGGCCCGCGGACCTGGCCCGGCATGTGATGGACATCCAGAAGCATGCGGACACCACCGAGTCCCTGCTGGTCATCCCCGCTACGCGCGAATCGGTGGCCGCCGTGGCCCAGCAGTCCGACCGCATGATGGCGGCGGCGCAGTCCGCCACCGAGGCCTTCGAGAAGGCCGCCAGGATCAACACCGCCAAGCTCGTCAATACCGCGGGCCGCCAGCGCGCGCTCTCGCAGCGCATGGCGCGCGACTACTTCCTCGCGGCGGCCCGGCTCGACGGCAAGGGCCTGCGCGAGCAGATGAAGGCCGACGCCACCGAATTCCGCCTGGCCCTGGACGCCCTGGCGGCCGCGCCCATCAGCACGCCCGCCATCCGCAACGAGCTCGAGCTGGGCAAGGGCCAATGGCTGTTCTTCGAGGCGGCCCTGCAGCGCAAGCCCGACGACAAGGGCATGGAGACCCTGGCCACCACCAGCGAGCGCCTGCTGGAGGTGATGGACAAGCTCACCGACCTGTACGACGCCGCGCTCAAGGAAGTGCTGGGCTGAATCGCACCCGGGTTTGCCGCTACAGTGGGGCCTGCCGGAGACCCTGTCATGTACTTGCCCGCCCAGTTCCAAAGCCTCGACGGCGCGCATGCCGACGCCCTCATGCGCGCCCACCCGCTGGCCAGCCTCGTCTCCACCGACGACGAGGGCTTCCCGTTCATCACCCACCTGCCCCTGCACCTGCAGGTGCGCGGCTCGCAGCGCGTGCTGCTGGGCCACTGCGCGCGCGGCAACCCGCACTGGCGCTACCTGCAGCAGCGCCCCGAGGCGCTGGTGGCCTTTCTCGGGCCGCATGCCTACCTCTCGCCCGCGGTGTACCCGGACCGCGAGCGCGTGCCCACATGGAACTACCTGGCCGTGCACTGCCGCGTGCGCACCGTGTTCGTCGAGGAACCCGCCGCCAAGGATGCCCTGCTCAAGGCGCTGATCGGCGACCATGAGCCGCCCTATGCCGAGCAGTGGCGCGCCCTGGGCGAGGGCTTTGCGCACAAGATGCTGGCGGGCATCGTGGCCTTCGAGCTGCACGTGAGCAGCCTGCAGTGCAAGCTCAAGCTCAACCAGCACCGCAGGGAATCGCACGCCGCCATGTATGCGGCCTACCGTGCGGGCGATGCGGGCGCCCAGGGCCTGGCCCAGTGGATGCAGACCCTGGGCATGGTGGCGGACTGAGGCAGCTTGGCCGCGCGGGTGCAAATGGGCATGAAAATGGCCTCTGGCGCTTGCTCGCCAAGCGCAAGCAGCTACGGAAAAAATAGCAAATACCACGATATGACGGTGCACGACGACACCCACTGGATGCGCCTGGCCCTGGCCGAGGCCGAGGCCGCGGCGCACGCGGGCGAGGTGCCCGTGGGCGCTGTGCTGGTGCATGAGGGCCGCGTGCTGGCCACCGGGCGCAACGCCCCCGTGGCGGGGCACGACCCCACGGCGCACGCCGAAATCGTCGCCCTGCGCGCGGCAGCGCAGCAGCGCGGCAACTACCGGCTGGAGGACTGCACGCTCTACGTCACGCTGGAGCCCTGCGCCATGTGCAGCGGCGCGCTGCTGCACGCGCGCCTGCCGCGTGTGGTGTACGGCGCGCCCGACCCCAAGACCGGCGCCGCGGGCTCGGTGGTGGACTTGTTTGCCCAGCCCCTGCTCAACCACCACACGCAGGTGCAGGGCGGGGTGCTGGCCCAGGAGTGCGGCGCGCTGCTGGCGGCGTTCTTCCGCACGCGGCGCAGCCAGCAGCGTGCCCAGGCGCTGGCCGCGCACCCGCTGCGCGAGGATGCGCTGCGCACGCCCGCCCAGCGCTTTGCCGATCTGCCCGGCTACCCCTGGGCGCCGCACTACCTGAGCGACCTGCCCGCGCTCGGCGGCCTGCGCCTGCATTACCTCGACGAAGGCCCGCGCGCCGCGCCGCTCACCTGGCTGTGCCTGCACGGCAACCCCACCTGGAGCTATGTGTACCGGCGCATGCTGCCCGTGTTCACGCAGGCGGGCCACCGCGTGGTCGCGCCCGACCTGATCGGCTTCGGCCAGAGCGACAAGCCCAAGAAGGAGGACGCACACAGCTTTGCCTGGCACCGCCAGGTGCTGCTCGAACTGGTGCAGCGCCTGGACCTGCACAACGTGGTGCTGGTGGTGCAGGACTGGGGCGGCATCCTGGGCCTGACGCTGCCCATGGAGATGCCCGGGCGCTTTGCCGGCCTGCTGGCCATGAACACGCTGCTGGCCACGGGCGAGGTGCCGCTGTCGCAGGGTTTTCTGGACTGGCGTGCGATGTGCGCGCGCCAGCCCCTGTATGGCGTGTGGCGCCTGCTCGCGCGCGGCAACCCGCACCTGAGCGCGGCCGAGTGCGCGGCCTACGACGCGCCCTTCCCCGACGCGGGCCACCGCGCCGCGCTGCGCGCCTTCCCGCGCCTGGTGCCCGAGCATCCGCAGGACGCCGGTGCCGCGCTCGCGCGCGCCGCCCGTGATTTCTGGCAGCACGCGTGGACGGGCCGCAGCCTGCTCTTTGCCGGCGCGGCCGACCCCGTGCTGGGCGTGCCTGTCATGCAGCAACTGCAGCAGAGCGTGCGCGGCGCCGCCCCGCTCGTGGTGCTGCCGCAGGCGGGCCACTTCGTGCAGGAGCATGGCGAGCCGGTGGCGCGCCAGGCTGTGGAATACTTCGTGCCCTAGCCACCATGGAGCGGGCCGCACCGGGCCCGGACGCCTTGCCTTCCGACCACGACGACCACGCACACTGCGGCTGCGGCCATGCGCACGGCCCCAAGCACATCTACATCTATTCGCCGTCCAGCGCCGTGCGCGACAAGGCGGCCTTTCGCCGCGGCGTCAAGCGTCTGCAGGCCCTGGGGCACGAGGTCGAGATCGACCCCGACGCCCTGGCCCAGCACACGCGCTTTGCCGGCGACGATGCCACGCGCCTGGCGGCCATCCACCGCGCTGCCGCCAGCGGCGCCGACGTGGCGCTGATCTCCCGCGGGGGCTACGGCCTCACGCGCATCCTGCCCGGCATCGACGGCACGGCCGTGGCGCGGGCGGTGGAGCGGGGAACGCAGTTTGTGGGCGTCAGCGACTTCACGGCCCTGCAGTGCGCCGTGCTGGCACGGGCCGGTGCGGTCACCTGGGCCGGCCCCGCGCTGGGCGCCGATTTCGGCGTGCCGGGCGTGCCCGACGACATCATGGAGGCCTGCTTCGACGACCTGCTCAGCGGCCATGGCGAGGGCGCCGGCTGGCGCCTGCCCAAGGAGCGGCGCGCGGCCGGCGCGCCCGAGCTGCCGCTGCCGGAGCTGGACATCGCCGGTGCCACGCTGTGGGGCGGCAACCTCGCCGTGCTGTGCGCGCTCGTGGGCACGCCGTATTTCCCGCAGGTCGATGGCGGCATCCTGTTCGTCGAGGACGTGAACGAGCACCCTTACCGCATCGAGCGCATGCTCACGCAACTGCTGCACGCGGGCGTGCTGGCGCGGCAGAAGGCCTTGTTGCTGGGCCAGTTCACCAACTACCGGCTCGCGCCGCACGACAAGGGCTTCAAGCTGCAGAGCGTGGTGGACTGGCTGCGCAGCCAGGTGGACATTCCGGTGCTCACGGGCCTGCCCTACGGCCATGTGGCCACCAAGGTACTGCTGCCCGTGGGGGCCCGGGTCGATCTGTCGGTGCGGGGGCGCGACGCCCTGATCTACTGGGGGCATTGAGGGAGTAGGGCACACCCCCCCTGAGCGGCTGCGCTGCTTCCCCCCGCTTTCGCAGCGCGGCGGCGCTCAGAGGCCTGCGGGCTGCGTGGCCTGGTACTGGCGCGGCTGGGCGGCGTACAGGCCCAGGCGCACCATGGCGCGGTGGTTCAGGTCCACCGTCACCGCGTTGCGCGCCAGGGCGGACTGCACGCGCGGCGGGCCTTCGGCCGTCTGGTGCAGGCGCGGCGCGCTCAGCACCTTGTCCCCGCGCTCGACGACGCTGGCCACCAGCGGCAGATTGGGCTTTTCGCTGCGGCGCAGCACCACGGCGATGTCGCCGTTGTCCAGGCGCACGAAGGTGCCGGGCGGGCACAGGCCCACGGTGCGCACCAGCATCAGGCCGACCTCGTCGCGCTCCTGCACGTCCTTGCCCACCAGCTCGCGCACCGAGTCCGTGGCGCTGCGCCCCGGGCGCGACTTGCGCGGACTGATCATGGCCGCGTAGCGGTCGATGGTGCCCAGGATGCGCGTGAGCCGGTCCACCGGGCTCAACTGCTGCAGGGGCGTGCGTTCGGGCAGGCGCTGGTGGTGCTGGGCGACCAGGTCCAGCCACAGGTCGTTGGTGATGTCCAGCTCCTCGAGCAAGGCCTGCGATTGCACGGGGTGGCTGCCGATCATCTCCTTTTGCGCGGCGTTGGGCTGCTCGCGCTGCACGGCCAGTTCGTCCTGCATGCGCGTCATGGCGATGTTCATGGTGAGCGCGGCGCGCACCAGGGCGTTGCGCTCGTTCTCCGGCAGGCCGAATTCGCGCGCCATGATGTGGCACAGCGTGCCGCACACCAGGGCGTGCGAGGCGCTGTAGCCCACGGTGGAGGTCGCCGCGAGCTGGAACATCAGGTACAGCGAGCCGTCGATGTCGTGCGTCACCAGGTCCTGCAGCCATTGGTCGAACTGGCGCACCTTGGCGGCAAAGTCCTGCGCCTGGCGCGGGCGGGCGAGCAGCACCGACAGGCCTGCCTCCAGGTCGCTCCAGAGGCTGAGCAAGTCCTCGTACTCGTCGTCCTGGGCGTGGAGCAGGGGGGCGGGGGCGGTCATGGTCAATTGCGCTTTTCCAGCACCATCTGGTCGTTCGTGCGCGTCATCTGGAACTGGCCCAGAAAGCTGTTGCCCAGCAGCACGTAGGGCATGGCCTGCGGGGTGACGATGGCATCGACCTGGAAGACCTCCACGTCGCCGATGCGCACCGAGTCCAGCCGCAGGCGCCAGCCCTGCGTGGCGCCGTTGGCGGTGTTGAGCATCACGGCCTGGCCTTTCTGGTAGGGCAGGCCCATGCGCTCGGCATCAGGCCGCCCTATGGCCACGGTGGTTGCGCCCGTGTCCACCATGAACTGTATGACGCGCCCGTTGATGAGGCCCTGCTGGATGAAGTGCCCGCGGCTGTCACCCTGGAGCACGATGCGCTGGCCCATGCCGCTGCGCCGGCCCACGCTCACCGGGGCCTCGCCCACGCGCAGCGTGCTCTGCCGGCCGTCGATTTCGATCACGGCCTCGTCGCGCGCGACGGACAGCACCTTCACGCCCAGGTGTGTCTGGCCGGGGGCCACGCCCTTGGGCGGGCTGCCGTCGACCACCAGCAGGGCCTTGCCGCCCAGCATGCCGGCCAGGGTGACGGCCGGGGCCGCCCAGGCGCTGCCGCAGGCCGCTGCGGCGCAGGCGAGCGCCCAGGCGAGGGCGCGCAGGGAGGGGGTGTGCTGCAGCATGGCGGCGGGCCCGCGGGGGCAGGGGGCTAGTCGCGGAAGTTGTTGAACGACAGCGGCATGTCGGCGATCTCCTTGCGGATCAGCGCCATCACGGCCTGCAGGTCATCGCGCTTGGCGCCGGTGACGCGCACCTTCTCGTCCTGGATGGCGGCCTGCACCTTGATCTTGCTGTCCTTGACGAGCCGCTGGATCTTCTTGGCCTGCTCGCTGTCGATGCCGTTGCGCACCTTGACGGTCTGCTTGAGCTTGTCGCCGCCGATCTTCTGCGGCTTGCCCACGTCGAGAAAGCGCACGTCCACGCCGCGCTTGGCCAGCTTGTTGCGCAGCACGTCCTCGACCTGGGTGAGCTGGAAATCGGCGTCGCCAAACAGCGTGATTTCCTTGTCCTTGAGTTCGATGGCGGCGGAGGTGCCCTTGAAGTCGAAGCGCGTTCCGATTTCCTTGGCCGTGTTGTCCACGGCGTTCCTCACTTCGACGAAATCGGCTTCACAGACGGTATCAAAAGACGGCATGGCGGGGTGGTTCTCCAGAAAGGCGGGCCGCCCGGAAGGGCCCGGTGCGACAATCCGAGCAATGGTAGTCGAGAAAAACGTGTCGCTGCAGCCCTACAACAGCTTTGGCATCGCTGCCCGTGCCCACACGCTGGTGCGCGTGCGGTCGGTCCAGGACCTGCCGGCGCTGCATGCCGACCCCGTGCTCGGGCAGCGGCCGGTGTTCGTGCTCGGCGGCGGCAGCAATGTGGTGCTGACCGGGGACGTGGAGCGCGTGGTCCTGAAGATGGAAATCCAGGGCCGCCGCCTGGTGCGCGAGGATGCCAGGGCCTGGACCATCGAGGTCGGCGCGGGCGAGCCCTGGCACGACACCGTCGCCTGGACGCTCGCGCAGGGCTGGCCCGGGCTGGAGAACCTGGCGCTCATCCCGGGCACCGTGGGCGCGGCGCCGGTGCAGAACATCGGCGCCTACGGCGTGGAGCTGCAGGACCGCTTCGAGTCGCTCGACGGCTTCGACCTGGCGACGGGCGAGACCTTCACCCTCGACGCCGCGCAATGCGCCTTCGGCTACCGCGATTCGGTGTTCAAGCACGCGCCCGCCATGCCCGGCCTGCCGGGCAGCGCGCCGCGCGGCATGGGGCTGGCGGGGCGGGCCGTCATCACCCATGTGCGCCTGCGCCTGCCGCGGCCCTGGGTGCCCCAGCTCGGCTACCTCGACCTGGAGAGAAAGCGCACCGAGGCCGGCGTGGCGCATCCCAGCGCGCAGCAGATCTTCGACTGGGTGTGCGAGATCCGCCGCGCCAAGCTCCCCGACCCGGGCACGCTGGGCAATGCGGGCAGCTTCTTCAAGAACCCCACCGTCACGCCCGAGCAGTGCCAGGACATCATCGCGCGCGAGCCCCGGATCGTGCACTACCCCATGCCCGACGGCAGCGTCAAGCTCGCGGCGGGCTGGCTCATCGACGCCTGCGGCTGGAAGGGCAAGACCGTGGGCCGCGCCGGCGTGTACGACAAGCAGGCCCTGGTGCTGGTCAACCGCGGCACGCCCGAGGACAGCGTGACCGGCGGCGAGGTCATGACCCTGGCCAAGGCCATACAGACCAGCGTGTACGAGCGCTTTGGCATCCGCCTGGAGCCCGAGCCGGTGGTGGTCTGAGGGCTTGAAAGCTTACTTACTCTTTTTTTGATAGCTGCTCGCGCTTGCTGCACAAGCGCTGAAGGCCAAAAACACCTGAAATCGCTGTGGCGGCCGGCTGCGGCCATCCGCTACAATCGCGCCCCGGCAATTTCGCCAGCATGGGTTCCCTCGCCCCCATTCACCAAAAAGGACTGCCATGAGCACCATCCAGGCGCCGCCTTCGCGCGTGCCGCTGTACCTCTCCCTCCTGGTGGCGTTCCACATCGCCATCGTCATCGCCAGCAACTACCTGGTGCAACTGCCGATCATGCTTTTCGGCTTTCACAGCACCTGGGGCGCGTTCAGCTTCCCGTTCATCTTCCTCGCCACGGATTTGACGGTGCGCCTGATCGGCAAGCCCCAGGCGCGCCGCGTCATCACGCGCGCCATGCTGCCTGCGCTCGCCGCCTCCTACGTGGTGGGGGTGCTGTTCCATGAGGGGCGTTTCAACGGCTGGGAGTCGCTGGGCGCGTTCAACACCTTCGTGTTCCGCATCGCCTTTGCCAGCTTCGCCGCCTACGTGCTGGGGCAGCTCCTGGACATCCAGGTGTTCGACCGCATCCGCCAGAAGAGCCGCGCCTGGTGGCTCGCGCCCGCGGCGGCCTCGGTGTTCGGCCAGGCGCTGGACACGGCGGCGTTCTTCTCCATCGCCTTCTGGCGCAGCCCCGACGCCTTCATGGCCGCGCACTGGGTGGAGATCGCCTGGGTGGACTACGCCATCAAGCTGGCGGTGAGCCTGCTGCTGTTCGTGCCCGCCTACGGCGTGCTGCTGGCGACCATCGTGCGCGCCATGCGCACGCCGCCCGCGCCCGCGGTGGCGGCGCCCTGACGGCTCACACGCTGCGCATCAGCCCGCCATCGACCCGGATGTTCTGCCCGGTGATGTAGGCCGCGCCCTCGGAGGCCAGGAAGGCCACCGTCGCGCCGATCTCCTCGGCCGTGCCGTAGCGCTGCAAGGGCACGGACCGGCGGCGCTCCTCGGTCTGCGGCAGGCTGTCGATCCAGCCGGGCAGCACGTTGTTCATGCGGATGTTGTGCGCACCGTACTCGTCGCAGAAGATCTTGGTGAACGCCGCCAGCCCCGCGCGCGCCACGGCCGAGGTGGGAAACAGCGCCGCGGGCTCGAACGCCCAGGCCGAGGAGATGTTGATGATGCTGCCGCCGCCCTGGCGCTGCATGATGGGCGCCACCAGCCGCGTGGCGCGCACCACGTTCAGAAAATAGACCTCCAGGCCGCGCACCCAGTCCGCGTCGCTGATCTCCAGCAGCCGGCCCTTGGGGCCGTGGCCTGCGCCGTTGACCAGCACGTCGATGCGGCCCCAGCGCTGCATCACGGCGTCCACCAGCGCCTGCAGGTCGGCCACGCTCTGGTTCGAGCCCGTCACGCCCACGCCGCCCAGTGCATGGGCCAGGGCCGCGCCCTTGCCGGAGGACGAGAGTATGCCCAGGGCAAAGCCCGCCGCATGCAGGGCGCGCGCGGCGGCGGCGCCCATGCCGCTGCCGCCCGCCACCACCATGGCCACCCGTTGCTGTTCGCTCATTTGCTTCTCTTTCGATAGCTGCTCGCGCTTGCCCATCAAGCGCTGGAGGCCATTTTGGCCCTGATGGCGCGGCCCGCCCGGGGCGCTGGCGCCGCCGGGCGGGGCAGGGGGCCTCAGAGCAGTTCGGCGCGCAGTTGCTCCGCGCTCTTGGGCGAGAGCAGGCCCGGGGGCACGTCGAACACCGTCTTGCAGCCGTGCTGGCCGGCCTGCTGCAGACGGTGCACGGCGCGCGCGTAGGCCACGAGCACGCTGGCGGTGAACTCGGGGTTGCTGTCGAGCTGCAGGCGGTACTCGATGACCTGCTGGCTGCGGGCCGAGGTGTTGCCGCTGCGGATCACGAAGCCGCCATGCGGCATGGCGCCGTGCGCGCGCGCCAGCTCCTCGGCGCTGATGAAGTGCACCGTGGTGTCGTACTCGTCGAAGTAGTGCGGCATGTTCACGATGGTGTGGCGCACGGTCTCGGCGTCGGCGCCGGCCTGCAGCACCACGTAGCATTCGCGCCGGTGCTTCTCGCGCGTGCTGAGCTGGGGGCGCACGCCGCTGCGCACCTTGTCCACGGCCTCGGGCACGGGAATGGTGTACTGCACGCCGCCGGCCACGCCGGGCACGCGGCGGATGGCGTCGGAGTGGCCCTGGCTCAGGCCCTTGCCCCAGAAGGTGTAGGTCGCGCCGTCGGGCAGCAGGGCCTCGCCCATCAGGCGGTTGAGCGAGAACATGCCGGGGTCCCAGCCCGCGGAGATCAGCGCCGTCGTGCGGCCGGCCTGCGCCGCGGCGTCCACGGCCGCGAAATGCCCGGGGATGCGGGCGTGGGTGTCGAAGCTGTCCACCAGGCTGAAGTGGCGCGCCAGCTCGGGGCTTTGGCGCGGCAGGTCGTCCTTGGAGCCGCCGCACAGGATGAGCACGTCGAGCCGGTCGCGGTGGCCGGGCAGCTGGTCCAGGCCGTGCACGGCCACGCCGGCGCCCAGGGGCTGGAGCTGCGCCGGGTCGCGCCGCGTGTAGATGGCGGCCGTGGCCATGTCCGGGTTCTTGGCGATGGCGGCCTCCACGCCGCGGCCCAGGTTGCCATAGCCCACGATGCCGACGCGGATGGGAGAGAGGGGTGCTTGCATGCGCTGCGCCTGGGCTTACTTGCGGGGGCTGCCGTCTTCGAGCTGTGCCAGCGCGGCATTGCCGCCCAGCGACAGCAGGCCGGCGCGCGCGTACACGCCCAGCTTGCCGCGGGTGTCGGAGATGTCGAGGTTGCGCATGGTGAGCTGGCCGATGCGGTCCAGCGGGCTGAAGGGCGCGTCCTCCACCTTCTCCATGGACAGGCGCTCGGGCGCGTAGGTCAGGTTGGGGCTCTCGGTGTTGAGGATGGAGTAGTCGTTGCCGCGGCGCAGCTCCAGCGTCACG